>JAFYOI010000054.1 GCA_017560255.1 Clostridia bacterium
ATTTATTTAAGCGTCCTTGGAGCGGATTACGAGGCTCGAACTCGCTACCTCCACCTTGGCAAGGTGGCGCTCTACCAGATGAGCTAAATCCGCATATTTTGGTGCCTCCGGCCGGAATCGAACCAGCGACACGTGGATTTTCAGTCCACTGCTCTACCGACTGAGCTACAGAGGCAAAAATGTGGCGACCCAGAACGGGCTCGAACCGTCGACCTCTAGCGTGACAGGCTAGCGCTCTAACCAACTGAGCTACTGGGCCACAATGGTGGGAACAACAGGGCTCGAACCTGTGACCCTCTGCTTGTAAGGCAGATGCTCTCCCAGCTGAGCTATGCTCCCACGAGGTTGCCTCTATTAGTGAAACAACGTTATATAATATACATCACATTTTTTACTTTGTCAAGTATTATTTTTAATTTTTTTGAACTTTTTTATATTTCTTTTATCATTCGGCGTAGGTCATCCGCATCGAAACGATATTTCTTGTCGCAAAAATGGCAATTGAGTTCCGCTTTTCCGTCCTTTTCAAGAATATCGGTCAATTCCTCCTTGCCGACCGTCCTCAAAGCCCTCTCAACGCGCTCCCTGTTGCAGTCGCATCTGTACTCAACCTCGTACTCATCAAGAAGTTCAATTTCAAATCCGTCCATGGCAAGCGCGCAAATCTGTTCTATACTCATTCCCTCGGACAACATTGTTGTAACGGGTTTGAGTTTGCCAACGCTTTCCTCCAATTTGGTGATTGCTTCCTCGGGGGCAAAGGGTAAAAGTTGGATTATAAAGCCGCCCGCCGCCTTAACGGTCAGATTGGGATTTACAAGCACGCCAAGCGCGCAGACAGTAGGAATCTGCTCACTGACAGCGTAATAATAGGTTATATCCTCCGCAATCTCACCCGATATAATCGGCACGTTGCCTACGTAGGGGTCTTTCATACCGATATCTTTCATTACAATAAGACTACCATCTTTACCGATAGCACCCGACACGTCAAGTTTGCCAACGGAGTTGAGCGGGATTTCAACAATCGGATTGCTCACGTATCCCCTTGCATTACCGAAACTGTCCGAAACCGCGAGCACCGTACCCGACGGGCCGCCACCGTTCATACGCAGAGTCACGCTGTCCTTTTCGCCCTTGAGCGTCACACCAATCATTGATGCTGCGGTCAAAAGACGTCCGAGCGCCGCCGTTGTAACAGCAGACGTTCTGTGAATCTGCTCCGCTTTTGCAACCATATCAGTTGTATCGACACCGATTATGGAAACAGTGCCGTCACTTGTTATATATCTTAAAAGTTTACCCATAATCTTCCCAGGGTCTCCCCCGCCCTTTCTATTTCTTGACGTTACGCGCAACGTAGAATATCCTCTCCGTCGTTTCCGTCGGCTCATCAAAAGTCATATCCTCATACGCGTGAACAAGTTCAAAACTGCTTAGTCTGAGTGCATTCAAAATCTCCTGCGTTGTGTATGCGCGCTCAGAAACACACTGCGTGCAACGGTCGTAGGAATCGCCTGCTTCGCGGAAGAAATCGAGTTGCATATGAACGATATTGTTCTCTTCCTCGTACTCATTCTGCCAGGCACAGAACACGCCGTCCTCTTCCAGAACGAAACTGTTGTTGCCCAGAACGGTGTGATGCTTGTACGCCGTATTGACGTCAAAGATAAAATATCCGCCCTTATTCATAAACAGCGAAACCCTCTTGAAAGTATCGACAACCTCGTCAAAATCAAGAATATGATTCACGCTGTCAAGCGTGCATATCGCGCAGTCAATATCACCGTAAAGGTCAAGTTCTGCACCCTCCTGACAAAGCCAGAGTATATCGGGGCAATTTTCCGACTTGTCGCGCGCCACACAGAGCATATCCTCCGAACTGTCAACGCCGATCATATCGTAACCCATTTTTGCAAGGCGGATTGTCATACTGCCCGTACCGCAAGCAAGGTCAAGCACGGTTTTGCAACCGATTTCGCATCGCTTTAAAAGTTCGTTTATATACTGTGCACGTCCGTCGTAGTCAACGTCCTGCGTAAAAAGGTCGTAAAAATCCGCTATTGAAGAATACTCATTCATCCTTTTTTGCCACCCTGTCAAACACTACGTCGTAGCCGCCGTTGCCAACCTGCAAAGAGCGGTTAACGCGGCTGATTGTGGCGGTGCTTGCGCCCGTTTCAGCAACGATATTGCTGTAAACTGTTTTATCGGTAAGCATCTTAGCAACAACAATGCGCTGTGCCATCGCTTTTATCTCGGGGAAGGTACACAAATCCTCGAAAAAGTCATAGCATTCCTCTTCCGTTTCCAAAGCGAGAATGCACTTAAAGAGAAAATCCACGCTGTCATTCTTAATTTTTCTGTTCATACCTTTAAACCTCCAATGTTTTAAATTGCTAAAGTATATATTAGCACACTAAATTGCGAAAGTAAATAACAAAAACAGAAACTTTTAAACTTTTTTGAAAAAATAAAGCGACAACCCGAAGGTTGCCGCCGCGTTTTAATTGATTACTTGTAGATTTTTACAGTAGCCATCATAGCTGCTGCATCATCTGCAAACAAGTAGCCGCCGTTGTCAAGCGGAGCCTGCATGAAGTTGATGAAGTACTTGTGTGTGGGAGTGTTAACAACCCATACGAAGTACATATCAGTTGCTACAGCCTTGTATGCGGGGTAGCCGCAAACAGTTGTAGAATTGAAGGAATCAAGGCTTGTCATAAGAACTGCCTCAAAGTCTGCCTTTGTCTTTGCAGCAAAAACGTCAGCGGGGTCAGCGTCATAAACCTGAACACAAACAGCGTTTGTTGCGCCTGTGTTGTTGTAAGTCTCAGGAACGAAAGAGATGAGGTTAGAAAGGCTGTATGTCTTCCAACCGGGAGCGCTGATCTGGAGGCCGCCCTTCTGAGATGTGTAAACGCCGTTTACAACCTTATCCCAGTTGCTAGAGTTTGTGTAGTCAACGCCGTTGATACCTTTATTTCCTTCCTGCTTGGGTGTTGTAGATACAACTGAAGAAGAAGTTGTTGTGGGAGCGGTTGTTGTAGCAGTTGTAGTGCTGCCCTCAGTGCTGCCGCCATCTGTTGAGGGAACAGTTGTGGGAACAGTTGTTGTGTTAGCCTGAGTTGTTGTGTTAGCCTGAGTTGTTGTAGCAGTTGTGGTAGTTGTGTCGTCGTTACCGCCACAAGCAGCAACGCAAAGAAGTGTAGCAATTACCAAAACAAGTGCAAGTACCTTTTTCATTTTGTAATTCTCCTTAAAATTTATTTTTTGATACGCACCCTATATTATAAACAAAGCGCGTTAAAAAGTCAACAATATAATTCTTTTTTCAACACTAAAATATTTATTCATACATAATGAAAAAATATGCGATTGTCAAAACATTTTTTCGTCAACATCCGTAATGATTTCACAATAGACGGTATTCTATTGTAAAATATATTCTACGGTTGTTAAAACAATTACATAAGCAGTTTTTAAAAAATCCGCCTGCGAAATCACTTTCGCAGGCGGTCAAAATTACTTCAAATTGTTTTTGAGAGTGTCAATCTGCTCTCTGATGCCCTGCGGGAGTCTGTCGCCGAACTTGGAGTAGAACTCCTCAATGCCGTCAGCCTCGGTCTTCCAGAGTTCCTTATCAACATCAAGGATGGAAGCGAGGGACTCCTCAGTTACGCCCTCAATGCCCTCAAGGTCGATGTCACTCGGGTTGGGCAAGTAGCCGATAGCGGTTTCCTTAGCGCCTACCTCATCGTCGCAACGCTTGATAATCCATTCAAGAACGCGGAGGTTGTCGCCGAATCCGGGCCACATAAAGTTGCCGTCCTCGTCCTTACGGAACCAGTTAACGTTAAAGATTTTCGGAGCCTTGTCGCCGAGTTTTTCACCCATATCGAACCAATGCTGCCAGTAGTCAGCCATATTGTAACCGCAGAACGGAAGCATAGCCATCGGGTCACGACGAACAACGCCAACCGCACCACTTGCAGCGGCTGTTGTTTCGGAAGCCATAGCAGAACCTACGAATACACCGTGTTTCCAATCTCTTGACTGGTATACGAGCGGAGCGAGTTTTGCACGTCTGCCGCCGAATACGATTGCGGAAATCGGCACACCCTGCGGATTTTCAAACTCGGAACTGATGCACGGACAGTTCTTTGCGGGCGCTGTAAAACGGCTGTTCGGATGAGCACCGGGAACACCGCAATCGGGAGTCCAGGGATTGCCCTTCCAGTCAATACCGTTTGCGGGCGGGTTCTTATCAAGACCTTCCCACCAAACTGTGCCGTCCTCGGGCTTGTACATAACGTTTGTGAAGATTGTTCCCTTTCTTGTTGCCTCAAGAGCGTTGGGGTTGGACTTCGCATTTGTACCGGGAGCAACGCCGAAGAAGCCGTTCTCGGGGTTGATTGCGTAAAGTCTGCCGTCTTCACCGATTCTGATCCAGGAAATATCGTCACCTACGCACCATACTTTATAGCCGCGCTTTTTGTAGTATTCGGGCGGAATGAGCATTGCAAGGTTTGTCTTACCGCAAGCGGACGGGAAAGCAGCACAAACGTACTTAACTTCACCCTTCGGATTTTCAATACCGAGAATGAGCATATGTTCAGCCATCCATCCCTCATTCTTGCCGAGGTAGGAAGCAATTCTCAAAGCAAAGCACTTTTTGCCGAGGAGCACGTTTCCGCCGTAACCGGAGTTTACGGAGATAATTGTGTTGTCCTGCGGGAACTGACAGATATATCTCTTCTCCTCATTGATTTCGCAACGGGAGTGGAAACCTCTGATCCAGTCTTCGCTGTCACCGAGGAAATCAAGAACGTCCTTGCCAACTCTGGTCATAATAACCATATTGAGAACAACGTAGATAGAGTCGGTAATCTCAATACCAACCTTGGAAAACTCCGAGCCAACAGGGCCCATGGAGTACGGAATGATATACATTGTGCGGCCTTTGTAACTGTCCTTTGCAATCTCGTAAAGCATCTTGTACGCTTCACTCGGCTCCATCCAGTTGTTTGTGGGGCCTGCCTCCTCCTTTGTGGGAGTACAGATGAACGTTCTGCCCTCAACACGAGCAACGTCGTTCACAGCCGTTCTGTGAAGGTAGCAATCCGGCAATACTTCCTGATTGAGTTTTGTAAGTTCACCGCTCTCACAAGCGATTTTGCGAAGTTCCTCAATCTGTGCCTCACTACCGTCAATCCAAACGATATTATCGGGTTTTACAAGTTCGATTTTTTCATCGAGCCAACTTAAAATTGATTTGTTCTGAGTCATTTATATACCCTCCTGCGTGCAATACATTTTGGTATTTTCATCTTTGCACAGCCATACACTTACATTATACATATTTAATATACAAAAATCAACACTATTTTCCAAACATTTTATGCACCATAAACTTCAAGCACTTCTTTGAGAGCCTGTGCAGAAGTTTGTCCGTCGAGCATCTTAACTGCGATATGTTCTTTGCCGCCACGAACTCCGACGCTTATGCGTTTTTTCATCGCCCTGCTCATCGCTTTGACTTTTTCGGGGTCAATGTCACTTATAAACAGAAGCAGACTGCCACCGAGTTTGCGGATTTCATAAATATCGAGCGCTGCCGCCTTGTTGCGAAGCAATGCAACTTCTATGAGTCCCATAACCGCTTTGGGCGGTTTGCCGAAGCGGTCAACAAGTTCCTCAACAACGTCGTCTGCATCCGCCTGATTGCGAATATCGGCAATCTTACGATAAATCGAAAGTCGGTGCGCCACGTTGTCGATATATTTTTCGGGAATATGCGCTTCAATAGGCAGGTCAATGAGGCATTCGGGTTTTTCAAGCGAAGATTTTTCGCCCTTCTTCTCCTTGACCGCCTCGCCGAGCATTTTAATATACATATCATAGCCAATCGCTTCCATATGCCCGTGCTGCTGAGCGCCCAAAACGTTGCCCGCGCCCCTTATTTCAAGGTCACGCATAGCAATTTTGAATCCCGCGCCAAACTCCGTAAACTCCCTGATTGCGGAAAGACGGCTGTTTGCAATCTCGCTCAATTCCTTGCCCCTTGTGAAAGTAAGATATGCGTATGCTCTGCGCCCCGAACGTCCGACTCTGCCGCGAATCTGATGAAGTTGAGAAAGTCCCATTCTGTCCGCTCCATCGATAATAAGTGTGTTAGCATTCGGCACGTCAACGCCCGTTTCAATAATCGTTGTGCAGACAAGGATGTCAATCTCATTTTCAAGCAGTTTGCGCCACACTTCGCTCAGTTCCTCTTCACCCATCTTACCGTGGGCAACGGCAACACGCGCGCCCTCAATCTCCTGAGAAATTCGGAAAGCGACGCTACTTATGCTTTCTATATTATTATGCAGGTAATAGCACTGACCGCCGCGCGCAAGTTCCTTTCGCATCGCTTGCATCAGCACCGCATTATTATGCTCCATAACGTAGGTCTGTACGGGATAACGGTTTGTCGGCGCTTCCTCCAGTACGGACATATCTCTTATGCCCGACATCGCCATATTGAGCGTTCGCGGAATAGGTGTAGCGGACAGGGTAAGCACGTCTACATCGGGGAAAAGTTCCTTTAACTTCTCCTTCTGTGCAACACCGAAACGCTGCTCCTCGTCAACAATCAGCAATCCTACGTCGTGATACTCAATATCCTTACTCAGAAGTTTATGAGTGCCGACTATTATATCAATACTGCCGTTTTTCAGTCTTTGTTTTATCTCACGCTGCTGTTTGGGGGTACGGAAGCGCGACAACATCTCCGCTTCAATCGGAAAGCCCGAAAAGCGCTTCATAATCGTACCGTAGTGTTGGAACGCCAAGATGGTTGTAGGGACGAGTATTACGCACTGCTTGCCCTCACAGATACACTTGAACGCCGCGCGTAGCGCAACCTCGGTTTTACCGAAACCTACGTCGCCGCACAGAAGTCTGTCCATCGGCACGGATTTTTCCATATCCTCTTTAATTTCCCTGGCACAACGCAATTGGTCGTCAGTTTCGTCAAACTCAAAGTGACACTCAAAATCCCTTTGTAATTCGCCGTCTGGCAAAAATGCATGGCCCTTACTCTGCGCGCGTTTTGAATACAGCGCAATCAGTTCATCCGCCATATCCCGCACCGCTTTACGCGCACGTGACTTTGCGTTCTTCCACTCAACTCCGCCAAGTTTTGAAAGTTTTATCTTACTCTCGTCACGGTTACCGATATATCGGCTGACAAGGTCAAGTTGCGTTACCGGCACGTAAACCGCCTCGTCCTTGGCGTAACGGATTTTTATGTAATCCTTGCGGATTCCCTGAAATTCTATATTATGTATTCCATCAAAAATACCGATTCCGTGAGTTGCGTGAACAACGTAATCTCCCTTGGAAATCTCCTCAAGAGAACAGATTGAATTAAACGCCTTTTGTTTCTTCTTTTTCTTTTCAAGCGGTACAGTATAACTCGAATGAGAAATCATCAGGAATTTAAGTTCCGGATATTCCATTGAGCAAGAAAAATTACCCTTTATAACGCTGACCGTCCTGGGCGGGAAAATCGGGGGTATTGTGTCAAAATATACGGCGTTGACACCCTCATTTATCAAATCCTCCGCCACAACACGAGCGCCCTTGTTCGTCGGGCAAGTAACAACACAGGAATAGTCCTGCTCAAGCGCCGGTTTAATATCTTCTAAAAGCAACTCCATCGAACCGTTCCAGCCCGACAACTGTCTTGCCTGAATTGAGAGAAGGTACTGTGTTTTAGTGTCAAAACTACCCCTCGGAAGCAGATCGATATAAACTGCACGGTGCTTTTCATACATCTGGCAAAGGGCTGAAAAACCAATATAAAAATCGCTCATCCCTTTGCACAACACGCCTTCTTCAAGCAGTGCGCTTATATCCTCATTCATCATTGTGATATATGCATTTACGCTCTCTTTTACACTTGCGCTTTCGCACACGATAAGTCGCATATTGCCGAGATAATCAAAAATCGTAGCCGTACTGTCGTAGGCAATAGGCAAAAACCTGTCCGCACCGACCGCCCTGCCCGACCTTACAAAGTCCGCCTGTGCAAGCAAAGTCTCTTTCAGTTCTTTTTTCCTTGTTGACGAAGCAAGTTTCTCAATCTTTTCGGCAAAAGCCTCAACGTCGTCAAAAATAACCTCTCTTACGGGAATTATTTTAAATTCCGTCATCGAAGACGTGCGACGCTGACTTTCAACATCAAACGAGAAAATGCTTTCAACCTCATCGCCCCAGAATTCAAGCCTTACGGGATTTTGGCAACACGGCGGAAAAATATCCACAATGCCACCCCTAACGGAGAATTGTCCGACACCGTCAACCTGAGCGGAATGGACGTAACCCGAAGAAACAAGCACACGGCGCAGAGTTTCTATATCCGTTTCCTGCCCCTTCTTAACGGTCAGCGTATGCTCTCGAAGCGCCTGCGGCGGTATTGTAAACTGAAGCGCCGTCGATGCCGAACAGACAACCGTTGCCTTGCCCTCCAACATTTTTTCAAGAACGTCAAGACGTCTGTGCTCGTACTGCCTCGACATACCCTCCATCTCTCTGAAAACAAATTCCTTGGACGGACAGTAAAGCGCATCGATGCCAAACTGGCAGAGGTCTTTTTGCGCGCGCAATGCCTCGAGTTCATTGGGCATAATGATAAGCGCTCCGTTTTCCTCACTCAGAACAGAAGCGAGATGGAGTTTATGTATATAGGAAGCACCTAAAACTCCAAGGGGAAGAGCCCCCGAGGAGTTGAGTTTTTTTAATTCACTTATTCCACCGTCTTTGAGCAGAACGGCACTGAATCCCGTCATATCTACCGCCTAATTAAATTTATTCATCGCCGTATCGGTTTTGCCGTCAAGCATATATTCAAGCGCAGTTACACTGTCTTCAAGCGCCTTACTCACCTGAGATGCGGCGTCCTTGGAAAATCCCGAAAGCACCCAACTTGCCAGGTCATAGTCGGGGTGCGGCTTTGCGCCGACGCCGATTTTGATGCGAGGGAATTTATTGCTTACAAGATGATATATAATGCTCTTCAATCCGTTATGACCACCATCGGAGCCGTTTTTACGAATTCTCAACTTGCCCGGTTCAAGAGAAATATCATCAAAAATTACTATTATATTTTCGGGCGGCACTTTGTAAAACTGAGCCGCTTCACGAATTGCCTCACCGCTGTTATTCATATATGTCTGCGGTTTCATGAGAAGCACTCTGTGCCCCTTTATTACCGCATCGCAAACAACGGATTTATACTTAATCTTGTTGATTTTCAAGCCGTATTTTTCGGCAAGAAGATCCATAAACATAAAACCCACGTTGTGCTTTGTCCCCTCATATTTTCGGTCGGGGTTGCCAAGCCCCACAACGATGTATTCAATACTGCCCGTGTTTTCAAACTTTTTCTTAAAAATCATTATATCACCAAAAAAATAAAATTTATGTTGAATTATAACATCAGTGCAAAATAGGGAAAACCCATAAGGTCTTCCCTATCATAATCATATTTCAAATTACTTGTGGAGTACGGAAACGGGTTTCTCCTCGTAAATTCTCTTGATTGCCTCAGCGAAGAAGGGGGCAATCGGGAGAATCTTGAATTTGTCAAGTTTCTTGTCCTCGGGCATTTCGATTGTATCAAGGAATACAACCTCTTTAATCGGGCTGTCAGCCAATCTCTCGATAGCGGGGCCGGAAAGTACGGCGTGGCTTGCACAAGCGTAAACCTCTTTAGCACCGCCGATTTCAACGAGCGCCTTTGCAGCGTTGCACAATGTGCCCGCAGTGTCAATCATATCGTCAACAAGGATAACGTTCTTGCCTCTTACGTCACCGATGATATTCATAACTGCGCTTACATTCGGCTGGGGACGACGCTTGTCAATGATTGCAATCGGCACGTCAAAGAAATGAGAGAACTTTCTTGCTCTTGTAACTGAGCCGAAGTCGGGAGAAACGATTGCAAACTCGTTTTCTCTGCCCTCAAAAGCCTTGCTGAAATAGGGAGCAAGGAGAGTTACACCAAAGAGATGGTCAACAGGAATATTGAAGAAGCCC
>JAFYOI010000055.1 GCA_017560255.1 Clostridia bacterium
GCTCCGACATCGAAGACAGAGTATGCGCTTGATATTCGTGTAAAGAGCACGAACAAATATGCAAAGGATTACTACTACTTCACAATTGATCCGTCAACAGTTGCGCCCGAACCGGATACAAACACGATTTTCAAATCTGCAACTTATACAATCAGTGACGGCAAGGTTACAGTAACGGTTGTAACACCCGCAGGGGATTACAACAGAGTAAAGATTTCTTTGCCGAGTGCGATTGCAAGTTATGTAAAATATGTTGACAAGTATACAGTAAATGCAGATGGTGACTACGTATGGACTCTCACTTTTGATGCTCCGACATCAAAGACGGAGTATGCGCTTGATATTCGTGTAAATAGCACAAGTAAGTACGTAAAGGATTACTATTACTTTACAATAGACCCGTCAACTGCTCCTTCTGTGCCTGAAACAAATTCAATCTTCAAGTCCGCAACTTACAAGATTGATGATGGCAAGGCTATAGTTACAATCACAACTTCATCCGGTGACTACAACAGAATTAAACTTGTTGCCGCAAATGCGCTTGGCACCAGCCTTGCAGTTGTCAGTAAGTACACTGTAAATGCAGACGGTGACTATGTATGGACTCTTACTTTTGATGCACCTGCGACAAAGACGGAGTATGCTCTTGATATGCGTATCGCAAGCACGGGCAAGTATGTAAAGGATTACTATTACTTTACAATAGATCCGTCAACAGCGACACCCGAGCCTGAACCGTCAACGGTGTTTGTAAGTGCAACAAGCACTGTATCGGGTGGTAAACTTACCCTTACAATTGTTACCAAGCCGGCTGAAATCAACAGAGTGAAAGTAATGCTCACAAGCGACCAGAGTTCCTACGTAAAACTTATCGACAAGTACACAGTTGATGCAAACGGTAACTACGTTTGGACAGCAACAACTACCGCTCCCACGGAAACAACGTCATATACCTTTGACGTTCGTTCTTCAGTGACAAGCAAGTATATGAAGGACTTCTTTGAATACACAGCGGTAATCTAAATTTCCCAAATCTAAGGGGCAGGATTTTTCCTGCCCCTTGTTAACGACTCAACGGGTAACTACGTAACTTCCGTAATAGACCAGCGAGGCAACGAAACAACCTATGATGTCAACACAACAATTACTTTGGGTGCAGCAGGATATGGAATTTATCAAGCAGCACAGACTATATCTCTATTTTCATCATCAAGTTTTTCTAGTACTACCACACAAACGCAGACTGTAGCTGGAGATATATCTACTTCTCTCCCCATGAATGATAGAATCCCTAGAGTATATTATGGCGCATCAGTATATAAGACGTTTCATTTTGTTACAGGTCCGATGAGTGAGAGTGAGGCTATTGCATGGAGTTACCAAAGCACATCATCATCGTCATATTCTTCTTACGGGTTGTATACACCCTTGGCAAAGGGTGTTTTGCATATGACTATTAAACTGGGTTATGGTTGGCCTGAAGGTCCAGAGGTGCATTTCCCCATAACGAACAGGGATCCAGCAGGACATTATATGCATTACCATCCATATACACGAAGATTTAATGGTAATGACTTTCATTTATGGTATGGTGTACCAATATATTAATAGGAGATTAGTTATATGCGTTTGGTTAAGGAGTATGTATTTTTGGATTCCAATATTTATGTTGGTAAAAATGAAAAATATGATATCTTAGGAGAACAATACAAAGATTTAATCAAGAAATGTTGTGAGTATAGTGCTTTTTTCTCCTTAGATATAACTTATGGCAAACCTTCATTCTTCGATACTCTGTGTGAGTTTGAAATGATTGATATGTCTTTCGTTCATCGTATACGTGATATATCTGACACCAATTTAAAAGGGGCTGTTGGTGTTGGTTTTGAGGATATGTCTCAAATGATAGAAGCAGCTCAAAATGGTTGGTTGAAGTTTTATAATGTATCTGAAAAAAGCTGTGAACTGTTAACAAATGTTACGAACAGTATTTTTAGTTGGAAATTTGGAAGAGATGGAGTAAATGCAGAACGTTTATCGTTTTATAGAGCGGATGGTAGTATTATCTTTTGCTCTAACTCCAAAATATGTTTTTTGGATTTGCGTGAAAATGAAGATTTTGACGATATTATTTCAAAATCTCCATGGCTTTCAGCTAATGGTTGGAGTCTTACTTATCTCGACAAAGGATTGCATTCAGATAGTCCAATGAAAATTGTGTAAAGGAAAGACAAAATAACACAAGGGGACGGTTCTATGTCTGGGTAAAGACAGGGGACGGTTCTGCGTCTTGATAACCAGTCACTAAATTAAAGGTAAAGGGCGGTACACCACCGCCCTTTATTGATGCAATTTCACAGGCTCCCTCTGACGAGGGAGCTGGATTTTGCGAAGCAAAAGACTGAGGGAGAGATATGGTAAATCATTGATTTTCGCCGTTCTCTCCTTTTTTCGACACCTATGACGAATACGGCAGAGTAACAAGCGTTGCAGTAAACGGAATTACAAAATTCAACACCGTTTACAACAATAAGGGACAGGTTGCGTACATTTACGATATTGCAAATAACAGAAAATTGGTGTATAATTATGACATCAGCGGACGTGTGCTGAGTCTGACTTACACAGGCTATGCAAAAATTGCCACAACCTACGACGAATTCGACCGCCCCAACGGCGTAACTTACACCTTTGCGGGTGAGGAAAAGTCGGTTTCCTTTACCTATGGCGAAGGCGGACGAAAGGGCACAACTGTTCTTCTTTCGGGCGCAACAGTGTCTGTTCAGTACGATGACTTCAGCCGTGAAGAAAAGGTAGCCGTAGGCAATGTCTATGAAAAAGAAATTACCTACTTAGGCGCAGGTGGCAACAGGACGACAACCCTGCCCGCAAGCGTAAAATACTCCAAAAACAGCCAAACTATTTTCAATGAAATCTATACTTACGATGATATAGGCAATATTAAGACCGTTACAAACAACGGCGTTACAACAACGTATTTCTACGATACGTTGAATCAACTTACAAGAGCAAGTGGCTCTGACGGCACAGTAACAAAATATTTCTACAACGACGGTGGAAATATCAACTACAAAGTCAATGCTGACGGTTCAAAAACTCACTACGTCTACGACAGTGAGTGGAAAGATTTGCTCGTTGGATTTGGTGGTCAGAGTATTACTTATGACACCATCGGCAACCCGATAAACTACCTTGGTAACACAATGTCGTGGACGGGTAGAACTCTTGACAGCATCACAAAGGCCGACGGAACACAGATTTCCTACACTTATGACCTTGACGGCATAAGAACAAAGAAAACTGTAAACGGCGTTACAACCGAATATTTTGTCAACGGAACAACTATCCTTGCGCAGAAAACAGGTAACGATATTATCTGGTTTATTTACGATAGCGACGGACAGATTTTAGGTTTCACCTATAACGATGTTCCGTATTACTATGTCAAAAATTTGCAGGGTGATGTAATCAAAGTTGTTGATACCAACGGTACAGTAGTTGCTTCTTATACCTACGACCCATGGGGTAAAGTCACATCTTCCACAGGCACAATGGCAGAAATCAATCCGATTCGTTACCGTGGTTATTATTACGATGTTGAAACAGGATTGTACTACCTCAACACCCGTTACTATGACCCCGATACTTGTAGGTTTATTAATGCGGATACTACGGCCGTTTTAACTGCAAGCCCAATGAGTATGACATATAAAAATCTGTATGCTTATTGTGATAATAATCCCGTTGTTCGTGTTGATATCGGCGGACAGCTTTGGGAGTGGATAAAAGAATTATACGGGCGCAATATGGCGATCCAGCAACAGCAGCAAGCCGTAGATACTCAAATCAGGCAACAGTATATTGATGCGGTGTATGATGGGGTAACAGCTTTTTGGGATGCGTACGTACAATCAAATGAATTGGCGGCAGAAAGAAAATATCAGCAAGATATAGCTATTAAAAACGCTATTGAACAAGAGCTTAGCAAGTGGCAAGAAGATCCAGCATTAGCAGGGGATTTTACTTTTATGGCAATAGGAAATATGGGTGCTTATGCGTCTTATGTTTCGTTTGTAATTAATCCTTGTCTTGGGGCGGGTGTTGGTTTATTGGTTGGTTTGTCAGGTGCCGTTTGGTCTACTCTAAGATATTTCGAGGTTGTTGATTAAAAAAGGAGTTTATTAGTAATGAACATACTTGTAATTATTCTATATATTTTGGGGATTGTTTTTGATGTATTATACATTAATACAGATATATTTGCATTTCATGTTGTTTATTGGATTATGATTTTTTTGGCCTGTGTTGGAGTTGTAGTAAATGCTGTTTTGTCGTATCGTAAAAAGAAAAATGTTTCCTCAGTTGAACAATTCAACTCTGAAAACACACAAATAGTGGACGATGAAAAGACAGAAAACACAGGGGACAGTTAGAAAACAAAACACACAAATAAGAAAAGACAGGGGACGGTTCTCTGTGTTGATTGAAAAATCCTAAAAATCAAGGCTCCATCTGACGAGGGAGCTGGCAAAATCTCTGATTTTGACTGAGGGAGAGATACACAAAACTTAATGAGGAAACATATGGTTATGCGAGTGCGTGTATATATTTTTATAACAGTGTGGACGATGGCAAGGAGTTAGATATAAAACTTAAAGACGAATGGCAATTTGAAGAAGGAAAAATCTATATGTATAAAGGGATGGTATTACGTTTCGATGCCCCAGACAATATTAATTTTGGTTATTTAGGAGCTGCACTTTTCTCAAAAAGGATACTGATACCTTTCCCCAAAAGGATACTTTGTTTGGGCGCAGGTATTAATCAAGTTTTAAAGCCCAATGTGCCTCATGGGGATATATTTTCTTTTTTTGATGATCCTAGGGACAATTTTATGATCAAATATGGTTATGGACTTTATATGGGGTGGTATTGATGAAGATTAGCAATATATTAACAGGTATTATAGGTGGGGTACTCTTAAGTGTACCAGTTATGTATGTTAGTTATATTCCATATCTGGAATTTCAAAAAAATGAAATTCATCTTATGCTTTCTATATTTGCTGGCGCTTTGATTGTTGCATTCGTGCTTATTTATAAGAATAGTTCATTTAAATTTGCAGCTTTAAGAATGCTTGCTATGATGTTTTTTTGTTATGTGTTTATTCGTTTGTTGGCATATACGGGTGTTTTAGAAGCGATAAACAATTTTTTGCTTATACATGAAAACGAGGCAAGTAGCAGGGTGTCAGGTTTGGGTATGGTCTTTTTGTTTATAACTATTTTATGCGAAAGTGCTATTATAGGAATTGTACTGTTGTTTAAAGAAAAGTTTTGGAAAAAGTCAAAAAAGGGACACACAGGGGACGGTTCTGTGTCTTGATAACCAGTCACTAAATTAAAGATAAAGGGCGGTACACCACCGCCCTTTATTGATGCAATTTTCAGCGCCCCTTGCCCAAAGGGGAGAGGGCCGCGCGTAGCGTGGCGAGGGGATGTCATAAAACAAAGTTACAGTTGTCTTGTATTAACGAAAAATCATAAAAAACATTGCAGCGAAGATGTTTCCATCTTCGCTGCAAGCATTATTATTTCATGTTGTTCTCGTAAGACTCAATCATCTTTTTAACCATCTGGCCGCCGATAGAACCAGCCTGTCTGGAAGTGAGATCGCCGTTGTAACCCTGCTTGAGGTTTACGCCAACTTCGTTTGCTGCTTCCATCTTAAAACGGTTAAGTGCTTCTCTTGCCTGAGGCACCAAGTTCTGATTTCTTGACATATATTTGCACTCCTAAATTTTAATTTTGTTTTGCGTTTGCAATAGTTAGTATGTTTCCTAAAATAAAATATATTTAAGAAAAAAATTGGAAAATGATTTTTAAAATTTGGCGTTTGATTTTAGACGTTGCCCTTGACATATAAACTGCTATTTTGTATAATTTAATTGATACTTTTTTTAACACTATAAGGGGGTAATAAAATGTTTTGTAGTAAGTGTGGTACAGAATTAGTTGAGGGCGCTGCTTTTTGTGCTTCGTGTGGACAGCCCGTTGGTCAACCGGTAGTAAATCAGACTACGGTCGAGCAGCCTGTTGAACAACCCATTGCACCCGCTCCAAGTGCTAATATCAACAATGATATTTTTGCTTTGCCAAATATTGCAGGCTGGATTAAAATCGGTATTTCTGTGCTGATGTTTATTTTTATGTTCTGCCCGTGGTTTAAATTCTCCTTCTGGGGTTTGTCGGAGACTTTCACAATTTTTACAAAAAATTTGTTTGATCTTTCTTTCTTTATAGGTCTTGCAAAGGTGTTTGCAATTATCAACATCTTTGTTTTCGTTATCTATGCCGCTCTCCGCTTTATTGATATTAAGAAAATTATTCCCGCACTTCCGCAGAATATTGATTTCAAGCAATATTCCGAATACGCTTTCGGTGGCGTATACGCTTTGCAGTGGGTGCTCACACTTATCGGCATCATCGCAACTGAATACGTTGGAATTACAGTTTGTCTTATACTTGCATTCGTTTTCACAGCGGCATTTGCTGTGACGGTATTCAAAGCGGATATAGTTGACGGAATTGTTTCAAACGTAACTGAAAAGAAATAACCGTTTCAGACACTCAATCCATCAAAGAGCGGTGCGCCGTTAATTTGGTGGATTAAGTTTTATCTATTTATTATTATTGAAAGGCAGCAGAGATTAAATTTATGAGCATTTTAATTAAAAACGCCCGCATTGTTGATCCTAAAAACGATTTTGATTTTGTCGGTGACATCTTTGTTGGTGACGGAAAAATTAAAAAAATCGCTGAAGAAATCAATTGTAGCGCCGATGAGGTGATTGATGCAAACGGTCTTGTCGCTTGTGCCGGACTTGTTGATATGCACGTTCATCTCAGAGATCCGGGCGTTACACATAAAGAGGATATAATAACGGGTTGTAATGCTGCGGTAGCGGGTGGAGTTACTTCAATGGCGGCTATGCCTAATACAAAACCTGTTACTGATAACGTTGAAACCGTGCGATATATCATTGAAAAATCAGAGGGCGCAAGCGCAAGAGTTTATCCTGTTGCTTCCGTTACACGCGGTATGGCGGGTGAGGCGATTTGTGATTTTACTTCTTTGAGTCAAGCGGGGGCAGTAGCGTTTTCCGATGACGGTGTGCCCGTTGCGACACGTGAACTTCTCAGAGAGGGTATTGCTGAAACAAATAAAATTAATAAAAAAATATTGGCACATTGCGAGGAACTCTCTCTTGTGCGTGGCGGCATAATCAATCTTGGTGAGGTTTCTGAAAAACTCGGTGTTAAGGGAATCACACCCGATGCGGAGGACGTTGGAACGCTTCGTGAAATTGAGGAGGCCGAAAAACTAGCCGCACCGATTCATATCTGTCACGTCAGCACAAAGGGCTCGGTTGAAATAATCCGTCAGGCAAAAGTGCGTGGAGTAAAAGTTACGGCTGAAACCGCTCCGCATTATTTCTGGTTTACGGAAGAAAAACTCCTTTCAAGGGATGCTGATTACAGAATGAACCCTCCACTTCGTTGTGAAGAGGATAGGCTTGCGATTATAGACGGCATACTTGATGGTACGCTCGATGCAATTGCAACCGACCATGCGCCGCATACGGTTGAAGATAAGTCGGATTTTGAAAAAGCACCCAATGGGGTTGTCGGAATGGAAACTTCATTCTCCGCTTCATACACCGCACTTGTAAAAACGGGGCTTATTTCACTTAAAAGATTGCTTGCACTTATGTCATTTAATCCCGCACAAATATTGGGAATTTCCGCGGGCGTGCTTGCGGAAGGGGAGAATGCGGATCTGTTCTTGTTTGATGAAAACGAGAAATGGACAGTTGACGTAAATAAACTTCACGGCAAGTCAGTAAATTGTGTGTTTAAAGACGTTGAACTTCTCGGCAAGGTAAAGTACACTGTTTGCAGAGGTAAAATAGTATATAAAGATAATTAGGAGTGTTGAAAAATGTCGCTTGATAGGTTGATTGAAAAAATTGTTAAAACAGGAAATCCCAGTGTTGTGGGTCTTGATCCGAAAATTGAGGATATTCCGAAGTATATCCTCGACAACGCTATTGCGCAGTACGGAGAAACTCTTGAGGCGGCGGGCGCGGCTTTGTTTGAGTTCAATAAAGGACTTATAGATGCGATTTATGATATTGTTCCCGCAGTTAAACCGCAGTGCGCTTACTACGAAATGTATGGATGGCAGGGCGTAAAAGCGCTTTATGATACAATTGCATATGCAAAATCTAAGGGTATGTTCGTTATTACCGATGGCAAGAGAAACGATATTGGTAGCACTATGGAGGCTTATTCAAACGCTCATCTTGGAACAATTAAAGTCGGTTCAACTGAGTTTGCTCCCTTTGGTGGTGATGCATTGACAGTTAACGGCTATCTTGGATCAGATGGCATCAAGCCGCTTCTCAAAGCGTGTGATGAGAAAGATTGCGGAATCTTCGTTCTTGTAAAAACTTCAAATCCCTCGTCAGGTGAACTTCAGGATCAGAAGATGGGTGATAAAACTCTCTATAACGTTATGGGCGATATGTGTGAAAAATGGGGAGAAATGCTCCCGATTGGTAAATATGGCTATTCTGCAGTCGGCGCGGTTGTTGGTGCAACTTACCCCGCTCAACTTGATGAACTTCGCAAGACTTTAACAAAAACGTTCTTCCTTGTTCCCGGTTACGGCGCACAGGGCGGCGGCGCAGCAGACGTTGTCGGTGCGTTTGATAAAAACGGCCTTGGCGCAATTATCAACTCCTCCCGAGGCGTAATGTACGCTTATAAGAAAGCGGGAATGGATGAGCGTGATTATGCCGTGGCTGCAAGAAACGAAGCAATCAGAATGAGGGACGACATCACCGCGCATATAAAAAACAGATAGTGAGGGAACGGCATTGAAGTATATTCAGGACGATTTTAAAATTGCTCAGGTAAATAAACTTACCGAAAATATTGTTGAGTTTTATATTGATTGTCCGCTGGTTGCAGATGTGGCAACTTCGGGACAGTTTGTTCATATTTTGTGCGGCGATCTGACTTTGAGGAGACCGATTTCAATTTGTGAAATTCTGAAAGAAAAAGGTCAGTTGCGCATAGTTTTTGAAATCAAGGGAAAGGGTACACAGTGGCTTGCCGAAAGGCGAGAAGGTGACGTAATCAATATGCTCGCTCCTATTGGCAGAGGATTCAATATTACGCCCGATAAAAAGGCTGTTATTATCGGTGGAGGTATCGGTGTAATTCCGATGCTCGACGTTGCTAAAAATTGCTCCGCCGACGCTTGTGCAATTCTTGGATTCAGAAACAAGCAGGCGGTAATTCTTGAAGAAGATTACAAAAATGCGGGCGTAAGCGTTGAAATTACAACGGATGACGGCTCTTACGGTAAGCACGGTTTTGTTACCGACGTTTTAAAAGATTACATAAAAAATCAGAAAATTGATGTAATTTATGCTTGTGGTCCGACTCCGATGTTAAAGGCTGTGTCCGCTATCGCTAATGAATCGGATATTGAGTGCTATGTATCTCTTGAAGAGAGAATGGGCTGCGGGATTGGTGCTTGTCTTGCTTGCGCTTGCAAGACAAAGGATGCAAACGGTGAGCATTATAAGCACGTCTGCAAGGATGGCCCCGTGTTCAACTCCAAGGAAATTGAATTTTAGAGGTGAATGAATTATGGCAGATTTGTCGGTTAAGATAGCGGGCGTTGAATTTAAAAACCCCGTAATTACAGCGTCGGGAACTTTCGGTTTCGGTAGAGAGTATGCCGAACTCTATCCCCTTGAAAAATTGGGCGGAATTTCCTGCAAAGGTATAACTTTAAAGGAACGCCTCGGAAACCCTCCTCCGAGAATTGCAGAAACCGCATCGGGCATACTCAATAGCGTTGGATTACAGAATCCCGGAGTTGAGAAATTTGTTTCCGAGGATTTGGGATGGCTTAAACAGCAGAATACTGTTATAATTGCAAACTCGGCGGGTCATTCACTTGAAGATTACTGCAAAACCGTTGAAGTGCTTGAAGCAAGCGACGTTGATATGATTGAACTTAATCTTTCCTGCCCTAACGTAAAAGAGGGTGGAATAAACTTTGGTACTTCCTGTACAAGCGTTGAAAACGTAACGCGTGAAGTGCGTAAACGTACTTCAAAGCCGCTCATCGTAAAATTAACACCCAACGTTACGGATATTACTGAACTTGCTCTTGCTGCTGAAAGTGCCGGTGCAGACAGTGTTTCTCTTATTAACACGCTTACCGGTATGAAAATTGATATAAATACCAGACGTCCTGTTTTAAGAAATAATACGGGTGGTTTGTCGGGTAGAGCAGTTTTGCCCGTTGCTATCAGAATGGTGTGGCAGGTTGCAAACAAGGTTAAAATCCCGGTAATCGGTATGGGTGGTATAAGCACTTGGGAGGATGCCGTTGAAATGATGCTTGCCGGTGCAAGTGCAATTCAAGTCGGTACTGCTATTTTCCACGACGTTTACGCACCGATAAAGATTGTTGACGGATTGAATGCTTACCTTAACAAAAACGGTATCGCTTCCGTAAACGACATTGTTGGAAAAGTTCAGGTTTGGTGATTTTGAATGACTCGTATTTTACTTATACGTCATGCTCAGGCGATAGGTAACGTCCATGGAGTGTTTCAAGGGCATCTTGACAGTGGGCTTACAGAAATCGGGAAAAAACAACTTGAAGCGTTGGCGGAAAGGATGAAAAGCGTTAACGTCGATGCGGTTTATTCGAGTCCGCTGATTAGGGCGAAGGAAACCGCACTTGCCGCAAATAAATACCACAATGCTCCGTTTGCATTGGTTGATGATTTGATGGAGATTGACGGCGGTGACTGGGAGGGGGTTCCTTTTGAGGATATTCCCAAACTTTATCCCGAACCCGCAGGTGTCTGGATGAATGAACCTTACAATTTCCGCGCGCCAAGCGGAGAAACAATGCAGAGTGTGTGCAACCGAATGGTTTCTTCAATCGCAAAAATTGCACGAGAAAATGAGGGTAAGACCGTTTGCGTTGTGTCCCATGGATGTGCTATAAGGAATTATATCGGATATATCCGATATGGTACGCTTGAAAGACTTGCTTACGTAGAGTGGTGCGATAATACCGCGATTTATACTATCGACTACGATAACGGAGTTGCAAAACTTGTAGGTGAAGCAGATAATTCCCATCTTGACAAAAATATATCCACCTTTAAGAAACAGAGTTGGTGGAAGAAGATAAAAACTGATTAGGAGGTGTGCGCCAATGGTTATTCTTGCCGTTGACTACGGTGACACAAGGACGGGCATAGCCGTGTGTGATAAAACTGAAACGTTGGCGTCACCCGTCTGTGTTATTACCGAAAAATACCAGCCCCATCTTATTGAAAAGATAAAGGCAATTGTTATTGAAAGAAAAGCGGAGCAGATTGCGGTCGGCTATCCGCTTAATATGGATGGAAGCGCGGGCGAAAGGGCGCAGAAATGTGCTGATTTTGCAAAGGCACTTCAGGAAGCAACGGGTGTGGAAACAGTGTGCAGGGATGAACGCTGTACTACTCTTTATGCAAGTACACTTCTTTCCCAGGCAGACGTTTGGGGCAAGAAGAGGAAGGCGGTAATCGATGCTGTTGCGGCGGTAGAGATTTTACAACAGTATCTTGATTACAGGAG
Organism: Clostridia bacterium; assembly: GCA_017560255.1. Lineage (GTDB taxonomy): Bacteria > Bacillota > Clostridia > Oscillospirales > Acutalibacteraceae > RGIG7273. Next base: position 11,745 of record JAFYOI010000055.1, read on the forward strand.
AAATACTAATGGTAAATAAAGTGCGGGCATTTGTAGAGGGGCATAAAGCGGTGGTTTCTTCGTTTTTTTGCTCCCTTCTTCTGTTTATAACAATCTTTCCGGTGTTTATTCATAATATGACGATACCGCGGCAAATAGGCGCAGTGTGCGCATTGTCTCTTGCTTCGCTTTACGTTATGTGGCTTTTGAAAATCAAACTTGAATTTGTTGGCAGGGGAATAAAGTGGTTTACTATTGCTTGTGTGATTATCACTGTTATCTGGCAGATAATAACCCAAATCAGATACCATTCTTTTGGTGTGCCATTCGCTTTGTGGAGATTTATTTTTTATTATGATAAACCGTTTGATGTTGCTGTTGCACTTACTGTTGTTGCACTTGTGCCAACCTTGTTTCGCCTTTTTTTAAGGGGAAAGAGGGATACTGCCGAGTGGCGCAAAACGTATAGGGTGTTCTTAAAAGATGCTTTGACAGCCTTTTCAATTCTTTATATTTCGATTCTGATTTTTGGATTTATCCTCAACAGACAATCAAGTGAGCAGGTAACGATTAATCTTGTCCCATTCAAAACTATGTTTGAGTATATTACTTCCGATAAGGAGTTTGCTTATGAAAATACATTTTTGTTTATGGGAAACGTTGCGATATTGTTGCCGTTAGGTTTTTGGTTTGCAATAAAAAAGAAAAAAAGAAGGATTTTACTAACCCTTCTTTTGCCTGTTTTTGTAAGTTGCCTTATTGAGTTTTCGCAGTATTTGCTGAAAAACGGACATATAGATATTGATGACGTAATTCTAAACGTTGTTGGTTTTTATATAGGCGTATTGCTCAAAGCGTGCGTTGATTTTATTCGTAAAAAGGTAACGCGCGGAGAAGAAAAGACTATTTTTTCTCTTTGATTTTTGGCTTTGTGAGCAATTCTCTTAAACCTATGAAAATGATAAATACGGCAAATATTTTGCTCAGTATATTCGTGTCTATCAGGGTTGAAAGGTAGTTTCCGACAAGCACACCTACTACGCCGCCGCAAATGAGCGGAATGGAGTATGCTTTATCAATCAATTTGTTTTTTAAATGAATTATAAGCGCTATTATGCCGCAGGGGATGAAGAATAATAAGTTCAGCCCCTGCGCTTTTAATTGCTCCATTGAAGCAAAGAGCGTGAGGTAGATTATCAGTATTCCACCGCCGCCTATACCTAACGAAGCCGCCATTCCCGAAACGACAGCGGCAATTATGTCAAATAAACTCAATAGTTACACCTACTTTAACAGAAGTCGTATCCCCGCCCAGATTATAAAACCTGCAAAGATATTTTTTAGTATTTTATTGGAGATTTTAGGCAACAGAAACGCACCTATGATTGCTCCCAATGCGCCGAATGGGATAAACCACAGATTTGAATCAAGTGCAATATGTCCTTTGAGATAATAAATGAATGAACTGATAGCGGTCAGCGGCAGAATGATGCTTATTGCGGTTGCCTGTGCTTTTTGTTGGCTTAGTCCGTAGTGCTTCAGTAACGGGACTACAATAAGCCCGCCGCCTGCGCCGAGCATTCCGTTCATAATGCCCGCAAGAAAACCGAATGCGGACAAACGAAAACGTTTTTTCAAAAAAATCACATCCTCTGTTTTATTATTGCGCCGATGATGCGATTTATTTAAAATAAATTAAGTGTGAGTTTTTTGTGATTTTGTTGTGTAATAAGTGAAAGGTAAAACTTTTCGGAAAGGAGAATGTCAATGGGTAACGGTGCCGGCAGTTATCGACGTTTTCTTGACGGTGACGAGAGCGGATTAGCGGAAATAATAAAAGAATATCGCGACGGACTTGTTTTTTATCTTAACAGTATAGTCGGTAATATCAATATTGCGGAAGAACTCGCCGAAGACACTTTTGTGCTTCTTGGAACAAGGAAACCCAAGGACAAGGGTAAAAGTTCTTTCAAAACGTGGCTATATACAATCGGCAGGAATCTGGCACTCAATTACGTAAAAAGAGTGTCGCGCAAGATCGAAGTACCGATTGACGTCTGTGCGGATATTTCCGATTGCAAAAACACCCCCGAAGCATTGTATATTAAGGAGGAACGCAAGATAATTCTCCACAATGCGATGAAGAAACTCAAGTCAGAATATCGTCAGATACTTTGGCTGATATACTTTGAGGGCTTTACGAATAAAGAGGCGGCCGTTGTGTTGAAAAAGTCGGTTCATAACGTAGAAACCCTTGTTTACCGCGCTCGCAAATCTCTAAAATCACAACTTGAAACGGAGGGCTTTGTTTATGAAGAATTATGATGAAACAATCAATATTGTTTTTGAACGTATTGCTGAAAACGAGCGAACGAAAAGAAAAAACAGAAAAACAATTATGAGAGCGGTTTGCTCATTCGGTTGTGTATGTCTGATTGCGCTTGTGGGAATAGGCGTATGGCATAACGGAAAAACACCTGTTAGTTCAACACAGGGTAGTCAATCTACGACTATTGCAGGTGAGAATAATGATTTGCAGATAGGGACAAATACAGGTGAAGTTATTTTTGGTAATGGTGAGATATTTTTTAATACTATTACCGAAAAAATTCCCTTTGAAAATCCCGATCAAAACGGTATCGCTGTTTTCAGGGATGATGAAATTCCTATGACAAAGGAAGAGATTAACGAATATTTTGGAATTAACGTTTTCCCGACCTGCCCCTATGGCTTTGAAGAAACTCCGCATTGGCTGGGCATATTCAAAAGGAATAAAGGCACGGGGGATGTCTATTTTGATACTAACCAACTTCAATATACCAACGCTGATAACTCAAAAACAATCGCTGTGACCTTTGGCACAAACTGTGTAAGATATCTTAATGAGGATTTTTGGAGCGATATGTACGAAGATTTCTTTGGCGTTAAGTACGACGATATTAAAAAATCAAATATAGATGGCGTTGAATTTTTGATCGTTGAAATGGCGCATAATCAATATTATGCTGAATTTACGTATGAAGGCGTTATGTTCAGTGTATTCTCCGAAAATGCAACACGTAACGAGTTTCTTTTAACAATATCTTCAATAATATCTCAATAAAAAAGAACACCTTGAGAGCACTGGCTTTTCAAGGTGTTTTTTTGTTTAAAGCATCTTTTTGAGATATTGTCCTGTGTATGAAATTTCGCACTGAGCGACTTGTTCGGGCGTGCCCATTGCAACAATATTTCCGCCCATATCTCCGCCTTCTGGTCCCAGGTCAATTATATAATCCGCATTTTTTATCATATCAAGATTATGCTCAATTACTATTACAGTGTTGCCACTGTCAACAAGTGTTTGTAAAACGTCAATCAGTTTGTGTACGTCCGCCGTGTGAAGCCCTGTCGTCGGCTCGTCAAGAATATAAACAGTCTTGCCCGTCGCTTTTTTTGAAAGTTCGGTTGCAAGTTTAACTCTTTGTGCTTCACCTCCCGAGAGGGTAGTTGCACTTTGACCGATTTTAACGTAACCCAATCCTACGTCGTAAATCGTCTTTAATTTCCTGTGTATCTTCGGCACAAACTGAAAGAAGTCCATACCTTCCTCAACCGTCATATCAAGCACTTCGCTGATGTTTTTGCCCTTGTATTTTACTTCAAGCGTCTCTCTGTTGTAACGCGCGCCTTTGCAAACGTCACAAGTTACGTATACGTCGGCAAGGAAGTGCATTTCTATCTTTACAATACCGTCGCCCTGACACGCTTCGCATCGGCCACCTTTGACATTGAATGAAAATCTTCCGTTTGAATATCCGCGCATTTTAGAGTCCTGCGTTGATGCAAATAATTCTCTGATATCGTTGAAAACACCTGTATAGGTTGCAGGATTTGAACGTGGTGTGCGGCCAATGGGGGATTGGTCAATCTGAATAACTTTGTCAAGATGTTCAAGACCCGTTATATCGTCGTGCTTTCCGCAAAATTTCTTTGCACCGTTCAATTCGGCGGCAAGTTTTTTGTAAAGAATTTCATTTACAAGCGATGATTTACCCGAGCCAGAAACACCCGTTACACAGGTGAACGTGCCAAGTGGTATCTGTACGTCAATGTTCTTAAGGTTGTTTTCTTTTGCGCCCTTAATGGCAAGAAATTTTCCGTTGCCCTCACGTCGTATTTCGGGTACGGGGATTTTTTTCTTTCCACTGAGGTATTGACCCGTGATGGAGTTGGTGCAGTCAAGAATATCTTGCGTCGTTCCCGCACAGATTATTTCACCGCCATTTATTCCTGCGCCCGGGCCGATGTCGACAACGTAGTCCGCCTCTAAAATCGTTTCGTCGTCGTGTTCAACAACAATTACCGTATTGCCTAGATCACGCAATTTTTTGAGTGTGGCAAGCAGTTTGTAGTTGTCGCGCTGATGTAAGCCAATGCTCGGCTCGTCAAGAATGTAGAGTACACCCGCAAGGGAAGAACCGATCTGTGTTGCCAGACGTATTCTCTGGCTTTCTCCTCCCGAAAGCGTACCCGAACTTCTTGAGAGTGAGAGGTATTCAAGCCCGACACTACTGAGAAAACTGAGCCTTGCCTTTATTTCCTTAATAACAAGTTTTGCAATCTGTTCATCGCGCTCGGATATTTTAAGTTCGTCAAAGAATTTGACGGCGTTTTTGACGGATAGATTAGACAGTTCGTTAATATTTATTCCGCCCACAGTGACCGCTAATGCTTGTTTCTTGAGCCTTGCGCCGTTACATTCGGGACAGTTGTGCTGAGTCATCTTTTGCTCGATTTCCGCTTTTGACCATTCGCTTGTGGTTTCCTTATATCTTCTGTTGAGGTTATTTATTACGCCTTCAAAATCCGTTGTGTATGTTCCTGTGCCATACTCGTTTGTTCTTGTCATCTGTATCTTTTTGCCGCCCGTGCCGTAAAGTATTGCGTGTACGGCTTCTTTGCTCATTTCACATATCGGAGTGTCGAGCGTAAAGCCGTAATGTTTGCCCAGTGCGGTATAGTACATTGCAGCGATTGTGCCGCTGTCAGAAATTGACCAGCCCGTTGCTTGAATTGCACCTTGATTTATGGAAAGTGAGCGGTCGGGGATTACAAGGTCTTCACTTACCTCATACAAAATACCGAGTCCCGAGCATTTGTCGCACGCGCCGTAAGGGTTGTTGAACGAGAACATTCTCGGGGACATTTCCTCAATACTTGTTCCGTGTTCTGGGCAAGCATAATTTTGAGAGAAAAGTATTTCGGTTTCACCCACGATGTCGCAGATTACAAGTCCCGATGACAGTTTTGATGATGTTTCAATTGAGTCGGCGAGGCGACTTTCAATGCCTTCTTTTATTACAAGTCGGTCAACGACAACCTCTATGGAGTGTTTTTTGTTTTTATCAATTTCAATCTTGTCCGATAAATCGTAAGTGATTCCGTCAATTCTCACTCTTACAAAGCCCGATTTACGAAGTGAATCAAGTTCCTTTACGTATTCTCCCTTCCTGCCTCTTACGATGGGGGCAAGAATCTGTATCTTGCTTTTTTCGGGCAACTGCATTATTTTGTCAACAATCTGGTCAACGGTCTGTTTCTGAATTTCTTTTCCGCAAACAGTACAGTGGGGGACACCTATCCTTGCATAAAGCAAACGCAGATAGTCATAAATTTCCGTAACCGTACCGACGGTTGAACGAGGATTCTTTGAAGTCGTTTTCTGGTCAACCGAGATTGCGGGAGATAAACCCTCGATGTAGTCGACATCGGGTTTTCCCATCTGACCTAAAAATTGCCTTGCGTAAGATGAAAGTGATTCTACGTATCGTCTCTGACCCTCCGCATATATTGTATCAAAAGCAAGGGAAGATTTTCCCGAACCCGATAATCCCGAAAATACAATCAGGCTATCTCTCGGCAGTTCAATGTCAACGTTTTTTAGGTTGTGTTCCCTTGCGCCCTTGATTATAATTTTTTTAGCACCCATAAACTCACCAATCATTATTTTGAATTTCTTAATTTTTGAATTTTGTCGCGCAGATATGCCGCGTGTTCAAATTCGAGCAGTTTTGCGGCGGCGCGCATTTCAACGGTCAATTTTTTGATTAATGCCTCTTTTTCCGCTCGTGTCATTTTCTTTCCTTCGGTAGATTTTTCGAGATTGTCCCTTGATGTGATTTCGATTATATCGTGGACATCCTTCTTTATCGTCGTCGGAATAATGCCGTGAGTTTCGTTGTATCTTGCCTGCTTTTCACGACGTCTGTTCGTTTCTGTAATTGCTCTCTCCATTGATGGAGTAACTTCGTCGGCGTACATTATAACTCGTCCTTCGGAGTTTCTTGCCGCACGTCCTATTGTCTGGATAAGAGACGTTTCAGAACGCAGGAATCCCTCTTTGTCCGCATCAAGTATTGCTACAAGTGATACTTCAGGAATGTCAAGACCTTCTCTGAGAAGATTGATTCCGACAAGTACGTCAAACTCACCCGAACGTAAATCTTTTATTGTCTGCATTCTTTCGATTGTGTCAATATCGTGGTGCATATATCGCACCTTGATGCCGTAGTCGGTCAGGTATTCCGTCAGACTTTCCGCCATTTTCTTTGTCAGCGTTGTGACAAGAACGCGGTTACCTTTTGCGGTAACTTCATTGATTTCCGAAATCAAATCATCAATCTGATTCTCCGTCGGTTTTATTATAATTTCAGGGTCAAGCAAACCTGTCGGTCTGATTACCTGCTCCGCAATCTGTTGGCTTTTTTCTCGTTCGAAATTTGACGGGGTTGCGCTTATAAAAATCTTTTGTCCTAAACGCTCATAAAATTCATCAAAAGTGAGCGGTCTGTTATCGTATGCGGAGGGGAGTCGGAAACCGAACTCAATGAGCGAACTTTTCCTTGAACGGTCGCCGCCATACATAGCGCGTGTTTGGGGCAACGTTACATGGGATTCGTCTACGAAGAAAAGGAAATCTTTCGGGAAGTAGTCAAGCAGAGTGAACGGCGGAGCGCCTGCGGGTCGCCTTGAAAGTACTCTTGAATAGTTTTCTATTCCCGAACAGAATCCCGTCTCCCTCAGCATTTCAATGTCGTATTCCGTTCTTTGACGGATTCTCTGCGCTTCAAGGAGTTTTCCGTTTTCTTCAAAATATTTTACCCTCTCCTGCATTTCTTTAAGTATATCTGCTATTGCGTCTTCCAGAACCTCGGGTGCTACTACGTAGTGGGAGGCGGGGTAGATTGCGACGTGCTGCATAACGCATTTGACTTCACCCGTGAGGGGTACGATTTCGCTTATTCTGTCAATTTCGTCACCGAAGAATTCTACTCTTATCGCAGTGTCGTTTGAATAAGCGGGGAATATCTCAACAACGTCACCGCGAATGCGAAACTTGTTTCTCGTGAAACTAAGGTCATTTCTTTCATACTGTATTTCAACTAATTTTTTCACTAAATCGTCCCTGCTTTTCTCCATTCCGGGTCGCAGAGAGATGACCATATTGCGATAATCAATAGGGTTGCCGAGGCTGTATATGCACGAAACACTGGCAACGATTATTACGTCCCTTCTCTCCGAGAGGGAGGAGGTTGCCGAATGGCGCAATTTGTCAATTTCATCATTTATTGATGAGTCTTTTTCGATATAAGTATCGGTGGTCGGAATGTATGCTTCGGGCTGATAGTAGTCGTAATAGGATACGAAATACTCAACCGCATTTTCGGGGAAGAATTCACGAAACTCCGAACACAACTGTGCGGCAAGAGTTTTATTGTGAGCAAGGACAAGCGTAGGACGGTTTAGGTTTGCAATTATATTCGCCATTGTAAACGTTTTGCCCGAGCCTGTAACGCCGAGCAAGGTCTGTTCGGTCAACCCGTTTTTGATGCCTTCCGTAAGTTTGGCAATCGCTTCGGGTTGGTCACCGGTCGGCTTATATTTTGAATGTAAAACAAACTTGTCCATCATGCTTCACTCCTTTCATTCTATTTTATTATTATATCACGAAAACGATAATAAGTAAACAAATTTTAAGAAATGAACGGTTGTTTTGAGCAAGTGTGCGCTTTCTGGAATTACTACATCTATGACGTTTCAATATGATAAAACAAATAAACGGCAGGGAAATCCTAAAAAATTCTCTGCCGTTTGTATTTTTTATGTTACGGTAAAACCACGAGCCATTTGAAAGAGTTGCACACCGCGTCGCCCAAAGGGTTTTCTATTGTTACAACGCTTACGTAGTCTTTAAAGTCTTCTATGCCGTTTTCGCGCTTTTCCCATTCGGACGTATAGACCAAATAAATGATGTCGTCAATATTGTCGTAGTAAATTTGCATATCCCGTGCTTCAACAAGCGCACCGATTGTGTAGATGTTTTCGCCGTTTCTCCAGACGTTAATTATATGAGCGTCGCCATAATTACCCCTGTGGAAAAGGAAGGAATTGCCGAAAGTGAAAGAAATTTCGCCAAGTGTTAACCGTCGACACTCGAAAAACGAGTCTATTGGCTCTCCAAGATGATTTTTGAGCGGAGAGGGGAGTTTGCCCTTTATTTCTTTTGCAGATGATTTAAGGGCGTTTTCTTCAATTTTTCCACTGAATAAATTTGCTATGCACTGTGCTTTGCCGAATAAACTCTTGCCTTTGAGGTATTCCGATAAGTAGTTTTCGGCATCGTCAACTTTTCCGCACTCGTATAATGAACGGTAATTTTCTATTATTTGGTTCATTTTTGCTTCGTGAGTGCTAAGCCCGATTGCAGATGATATCTCGTTTGAAATCTTGTCCAAATCATTTACGCCCACGATATTTATGCACTGCTTTTCCTGTATATCTATTACCCAAGGCACTTTGTCAAACGGTACGGCCTTGTTGTCGATAGCATCCATAAGTACGACGTAAACCTTTTTGTCAAAAAACTCTGTCGCCATCTTGTACTCTTTTCTGACGTATGAATTGTCCTTAGACAGAATTCCGCTTGTAAAGAATAAAATCACACCCTGTGCATTTGCGAGTTTTTCCGAAATTTTAGGCTCCCATCCCTCACCGTATTCAATTCCGTGGTCGTACCAGAGAGGAATGTTGCTGTGAGCAAGCCTCTGTGTTATCGTTCCGACACGTTGTGCATCCTCATTGTTGTAACTGACGAAATAGTAGTTAGGTTTATCGCACGGTGTAAATCCAAGATAGTTTGACATTTCCTTTTCCTCCGTATTCTATGGGGAATATCTGATGCATTGTGCTTTAAATTGTAACATATAACGTGTTGTGTTGCAAGGATAGTTAATTAAAAATAGTCCGCACTTGCAATAAGCAAGTGCGGACTATTTAATTGGTGCTGGTGACCGGACTTGAACCGGTACGGTGTCACCACCGAAGGATTTTAAGTCCTTTGCGTCTGCCGATTTCGCCACACCAGCGCGGTTAAATACTTATGCTATTATATTAAAATAAACCCGTTGTGTCAATATAAATTTTGACTAAAATAATTATTTTTTAAAACCTATTGACAAAATATCACTTATGTGCTAAATTGTAGGTGATGTATAACCACACAGATAGGGGATGATGTTTTGAAATTTCAAAATACTATGCAGGTGAATGACAAGATTTATAATTTAGATTATGACGTGATGAGAACGGAAAACGATGCAATAATTCTTTCCGTCTCAAAAGTGTATGACGGAGAAGCGCTTGATATATCAACAGTTAGAATTAAACCCATTACTTTTGAAACAATAGTTGAATGCGTTGATATTATGTGCCGCAATACAGTAACCCCGTCAAGTTTTCACGACGTTATAACCGATATGATTTATGACAAGATTATTGTTGATTAATGTCACATAAAAAAGAAAAGAGAAGAAAAAACAAAGGTTGAGTTTCGGTTTGTGATGAAACTCAACCTTTTTGTCAATTAGTTTTTAATTGTTACAATGAAACCATCAACGTTGTTTCCCGAAACAGTGTATTCTCTGTCAGTGGGGACTTGAATAGTGAGAGAGTTTGAAAAAAAGATTTCGTATTTTTCTCCGTTGTCACATTCTACGTGGAGATGTTCGCCATCAAAGGTGAAGTTGCGGAGATATTCAATGTAGGTCTCGTAGCAACTTGCGTTGTTTTTCTTCATTGCCGTTGCGTGTGCAACTCCAATATATCTGAAGTGACCAAGTTCAGTGTTAACACCGGTAATTGAGGTTTTACCCTCGGGGTAACGCTGGATAAATCCGTATTTGTACGCGTTATCAACGAGCCATTTGTACTCGCCCTCACCTGTAAATTCATATACAACCTGCTTATCGCTGTCCCAAATCTGCAAATCGATGCAAAGCCCCGAATGATGTTCGGAATAGCCGGGTTTCTGAACATGTTTGAGGGCCTCCGCTTCGCTACCGTAACTGTCAACGTATGAATTGAACAAATGCATCTGGTCGGTGTGAGAACGGAATGCGCCGATAATGTTGATGCTTCGCTTTTGTGTTGCTTCGTAGAAACCGTCAAACAAAGCATTAACAGCGGGCCAGATATTTTTGTTTACAAGTATTGTGTTTGCATCTTTAAGATAATAGGAACTCGTCTTTACGTCGTAGAGGTTTTTGAGTCCTTGCAGTGCATCGTACTCATAGTAATGTTTACTGTTTATAAGCACAAGTTCACCTTTTGCAATATCTTCTTGTGAGAGTTCAAGCGTTGTAAAATTCTGGGGCAGGGTAGTGGTTGCTTGTGTGGATGACGTTGTGGTGTCATCAGTATTGTCGCCGCCAATAGAGTTTTTGACGACTATAATTACCAGTACGATTACAACAATGAACAATATTGCTAATATTATGTTTGAAGATGAGGTCTTTTTCTTTCCGCTTTTGGTTGCAGTATAACTCTGATAAGTTACGTCGTCATCATTTTCAAAATCAAAACTGTTATTTTTCTCGTAATTATCCATTTTTATTAACCCCCCGTTATATTCTTCCTCAAAAATATCTCTTTTGTACGAGTATATCATATACAGATATTGAATGCAAAGAAAAAATTGAATATCTGACAAAATAATGTTATATTATTGGTGAGGTGATTTTATGGCAGAGATTAAGAAGGGTAAGTACCGCCATTTTAAAGGTAACGAATATGAGGTTTTGTTTATTGCAAAAAATTCTGAAACTTTGGAGGATATGGTTGTCTACAAGGCGCTTTACGGTGAAAACGGGGTTTGGGTACGCCTAGCATCGATGTGGGATGAAACAATTGAACGGGATGGGATGACGTATAAACGCTTTACTTATATAGGTGAATGATAAAAACAGTCTTGGAAATTTTGTTTCCAAGACTGTTTGTTTTTGATTAGAAAACTTCGTTTTGCGGTGTGCCATTCAAGAAGTTTTCAATATTTTTTGCAACGATTCCGACAAGTCTTTCTCGTGTTTCAACTGCCGCCCAGGAAATATGGGGTGTGATAATGCAGTTTTCAAGGCCGAATAAAGGATTGTCTGTAGGCGGCTCAACTGTGAGCACATCAAGACCTGCGCCCCTTATTTTACCGTTTTTAAGCGCTTGTGCCAAGGCTTTATCGTCAACAAGTTTTCCTCTTGCGGTGTTTATGAGTAAAGCGCCGTTTTTCATTTTATCAATAGTATTCGCGTTTATAATCAGATTTGTTTGCTCGTTGAACGGAGCGTGTAGACTCAGAATGTCGGAATTTTTGAGTAAATCTTCAAAACTTACACTCTCAACACCGTTGTATTCAAATGGGCTTCTGCTGTATGCGATTACATTCATTTTGAATGCAAGAGCAACGTCGGCAACTGCTTTTGCAATTTTTCCGAAGCCAAAAAGACCGATTGTTTTTCCTCTCAATTCTGAAAGGGGACTGTCCCAGAAACAAAAATCAGGGCAACTTGACCATGCACCGCTGTGAACAAGATTGCTGTGGTGTTCCGCTTTGTTATAAAGCGCCAATATGAGCGCAAAGGTCATCTGGGCAACGGCGTCCGTTGTGTAAGTCGGTACGTTACAAACTGTGATTCCCTTTTTTCTTGCTGCTTTTACGTCAACGGCATCAAAACCCGTAGACATAAGACCGATATATTTACACGATGTCAGTTCGTCAATTATATCCGCTGTAATAGGTGTTTTGTTTGTTATAATTAAGTCGGCATCTTTTGCTTTTTCAAGTACGCCCGCTTTTGTTTTTTCGGTTCTGTCATAGTAAATGAATTCGCCGAATGACTTAAAAACGTCGTAACTGAGATCACCGGGGTTAGTTGTGTACCCGTCGAGCATTACGATTTTCATATTGATCTCTCCTTGTTAAAAATTGAATAGCACATACGAAATGAACGGAATTGTCAGCACGGACAATACAGTTGACAAAAACAACCCCTGTGAAACAAATTCGCCGTTTCCGCCGTATTCGTTTGACAACATAATTGTAAGACTACCCACGGGCATTGAAGCCATAATTACGATAACTCCACGCAGTAAAGTGTCATCAATCACAAACTTTGTTACAACCCAGACAATGAGAGGGATAACGATAAGTTTTATAAAAGAGAATAAATATAATCTGGGAGTTTTGAGGATTTTCAATGCCGAGTATGAAGCAAGGTTCGAACCAATCAAAATCATTGCAAGGGGAGTTGTGACGCCTCCGAGCATATCAAGTGAATTGGTTACAAGTACTGGCGGAGTGAAATCAAAGAAATACAATATAACCGCAACTATTGCAGAAATTGTTCCCATATTAAAGAAACTTTTTAATGAGAATTTTACTTTTTTCCCGCCTTCACTACCAAGCAACCAGATCCCGTAAGTGAAGATGAATAAATGATAGAAAATCAAAAAAATTGCCTGGAAAAGAATGGCTATTCCTTGTTGGTCAGGAAAAACTGCTCTTAAAACGGGTATGCCCATAAAAGATATGTTTCCAAATGCCATAATACATTCGTATGAGCGCCTTAGATCCTTTTTAACTCTCAATACTCTTACAATGATTTTTGAGAAAATAAACATAAATATAAAGAATGCGAAAGCAGCAATGAAAACAGTTATAAGAACATATTTGTTACTTATTCTGCCGCCCGTAAAAATTGAATGAAAAATCAATGCGGGGCAGGTGATATTAATAATAAGTTTTGATATAGCCCTGTTGCTTGTCGGGTTAAGAATTCCAACTTTGTGCGCAATAAAGCCGATAATCATCAAAATGAGCAGAATGATCATTTGATTCAGTACGAGTGATAAATTCAATAAAAGTTTACCTCTTTTCGTTAGTACTATGCTTTGAAATTATAAACGAAATGCTGGTTTATGTATTTGCTTGTGGTTGCATCTCGCAGGTCAAAATAAAGCGTTGTGTCGTCTGCGGGGGTTGTGATGCTTATTGTCCATACGTAGTTACCCGATGAGTTAACGGTGTATTTTGTGCTTATAGCAAGATTGTTGGCGGTTGTTTTCTGTGTGCCAACACGAAGCCTGCTGTAATTTCCTGCTGCTGTGACAACGGTAAAAACTGTTTTGCTGCCGCTTTGTGTCGCATTCACAGATTTTATTGTGGTTTCGCTAAAATTTGAAACATCAAGTTTGTATGCATAGTGGTTTTCGATGTATTTGTTTGTTTCGGCATCGCGCAAATCAAAATATAAAGTATTGTTTTTGGTTGGCGCATCAATGCTTATTGTCCATACGTAGTCGCCCGATGGGTTAACGCTGTATTTTGTGCTTACGGCAAGATTATCGACGAGATTTTTGTTAAGACCAACACGAAGTCTGCTATAATTTCCCGCCTTTGTAACAACCGTGAATACGATTTTGTCTTCGTTCTTTTTTGAATCAACAGATTTTATTACGTCATCCAGAACGTCAACGTTGTATTGATAAAATTTCTTTATATATTTGCCGCTTTCTGCATCACGTAAGTCAAAGTACAGAGTTGTACCTTCGTCTTGAGATGAAATAGATATAGTCCATACGTAATCGCCGTCATCATTGACCGTGTGAGCGGAAGTTACGGAAAGATTGTCGCTCAGTGTCTCAGACAGACCTACGCGGAGCCTGTTGTAATTTCCTGCTTCCGTGATAACTGTAAAATTAGTTTTTCCACCGGAAACAGGTGCGGAAACTGATTTTATAATCTTTGATTCTTCAACTGTAACGGTGTGATAGTAGTAGTCTTTCAAATATTTGCCACTTTCGTAACTTCTTGCATCAAAAGCGTACTGCGTAGTGGTTGCAGGCGCAGGGACTTTCATTGTCCATACGTAATCACCGTTTTCGTTTATTTCATAGTCGGAATCGTATTTGATGTAACCCGCTGTGTCGTTTGCGTAGGTAACTTTAACTCTGTTTATTGTTGTTGAAGGGGTTGTTATAGTGAAAATGAGGTCGTCACCGACAATTTCAGAAGTGATTGATTTAAAAAGATTATCGTATTCTGTGACAATAGCAGGCAGTACGTTAACTGCGAAAGTGGCGCTTAATCCGCCGTAAGAAATCGTTACGGTTGTTTCACCAATAACTGTAAAGGTTGTGGGGGAGTAGGTAAAAACAGTTACCGTTTCTTCACTGCCGTCGCTGTATTTAGCGGTAAGAACTAGTCCCGTAACGTTGAGGCTTTCACCCGTATAATATTCCGTTTTTGAAGGCGGAGCGGTAACGGCGAGTGATTCAAGCGTTTTCTCGACAGAAGCGATGAACTCAACATAGTCAAGATGAACCCAACCTGAATAACCAAGATAAGTTGTTTTGCCCCACGTGCCTTGCATTTCAGTTATAACGAGTTCTGTATTATGGGGTATTGAAAAAATAACGGACGAGGAAGTTGAGGGTTCAGAGCGGAAATTCAACGCGGAATCGGGAGTGTTTACCCTGTACTTTCCAAGTGTTATTTGTTTCCACTGAGGCTCGAAAGTGAAAGTTTCCTCTTTTGTAACGTCATTAATCCAAGAGTCTTTGAACAAGATTTTTGTGCCAACCGTGAAAAGTGTTTTTTCATATCCGTTTTTGGTTATTTCGTCTTCGGTGTACCAGCCTTTAGAAGTAAACCATTTTCCGTCAGACTTTCTGTTAGCAAACCAGCCTGTAAAAGAGTAGCCTTCTTTTACATCAGCGCTACCGCTGACGGACAGGGTAGTTCCATAGTGTATTTCAATTGATGATGAATTGCTTGTGTTGTATTCAACAGTGTAGGTGAAAGGTTTAATAAGTTCTGCAAAATCAAGTGAAACCCATCCCGAAACGTTGTTGTAAACGGTATAACCCCAGTTACCCTGAATTTTTGTTATTGTAAGTTCTGTTTTATCGGGGATAGATGCAAGCACCACTGAAGATGTTGTCGGCTCTGAACGGAAGTTGAGGGTTGAAGAGGGGGTAGCCGTTTTATATAATCCAGGCGCTTTTGAAACGGCGCTGTTGTCTTCGGGAAATGCGTTATAGTAATTTGCGTAATAGTTGCAGTAGTAAACAGAGCCAAACAAACTTGCAAAATCGCTCCAACTGAGTGTTGCAAATTTTACCATACAGGTTTTACCCCAGTTGCAGTGGAGGAAAGTTACACCTTCGCTGTCTTGCGAAAGGTAAAGAATAGAGTGGTTAGAGAATCTGATGTGTGCACCGGGGTGCAATTTGTCTTTATTCTTCTGAAACCAATTCTTACAGTTTGTTGCCGTTGCGTTACTGTAACCCGATAATTCAACAAATTCGGGATTATACATTTCATGGAAACCAAATAGTTGATACTGTACCCAACGCACGTATCCGAGACACTGCCAGGCAAGTCCGAAATAACCGCAATCGTTACCGTAAGCGGTACAGGGTTTGTTTTTGTTTCCGTTGATATTATCGCCGCCGTCACTTACAAAGTAGTGTTTACCTGGAACGTACTCCGATACAACGTAGTCAAGCGCCGAAGCAATTGAAGCGTTGCTGGAATAATCACTTCCGGAGAAACTGAAATCACTTGCGGCGGATGCGGTTGATATCGGTAGAGAGGTTAATATGATGAGTAAAATCAGGAGTATTGAGAGAAGTCTTTTATTCATAACGTAATCCTTTCGTAATTGCGACAATATGGGTGGTATTTCTACAAAAAACATACAAGTATAAATATACCATATATATGTATTGCATGCAAATGTTTTTTACGATTTTTTTGATTGGAAATAGGGAGTTGTATAATTTGCATTTTTCTTAATGAAGTGGTATAATTAAAAAGAACACATAGGGAAGCACATATTTCACGCTAACCGTCCCCTTGTGTTTTCTAATTTTGTTTGTGGTTTGGAGGATGAATATATGAAAATCATAATTTCTAAGGTTATTGTAATTGTGTTGATACTTGCAGTTGTCCTAAATTGTGTGGCTTGCTCTAACATAATTGGGCAAGCGGAGAAAGAAAATGATGCTGCATCCCAAGACCAAGCAAAAGAACAAAAGATAAAATATGTAGAAGACTATATGAAGGAAAAATTTCCTAAAGATGTTAGTTTTAGCGTAGAAAAAATTTCACAAGAATCAGAGTGTTATGTTGCAGAGGTAGATGTGTATACTGCAACATCGGGCTTTATTTATGAAAATGTCGCATGGATTACGGTTTGGGTGGATAACGAAGGCAACATAATCGATGATTATTTTTTGGTTGATTTCAATGACGATATATCAAGTTATTTTTCATTGATCGCGAGGGAAGAAATTCCAAATTGCGTAGTTTATGTTGCTCCTCAGTTCAGAAATATGCCTACAAAAGAGTGGGATATTTCTCAGGATAATGTTGAAGAAATGATCAAAACAGAAGATATGTATTACTTTATAAACATATACATAAATGATTCCGACAAGGCTACACAGGATAATATAAATAATTTATCAAGTAAATTTAGCTTTTGTAATTCGAAACTGACAGTCTACAACTGTGATTATTATGAAAATGGTAAGGATAGCGCCATAGAGTATGAAGTTATAATAAACAAAAAATAATTTTATATTTTTGTGATTTTTGTGAGGTGAAATTATATATGAAAAAATATATTTTAAAGAGCATAGCATTAATAATGTTATCGATTATAGTGTTTAATTTTTCTGGATGTTCTGTTTTTGAAAACACACCTGAAAACGACTCATCGTATTCTTCTATGACACCCCAACAGAAACAAAAACATGTTGAAGCATTTCTTCTAAAAAAATATGGACAGTATTATTATGTTGATTTTGTCGATAGTGAGAAAACAGGTTGTTTTAAAGTGATAAGAGATGGTTATACGGGTTATATTAAGGTATGGTGTGACGATTATGGTAATGTAATAGATGGTAAGTTTTTAAATGATTTAGCTGACGAAATAAAAAGCACCATAGAGTCTGTTGTGAAGACAGAAATAGACGAGTGTATTGTTGATGTAAATTGTAGAGATTTAGAGAAGAAACCAACAAAATTGTGGACAGCTTCTGATGACATGAAAGAGTTGCTTTTAAAGGAAACCTTTGATGTTTACATAAAGGTTTTTGTAAGTGAATCGGAAAATGTTACAGACGATACACTGAATACGCTGATTGAAAAACTTGATTTCTGCGAAGGAAAATTGCATGTGTATATTTGCAAAGATTTAGATGATTTAAATACGGACAGTTATAATTATTCTTCTGCGGATTATGTAGAAGCGATAAAAAAAGATGACAGTTATTTTAATTAAGACGGAATAATAAGGATGGGGCGATTATATGGTTTTAATTAATAATTTAAAGATCAAAAAAGTTGTGGTTATTTTAATTATTATAATTCAAATTTTAACTTTGACCTCGTGTGTTGAAACAGAAGGTAGTATCAGAAAATATGTTGACAACACAGTAGAGCGAATATTCACATCGATAAAGAATGATGACAAAGAGATGTTTGGTAATTTGTTTTGTAAAGGTGTAAGAAATGACGATTTTACTGGCGACATTGACAAATTATTTGAACATATTTCTGGCGATGTAATTTCGTATGAATTTGATGGGTTAATCAACCAAGGGCGGACTCAACAGGATGGCAGTACAGAGATTGTTGCATCGACTAATTTTACTCTCTGCACAAGCACGAATGAATATTACATAGGCATTCGTGTATATCCGCGAAATGATTTTGATGAGAATAAGGTTGGTATAGAGTGTTTTTCGATTATAGATACCTATGACTGGAATTACGATTATCGATACGGAGCACACAGGGAGAATAGGGGAATTTATATTGATTTGGGCTATACTAAACTTTTTGCTGTCTCTGAAGCGGACGATAATAGGGATTTTATAAATGAAATTTCAGGATTAGTAGAAAGAAACAACACTTGTGTAAACAAAATGTTTATCAATGATAGTTTGCCATATGAAAAAACGAACATAACTGATGAGTACGCTTTGGTGAATTCTGATGATTTTAAAACTTTGGATGATATTAAAAGTATTTTGAACATTACCTATACTGGCGATGTTGTGAACAGTCTGATTGATGGAACTGACGGTAAGCCACAATACAAAGAGATTAATGGTAAATTGTATACTCTCGTCAGAGAATTTGATGAGATAAGCCAATGGAGTAATTTTATTATTGAGAGTTATTCTCTCAAAGAAATCTGTGAATTTTCAGTATTGGCTCAGTATCAGTTCCAGGATGGTGCAGATGTAATCGTTAGATACACATACAAGGCGGTATATGTTGATGGTCAATGGAAACTTGATGAAATTGTCAGCGATTACAGGATGGTTGGAAAAGGCACTATCGAAGATAATAGTGTAATGATTGTAGGCCATATGGAAGGTGAAAAAATGAAAGGTTATAGGCCTGATGAGTGTTACAAAAAATAAAGATATGCTTTTCCATGTTGTTTACTTGACAAATAAAAACAAGTGCAATAATTAAGGGGGATCATTGATGAAAAAGATATTGAAGATGATAACTTCTGCTATTATTTGCTGTGTGATTATATTTAGTTGTACGGGGTGCTTTTCTAGCCCCGATATCACACAACCGGAATTTAACTTTTTTGAGCTTTCCCAAGAAAAAAGAAATGAATATGTATTAAATTATTTAGAAGAAAAATACGACGAAGAATATGAAGTTTTACATGATGTACAGCAAGTTCAAGAAACGATTTATTCTTTGACTGATTATTGCACAGGCTCTGTTGTTCCTAAATCTAAAGCAAATATAGAAATAAGTTCATTTATAGATATTTCTAATCGATGTAGGGAAACAATTTATGTATGGGTTGATAAAAGTGGTGATATAACGGACAGCGCTTTTCTAAGTGAGTTTCAAGAAGAATTTCACGAAATATACTGCGATATACTCAAAGAAGTTTACCCTGAGTGTGTTGTGTATAGTGCCACGGCATTGTCTGCTTCGCCTGATAAAACTTGGCAACGGGGAGAGGACGCAAGGAAACTGCTTGAGACGGAGTATGTCTATGCAACAATAGATGTTGTTGTAAACAAATCCGATGAAATGACAAATGAAGAATTTCTTGCATTGTCAGATGCTATAGATTTTTGCGCAGGTAATATAACTGTATATGAGGTGGACGATATCAACAATATTGATGAAAATGGCTTGAGTATGACTAAAATAAACAGTAAATATGAAAGACGGTTACCATTGTATAGATACGGGAAATATGATATGTAATTTTATAAAAATAAAACACAAGGTGACGCTTCTCCTGTGTTGACAAGTAATCACTAAACTAAAAAAAGACAGGGGAAGGTTCTGTGTCTTGACGTATTAATTAAGTCACAGGGTGAATTTTTCCTCTGTTGCTTTACAACCTACAATGAGTTTAAAAAACAAACGAAAAAAGGCATCTTCCGTGGAAGATGCCTTTTAAACTTTTTAATACATAATTCTTCTTGAGGAGTTGAAAGCGTACGTTTCCTCGGTATGTTTGGAGATTTTACCCTCCATAGACAATTTTTTGAGGTAATCATCCATAAGAATCATACCATCCTTACGTCCGTTCTGGATCATTGCGTCAAGCATATGAGTTTTACCTTCTCTGATGAGGTTTCTGACCGCATAGTTCTTTGTCATAATCTCAAATGCGGGAACTCTGCTCTTCCAGGTGAGAGAGGGTACAAGTTGCTGATAGATAACCGCTTCCAATACGCTTGCAAGTTGCGCTCTGATCTGCTGTTGCTGGTATGAGGGGAATACGTCGATAATACGGTCAACCGCGTTTGCAACACCCATTGTGTGAAGTGTTGACAGTACGAGGTGACCTGTTTCAGCGGCCGTGATAGCGGTGCTGATTGTTTCGAGGTCACGCATTTCTCCGATAAAGATAACGTCGGGATCCTCTCTGAGTGCGGCTTTGAGTGCACTAGCATAGTTTTTGGTATCCTGTCCGATTTCTCGCTGGTTTATCATTGATTTGTGGTGAGTGTGGAGGAACTCGATGGGTTCTTCCATTGTTATGATGTGAGCGGAACGGTTTCTGTTAATGGCATCAATAAGTGTTGCAATTGTGGTTGTTTTACCACTACCCGTCGGGCCTGTGACGAGGATAAGACCTCTCTGCTTTTTGTAAAGATTAATTACGGTGTCGGGAATGCCGATGTCAATCGGGTTTGGAATCTCGGAGTTAACGGCACGCATCGCCATTGTGTAGTATCCCATTCTTATGTATACGCTGACACGGTATCTGAGGTCGCCGGAATTGTAGGAAAGGTCAACTTCACCTTTCTGGTTGAGTTTTTCAAGCCATACGTCGTTCAAAACTTGCTTTGCGAGTTGCTCGGCTTTTTCGGGCGTGACGGTGGGAAATTCAAGGTCAATAAGTTGACCTGCAACTCTTGCTTTAGGCGGAAGACCAACGGTTATATGAACGTCGGATGCCTTTTCTTTATGTGCTGCTTCAAGTATTTTGTTAATATCCATTAAAATGACCGTCCTCTAATACACTATTTTTGAACATAACCTTGTTAAATTTAACATATAAAACAAAAATAGTCAATACGAAATGCTTTGCTATCGTCAAAATAATACAAGATTTTTTATAAATCAGAATTAATTTTTGTTTTGACGGTTTGTCATATAGGTCTTGAGCGGGGCATAAGAATGTACAAAATGAATATGTAAGCGGAGGAAAAACAAATGGCAAATACAAGCATATACCAAGATATTGCAGCCCGTACCGGAGGGGACATTTATATCGGCGTAGTTGGCCCTGTGCGCACGGGCAAGTCAACGTTTATCAAAAGGTTTATGGATACGCTTGTAATCCCGAATATCGTTGGTGATTACAAGCGTGAGCGGGCATTGGATGAGTTGCCGCAGTCGGCGGCGGGTAGGACGATTATGACAACCGAACCCAAATTTATTCCCGAAAATTCTGTTGAAGTGAATCTGGAGGGTAACGCAAGCCTTCGTGTGAGGATGATTGATTGCGTTGGCTATATTGTGCCAAGTTCGTTGGGGTATATTGAGGATGATATGCCACGTATGGTTATGACACCTTGGTACAGTGAAGAAATTCCGTTTAATATGGCGGCAGAAATAGGAACAAAAAAGGTTATAATGGAGCATTCTACAATCGGGCTTGTTGTTACAACGGACGGTAGTATCAGCGATATTCCAAGGCAGGAATATGAGCAGGCGGAGGAAAGAGTTATAAATGAACTCAAACAGATAAAGAAACCGTTTGTCGTATTGCTTAATTGTACGTATCCCGAGTCAAGCGCTACGATGAGTCTTGCTGCTGAATTGACGGAAAAGTATAATGTGCCGGTCATTCCCGTTAACTGTACGGAAATTGAGGAAGATATGATTCGCGACATTATTTCTCAAGTGCTTTTTGAATTTCCTGTAAAAGAAATTTCCATCGATATGCCAAAGTGGATGATTGGTTTGCCGAAAAATCATTGGCTTCGATCGGCTGTTTACGGAGATATACAGTCTTGCGCAAAGAATATCAGTAATATAAGGGGTATTTCAAAGTTTTCACGTGAAATATGCAGGTGTGAATATATTGAATCTTCCAATGTATCCGCGGTAGATTTGGGTGTTGGCAGTTCCAGAGTCAGCGTTTCGATGAAAAACGAGTTGTTCTATACTATTCTTGGTGAATCAACCGGACTCAAAATTTCCGATGAGCAGGAGCTGATGGACAGTCTGCTTGAACTTGCGGCGGCTAAGAAAGAATATGACAGAATAAAATATGCCCTTGATGAAGTTGAAGCAACCGGTTACGGAATCGTAATGCCAACAATTGAGGAACTGACTTTGGAGGAGCCTGAAATCATGCGCCAAGGCGGCAAATACGGTGTGCGGTTACGCGCATCTGCACCGTCAATTCATATGATGCGCGCCGATATCGTAACGGAAGTTGCGCCTCTTGTCGGGACAGAATCACAGTCGGAGGATCTGATACTGTATTTGCTTAAAGAATTCGAAGAAAATCCCACTGATATATGGCAATCAAATATTTTTGGTAAATCTCTGCATTCCTTGGTAAATGAAGGACTTCACAACAAACTTGCGCGTATGCCTGCCGATGCTAGAATGCGCTTGCAGGAAACTATAGAAAAGATTATAAACGAAGGTTGCAGCGGCCTTATCTGTATTATTTTGTAAAGAAAAAACCCGACTTTTTTGGTCGGGTTTTCAATTTGATTATTGTTATTTTTTCAAATATGTGGTAAAATATATTAAGTTAATTATCGGAGGTTATCTTTATGGATTTTGAAGCGGCTAAGAAGAGAATAAAGGAATTGACTGAAATTATAAATTACCACAATCAGAGGTATTACTTTGAAGATCTGCCCGAAATAGAGGATTATGAGTATGATGCTTTACTTCGTGAACTTGAAGATCTTGAAGCACAATTTCCGTCGCTGGCCGATGAAAACTCTCCTACAAAGAGGGTCGGAGGACAGGCGGACAAACAGTTTGAACCTGTTGAACACAAGGTTGTTATGGAAAGTTTGCAGGATGCTTTTAACGAACAGGAAATTCGTGATTTTGACCGACGCGTCAAGGAAATCATTCCCGATGCAACCTATATCATTGAGCCGAAAATCGACGGATTATCCGTTGCACTTGAATATGAAAATGGTGTATTTGTCAGAGGCTCAACAAGGGGCGATGGTAAGGTTGGAGAAAACGTTACTCAAAATTTGAAAACAATAAAATCTATCCCACATAAACTGGCTTCTATTCAGCGATTGATAGAGGTCAGAGGAGAAGTGTATATGCCCCGTGAAGTTTTCTTTGAACTTATAAAAAATCAAGAGAAACCATTTAAAAATCCGAGAAATGCGGCGGCTGGTTCATTAAGACAGAAAAACAGTGAAGTGACAGCGCAGAGGGACCTGGACATATTCGTTTTCAACGTTCAGCGTCAGGTTGGGCTTAATATTAATTCTCACGCTCAATCCCTTGAAATTATGAAGGAATTGGGTTTTAAAACGGTTCCGTTTTACTTTGAAGCAAAAGACGTTGAACAGGTACTTGAAGCAATCGGTGAAATTGGCAGAAGACGTAATGGTTTACCGTTTGACATTGACGGTGCAGTTGTTAAAGTTGACTCTTATGCGCACAGAGAATTGCTTGGCAGTACATCTAAATTTCCAAAGTGGGCGGTTGCTTATAAATATCCACCCGAACTCAAAGAAACCAAACTTATTGATATCGTTGTTCAGGTCGGAAGAACGGGTGTGTTGACACCGCTTGCAATTTTTGAACCGGTACTCGTTGCAGGTACGACGATAAGTAAGGCGACTTTGCATAATCAGTCATATATTAGCAAAAAAGATATAAGAATTGGTGATACGGTAATTATACGTAAGGCAGGAGATATTATACCCGAAGTTGTTGAAGTGAAAGAGCATTGTGACGGCTCGCAACCCTATGAAATGTCAAGGGTCTGCCCATCTTGTGGCCAGCCTGCCGTAAATGAGGATGGTGAGGCAGCACTTAGGTGCGTTAATCCCGATTGTGAAGCACAACTTTTGCGTAATCTTATTCATTTTTGTTCAAGAGATGCGATGGATATTGAGGGGCTTGGCTCAGCAGTTCTTGAACTGTTGAGAAATGGTCGCTTACTGCATAGCGTTGCTGATATCTACAAACTGAAAATGTCTGATATATCATTATTTGAAGGACTTGGTGATAAGTCGGCAGAGAATCTTATAAAGGCTATTGAACAGTCAAAAACAAGAGGACTTTCAAGGCTTGTTTATGCACTTGGAATTCGTAATATCGGTCAGAAAGCGTCGGAATTGTTGTCGGCCCGTTTTGGCACAATGGATGCGCTCATGGGGGCAACAGAGGAAGAGGTTTGCAGTATTGACGGATTTGGCAACGTAATGGCACAGAGTGTTGTTGAATATTTTTCTTTTGATTCCACAAAACAACTTGTTAGCGAACTTGCCAATCTGGGTGTTCTTATGGAAAGCACTGACAAAGTTGTTGATAGCAGATTTCAGGGTATGACGTTTGTTCTCACCGGCACGTTGTCTGAATTTACAAGGGATGAAGCATCGCGAATTATTGTTTCATTTGGTGGCAAAGTTTCTTCAAGTGTTTCCAAAAATACTTCCGTAGTCCTTGCGGGAGAGAGTGCCGGCAGTAAACTTGATAAGGCGAATAAACTTGGAGTGAAAGTCATATCTGAAACCGAATTCAAACAAATGTGCGAAAACTAACAGTATAAATAAACAAATATATGTCGAATTTGTACATCTCTTGGGGTATTGACTTTTGTGTCGAAGAGGTATATACTATATACGGCTTTATTACAAGTATGGGCAACAAGTAAAATTTTAGAATGGATGATGATTAAGAATGAAAAAGTTTTTTGTAGCCGTTTTGGCGGTTGTACTCATGATGACTATGTTCGTTGGCTCTGCTTCAGCGGCAACAAAGGCTGACTTGGTTAACAAGATTAAGAACGACTCAATCATTGG
Organism: Clostridia bacterium; assembly: GCA_017560255.1. Taxonomy (GTDB): domain Bacteria; phylum Bacillota; class Clostridia; order Oscillospirales; family Acutalibacteraceae; genus RGIG7273. The sequence goes on from JAFYOI010000055.1 coordinate 36,630, forward strand.
TAACTATGAGCATATCGTGAACATTGTTGTAAATCAGATGGACAATTTTAATTTTACTTCTGACGAGTGCGACTATCTCCTTGCTAAGTTCGATGAGGCTAAAGCGATTATCGAAGCAGCGGGTGGAGACAAGGGTTCCAGTGCTCACTCCTATGACCCCGTAACTATTGAACAGATTGTCGATATCGTAGCAGATGTTGTTACAACTCTTGGTTACACTTACGAGTACCTTCCGTCACAGAATCCTTTGCACACAGGTGACGATGTTTTCCGTGTTTATGATGCAGATGGCATCATCGTTTTTGAGTTCGACGGTGACTACGTTAAGCACACAGGCGGCGAGGTTGCTTCTGACAACGGAAAGATTATGGCGGGTGCTGCTCTCGGTGGCGGCGTTGTAGTTTTGGCTTTGGCTGTTTTCTTTGCAGTAAGAAGCAGAAAAAACCTTAACGAAACTGAAGCATAATTCGAGTTATGAATAAAACTGATACAAAACAGAATAACAAAAAAATTATAAGGAGCGGACTCAATTTGAGTCTGCCCTTTATACTGTGTGCAATTGCTCTTTTACTGTTTTCTGTCTGGCTGTTTAAGGGCGTAATTGAAACAAACAGTTTCTATAAACTTCTTATGAATGCTTCTGGGCCGGTCATGGAGAATGATTTGTCGTTTGATAACGGTTTGCATCTTGAAAACGTTGCACCCACACCCGAAGAAACCGACAAAACACTTGAGTCAGAAGATGAAAAAATCGTATCGCCGGAACTTTTGCCGCTGTTTAAATACGGACAGAGATGGGGTACGTTCAACCTTGACAAATACGAGTATTACGGTCGTCCGATTTATAACTGTGATAATCCGAACGTTTTTGGTTATGGTGTTGGCAGAGCGCTTTACGGAATGCTTCCGGGACAGGGGCAAAATATCGTTCTTTGCGGCCATTGCGTAAACTCTTTTATTTATCTTGAAATGTTAGAAATCGGCGATATAATAAAAATAAAAACCGTTTACGGTGTATATGAATATGAGGTTGTTAAGACGGTTGTTTTTGAGCCCGATGATACACGCTATGTTTTGGCGCAGTATGATGAGGAAATGCTTACCTGTTACACTTGTTATCCCTATCTTACAACTATGCCAAGAACGAAGAGATATGCTGTTATATCAAAGAAAATTTCTGGTCCGGACTATCGTTACAATTCTTCAACGGGCAGATGGCATTTGGTAGGTGAGAGCGAATGAAGAAGGTTATAAAGAGTATAGTCAGCGTTATTTTGTCGGTGCTGATTTGTCTTTCGGCATTCGTCACAATAGCAACGGCTATCATTAAATTTAAAATATCAAATATTGAGCATTATGTTGAATCCGTTATTGATGACAAACATATTGATGCTTTGTATGAAGACATCAGATACAGCGTAGGCACAGTGTGCGAAAATCTTGAGGTTGACCGTGATACTGTTATGACATTTGTTAATAAGGAAGAAATCAAAAGCATTTCACAGAACAATTTCAGAGCACTTTTTCACAGCGTTCTTGATGGAACACCTCTTAGTTATAAGCGTTTTGATAACGTAGCGATGAAAGATGAAATTTATCGTGAACTTGAGGCGTTTGCAAATGAAGTTGGTATTGTAGAAGAGGATCTGAATCATGCAACCGACGTTACTTATGAATACATTGTTGATGAGATAAATAAATCTCTTATATATTTTACACAGGACGACGTAAATATGGTTGGTTTTGTGTCAGAGGTTCAGATACTGGATTTTGCAATAAACGATTCATTTTATGTAATGCTTGCGGTTTTCATTGTACTTTGCATTCTGAAAGTTTTGCTCGGCAGAAAACAGAGTTTAAGAACGATGTACAATGTTGCTTTTATGAGTTGGCTTGCAAGTGCTTGCTGGTTTTTCCCTGTATTGATTATTAAAATTGTTGACGTTGCAGCAGGAATAATCCTTGCACACGGCGGATTTAAAATCTATGTTCAAAACCTTATAAACGTTGTTATAGATGGATTTTTTTATGTTTCATTGTTTGCCTTTATTTTAACTACGATTTTGGTTATCACTATGATTGTGCTTGTTATTATACAGATTGCAAGAAGAACGAAAACATCTTTAAAAACTGATGATACAGACGTCACCTGCGAAAGCGAACAAACAGCATAAAAAATAAAGCCTTGTGGAAAATTTCCACAAGGCTTTTGCTTTTCAAGAAACCCCACCATGCCGTATCACGGATAATGATAACCTGCTAATTGCAGGTGGGTGCGTCCTCGTAACTTTGGCTCCCTTCGTCCGACAATAAGTCGGGAGGTCTGCATTCCCCATTACAAGAGATTTAGCTCCCTTAATAAAGAACGTTGGGTTATAGAACCCGTTACTCGAACACAGCAGGGTATATGAACTAATCTTCAATATTAAGTTCGAAAAGTTCAGAGAGATTTTCCTCAAAAATTGTTGCAACTTTGTTGAATTCGTCATCGTCATCAATTGTGACAAGTACGTCTTCACCTTCGTCGTCAATGACTTTGAGAATTACAAGTTCACCGTCATCATTGAGGATTTCTTCTGCTTCCTCGTAAACGGGGAGAAGAGCGACGTAACGCTCGCCGTCCACTTCAACGGTATCAAGTATCTCAAAGCTATGTTTTTTTCCTGATTCGTCCTCAACAGTTATGAGGTCGGGATTGTATTCGTTATCCATGTTTATTTGCACCGACTTTCTTAAATCTTAAATCAACATTATTCTATCCGTTTTGTTTGAAATAGTCAATAGATTTTTGCTAACATTATTTGTAAAAAACTATTGCTTTAATTGCATATAATATGGTATATTATAATGAATAATTAAATATACTTAGAATTTTCGTTTTAGTAAGGAGAGTCTGCTATGAAAATAAAGGATGGTTACCTCATTCGTGAGATTGCTGGCGCGTACGTTGTAGTGCCGGCAGGGGAACAGGTCGTTGAATTTAACGGGCTTATGACGCTCAATGAAACAGCGGCGTTTATCTGGAATATCTTTGTTGATGGCGCAGATGAGGATGCGGTTGTTGCGAAAATGCTTGATGAATATGATGTTGATGAAGAAAAGGCAAGAGAGGATGTAAAAAAAGTTATAGAGTTACTAAAATCCTATAACGTGTTTGAATAATAAAACATAAATCCGTATTTTTATGATGGAAGGAGGGCGATGAATAATGTTCGGTAAATCCAAATTTTACTCTGTAATACTTTTGACTATATGCGTGATAGGCTTTATTTTCAGTGGATGTGATGCCTTGGATGGATTTTCAAGTAAAGGCATACAAGAACTTTTGCAGCCGCCCGTGTCTTCCGAAGAAAATGCGAAGATAAAAGAGGCGCTTGAGAAACATGTGAGCGGTTCTTTCGTCCTTATGTCACCAACATCAGGTGACTATCGCTCTGCCTACGTTGTGCAGGATCTTGACCGTGATATGTCAAATGAGGCTATTGTTTTTTATAAACAGAGAGCAAATATGTTTCTTGGATTCATTGATAAAAACACAGAAAACGACTCTTGGGTAACTAAACAGGTTATTCAAAGTGAAGCAAGCGATATATACAGCATTAGTTTCTGTGACTTTGATAATGATTCCGTAAAAGAAATTCTCGTTATGTGGGAACGTAATGACAGTCAGACTATGAGACTGCTTGAAGTCTACAAAGTTGTTAGCGGAGATACAATCCATTTGGTCGGCAGTGTTGAATGTAGCGAAGCACTTGTTTTGGACTTGATACCGTCAAATGATGATTTGGAGATTGTGACGTTGACACTTGAAACAATTGTTGGTGTTTCTTCTCAATCGATTGCACGATTATATACGTATGACACAGATGCTGAAGATATTGAATTTGAAAGTGGTATTGTTCTTAACAACTTGGCAATAGGATATGCGAAGATTTCTGCTGCGCCCGAAGCGGAAGGCTACGGCCAGGTCTGTCGTGCGCGTGTGGTGGTTGATAGTTATTGCCGTGACAGTCAAAGTATGATGACTGAAATGATTTATTGGAGTCAGAATGATAACGACAGCAGTGGCTCGCTTGCACTACATAAGTGGGGGACTTTTGAAAGAGTAAGTACGGTAACATCAATGGATGTCAATAATGATGGTTTGATTGATATTCCGCAACTGATAGAATTTGCCAATACAAATGCGGTTGGTATAACTGATAATAAATACATAACCGATAAACATATTGTTGCATGGACTTCGTACGATTTTGAACCACAACAAAGGACGATTAAATACACTGTTGTGAATCCCGACTTTAACTATATGATGGTTATTCCGAAAGAATGGATTGATGATGCTGCTCTTATAGAAAATGATCTGGATAATGAATATATCATTTACAAATGGGACAAAGAGAAACAGAATCCCTCGGAAATTTATATGGCATCTAAGGTTTTTACCTTATCTGAATGGACGGATTATGAAGAAAAAAACAAGGATAATGAGGAAAAATATCGTCTTGTAAAGGTTTATGGTTCATTAGTTTACGCGGTTCGTTTTGGTAAAATCGGATATCCCGGATACTATCAGACGGCGATAGAAACCATTAATTAAACAGTTCGGAGTGATACGTTGTGAAAAAAATACTTGTCGTTGAAGATGAACGCTCTATACGTGAGTTTATTGTAATAAATCTTGTGCATAATGGTTACAAGACTTTTGAAGCGGCAAATGGTGTTGAGGCTCTTGAGATTTATAATAATAACACGGATATTGATATTGTTCTTTGCGACGTTATGATGCCCGAAATGGATGGTGTGACGTTAAGCAAGATACTCAGAGAGAAAAATCGCACTCTTGGAATTGTTATGCTGACCGCCAAAACACAGGAAGAAGATAAAATTACAGGACTTTTTGCCGGTGCAGATGATTATATAACAAAACCGTTTTCTCCGTCCGAACTTATGGCGCGACTTGAAGCAATATACAGACGTGTAAGCGTAAGTCGTGAATCATTAACTGATGATAAGAAATCTAACTTGATTAAGCAAGGATGCTTTACTCTTAATAAAATAGATCGAACGTTTATGAAGAACAGAGAACGCATTGAGTTGACTCAGGTTGAATTTCAGATTATGTATCTCTTCTTTGAACATAAAGGAGAAACACTTAAACGTTCCTTCATTCTTGAAAAAATATGGGGAGATAATTATTACGGCGATGAGAAAGTTGTTGATGTAAACATTCGAAGGCTCAGATTGAAGATTGAGGACGACCCGAATGAGTGTCGTCATCTAACAACCGTCTGGGGACTTGGCTACTGCTGGATTGCTGATTAAGTAATTTTGTTTAAATTCGCTTAAAGGGGGTGCAGTATATTTGTTTTTCAAAGGAATAACAAAGAGATGGTTTGTCAATATCTTTTTGGTTGTATTTTTGCTTTTAACCGTAATTGCGGTATGTGGTTGCATAGTTTTTAATAACTATTATTACAACGGTGTGCGCGATGAGTTGATCGTTAGCGCTGAAGAAGTTGTATCAGATTTAATGCCATATACCGATTCCGCCACAAAGTTTCAAATCGGCGCGGTAGAAATTGCTCAGTCGTTTGAATACGCTCATTATATGGAGTTGAGAATAGCGGATAAATACGGCGATGTTATTGCAACATCTTCCGGATTTTCCGTACGCACTGAGGCAGATTTAACTGTTTCCGATCAGGCAAACGAATATATACGTGCATCTGAAGCGGGGGATTATTCAAGCACCTGGAAAGGTGAACTTTCTACGGGAGAATCCGTGATGGTGTATACAAAGATTATAAAAGACGGGTCATCTATTGAATCGGGCGAGGTTGCTCGGGCTGAAGATAATAGTATTGAAGTCGGAGTTATACGTTTGATGGTTTCTCTTGAAAAGATTGAAGACAGAATATTGCAGAGTTGTCTTGCAGTGGTTTTGGCTTGTGTTGCTGTTTTGGCTATTTCTCTCATTTCAAGTATATACTTTATTCGTTCGATCGTTAGACCTATACGAGACGTTGAGGTTAAGACTTCGCTAATTGCTCAAGGTAATTTTGATGTGCGAATAAGTAAATCCTATGATGATGAGATAGGAGAATTGAGTGATTCAATCAACAATATGGCGAGCGAACTGAGCGAAACGGACAGAATAAAGAACGAATTTATTTCTACCGTTTCTCACGAATTGAGAACTCCGCTTACCGCAATCAAAGGTTGGGGTGAAACTCTCTTATCGTTGGGTGTCGACAATCCCGAACTTACCGAGAGGGGATTGCAGGTGATGGTTGAAGAAACCAATCGTTTGACACAGATGGTTGAAGAATTGCTCGGGTTTTCAAAAATTCAAGGTAATCGCTTCAAAATGGTGTTCGGGGAAACGGATTTGATTGCTCAACTTAACGAAGCGTTTTATATGTACCGTGAACGCGCAAGACGTGAAGACAAAACAATGTCATATCAGGTTTCTTGTGAATCCGCTATTGCTGTCGCAGACGGCGGACGTATCAGGCAGGTTTTTGTCAACATTATTGATAACGCGATTAAGTATACGCAGTCGGGCGGGATTATTACCGTAACCGCGCGTGTTGAAAATAATTCATTTATTGTTGCTATCAAAGATAGCGGAAAGGGAATCGCAAAAGAAGATTTGCCGTACGTAAGACAAAAATTTTATAAGGGTAGAAATTCAATGAGTGGTTCTTCAGGAATCGGTCTTGCGGTTGTAAACGAGATTATAAATCAACATAACGGAAGTTTAAAAATTGATAGTGAGGTTAACGTCGGAACGACGGTCAGCATCACTATTCCATTAAATCACAATAAAGATGGAGGGGATAATTAATGGGAAAAGGATGTAACAACGCTTGTCCTAAGGTTTCTGTCGGTGGTCAGGCTTTGATTGAAGGAATTATGATGAAAGGACCTAAGGGTACAGCGCTTTCAGTCAGACTTCCAAATAATGAAATTGAAACGGAGTACAGGGACGTTGTACCATTTACATTGCGTCATAAGTGGCTTAATATTCCGGTTATAAGGGGTGTAGTTGCTTTTGCGGACTCTATGGTAGAGGGATATAAATGCCTTATGGATTCTGCGGAAAAATCCGGAATGGATTTGGAAGAAACAGAGGAATCCAAAGTTGAAAAGTTTCTAAAAAAAGGACTTGGCAAGGCATTTATGCCAATTATTTGTCTTATTGTAATCATTTTTGCCTTGGCTGCGGCAGCGGGCATCTACGTGCTTGCAAGCGGCCTTGTAACAAAACAGAGCGGTTTTCTTTTTGCGGGTACGATCGCGGGAGTGGTAGTCTGCGGAGTGTTATTTTTGTACTTCGGTCTGATTGCTCTTGCAAACGTAGGCGGTGCAGCATTTAAAAATGCGATTGGTATAATCTCAATGTTTTTAGGGCTTGCGCTTTCAATTTTCTTGTTTGTATATTTGCCGTCTTTTGCTTTTGACCTTGTTGATGATTATATCTTTGTTAATAGGGATATAAGTTCGTGGAAGCCTTTTTTTGAAGGTTTTTTAAAGGTTGCTATCTTTGTATTATATATCTTCCTTGTGTCAAGAATGAAAGAGATAAAGCGTCTTTTTATGTACCACGGAGCAGAGCATAAGACAATTTTCTGTTACGAGCATGGGCAGGAACTTACTGTTGAGAACGTGAGAAAAGAGTCAAGATTCCACCCCCGTTGTGGTACGAGTTTCTTGCTTATATCAATTCTTGTAGGTATTTTTGTTGCGATTGTAATAAGCAGAATTTTTCCGACTTTAACACAAAACAGAGCGCTTTGGGTAATTGTGAAGTTGCTTATGGTTCCCATTATTATGGGTATTGGTTATGAATTTATCAAACTTGCGGGAAAACATGACAATAAATTTACAAGAGCGTTGTCACAACCCGGCTTGTGGATGCAAAGACTTACAACCAAAGAACCCGAGGACGATATGATTGAGGTTGCAATTGCCTCCGTTCTTGCGGTAATTCCCAACGACAATGAAGTATCCGATGAAGAAATAGTAGATTCTGACGTTGTTGAGAATTCAGAAAATGAATAAGTAGAGTAGATGTGCGCAATGACTTATGGTGAACTTTATAAATTCACTTTGAATGAATTAAAGGATTGTACGGATTCTCCGTCGGTGGAAGCGGGAATGCTTTTCAGGCATTGTTTTGGTTTTGATAGGGTTAAAATATCTGTCAACAGCGATAAAAGTGCGGATGGAGAGGCGGTAGAACTGCTTTATAAATGTATCTGTAAACGTAAGAAGTTTATTCCCATACAATATATTTTGGGTGAAAGCATCTTCTATGATTTTGATTTTATTGTCGGAGACGGAGTGCTTATTCCGCGTCCTGAAACTGAGATTCTTGTTGACGAGGCATTGAACTTTATCAAAGAATCGGGGATTGCCAATCCCGTCGTATATGACCTTTGTTCAGGCAGTGGTTGTGTGGGTATCAGTATTGCAAGACTTTTACCTTATGCAAAAGTTTATTTGTTTGAAAAGTCCGATTCGGCACTTGAATTTATTAAACAGAATGTTGAACTTAACCAGGTAACCAACGTGCAGGTGTTTAAATGTGATATTTTTGACGGTGTTTCAAGTGAATTGCCGTTACCCGACGTTCTCGTATCAAACCCGCCGTATATTCCAAGGGCGGATATTGAAACGTTACAACCGGAAGTAAAGAAAGAACCTGTAATGGCGCTTGACGGCGGTGATGACGGCTTGGATTTTTACCGTTGTATACGTAATAAGTGGTTGTCAGAGATTAATACATCAGTTTTTTTTGCTCTTGAATTTGGAATTTATCAGAGTGATGATGTTTTAAAATTATTCAGTAGCGTATCTGACGATGCGCGAATTATAAAAGATTTTAATTGTATTGACCGTGTAATCTGCGGCAATACAGTGAAGTAGGAGGAATGGTTTTGCTCAGTATATTACTTTCAGATTTCAATATTACGGCTCTGATAACGTATTTGTTGTCCGCTGTATTTGTAGTTTTCTTCACAATGCCTATACACGAATTTGCTCACGCTTTAACTGCTCATTTGTTGGGCGATAATACTGCGAAATATCAAGGTAGACTTACTTTGAACCCTCTTGCACATATTGATCCTCTTGGTGCGGTTATGATTGCGCTCGTCGGTTTTGGATGGGCAAAACCTGTGCAGGTAAATCTCAATAATTTTAAAAAGCCGAAACTCGGTATGGCTATTACCGCGGCTGCCGGACCGATAACAAATCTCATTTGTGCTTTTTTATTGATCGTGATTTTGAAAGTTATTTTGATGTTCACAGATCTTAATATTATAATTGTTGAGTTCATTATGATTGCGGCATATATCAACGTCAGCCTTGCTGTATTTAATCTTATTCCCGTGCCGCCGCTTGACGGTTCAAAGATTTTGAATGCTTGCTTGCCTTTTAGGTGGTATTACAAAATTTTACAGTATGAGGGATACGTGAGAATTGCTCTTTTAATATTGCTCGCAACTAATATTTTGTCCCGTCCTCTTTCTTGGCTGAGTACAACTGTATTCAATGGACTTGGTTCACTTGTAAATTTACCCTATCATTTTATTTAACAGAGTGGTGACTTATGGAAAAACTTTCGTTTAAACTTGAGTGCTTTGAAGGTCCGATGGACCTGCTTTTGCACCTTGTAAATAAACGCAAATTGAATATTAATGATATTCCGATTTCTGAAATTGTTGACCAATACATAGAGTGTGTCCGCAATATGCAGGAAGAGAATATGGAGGTTGCAAGTGAGTTTCTTGAAATGGCGGCAAGGCTTGTTTATATCAAGACAGTGTCGCTTTTGCCTTCGCCCAATGAAGCAGAGGAACTTAAACGTGAACTTGTCGGTCAACTTCTTGAGTATCGTGATTGCAAGATTATGGCGGCAAAATTGTCACAGATGGCAAAGGGCGGAGATTATCTCTTGCGTGATCCGATGGAGATACCCCGTGATATGACGTATAAACGCCAGCACAATGCTATGGAACTTGTTGAGAAGTATATGGAGGCGGTTGGCAGAGGGCAGAGAAATATTCCGCCTTCCGAGGCTACGTTCAGACCACTTGTTTCAAAAAAGATTGTCAGTGTTGCTTCAAAGATAGTTTATCTTCTGAGAAGGCTTTGGAGTGGCGAAAAAGTTGAGTTTGATTCGCTGTTTGTTCAGTGCAAGAGTCGATCGGAAATGGTTGCGATTTTTCTTGCTGTGCTTGAACTTTCAAAGGTGAATCGAATCAACGTTGATACTGATAATGACGATGTTCAAATTCAGATTGTTAAGGGGAGTTAAAAGTGACGTTTAAAGAGTTACGTGCCGCCGCAGAAGCAGTTTTGTTCGCTTCCGGAGAGCCTGTTGAGGCGGAAAAAATTGCGGAGGCTTTGGAAATTTCCGTTGAAGACGTAGAGAAACTTGTTGCAAGTATAATTGACGAACTCAACAGCAGAAACAGCGGTATATGTGTTATTAAACTTGATGATAAATATCAGATGTGCACTCGTCTGGAATGTGCAAAATACGTAAGAAATGCTCTTGAAATCAAGAAAAATACGCCGTTGTCGCAGGCAGCGTTTGAGGTGCTTGCGATTGTCGCATATAATCAGCCGGTTACAAAGTCTTTTATAGAGCAGGTTAGAGGCGTTGACTGTTCGGGCCCGATTGCTAATCTTGTCCAGAAGTCGTTGATTGAGGAAAAGGGCAGGCTTGACTTGCCGGGCAGACCGCTTTTGTACGGTACGACGGATGGGTTTTTAAGATGTTTCTGTATATCTTCACTTTCGGAGTTGCCGCCCTTACCGGAAAAAGAAACGGATGTGGAAACTCCCGTGAAATTAAACGATGAGGAAAATAAGGAAGAAACGGCAGAGTAAATTCTATTGTCAGAGGTGATTGGATGATAGTTTTATATATTATCGGAGCAATATTAGCACTTGGTGCCTTTGTTCTTTTTGCGCCCGTTACCTTTGAACTTGAATATGACGAAACGTTCAATGTGAAAGTTCGTTATCTTTTTATTCGATATAAGATTCCGAGCGATGACGTTGAAGATGAAGATAAACAAAAGCGTAAAAAGAAAAAAGAAAAAAAACCAAAGAAGAAAAAAGCGAAAACAAAAGAAAAGGAAGAAACAAAGTCCCAATCTTCAATTGAGAAAAATCTTGGCATTATCAAAACTGCATTTAAATTCAAGGGTTTCGCTGGCGCAAAGAAGATTATCAGGCTTGCGGCTTATGCCGTTAAAAAGGTTTCAAGGCTTGTTAAACGGCATCTGATAATCAAAGATTTTCAGGTTGTGATGGCTGTCGGTGATGATGACGCTGCACAGACAGCGGTAAGTTACGGGAAGACGTGTGCGTACGTTTTCCCACTTCTCGGACTTATTTGCAATACGATGAAAGTCAGAAGATATCATGCCGATATTTTCCCCGATTTTATGAGGACAAAAAGTAGGGCGTACATATACGCTAAACTTAAAATCAGACCGATTTTTGTGCTTGGTATGGGGATTTCAGCCCTGTTCAAAATAATAGTTTCCCCTTTGATAAAAAGCAAAATAGACACAACTATAAAAAATAAGGCGGTGCAACAAAGTGATGAAACAGAACAAAAATAACGTAGGCGAACTTTTTGGTATCACAACCGAAAAAATCAAGGCAATGGTAGATGTGGATTCAATCCTCGGTACACCCATAAAAATTGAGGACGTAACAATTATCCCTGTTTCAAAAGTTACTTATGGCTTTGGATCGGGAGGCTCGGATTTTGCAACAAAGAACAAAACCGACCTTTTCGGCGGAGGCGGAGGCGCGGGAATTACAATTGCTCCCGTTGCTTTCATAGTTATATCCAACGGCGACGTAAGAATTAAACCGATTTCTACCGGCGATGATCCGCTTGAGAGGGCAATCACACTCATCCCCGATGCGATTGACAAAATTGTTGATCTTGTTGACAAATTTAAAAGCCGTAAGAATAACGACACAGAGGAAAAAGAGGGCGAAGATACCACTGAGCAGGAGTAATAATTTTTGATCATCCGTTCGCATATAGTTGATATGGGTGATTGATTTGTTTAAAAAATTTATTTGTGTTTTTTTAGTGTTATCGACTATTACTTGTATTTTACCAATTTGTACCGTTGCTTATGATTCTTTGGGATTGTCTGCTCAGGCAAGCGTTGTTATTGAGGCTGATAGCGGCAGAGTGGTTTACGGTAATAATATTGATAAAAAACTTTCTATGGCAAGTACAACGAAGATAATGACTTCTTTACTTGCGCTTGAAAACTGCAATCTTGACGAAAAATTTTGCGTTACGGATGAAATGGTGCGTGTTGAGGGTACTTCAATGGGTCTTGTCGGTGGCGACATAGTTACTATGCGTGCGATTGTTTACGGAATGTTGCTTCAATCGGGAAACGATGCTGCAAACGTTGCCGCTTTCACTATGGCGGGTTCGCTTGAAGATTTTTCAAAAATGATGAATCAACGCGCTTGTGAAATCGGTATGAACAACACCAATTTCGTAACCCCATCGGGACTTGATGCCCCTGAGCATTATTCAACCGCTTACGATATGGCTTTGCTTGGTGCTCAGGCAATAAAAAATCCCGATTTTGCAGAAATCTGCTCGTCAAAAACCGCTAGCGTGGAGTATGGCAATCCGCCGTATTCGAGAAAACTTTATAATCACAACAAGTTTCTTTTGCAGTATGAGGGTGCTTTCGGAATAAAAACGGGATTCACAAAAAAGAGCGGTCGTTGTCTTGTGACTGCTGTTACCCGTGACGGAGTCACGCTTGTTGCCGTTACGCTGAATGCACCTGACGACTGGAATGATCACGCAAAACTTTATAACTACGCGTTTTCCAAAGTTAAATCATATAATCTTAAATCGGATTTGTCGGACATAACGCTTGATATAGTCGGTTCAGCTAATTCAAGCGTCGGTGTTGAAATGATTACACAGCCTATCGCTTCACTTTTTGATGGCGAGGCCGAAAAAGTGAAGTATGATGTTCTGATAAAAAAGTTCGAATACGCCCCCGTTGAAATGGGGAGAATTGTCGGATGTGTAAGATATTATCTGAATGGTGAGGTTTTGTGCGAGGCACCGCTTACCGTATGTGAGGATGTTGCTTGCATAACTGAAATTAGTGAAAACGGTACAACTCAGTTTTGGTGTACTGTTTTGAAAAGTTTTTTAAGATTCTTTGAGTCTTTATAATTTTACGGAATAACAGGTGAATGGAATTATGAAAAATGAGGCTGTAAGACTTCAAAAATACCTTTCCGATTGCGGTATTGCTTCCAGAAGAAAGGCTGAGGAAATGATAATTGACGGTCAGGTCAAGGTCAATGGCAAAAAGGTTGAACTCGGCACGAAAATCGTTCCTGAAAAAGACATAGTCACTGTCAATGGCAAGAAAGTACAGCAGAACGATGAAAAAGTTTATATTATGTTGCATAAACCGAGGGGATACATAACAACTATGAGTGACGAGCGTGACAGAAAGTGTGTTGCGCAACTTGTAAAGGACGTCGGAGCGAGAGTCTATCCGGTTGGTCGCCTTGACAGAGAATCGGAGGGTCTTTTACTCTTTACCAATGATGGTGAATTTGCAAATGCGATTACTCATCCTGCTAAGCATATTCCAAAAACGTACAGGGTAACAATTCGCCCGTCAATCACTGAGGAGGATATTACTAAACTTCAACTCGGTATAGAACTTGACGGCAGGATGACCGCTCCTGCGGAGGTTTTAGTTATTGAAAAGCAGGAGGGCAGAGTGGTACTTGAGGTTACGATATACGAGGGTAGAAACCGTCAAATAAGAAGGATGTTTGAAAGTCTTGATATTGAGGTTGCAAGACTTAAAAGAATTTCAATCGGTGGAGTTAAACTCGGTATGTTACAAATCGGTAGTTGGAGGAACCTTGACGAGCGTGAAGTAAGGCGACTCATATCTGCCACGAAAGGCAAAAACAAAAGTGCCAACAATTGACAAATAACGTAAAAATAAGTAAAATAATAGAGTTATTTTACTTTTATCTAAAGGGAAGGAATGACATGCTATGATAAAGAGTATGACAGGATATGGACGAGCACAGAAAATTGTCGACGGCATTGATATTACCGTTGAAGTTAAGAGTGTGAATCATAGGTATTTTGAGTTTTCTTCAAGAGTACCAAGAGCGTACGGATTTCTTGAGGATAAACTTAAATCACTTTTCCAGAAAAGTATTTCAAGAGGTAAAGTTGATTGCTACGTGCAGATTGACTGCTTAGATACACCGGATGCGCTCGTAGAAGTTAACTTCTCTCTTGCTGATGGCTATATAAAGGCGTTGGATGAAATATCATCAAGATACGGAAATGTCAAAAACGACATTACCGCTTCAATCGTGTCCCGTTACCCCGACGTTCTTTCCGTAAGAAAAAAGCCCGAGGATGAGGAAAAGATATGGGCAGCGGTGGAAACGGTTGCATCAATGGCGCTTGATGCCTTCGTTAATATGAGAAAAGTTGAAGGCAGCAGAATGTACGATGATATTATGAGCCGTTGCGACACAATTCTCGGTTACGTTGAGTTTGTTGAGAAGAAATCGCCTGAAACTGTTGGTCTGTACGTGGATAAACTCAAGGCAAGAATGAGGGATTTGATTGGTGACGTTAACGTTGATGAGCAAAGGCTTCTCACCGAGGCGGCTATCTTTGCCGATAAGATTGCCGTTGCGGAGGAAACAGTGCGTCTTAAGAGCCATATTGAACAGATGAGAACTTTCCTCAATGCCGAGGAAGCAATCGGCCGAAAAATGGATTTTCTTGTTCAGGAGTTTAACAGAGAGGCAAATACTATCGGTTCTAAATCTCAGGAAATTGAACTTTCAAGAACTGTTGTTGAAATCAAATCGGAAATTGAAAAAATCAGAGAACAGGTGCAGAACATAGAATAGGTGGGATTGTAATGAAACTTATCAATATAGGTTTTGGTAATATGGTTAATGCCAATCGTTTGATTGCTGTTGTTTCTCCCGATTCTGCGCCCGTTAAAAGAATTGTTCAGGATGCTAAGGAAAAGGGTAATCTCATTGATGCAACTCATGGCAGGCGTACAAGAGCGGTTATCATCACTGACAGTGACCACGTAATATTGAGTTATTTGCAAACGGAAACAGTTGCGAATAAGTTTGATGGCGATACAGTGGAGGAGGAATTGTGATGTCAGATAAAGGGTTGCTCATTATTTTATCCGGTCCGTCGGGTTGCGGTAAGGATACGGTTATTAATGAGTTGATGAAACGTGATCGTAACGTTGTTGTTTCAATTTCTTCTACAACAAGGGCAAAAAGAGAAAATGAAATTGATGGCGTTAATTACAATTTCCTGACCAAGTCTGAGTTTGAAGAATTAATTTCAAATGATAAAGTTTTGGAATATGCGGAATATAATGGTTGTTATTATGGCACACCAATTGGGCCGATTGATAAAATGCTTTCCGAGGGGAAGGATGTAATTCTTAAAATTGAAGTACAAGGTGCTCAGAAAGTTATGAAAAAACTCGGTGACGAGGTTGTTTCAATCTTTTTACTCCCACCGTCTTTTGAAGAACTTGAACGCCGTCTCAGAGGCAGGAACAGTGACACTCAGGAGCAGATTGACTCGCGACTTAAAATTGCTTGCGATGAATTGAAACGCGCTCCGTATTATGATTACGTTGTTGTAAACGATGACCTTTCGGTTGCCGTTGAAGATATTTTGTCCGTGTTCAAAGCGGAAAAAAGAAAAACAAAAAGAAATACTAAAGTAATAAGAGAGGTATGTAAAAATGCTTAAATGTGATTTGAGAGCGTTGCTCGAGGAAAATAAGGTCAGCAAGTATTCACTCGTTGTTGCTTGTGCAAAGCGCGCAAGGGAGATTGCGGATAACGCAGTTGAAAATGAAATTGAAATCATTGAGAAGCCTGTGACACTTGCTATTGATGAGTTTTTTGCAGGCAAATACAGAATTGTTGAAGGCGAAGACGCAGAGTAATTCAGGAGCATTATGTGCAAGGAAAAGTATGTAGTTGACAATATCGCAAAGATTTCCCTTGACAATACCGTTTACCATATCGATAAATTATATGATTATCGTATCCCCCATACTCTTTTGAGCAAAATTCAAAAGGGTGTGAGGGTTACTGTTGGTTTTGGCAGAGGTAACAGAAAGTGTCAGGGAATGGTGTTTTCTACGTATTTTTCGGATGAAACGGATAATCTTAAGCCGATTATTAATGTTTTGGATGAAACTCCCATTTTAAACGATGAGATGCTTGAACTTGCCGCGTGGATGAAAAATAGAACGTTTTGCCGATATTATAATGCGGTGAAAACAATGCTTCCGTCGGGTTTGCAAATGAAGATTGTAAACAATTATTCTGTGAATCCAGATTTTGACGTTGAAAAGATTTCTGATGTAAGTGAAAAGGAAGTTTTTAATCTTGTTAATCATGCTAAAACTGCATTGAGTGAGAAACAGATATGTGACAGTCTAGGGCTTGAAAATTGTACGGAATTGCTTGGTTCTCTCGTGAAGGCTGGAGCGTTACTCAAGGATTACGATAGCGTTAGACGAGTTAATGATGCAACCGAAAAGATGGTGCGGCTTTGCGTTGATGATGAAACGGTGTCGTCCGTTTTACCAAAACTTACCTCAAAACAAAAAGCCGTTGTTAAAGTTTTGCTTGACGTTGGCTCCGCTTCCGTCAAAGAATTGTGCTATTTTTCGGGTTGCACCGCAAATGTAGTTTCAACTCTTGAAAAGAAGGGATATGTTGAAGTTTTTTCAAACCGTGTGTACAGACGTCCCTCTGCTATGCCAACGGTTACTTGTAACAGGCCAAAGGGCGTTACGCTAAACGACGAGCAACAGTGCGCTTATGAAAATTTGCTTTCACAGTATCGATGCGGTCGTGCGGGTGTTTCGTTGTTGTATGGTGTTACAGGTAGCGGAAAAACGCAGGTTTTTCTGAAACTTGTTGATGAGGTTGTACGTGAAAATAAGGGTGTAATTGTTATGATTCCCGAAATTTCACTTACTCCGCAGACATTATCTATTTTCTATTCGCGTTATGGCGATAAGGTTGCTGTATTTCATAGTGGTTTGTCAATGGGTGAAAGACTTGATGAGTGGTACAGGGTCAAGAAAGGGGAAGCGTTTATTGCTATTGGTACACGCTCAGCGGTATTTGCGCCCTTTGAAAATCTTGGTCTTATAATAATTGATGAGGAGCACGAGCATACTTACAAATCTGAGGCTTCTCCGAGGTATCACGCGCGTGACGTTGCAAAGTTCCGCAGTGTAAAAAATAATTCTTTGCTTGTGCTTGCTTCTGCTACGCCTAGCATTGAGTCATACACAAATGCCGTACACGGTAAATACACACTTAATAAATTAACAAAAAGATATTCGGGCGCAGAACTCCCGAACGTCACAGTAATTGATATGCAGAATGAGCGGGTTCACGGTTCAATAAGTGAAACTATGCTCTATGAATTAAAAACTTGTATTGATGAGGGACATCAGGCAATTATTCTGATGAATCGACGCGGATACAGTACCTATGCTGCTTGTAAATCCTGCAAAGAGGTTGAACAATGCCCAAATTGCAGTATTTCATTAACTTATCACAATGCTAACGGAAGGCTGATGTGCCATTATTGTGGCTACAGTTTTTCTGTTTCGGACGGATGTAATAAGTGCGATGGTAAAGAGTTTTCGTTTTTTGGTAGCGGAACTCAGCGCGTTGAAAGCGATATTTCCCAAATGGTTGTCGGCGCAAAGGTTTTGCGTCTTGATGCAGACACCACAATGTCCAAATTCGCTTATGAGAATAAACTTAAACAGTTTGCAAACGGTGAGTATAATATTCTTATCGGAACGCAAATGGTTGCCAAAGGTCTTGATTTTGCTAACGTAACATTGGCGGGTGTTTTGTCCGCAGACCAGATGCTTTACAGCGACGATTTCAGAAGTGTTGAACGAACTTTTGATTTGCTGACACAGGTTGTTGGCAGGTCCGGCAGAGGCGAATTCAAAGGTCGAGCCTTGGTGCAGACTTATACTCCCGAAAGTCCTATTATCAGACTTGCTTCTGCACAGGATTATGAATCGTTCTACGAAACGGAGATTGCAACAAGAAAACTTTTGGTATATCCACCGTTTTGTGATATGTGCGTTCTTTCTTTTACCGCCAAGGACGAGGGCAGGGCGGTTACAACGGCGTATTCTTTCCTTGAAAGGATAAAGAGTATCAATGAAAAGAGAGAAAATCAACTTAATATGATTGTTCTCGGACCTGTTTCGGCAAGAGTTGCGAAAATCAGCAATAAGTACAGGTACCGAATTATAATAAAATGTAGAAACTCAGTTGATTTCCGCAATATGATTTCGGGAATCCTTTGTGAATTTGATAAGTCAAAACAGTATTCAGACGTATCCATATACGCCGATATTAACCCCGATAGCATAATATAGAAAGGCTGATGAAAATGGGTATCAGAAAGATAGTAACACGTGGCGACGATGTGCTCAGAAAGAAGAGCAGACCCGTTGAAAATTTCAACAAAAAACTTTGGAATTTACTCGACGATATGAAGGATACTATGTATAGTGCTGATGGCGTTGGTCTGGCGGCGGTTCAGGTTGGTATTTTGCGTCGAGTTGTTGTTATTGACGTCGGAGAGGGGTATATGGAACTTGTAAACCCTGAAATCATTTCTATGGAGGGTGAGCAGTTTGAGGCCGAAGGTTGTTTGTCCTGCCCCGGTGAGAGCGCGGTTACAAAACGTCCGTTTACCGTAAGAGTAAAAGCACAGGACAGAAACGGTAATTGGCATATCTATAAAGGTTCCGGACTTAAAGCACGTTGTTTCTGCCATGAGATTGACCACCTTGACGGCTTTCTTTTTACTGACAGAGCGGCAAGCGACGAAGAAAAACTCAAAGCATTTGAAGATAAAAAGAAATTAGAGGATAACGATTAGTTGGTGATTGAATTTGAAGATAATTTTTATGGGGACACCCGATTTTGCTGTTAAATCTCTTGACAGAATAGTTAACAGTGGGCACGAAATATGCGCTGTATATACTCAACCTGATAAACCTAAAGGCAGAGGACACAAACTGATGCCGTCCGAAGTTAAAGAATACGCTTTAAATAAAGGGTTTACAGTGTATCAGCCGTTATCCTTGAAAAATGAAGAAGAAATATCTCTCATACACGGTATGTCGCCCGATTTGATTGTTGTTGCGGCATACGGCAGAATTTTGCCGAAAGAGATTCTTGATGTACCTAAATATGGATGTATCAACGTGCACGCATCGATTCTTCCAAAATATAGGGGGGCTGCACCCATCCAGCGTGCCGTTATCGATGGCGAAAAGAAAACGGGTGTAACCATTATGCAGATGGCGGAAGGACTTGACACGGGAGATATTCTCTGTATTGAAGAGATAGAGATAACCGATACCGATACTGCGGGAACAATGTTTGAAAAACTAGGTATTCTTGGCGCTGAATTGGTTGTTAAAGTCATTAATGATATTGAAAATTACCGTTTGAATGCTGTGGCACAAAATGACGGAGAGTCAACGTATGCGGCGATGCTTAACAAGAGTATGACGAATATCGACTGGTCTTGGGATAGTAGAAAAATCGACTGCCTTATCAGAGGACTCAACCCGTTTTATATTGCAAAGACAACAGTTGGCACATCGTTGATTAAAATTCATAAGGCGGTATGTTGCGAAGGCAAAGGCAAATTCGGTGAGGTTATAGAGAGCAAAAAGAGGCTCGTTGTCGCTTGCGGTAAAGATACAGCACTTGAACTCGTTATGGTTCAAGGGGAGAACGGCAAGACAATGGCTGCTGCTGATTACCTGAGAGGTCATCCGATTGCGGTCGGTACAATTTTAGGAGAGGAATAGTTTATGTATTTTAATTTTAATTATCTGGTATTTATGTTGCCGGCGATAATTATCACACTAATTGTTCAACTTAGGCTTAAATCAACTTATAATAAGTTTTCAAAGATAAGAAACTCAAGGGGAATTACAGGTGCGCAAGCGGCCCAGGAAGCGCTCAGAAATGCGGGCGTTTATAACGTCAGAATAGAACAGACGTCGGGCAATTTAACAGACCATTTTTCACCTAATGAGAACGTTATAAGACTTTCAAAGGACGTTTATGAGGGGACAACAATTGCCGCTATTGGCATCGCTTGTCATGAGGTAGGCCACGCAATTCAGTACGACAGGGAGTATGCCCCCATTAAGTTGCGTAACATGTTGATTCCCGTAACAAATATCGGTTCAAAACTCGGACTGATACTGATTGTACTTGGTATTATATTTGCGAATACTTTTTATTTTTCCGAGACATTGTTTTTAATCGGTATCATTCTTTATTCGCTCGTTGTTGTGTTACAACTGGTAACTTTACCCGTTGAGTTTAATGCAAGCAAGCGGGCTATGGAAAGTATAAGAAGTTCGGGAATGTTACGTGATGATGAATGCGTTGGAGCGCGCAAGGTTTTGAGCGCTGCTGCATTAACCTATGTTGCCGCTCTTATTTCTTCGATTATGACACTTTTATATTACGTTGCACTTGCAAACAGGAGAAGAAGATAAAATGAAAACTCCAAGACAAACGGCATTTGAAATCTTGATGAAAGTTGAGAAAGATAAAGCGTTTTCCAACAAGGCGCTCGATAATGCGCTGAAAAAACTTGAATATTCCCATCAAGACAGCGTTTTTGTTTCTGCCCTTGTTTACGGTGTTTTGGAGAGAAAGATAACGCTTGATTATCAGATTTCACGTTTTCTTACAAAGTCTATAAAAAGGCTTAAAGCAGATGTTTTGACGATTTTGCGAATGGGCGTGTATCAACTTTATTTTATGGATAAAGTACCCGATTCAGCGGCTGTTAATGAGTCTGTCAAACTTGCAAAAAGTAACCGATGTGAATATTCATCCGGACTTATTAACGCTATTTTGCGAAAAGCATCAAAAACCGACGTTATATATCCTGATATGGAAGACTTAATTGAGTATCTGAGTGTCAGATATTCGGTTGAAAAATGGATTGCAAAACTTTTCATTGATTCTTACGGTAAAGAAAATGCAATCGCTATCCTAGAGGATTCTTTTGGCAGAGCGCCTATTTATATAAGAGTTAATAATTTAAAAACGACCAAAGAAGAACTTAAAAATATTCTTTTATCTCAATGTGTTGACGTTGAGGAAACAGATGTCGCGCCCGATGCGCTTATGATAAAGAATTTTGATTCACTGAATAAAAACGAACTTTATCAAAAGGGGTATTTTCATATTCAGGACTTGGCTTCACAATTGTGTTGTGCGGCATTGAATGCGAAAAGCGGAGAAATTATTATTGATATGTGTTCCGCACCCGGAGGGAAAAGTTTCACTGCGGCTCAATTTATGAATAACAAGGGTGAAATTCGCTCGTATGATCTTTATGACCATAAGATTGATTTGATAAAAAGCAGTGCGGATAGACTTGGTATAAAAATTATCAACGCACGTGTTCGAGATTCATCCGTTTTTGATCAAAACGAGATAAAGGCAGACAGAGTTTTGTGCGATGCTCCTTGTTCCGGGCTTGGTACAATCCGTAGAAAGCCCGAAATAAGATATAAATCTTCTGAGGAAGTGTCGGGGCTTCCGGATATTCAGTTGCAAATATTGAAAAATGCTGCAGAATATGTTAAAATAAAAGGAATTCTTGTTTATTCAACGTGTACGCTTAATCGTGATGAGAACGAAGGCGTTATTGAACGTTTTCTTGCTGACAACTCTGATTTTGATATTGTTCCGTGTTTAACCAATCTTGATTGTTATCGTAATAACGAGATGGTGACACTTATGCCTCATAAGAATTCAACAGACGGATTCTTTGTCTGTACAATGGTGAAAAAACAGTAGAGCGGGGGGAGAATTGTGGGAAAAATTGATATCGCATCTTTGTCACTCGATGAACTTATATCAGCATTTTCCAAAATAAATCTCCCTAAATTCAGGGCTAAGCAGGTTTATGAATGGATTCATAAACACTTTGCTCAAAGTTTTGACGAGATGACAAACATAAATAAGTCAATGAGAGTGCAATTGAATGAACAGTTTGAAATCTTGTCTTGCACAGTGGAAAGAAAACTTGTATCATCAATTGATGGCACGATAAAATACCTTTACAAAATGAATGACGGTGAATTTGTTGAATCCGTATTGATGCAGTATAAGCACGGATATTCAATCTGTATCTCAACTCAAGTTGGATGTAAAATGGGATGTACTTTCTGCGCGTCAACAATCGGAGGATGCCGTCGCAATCTTTCTGCTTCTGAAATGCTTGCACAGATATACTCCGCCCAGCGAGACTCGGGTGTGAGAATTTCCAATATCGTACTTATGGGTATGGGAGAACCGCTTGATAATTATGACAACGTTATGAGGTTCCTCAATCTTGTAAGCGACGAAAACGGAGTGAACATAGGTTTAAGACATATTTCGCTTTCAACTTGCGGCATAGTACCAAAAATTTATGAACTTGCCAACAAAAAACTTCAGCTGACACTTTCGTTATCATTACACGCGCCGAACGATGAGTTACGTTCAAAGACAATGCCAATAAACAGGCGTTGGGGTGTAAACGAAGTTATAGAAGCATGTAAATATTATTTTGCACAGACGGGCAGACGGATCTCGTTTGAATATGCACTGATTGATGGTGTAAACGATGGTGCATTGTGTGCCGCTCAACTTGTCAATTTGCTCAAAGGAATGGTGTGTCATGTTAATCTGATACCGGTAAATACCGTTGCTGAGAGTGGATACAGGAGGAGTAATAAAAAGAACGTAAAAGAATTTTGCGATTATCTTAATGATAACGGAATCAATACAACTGTCCGAAGGACTCTTGGTTCCGATATAAATGCATCGTGTGGACAGTTAAGAAAAACAACGATGGACAGTAGGGGGGAGAATACATGAAAATACTTGGTAAGACCGATATAGGCCGTGTACGATCTACTAATCAGGACTGCTATTGTGCGGGTGAGCACGATTCGGGAATGATCTGGGCTGTTGTTTGTGACGGTATGGGCGGTCATGCAGGCGGCAATATTGCAAGTTCAACCGCCGCTAAAGTTTTAAGTGATAATATAAACCTAAAGTATAAAAAAAATATGAGCAGCCGCTCGGTTAAAAATTTACTCTTGACTTCCATAAGTGCCGCTAACGTCAATGTTTACGATATGGCAAAATTAAATGATGAACTTGATGGTATGGGTACAACTGCGGTTGCGGCAATTATAGTCAAGAATGTTGCGCACATTATAAACGTAGGTGATAGCCGCGCCTATGTTTTGAATGATTCCGGTATAACGCAGGTTACCAAAGATCATTCGCTTGTTCAGCAGATGATAGATTATGGTAAATTGACAGCGCAAGAGGCAAAAACACATCCTCATCGCAATATAATTACAAATGCAGTAGGAATACACGAAGATATTCAGGCGGATTATTTTGAACTAGATATGTGTGAGGGTGACATACTTCTTATGTGTACAGACGGACTGACAAATAACGTTTCTGATGAAGAGATATATGGTCTTGTAAAAGATAATCAATCATGTGATTTTATAGAAAAACTGGTTGAACGCGCTAACGAAAACGGAGGCAGCGACAACATAACGGTCGTTGCTGTTACGGCTTAATCAGTGTTGACGAGATAAGGAGTGATAAAATGGATAATTACGTTGGAAAAACTCTTAACGGATGCTATGAAATTCAAGAGATTATCGGCGTAGGTGGTATGGCGGTTGTTTATAAGGCGTATGACAATATGTCGCAGAAAACAGTTGCTATCAAAGTTATGAAGGATGAATTCCTTGCTGATGAAGATTTCAGAAGAAGATTTAAAAACGAATCCAAAGCAGTCGCGTTGTTGTCCCATCCCAATATTGTAAAGGTTTATGACGTAAGTTTTGGCGATAAACTTCAGTATATGGTTATGGAGTACATCGATGGTATTTCTCTTAAAGAGTATATCGAGCAACAGGGTAAACTAACTTATAAGGAAACTGTGCACTTCACAACCCAGATTTTGAAGGCAATGCAGCACGCTCACGATAAGGGAATCGTTCACAGGGACATAAAACCACAGAATATTATGTTGCTTCACAACGGCACAATCAAAGTTACCGACTTTGGAATTGCAAGATTCAGCCGTAGCGAAACAAAAACAATGACGGGTAAGGCTATTGGCTCTGTTCACTATATCAGTCCCGAGCAGGCGAGGGGAGAAACAACTGATGAGAGAGCGGATATCTATTCTGTTGGTGTAATGCTCTACGAGATGCTGACGGGACAAGTGCCCTTCCAGTCCGATAATGCGGTTTCAGTAGCGATTATGCAACTTCAGGCGGATGCAAAGAAACCTACAGAACTTAATCCCGATATTCCGCCCGCGCTTGAAGAGATAACAATGAAAGCGATGAAGAAGAATCCTGCTGAGAGATATTCTTCCGCCTCCGAAATGCTTGCAGACTTCAAAATGTTCAAAGAGAATCCAAACGTCCGATTTAATTACGACTATTTTGCGGATAATCAGCCGACACGTCATATTGACGTAAACGAAGTTAAAGCAGGACTTAACAAAAAAGAAAACGGAAGCGAAAATAAAATTGTCACGAGACAGATGAAGAGTAAACTCAAACTACTTAAATATATCGCTATTGCGTGTGTTACCGTTTGTATTGTTTTACTCATTGTGTTTATTGCAACGGCAAGTGGCGGTAATAAATATGAATGTCCCGATCTTGTTGGTCAGACGTATGAAGAAGTTGAAGGTTCGTACGGTGACTTCTTTGGTAATATTGTCATTGAAGAGAAATATGATAATACTCATCCCATCGGAACCGTAATCGGGCAGTCGATATCTGTTGGAGAAAAGATAAAAGAGGGTACGAATATTACCGTTACAATAAGTAAAGGTACGGCGGGTGATGAAACAAGAGTTCCAAATCTTGCAGGAAAGACTCTCGAAGAAGCAACCGAACTTATTAATATTGCTGATCTTGTTATTAAGGTTGTAAGAGAAGACAACAAACTTTATGCGCCGGGTACTGTAATTCGCGCAGAGCCTGGATATAATACGCTTGTTTACAAAAAGTCGGTGGTTACCGTATATGTTAATGAGGAACAAGGCAATACAAAAACCAACAAAGTTCCCAACGTTAAGTTCCAGACTTACGAGGATGCTGTAAGAGCGCTTGAAATTGCAGGACTTGAAGTCGGAGAGGTAACGGAGTCGAATAGTAATTACCCTAAGGGAATGGTAATCACTCAAGCGATAAAGGGTGATACTATGGTTGAGAAAGGGGCAAAAATCGACCTTGTAATCAGTAATGGAGTTAAAGTACCCGTCATGGAGATTACATTGCCCAAATTCCCAACCAGAGTGGAGGGTGATATAGTTGTTTACTGTAACAGCCAGCGTCAGGATGATATGACTCTCAAAGGAATGCTTCTTGCGGGTAATAAGATAACAATCGATCTTACAAACGTTTCAAATACAATTGACCCTGAAGCGGGTCCGTACAGATATGAGGTTCACGTTGTTTCTTCACGTATTGATAAGGTGATTTTTGTTTGTGACGTTGACTTTAAAACAGGTGAAATGGAGAATGCGGCTTCCTACGTTTATTCTTATATTCCCGATGTTACGGGTAGGGGAATTCAGGAGGCAAGAGATCTTCTTGAATCGTACGGCTTCACTGTTGAAGTCGAAAGAGTTACCATTGAGGGTGCGGCGGCACCAATTGTTTCCGCGCAGTATCCTGAGTCTAGTGACGAAGTTTACCTGACAAGCGATGTAACGGTTCGTCTTACAGTCGTATATGGTGAAGACTACTTATCAAGTTTGTCATAATCTGGCAGTCTTGAAAACAATTAATACATTTTTGGAGAAGTTTATTCTATGCTTAGTGATTTGACAGAAAAATTTACAGGCAGAATAATCAAGGGTATAGGCGGTTTCTATTACGTAGAAGCCGCCGGCTCGCTTTATGAGTGCAAGGCTAAGGGTATACTGCGGAAAAAGCGAATTACCCCGCTTGTAGGAGATTTTGTAACAATCTCTGTTAAGGAGCAGAGCGAAAATACCATTGACGATATATTGGAGCGTAAAAACAGCCTTGTAAGGCCCCCGCTTGCCAATATTGACGTATTAGCGATTGTTGTGTCTACTTGCTCACCGATGCCTAATTTTCTTGTTATTGATAAATTGATTTCAATCGCTGAAAATAAAGGTATTGAGCCGATAATTATCGTAACAAAAAACGATTTGGTCTGCGGTGAGGATATTCAAAAAATATACTCTGATTCGGGATTTAATGTTTTCTCAAACGACGAAGTCGATAAGATTAAAGAGTTTTTCAATGGAAAAGTTGTTGCTTTTACGGGTAATTCGGGCGTTGGAAAATCTACCTTGCTCAACAAAATCGATTCACGACTCGGTTTGTCAACCGGCGAAATCAGTGAAAAACTGGGCAGAGGTAGGCATACCACACGTCACGTAGAACTTTTTAAAATTGGTGATGGGTATATTGCTGATACACCCGGTTTTTCTTCTGTAGATATGGAACGTTGCGAACAGGTTTTTAAGGCAGACCTTGCATATTGTTTCAGGGAGTTTAAGCCGTTTTTGGGCAAATGTCGGTTTACTTCATGCGCTCATATTAATGATTTGGGTTGCGCAGTCACACAAGCACTCAATGATGGTAAAATTGCAAAATCAAGATACAATAGTTATACTTCTCTCTATGAAGATGCTAAAAAAATAAAAGAATGGGAGAATAAATAATCACCTCTATTCAAAACGGTCATATATTGTATTATCAGACTGTTTTTCGGGGTGATACATAATGCGTAAAACGGAATGTTTAAAAGGCGCTTTTTACGCGGCGTTTGGCATAGGCATACTTATCTCTTTCTGGCTTTCTGCTAAAATTTTGGTAATCATCTTGGCAATTGCATTAGTCTTAACGGGATTTAACCTGTTGACAAAGCATAGTTAAAGGAGGGATATATGTGAAAGTCGTCGTTGTAAAGAGTCCTAAATTTTTACGAGGAATATTGAGAATGATATTTGGGATAAAAAAAGAAACTGACTGTGAATAACGCTGGTAATAAATTTAACGGCAGAGTTTTTGCTCTGCCGTTTTTATATGTAAAAAATGAAGCGCCATTCTGATGAATGGCGCTTCGATTAATTAAAGGGTTATAGTGAAAACGTAATAATCTTTGAGATATTTGCCGGTTGCCAATGAGCGTGCATCAATCGCATACTTAGTTGTTGAATCGGGTGCATCGGCTTTGATAGTCCATACGTAGTCACCGTCAGCATTAATAGTGTATGTTGTGGAAACTGCAATGCTTCCGCCAAGATTATCTGCGGTTGTGAGTTTAAGTCTGCCGTAGTTTCCACTGCCTGTAACTACTGTGAAAATTATTTTGTCATTTGCTATTTCATAATTAACAGATTTGACAAAAGATGTCTGCGGTTCAACGTCATAGTAGAAATACTCTTTGAGGTATTTTCCGGTTGCACCTGAACGAATATCAAACGCGTAGGTGGTTTCATATTCGGATGCGGCGATTTTTATAGTCCAAACGTAGTCACCGTTTGCATTAACAGTATAAGTTCCAATACCAAGACTTCCGCTGAGGTTGTCTTCGGTTGTAACTTTAATTCTGTTAAATTCGCCGGAAGCGGATACGATTGTAAATATAACCTTACCGTCAGCAAAAGTATGAGATACCGATTTAATCGGGTTAACGTTTACGGGAATTGTTACGTCGTAGTAGAAATACTCTTTGAAGTATTTTCCCGTAATGGAAGAACGTAAATCAAAAGCGTAACTTGTATCTGCGGTCGGTGCTATAACTTTAACTGTCCATACGTAGTCACCGTTTGCTGCTACCGTATAAGCACCAACTGCAAGACTTACTGCAAGATTGTCTGCAGACGAGAGTTTAATTCTGTTGTAGTTACCTGCGGAAGTTGTAATTGTAAATATTAGTTTTTCATCAATAAACTCGTGTGTTACGGATTTGATAACGGGTTCGGGCGCTGCCTGAACTGCTACATCATAGTAGAAATATTCTTTGATGTATTTTCCTGTTTCGGCGGAACGAAGATCAAAAGCATAACTTGTATCTTCTGTGGGTGCTGTTATTTTAATGATCCATACGTAGTTTCCATCGGCATTGACTGTTGATGATGCGCCAACGCCAAGACTACCGTTTGCATTATCCGCAGTAGATATTTTCACTCTGGTGAAATCATTTGTTGAAGTGATGACGGTGAAAATAAGTCTGTCATCAGAGAATTCATGACTAACCGAAACAATATTACTTGTTTCAGGAGCAGTTTCTTCAACTGTAACTGTTTTGTAGAAGTATTCTTTAACGTACTTTCCGGTTTCTGCGCTTCTGCCGTCAAATACGTATTTTGTTGTTCCGATTGTTACGGGGATATTGAGCGTAAATACATAGTCGCCGTCTTTGTTTACGGTGTATTTGCTTGAGTAAGCAAGGTAGGAAGAAAGCGCATCTTCTGTTGTTACCTTAACTCTGTTGAGTGTAGGAGCAGTTGTAACGGTAAATACAACTTCATCACCCGAAACAACGTAATCAACGTTTTTGATTATGCCGTCTGTTTCTACGTCTTCACCAATTTTAACCTCAACTTCATAGTTTTCGCCTACAAAAGCACCGTTTACATAAACGTCAACTGTATACGTGAGAGTGTGTGAAGGAGCGAATAAAGTTATCTTCCAGACGTTTGTTTCACCACTTGACGTGGGATGTGTAGAAACTACTGTTGAGCCGTTACCGCTAACGGAGATTTTAGATACACCGGGGAGGGTTGTAACTGTAAATATCACGTTGTAGCCGCTTTTTGCAACTGTTGCGGAGATAATATGATTTTCCGGTTGAGGTTGATTCTGAGTGTCAAAGTTTTTCTCAATGATATAATTGAGTGAATTGATTGCGTCTGTTGAAGCAATCTTGTTGCTTGAGAAATAAAGATGATTTACATAGGTGAGGGTAGAAAGAATTGAAATGTTTTCAATGTTACAACTTGTAAAGTCAAGTGTTCTGAGTGAAGTCATACCGCTAAGTGCAGAAATGTCAGAAACTTCATTTTCAGCGAAATCAACAGTATCGAGGTAATCGAGACCGCTGAGCGTTGAAATGTCAGCAATACTATTATTTGAAGCAATAATCATATAAAGATTATCGGCATTGAGTGAATTGATGCTGCTGATCTTATTATTGCTTACGTTGAGATATCTGAGCGCTGTGCAACCCGAGAGAGAAGAAACGTCTGTGAGATCATTTGAACTAATGTCAAGGTATCTGAGGTTCACTGCGTATTCAAGTCCGCTGATGCTTGTAATTCCAAGATTGGAAGCATCCAAACCGTAGAGATTAGCGATTTCATTTGCACTGATATTACCGTCTCCGTTTGTATCAACGCCTGCATTAATAATTGCGTTTTTGAGTTTTGAGTCAGTAAATGTGATTGCATCGTCAGCGGCAGCAGTAACCGCTCTTGAAAGTGAAAACGTTGATGGCATGTTTGCTTTTGCATCGTAAGTGATGATGAGTTTTGCGTTGCTGAAGGTCATAACTGCTTCGTTAATACCATTTGTTACAGTAGTGCAAACTCTGAACTCAACGTGACCATTGAGGTACTGATATGCGCTTGACGGAATAACAAAATCGATATTACCCGATGTTTTCGGTGTTGCACTCGCTATTGCGGTTGCATCTGCCGCCTTGTTAAAGTCTGTCTGTTTAACGCCCTGTGCATCACCGAAGTTGCCGTTCTTAACGTCGATACTAAGACCTGTAACCGCCTCGTTGTAGTTGCCTACTGTAAGGCGGAGTACAACGGATTGAATGCTGCTTACGGGTATACTGTTATCAAATGCGATAAAAGCTCTTACAGAATCGCCAAGCATATATCCGCCGAGACCTGCTTTAAGTTCACTGCCTGCGCCGAAGTTATAAATATAACCTGCGTAACCGCTGTTACTTGCATCGTAGGAAAGTTCTACTGTTGCAACTGAACTTGAAATGATTTCGTAAGTGTAGGTTTTAACACTCTCTTTGTTTCCCGCATTATCAACACTGAAGAATTTGAGTGTTGTGTTAGAGGTGAAAGTGAGGGGAGCAGTGTAAACGGCGGATGAAGTTGTGGGATTTGATCCGTTTGTTGTGTAATAGGTTGTTGCTTGCTCGTCAGTGCTGAGGGATACTGTAACGCTGTCAGCGTAAGTGCCGGAATCGTGTGACGGTGTTGTAACAGGTGCGGTTGTGTCCTCAATTACAGGTACGTCAGTGTTGATGTATTCTGAATCCTTGAAGAATTCATAGATAATAGCACTTGCATCGGGGCCGTTTGTACTTGCATAGTTGCCGCCAAGACTACCGCCCGACCAAGCATATCCAAGTCCGTGAATAATGTATTTTTCCATTACAACGTCGCCGTTGACATTCTTATACGATTCTTTTGTATAACGCAAGCCGTTTGCAGTTGCTGTAGAAGAGATATCTGCAACAGAGTCTACTGAACCATCTTCTTTTCCGTTATCAGCAATGTCGTTTGCAGTTGCCCACTGGGCAATAATCTGTGAAGCGTTGTTTGCCGCAAAAACGTTGTCATTTTCGCCGTGGAAAACGATTACGGGAACGAATTCTTTATTGCTTCCCATAGCGGATGTGATGAGGCTTCCGGAGACATTGGCGCCTGTTGCTTTAACGTGTTCCGCCTGTGTCAAAGAGTTCGCACTACCAAATGTTGTACCGGAAACGATGCCTACCGCAGCGATGAGTGACGGATTTGTAGCCGCTACCGCATTTGCCATTGCACCGCCTGAACCAAAGCCG
Organism: Clostridia bacterium; assembly: GCA_017560255.1. Taxonomy (GTDB): domain Bacteria; phylum Bacillota; class Clostridia; order Oscillospirales; family Acutalibacteraceae; genus RGIG7273. The sequence goes on from JAFYOI010000055.1 coordinate 67,692, forward strand.
AGAGCATAGATTTTATCACTATTGATGTAGTATCTGCCAATAGCGGTGGTTATTGCCTGAGAAATATAAGCGGCATCACCTTTACCGTTTTGTGCTGATTGTGTATACCAACCCCATGCAATCATAGGATTGTTGCTTGCGGATTTAACATAAAGGACAAGGAAACCTTTTTCATCTGCGAGTTTATTCATGCCTGTTGATGCTGCCAATTGTTCAGGAGTCTGACCATCGCCGTGAAGCATAACAAGGAGGGGCATAGAATAACCGCTACGATATTTACCCGAAATGTAAATGTTATGTTCAACTCCGTTTGAGGAGATTGTTTCATATTTGCCTTCTGAGCTGTCCGTTATTACAGTATATGTTGCAGTTTTAATGCTTTCCTTGTTGTTCGAAGCATCAACGCTGAAGTATTTGATTGTTGTATCGGATGAAACCGCGATAGGCCCTGTGTACTTTTTGGAGGCAGTTGTAGGTGTAGAGCCATCAGTTGTATAATATGTTGTCGCATTCTCATTGGTTGAGAGTGTAACGTTGATTGTTTCGTAGTAAACGCCTGCCGCTGGAGTGTGTGTTGTCACAGGCGGTGTTGTATCTTTTTCAGGAATATTGATTGTGTAGGTTACGGACTTAACCGCTTCTGTTCCGCCATCCTTGCTTACGCTGAAGAATTTAACGGTTGTGCTATGTGAAACCGTGAAAGGAGCGGTATAAACGGATGAAGATGTTGTAGGAGTTGTTCCGTTCGTCGTGTAGTAGGTTGTAGCCTCAATGTCCGTTGAGAAAGAAACAGTAACGGCGGATGTGTATGTTCCTGAAGCGGGAGAAACAGTTGTAACAGGAGCCTGAACGTTTGCTTGTTCGCCGATGAACTGTTTGAAGAAGTTTATCATATATTCGGTTGCATTCGGACCGTTGGGTTCGGAGAAGTTGTAGCCATCACCGCCGGACCAGTTGTGACCCATTCCGTCAACGAGCAAGGATTCAATCATCCTGCGTCCGTTTGCATCTGTGTAAACAGTTCTGGTGAATGCCTTGCCACCGCTTGTTGTTTCATTAGTTGTAGTAGGCGTTGTGTTGATGTTTGCACCCATCTTATTGTTAGCAATAAGCCATGACTGAGCCTGAAGTTCTGCATTCTTCGGAACTACAGTGTAGTCGGAAGAACCTTGGAAAATAATAACGGGAACAGGACGCTTGTAAGAACCCATTGCACTGATGATGTTATTTGCAATTGCATCAGCAGATACCGTGGGACCACTCATCATAGCGGAGAATGCACCCGTCATATCGGTAGCCGCTTTGTACGGCAGACCTGAGCCTACGCCGATAGCCTTAAATATATCGGGATATGTAGCCGCAAGAACAGGGGACATACCGCCACCTGCCGAGAAACCGTATGCAAAGATACTATCGTAATCAATCTTATAGGAGTTGTTAACGTGATTGATGATGTCAACAATATCTTTCGGCTCACCTGATCCTCTTTTCTGGTCACCTGATTCAAACCAGTTGAAACAACTTGATGCGTTATTAGAGGAGGACTGCTGTACGTGGATAACGATGAATCCTTCTTTTTCTGCATAGGTGTCAATACGTGTTGTTGTTCCGAAAGAATCCATTTGTTGCATACAACCGTGCATAGAAACGATTGCGGGCATAGGTTTTGAAGCGGAATAACTCGAAGGAACAAATACCTTGTAACTAATTCCGTTGAATGATTTTGTTCCCGAAACAGTCTGTCCGGCCGAAGCGGTCATCTCAATATCGAGAAGCGGAGAACTGAATGCTGAAAAAAGCATCACCAAGCACAAAGCGATCGCAAAAATCCTTGTACTTCGTTTTGATTCAGTAGATGTTCTTGTAAATATACCCATAAGAAAGCCCCCTCTGGTTCATTAGCGAACCAATAATATAATAGGAAATTCTGATTGCCTATTATAACAATGATACTATATAAATTGTAAAAAAACTTGTGTAAATTGTATAGAATGTATTAATTTTTTGTAAACAAACATTGTCCCTATAATATTAATTTCTTTTTTAGCAAATTGCTGTCAGATAGGATCATGACGCATACTGTTGACAACAGTACGTAACCATCGCAAAAATGTTGCATTTTCACAGTGAATTCGCAGGGGTCAATTATATTTTGATGCATGTCGATTATGCTTCGCTGAATGCTGATGGTAGCATCCGTGTCACTCAGCGATGAAATTGTTATTGTATCGTTTGACGACATTCCACATGATACACAAGTGTTGCTGTTGCCACTGATTGCAGATATAGCGCATTTATTATGAGATTCAATAATGGCTGTAATGTTTTGACATAATTTAAGTGGTGCGGTGTTTGATTGTTTGCTTTTGAATATTACAATTGAATCGGGTATTGATATTTCGTTTAAATTATCACATTCATAAACACAATAAGATAAGTTGGAATCACAACCATATTTAACTGCTTTGGAGTTTGAAAAATATAAAACTCCGCCGTAGTCTGAAAGAAGACGACAGAGTTTAGAAGTTATACTTTTGTCCTTGATATCACCATAAAGAATTATTGTTACCATAACCTAATGAGCGTTTTCGCTCCATCCCTCCGCAAACCTATTTGATTAAATTGTTTGCAGTCGGAGTTGAATTATACGGAATATTTTTCAATGAGAGCTTCCGCACAGCGTATGCCATCAACAGCGGAGGTCATAATGCCACCCGCATATCCTGCTCCTTCTCCGCAAGGGAATAATCCGGTCGCGGAAGGAGATTCAAAATTTTCATCTCTAAGAATACGGACAGGTGATGAACTTCTTGTTTCAGGCGCGGTCAACACGGCATCGTATGCTGAAAAACCTTTTAAACGTTTATCCATATCAGTGATGGCGAGTTTCATTGATTGTGTTATAAAATCAGGTAAACATTCGTTAAGATTACATAAAGTCACACCGGGTTTATACGTTGGCATAACATTACCAAGTGACTGTGATATACGTCCGTCCAAAAAGTCGCCTACAAGTTGAGCGGGGGCGTGATAATTCCCACCGCCGAGTATAAATGCCTTTTTTTCGATTTCTTCCTGTAATTTGATTGCTTCAAGAGGATGATTTCCCTCAAGGTCTTCCGGCATAATATTTACCAGTAGTGCAGAGTTTGCATTTTCACCGTTTCTTAGGAAATTGCTCATACCATTTGTGACAACACCGCCATTGATTGATGTTGCAGCAACAACCTCTCCGCCCGGACACATACAGAAGGTGTAGGCGCTTTTGAATTTGTCAAAGTGAGAAACAAGTTTATATTCTGCAGACGGTATATTTTTGTGATTTGCAAATTGACCGAATTGCGCTAAGTTAACGTCTTTCTGTAAATGCTCAATTCTGGCACCTATTGCAAAAGGTTTTCTCTCCATTTTAACTTGTTTAGAATATAACATGCGGAAGGTGTCCCTTGCTGAATGACCTGTTGCAAGAATAACGGCACTGACATTTTTGGTTTCATATTTTCCGTTATGAATGTATGAAATTTCGCTGATTTTACCGTTTTCAATAATGATATCGGTCATCTTTGCTTCAAAAAGTACACTACCGCCAAGAGATATGATTTCCTCTCGTATACTTTTTACTGTTTTCGGTAAATTATCCGTGCCGATATGGGGTTTTGCAATGTAGAGAATTTCCTCAGGTGCACCGTGCTCATAAAGAAGTTCGAGAACAAGTCGGCAACGTTTGTCTTTTATTCCCGTTGTCAGTTTTCCATCGGAAAAGGTTCCTGCTCCTCCTTCACCGAATTGAACGTTCGTATTCTCATCAAGTATGGCATTTGTCCAGAAATTGTGTATTGCTTTCTGTCGCTTTTCTATTTCTGCGCCGCGTTCAAGAACAATCGGTTCAAGTCCCGCTCTTGCAAGAATAAGCGCAGCAAACATACCCGCAGGACCAAAACCTATTACATACGGCCTTGATGATGGTTTGCTTTTTGCTTGTTTAAATTCGTAAGTATATTTTTCTGCTATGGAAACATTTTTAATATTCTTCTTTGACAGTATGTTTTTTTCATCCACTGATGTTTCTATATCAACACAGTAGGTGTAAAATACGTTATCTTTTTTTCTTGCATCAATTGATTTTCTGACTATTGTCAGTTTATTTATTTTACTTACCTCAATGCCGATGACTTTTGCGGCTTTATACTTGAGCGAAGATTCTTTATCGTCCAATGACAGTTTAATTGAATTTATTCTAATCATTTTTTACGCTCCTTTTTGCAGCGCTTTCTCCGGCGATTCTTCCGCTTGACCAAGACCAATTGAGGTTGAAACCGCCGCAAGCGCCGACTACATCCAGCACTTCGCCGACAGCGTATAATCCTTCAACAACAGTTGACTCCATAGTGTACGGACTGAAGGTGTCGAGCATCACTCCACCACCCGTAACCTGAGAGTTTGAAAATCCCATTGTGCTTGTTACCTTAAAACGAAAATCTTTTATTGTTCTTGAAATATTTATAATCTGCTCTTGCGTAAGAAGGTTTGAGCGTTCAGGTAATCTTCCGTTCAGTGCTTTAATTGCGATTGCCCTGGCAAGCATTTTATGAAAAATTCCACAGAGTAATTCAACAGTTAATGTTTCGGGAGAACGTTTTACGTTACTATTAATTATAGACATTATTTCGTCTTCTGTGTGTGACGGCATAAGATCAATTGAAACATCAAATTTGATTCTGTTATTTTGCACATTTCCACGTGAAACCCTCTGAGATAATTGCATTACCGCGATTCCGGAAATTCCGTGTTCTGTAAATTGAACCTCTCCGCTTTCGCTTTGAACTTTCTTTCCGTTTTCAAAAAGAGAAACAACGGCAGGGGAGCGGATTCCCTTCAAAGATTTAATCGGTGCATCTGTTTTCAATGCCACCAATGCGGGATACAGTTCTGTTGTTTTGTGACCGAAACTTTTTAAAATATCATATCCGCTGAGGCTTTTTTTGTTTATCAGATAGGACATTCCACCCGTTGCAACTATAAGTGAATTGCAGATTATTGTTGAATTATCGGAAGAAATTATAAAATTGTTTATATTCTTTTTTATCAAATTTGTTTTGAATGAACAAATCGTTTCTACACCTAATCTGTCACATTCATTACGAAGACAGTCAAGAACGCTTGAAGCGTGTTGGCTGTATGGATAGATTCTACCTTCGTCATCGGTTCTGCAAACTAACCCAAGTTCACTGAAAAACTTCAGATTATCTTTGTAATTAATTTTTTCAAATACTTTTTCAATGAATGAAACATCATAACTAAAGTAATTGCTTTTAACGTCTTCATCGGTGTTTGCCAGATTGCATTTTCCGTTTCCCGTAGCAAGAATTTTTTTCCCGACACGATCGTTGCTTTCAAGCAAAACTACTTTGATTTTATCAGATGTCTGTGCGGCGGAAATTGCACTGACAAGACCTGCCGCGCCCGCTCCGATTATTGCTATATCATAGATTTTGGCAGTCATATCGAGTCACTCCAAACACTAATTAGTTCGTATGTATTCATATTATCATAATACCAACAGAAATGGCAATGTTTTTTGTTATAATAGAGCAAAATTTCTTGATTTACAAGCATATTTGTGGTATCATATACGACAAATGTTGAAATCGGGGTGTGAATATGAAAAATTATGTATTTCCTAAAAAGGTAATTGCAATATTTACTATAATTTTTATGCTGTTCAGTTTTGCATCTTGTGGAGAGCCTACGGATTTTAACGATGATGATGAAAATATGATGCCAGAATTTAACTATATAATTTTCCCGCTTCTTACACAAGCGGAGGACGTATATAAAAAGGTGTTTTCTTCTGTAGAATACAGTAACAGATCTTTTACCGCTGAAAGCGGAACAATTTATTATTTTGTTGAGCCGTCCGAGTATGAAGTTGAGAGTTTTGAAACCTCGCTACGTGGAACGTTCACATCCGAATACGCTGACGAATATATTGAAATGATGTTCGGTGGGGACAATCCTCTTTATGTCGAGCATGAGGGATATTTATATGTTAACCCAGATAAACTTATTGATTATGAATTTAATCAGTATAATACAGAAACTTGCATTGTGAGAAACTATAACGGTATTTACGCAACAATTTCCGTTAATTTGATTGACGGCACTTTGGTTGATTACGACGTTGAGTGCATAGATGGTATCTGGTATCTTGGCGCTAATATCGGACAGGTTTTAAACAAATTGTAAAATTTAGACTTATATAGTATAAAATAACTTGCAAAAAGACAGATTTTGTAATAAAATCTACTTTTAGCAACAGTTTGTTGTTTTTGTGGTTAGGAAGGTTTATGATCGTATGAAATATTGTGAACTTAGCAGGGAAGAACTTCTCGTCCTAAAGGATGAAACAGAAAAAAGATATATTGAGTTCAAGAGAAAAAATCTTGTTTTGGATATGTCCAGAGGTAAACCCAATAAAGAGCAACTTGATCTGACTATGGATATGCTTGATTGTATGAAAATTGACAGTTACGATACAATCACCGGAATTGATAGCCGTAACTATGGTTGTTTTGAAGGTATTCCCGAAGCAAGAAAAATAATGGGTGACTTGCTCGGTGTTGATAGTAATAACGTAATTATTGGCGGTGCATCAAGTCTTAATCTTATGTTTGACTACGTAACAACTGCAATGTTAAAAGGTGTCTGCGGTCATGAACCGTGGTCAAAGCAAGGAAAAGTTAAATTTCTTTGTCCCGTTCCGGGATACGATCGTCATTTTGCAATTTGTGAGTATCTTGGCATTGAAATGATCAACATCCCTATGCTTGACAATGGACCTGACGTTGAACTTATTACCGAACTTGTAAAAGACAGCAGTGTCAAAGGTATGTTCTGCGTTCCAAAATATTCAAATCCCGAAGGTAAAGTTTTTTCTGACAAAGTTGTAAAAGCCTTGGCAGAACTTAAACCTGCTGCACCGGATTTCAGAATAATTTGGGATAACGCGTACTGTGTTCACCATCTTGGTGAACATGATGATGAACTTTTGAATATTATTGAGTATTGCGCACAGGTGGGCAATCCCGATATTGTCATTGAAGTTACGTCCACTTCAAAGATAAGTTTCCCGGGTTCAGGTATTTCTTGTATTGCTGCTTCTGATAACAATATCAAGGATATTCTTAGTAGAATGAAGATTCAGACCATTTGTAATAACAACATAAATCAGTTAAGACATGTTAAGTATTTTGGAAGTGCGCAGGGTATAAGAGAGCATATGAACAAACACGCTGCAATTCTTCGTCCAAGATTTGATATCGTTCTTGAAATGCTTGAAAACGAACTCGCTGAACTGGGAATTGCAAAATGGGGCAATCCTAAGGGCGGATATTTTATCAGTCTTGACGTAATGGATGGTTGTGCAAAGAGGGTTTGCCAACTCAGTCGTGAGGCGGGTGTGGTTCTGACAAATGCGGGCGCAACATTCCCATACGGAATCGACCCCAATGATCGCAATATTCGTATTGCTCCGTCTTTCCCGAGCGTTGAGGATCTAAGACTTGCAAGCGAACTTTTGTGTATAAGCGTTAAACTTGCTGTGCTTGAAAAAATGTTGACAAAGTAAGCGGTTTGTGCTATAAATTTTAATATAAAATTATGTAAAAACGTTGACAAGGACGAGTAGAGAAGGTTAAGTTTTCAGAGAGCCGCTGTTTTGGTGCAAAGCGGTAATTTGCCCTCTTGAATATCACCTTGGAGTTTGTCGCTGAAAAGTAATTGATAGGCGATAACGGTCAACCCTCCGTTATCGGGGTAGTATTCGGCTTTGTGCCTGATATGTAGAGTGACTCGATAACGAGTAATTAAAGTGGTACCGCGTAGGTTTTAAACCTTCGTCTTTAAGTTTTAAAGACGAAGATTTTTTATTTTAAAGGAGGAAATACCAATGCAAAAGAATGGTTCAGAAATCATAATGGAGGTTTTGCTTGAACAGGGTGTTGATACAGTGTTCGGTTATCCCGGTGGAACTGTACTTAATATTTACGATGCTTTGTATAAATATCAGGATAAGATTACACACGTTCTTACGTCACATGAACAGGGCGCTTCCCATGCGGCGGACGGATATGCAAGAGCAAGCGGAAAGGTTGGCGTATGTATTGCAACGTCAGGCCCAGGTGCAACAAACCTCGTAACAGGTCTTGCTACCGCTTATATGGATTCTGTTCCTGTTGTTGCAATAACGGGTAACGTTCCCACTTCACTTTTGGGCAGGGATAGTTTTCAAGAGGTTGATATTGCGGGTGTAACAATGCCCATTACAAAACATAACTATATTGTTAAGGATGTAACAAAACTGGCTGATACACTTCGTGAAGCGTTTAGAATTGCTCAGAGCGGCAGAAAAGGTCCTGTTTTAGTTGACGTGCCGAAGGATGTATCTGCGCTTATGTGCGAATATGAACCGAAAGCAAAAATCCAACCTGACCCGATGCCGAAACTTCGTCTTGATAAGATTCAGACTGCCGCAGATTATATTAACGCCGCTAAACGCCCGATGATTTATATGGGCGGAGGAATTATCGCAGCAGGTGCACAGAAAGAAATTCTTGCATTTGCTGAAAAACTTCAGATTCCTGTTGCTTCAACAAGTATGGGACTTGGTGGATTCCCGAGCGATCATACTCTTTTTACCGGTATGATCGGTATGCATGGTACGTATATGTCTAATAAAGCTGTTGACGACAGTGACGTTCTCATTGTTGTTGGCGCAAGATTTTCCGACCGTGTTGCAGGAAACAGAACCGGATTTGCTCATAACTCAAAGATTATCCATATTGACCTTGACCCTGCTGAACTTAATAAGAACGTTAACGTTGATCTTTATATAACAGGTGATATAAAAGAGGCTCTTTCTGCACTCCTTGAACTTACCAATGAAGTTAAGTCAAGACCGTGGACTGATGAAGTCAAGGCTTATGACAGAAGAAAAGCAATGACAACGGGCGGAATTGGTGTAAACCCGCAGAAAGTTATTGAAACAATCTCTAAGATGAATAGTAACGATTCCATTATGGTAACTGACGTTGGGCAGCATCAGATGTGGACCGCTCAGTATTATAATTTCAGACAACCCAGAACATTCATCAGTTCGGGTGGACTTGGTACAATGGGTTATGGTATGGGCGCTGCTATCGGTTCGCAGTTCTCAATGCCTGATAAGAGAGTAGTACTTATCACGGGTGATGGTAGTTTCCATATGAATCTTAATGAACTTGCGACTGTTCAGTCTTACAATCTCCCTGTGGTTATTGTTGTAATGAATAACAGCGTTCTCGGAATGGTTCGTCAGTGGCAGAAGATATTCTACGGAAATAGATTTGCCGCAACAAGTCCGGGTCGAAAGACGGATTTTGTAAAACTTGCTGAGGCATTTGGAATCAAGGGAATGAGGATAAGCAGTGATGATGAGATTGAAAGCGTGTTGAGCGAGGCGTTTGCTTATGGTAAAGGAGTACTTGTTGAGTGTGTAGTATCTCCTGACTGCAATGTTCTCCCGATGATACCGCCCGGTGGATCTGTAACAGATACTGTTGATGAAATGTAGGAGGGTTTAAAATGGAAGATAAACTTATTATCTCAATACTTGTTAATAACTGCTCCGGTGTTCTTCTCCGTATTGCAGGACTTTTTTCGCGCCGCGTGTTCAATATCTCCAGTATTGCCGCGAGTGAAACTGAAGATAGCAAATTTACAAGAATAACTATCGTTACGGTTGCAAACAAGGATGAATTCAGACAGATACAAAAACAACTTCTTAAACTTGAGGATGTAAAGAAGGTTATCCTTCTTACTCAGGAGAATTCAACCGCTATTGAACTTCTTCTTATGAAGGTTAATGCGGATGAAAGCACAAGACCATCCGTACTTAATACTATCGTTAAATACGGCGCAAGAGTAAGGGATATAGGTAGCACAACAATGACCGTTGAACTTACAGGGTTCCCGCTTGATATTGACAAATTCGTTGCCGATATGTCGGTACACGGAATTGCAGAACTTGCAAGAACTGGTATTACCGCCCTTGAAAGAGGCGACAATACAATTAAATTATCCGAATTTTAATTGGGAGGATTATGAATTATGGGTATGACGATGACTCAAAAAATACTTGCTTATCATGCCGGACTTGAAAGCGTAAGCGCAGGTCAGTTAATTGAAGCAAATCTCGATATGGTGCTTGGAAACGATGTTACCGCACCCGTCGCAATTAATGAGTTTGAAAAAGCAGGTGCAAGTCGAGTTTTTGACAAAACAAGAATTTCGCTTGTTATGGACCACTTTACTCCTAACAAGGATATTAAAGCGGCTGAACAGTGTAAGCAGGTTAGAGGCTTTGCTGACAAATATGACATTCTTCATTATTATGATGTCGGAGATATGGGAATTGAACATGCACTCTTGCCCGAAAAGGGTATTGTGGTGCCCGGTGATGCAATCATCGGCGCAGATTCACATACGTGTACGTATGGTGCACTTGGTGCATTTTCTACAGGTATTGGTTCAACTGACCTTGCCGCTGCAATGGCTACTGGTAAAACCTGGTTCAAAGTTCCGTCCGCTATAAAAATTAACCTCACAGGCAAACTTAATGAGTTTGTTTCAGGTAAGGACGTAATTCTTCATTTTATTGGTATGATAGGTGTTGACGGTGCACTTTACCGTTCGCTTGAATTCTTCGGAGATGGCATCAAGAGTCTTTCAATGGATGACAGATTGTGTATTGCAAATATGGCAATCGAATGTGGTGCAAAAAACGGTATTTTCCCCGTCGATGAAACAACAATTGAGTACGTTACAGGCAGAGCGCTCAGACCTTTCAAGACCTTTGAAGCCGATGAGGATGCTGTTTATGATGAGGAGTACACAATTGATTTGTCAACTCTCCGTCCTGTTGTTGCTTTTCCGCACCTTCCTGAGAATACAAGAGTTATTGATGAAGTCGGTGAAGTAAAAATAGATCAGGTTGTAATCGGTTCTTGTACAAATGGCAGACTTGAGGATATGCGTGCCGCTGCGAAGGTGTTGGAGGGTAAAAAGGTTGCAAAATCCGTAAGATGTATTATAATTCCTGCAACACAGCAGATTTATAAGCAGTGTATTAAAGAAGGTCTTATGGATATTTTCCTTGATGCAGGTGCTGCTGTAAGTACTCCCACATGTGGCCCATGTCTTGGCGGTCATATGGGTATTCTCGCAAAAGGCGAGCGTGCGGTTGCTACAACTAATCGTAACTTTGTAGGCCGTATGGGACATCCCGAGTCAGAGGTTTACCTTTCAAATCCCTTTGTTGCTGCTGCAAGCGCAATTACAGGATACATCACTGACCCATCAAAGATATAAGGAGGAAGTAACGATGAAAGCACAGGGTAGAGTACATAAATATGGAAGTAACATTGATACTGACGTTATCATTCCTGCAAGATATCTTAATACCGCAAACCACAAAGAACTCGCTTCACATTGTATGGAAGACATCGATAAAGAGTTTGTAAATAAGGTTAAAGTTGGCGATATTATGGTTGCTGATAAAAATTTCGGTTGCGGTTCTTCAAGAGAGCACGCACCGATAGCAATCAAAGAGTCCGGTATTTCCTGCGTTATTGCAAGTACATTTGCAAGAATTTTTTACAGAAATGCTCTTAACATCGGTTTAGCAATTCTTGAGAGTGATGCTGCAGCCAAGGATATCAAAGATGGTGATGAAGTTGCAGTTGATTTTACAACGGGCGTTATCAAAAATCTTACAAATGGTAATGAATATCAGGCTGAGCCGTTCCCCGAATTTATTCAGAATATAATAGAAAAGGGCGGTTTGCTTAACTCTATTTCTGACAGACTTGAATAAAAATAAAAATCCGTATGGTTTACATACGGATTTTTTATTTTATAAATCATTTTCTTTCATTTGTTTTATGTATTTTTTGAGGGCGCGTGTTTTGAGCAACTGATAATATATAATCATTACGATAAGTGATAAAATGTTGACTGCACAGATAAAAGCGATTGTAAGGTAATTTGAGTTTACGGAATTCGAAGTCAAAAAAACAAGAATTTTTTCAAGTGTATTTGATGGTATAAAATCAATAGGTAAATTAACCGTAAGCACAACGTTTCGAATTACAAATAGCGATATAAAGCAATCAAATATGCAATGCCATATAGATTGTGTTGCCCAGACATACAGACTTTTTCTTGCTGATGACGTGCCATAAATAATGCAAGTAAAAAGGATTGAAATGAGGAACGTGGACGTTGACATATTTGTGAAGATAATACTGAAAATATATATCAGCATGTGCCACGTTATTGTCAGTGTAACGTTTAAAATGTTGGCAATGCAAAATCCAAAATGTTCAGTTGCGACCCTGAGAATGAGCCCCCTGAGTAACGACTCAAGCATAAATGCAGAAATGGCTGCAACAAGTATGGAAATTATATAGGAGATCACCGTGGTGTTAGTTTCGAGTTTTGAAGTGCTTATTCTGAAACTTATTTCCAAACTGAAACCATGCGCATAAATAAAATGCTTTATAGCAAATAAAGTAATTAACGCGCAAATTCCTAAAATAACAGTCGGTACAATTGCACCAACTGTTATTTTTGCCGGATTTTTAATGAAGCCTATTTGAAACGGGTTTACTCTAAGAACGCGTAGCGCAAAAAACACAGCAAATATTGTGAATACTGTACTTACAATCATTGAACCGAATAGTAAAACTATTTTGGAATACAAAAATTTATATTCAATAAAGTAAACTATGACACAAATAAAGAAAGTGTTAAGAATTACGCTTAGCGGTGAAAAACGTGAGTCTTTCATAATTTAATGTTCCTTTTAATAACCAACCAATTTGGAAAGTTCATTAACTCTTGCGCCTGTCGATGTTGCAGATATGTTATTGATGAAGATTACATCTGAAACGTTGTTTTCCTCGATGAAATTATAGAAGTTTCCTTTGTAGTAGCGATAGTCAATAACATAAGCATACTGATAATGGTCAACAAGGAAAGGCACAAACGCATTACCAAATGATTCTTTGACAACTACACAGGACGAACCGTCTGTAATTGTTGGGTTTTCGATTACAGAGAATGGATTGTCGCCGCCTATAAAGGTGTTATATTTACTACCTGAAACCCAACTTGTTACGTCTGTAATAACGTTCCAACTCAACTGGTTACCCTTTACATCAGTAAATACCATATTGTTTGTGCCGTTGGGGATATAAGCGATTACTTCGTCCGGATTGTCACCCAATGCAGAGGAATTGTTTGTCTTCGTATACAGAGTGCCAAGGAAGCCATCAAACGTCTTGGTTTTATAACTAGATAATTCATTCGCAGTTATTCCTTTAACGTCTGCCCATTGTGTGTAGGTGTAGTATGCTGCAAGTGCCGTCCAGTGATGATCTGTTCGGAAATACAGATATTCATCACGATGCTCACGAAGTTTATCGAATATACTTACAGTTATCGTTTTGTTGAAACCGCTGTACATATAGTTTATAGCGGCTCTCTGATCGCTTGTGCTAAGATTTTTTCGTACAGAATCTTTAAGTACAATATCCGTGCTGAGAGGAATAATAATATCATAAACGTTTGCTATTCCATCAAGTTTCATTGCTGCCGTTTCAACTGCACCTACGTATTTTTCTGACGTCGATTTGACAAAACTGTAATATGAATATGCCGCATCTTTATAAACGTAAAGTGCATTGATTGTCTCGCCTTTATCGTCATCCTCAATAGGGGGATCGGTTTCTTCAGGTTTTGTCGTAGTTGATGTGGAATTATTATTTTCATTGTTGTTAATTGGCGGTAAAATTGGCACAAATGTGTCCGGAATTTCATCGCCACCCGCTACGTTTCCTTGAATCTCACCGCCAACAGAAAGACCTTTTATACTCCATAATTTGCTGTTGAATGCAATGAGTGAGTCGCGGTTAGGCATTGTATCGGAGTACCACTTATCAATACCACTTGCATAGTTACCATTCAGAAGTGCAGAAAAACTGAATTTAGGAAATTCAGCAAGTTTGCGTTTTTCCGATTCGGATTCTGTAGGTCGTGTGAGAATCAATGAAAGCAGACCCACTGTACCGAGCACAACAAAAAAGAGGAATATTTTTAAGAAATTTACGATTTTTGAGTTTTGCATTTTTATTCCTCCTTAACTTAGAATTGAAAATATAAGAACGGGTTAAAACTATCACCTATGAGTGAAAGTGCTGAGAGAAGTACTACTACAACGGGGAAAATTATTTCAAGAATACTACCCGTAGCACGTACAAGCGTATTTGTGTTTTCATTACGGAATATTTTTGAGTAGAGATTTTTGAAAAGGGGAGTGAAAGCGAACATTACTATAATTATGAAGAACAGATAACTTAGCAAATTAGTACGTGTTTCAAAACTGCTGAAAGTGTTTCCGTTTAGGCAGAACATACCTTTGAGTATTGAACCAATTGTGCCTAAATCTTCATATTTGAAGAGTATCCATCCAAAATAAACGATAACAAATGAGTATATGTAAGGAATTATTTTCGGGGTATTGTCAAGTGCTTTTTGTAGGAACAATCTCTCTAATACAATGAATACGAAGAAGTAAAGTCCCCATAAAACGAAGTTCCAACTTGCACCGTGCCAAAGTCCTGTTAAGAACCATACAACAAAAAGGTTAACGATAGTTCTTCCCATTCCTTTTTTATTTCCGCCCAATGGTATGTAAACATAATCTCTGAAGAATGAACCGAGAGAGATGTGCCATCTTCTCCAGAATTCAGAGATTGATTTTGATGTGTAGGGATAATTGAAGTTTTCTTTATAATGGAAACCAATCATAAGTCCCATGCCGATCGCCATATCTGAATATGCAGAGAAGTCAAAGTAAATTTGCATCATATACATAAGTACACTTAACCATATTGCCAGTGCAGGTACAGAATCAATTGCACTTATGTCAGGGATAAACAAATCTGCGATTTTTGCACAAGTGTTCGCTATCAGAACCTTCTTGCCGAAACCTATTGCAAATCTTGTGACGCCCTTTGAAATTTCAGCAAGGTTTGTTGTTCTGTTATAGATTTCATTTGAAACGTCGCTGTAACGAACAATCGGGCCCGCAATACATTGATGGAACAATGAAGCGTAAAGGAAAACTGTAAAGAAGGAACGTTCGCCCTTCACATCGCCTCTGTAAACGTCCACTGTATAAGATAATAATTGGAAAGTGTAGAATGAAATACCGATCGGTAAGACGATTTTCGGCACTTCAAACGATAATCCGAAGATTGATTGTATATTAGTGAGAAAGAATCCGGTGTATTTGAGTATTCCAAGGAGCAATAAACTTGTTACAACCGCAGTAATTACTGCAAATTTTGCAAGGAATCTTCCTCGTTGTTGTTCTATGTATATACCAGCAAGCCAGTTGATCGCAACCATTCCGACTAATAACAAAACGTATTTCAATCCCGTCCAGGAATAGAACAGTACTGAAAAACAAACAAGAACAACGTTTCTGCTATGATTAGTCTTCATCAGGCTGTAAACAAGCATACAGAGTGTGAAAAACAAGAATACAAATAAAAGATTTGAAAATACCAAACCAAAAACCACCCATTAATTATTGTAGAAAATAACTTTCATAATTATAACATATACATACCCAATAGTAAATACAAAATATAAAATAATAGAACAATTTGGTGAATAGTGACGACTTGAAATAAAAAAAGATTACGGGAGTAAACTGAATTAATCCCGTAATCTTTATATATGATTATTATTTCAATTTAATGAGCAATTCTCCGGCTTTTACATTCTGACCAACGTCGATGAGAACTTCGCCAACAACACCATCCTGAAGTGCAACAACGCTTGTTTCCATCTTCATAGCCTCGATGATAGCCAATACCTGATTTTCCTTAACTTCATCGCCAACTTTAACGTTAACTTTACTTACCATACCCGGGATGCTGGAGCCAACCTGTTTTGTATCATCCGGATCAGCAAGAACAACTTTTGCGGTTGTTTCAGCAGCGACGTTATCAAGAATTTCAAGTTCACGGCGGATACCATTGAGTTCAAAGATGACCTGTCTTGTGCCGTTTTCGTTGAGGTCACCAAGACCAACGTAACGAATAACAAGAGTTTTACCGTCTTCAATATCAACGTATGTTGTTTCACCGGGAACCATACCCTTGAAGAAGATCGGAGTATCCATATTCTGAAGTTTGCCGTACTTCTTCTGAATCTTGAAGTAGTCTTCCATTACTTTCGGATACATAACGTAACTTACAAGATCTTGCATTGTGGGTTCTTTGATGTTCTTAGAAACGATTGCTCTGATATCATCCCAGTTAATCGGGTCAAGAAGTTCGCCGGGGCGGCAGGAGATCGGTTCTTCGCCTTTAAGTACAATTTTCTGGATATCTTCCGGGAAACCGCCCTCGGGCTGTCCCATCATACCCTTGAAGTAACTTACGGCTGAATCGGGGAAGTTGAGGTTTGCACCCTTTTCAACAATGTTCTCAGCAGTGAGGTTATTCTGCACCATAAAGATTGCAAGGTCGCCAACCATCTTGGAGGACGGTGTAACCTTAACTATGTCACCGAGCATATCGTTAACTTCTCTGTACTTCTCTTTAACCTCAAGGAACTTGTCGCCAAGACCAAGGCTTTCAACCTGAGGTTTAAGGTTTGTGTACTGTCCGCCGGGGATTTCGTAACGATAGATGTCAGTAGCAGGAGCAACCTGACCTGCTTCGTACTCTCTGTAGTATGTTCTTACTGCTTCCCAGTACTCTGTGAGTTTCTGGATAGCGTCAAGGTCAATACCAGTGTCGCGAGCATCGCCCTTGAGAGCGGCAACGAATGCGTTCATAGACGGCTGGCTGGTGAGTGAAGACATACTGGAAATAGCAGTATCAACAATATCAACGCCTGCTTCTGTTGCGAGGAGGAGCGCAGCAACCTGGTTACCACTTGTGTCATGTGTGTGGAAGTGAACAGGAATGCCAATTTCGTTTTTGAGCGCAGCAACCAATTTCTTAGCAGCGTACGGCTTAACAAGACCAGCCATATCCTTGATACACAAGAGGTGAGCGCCTCTCTTTTCAATCTCTTTTGCGAGTTTTACGTAGTAGTTAAGGCTGTACTTATCTCTGTTTGTGTCGAGAATGTCGCCTGTGTAGCAGATTGTAGCCTCAACAAGTTTGTTTTGTTTGAGAGCCTCATCGATAGCAACTTCCATACCAGGCAACCAGTTGAGTGAGTCAAAGATTCTGAATACGTCAATACCTGCTACTGCAGCCTCTTTGATGAACTCTCTGATGAGATTGTCGGGGTAGTTTGCGTAACCTACGGCATTCGCGCCTCTGAGAAGCATCTGGAAAGGAATGTTCGGGATTGCTTTTCTGAGGATTTCAAGACGCTCCCACGGAGACTCGTGGAGGAATCTGTAAGCAACGTCAAATGTTGCTCCGCCCCACATTTCGAGTGAGAATGCATCAGCGAGAGTATCGGCTGTGTAACCTGCAATCTTCTGGAAATCGCGTGTTCTTACTCTTGTAGCAAGGAGGGACTGATGAGCGTCACGGAAGGTTGTGTCAGTAACAAGAACTTTCTTCTGATCAAGAACAAACTTCTTAACTGCATCGGGACCTTCTTTAATGAGGAGTTGTCTGATACCGTCTCTCGGATTGCCTGAAGACTTCGGAACAACGGGTGTTTCGTATGTTTTAACTTCGATGGGAGCATTTACTGCTTTCTCACCGATGTATGTAAGAATCTTGTTTGCACGGTCTCTGGACTCGTCAAACTCAAAGAGTTGCGGGTTCTGGTCGATGAAACCTGTGTTACAGTTACCGGAAATAAATGTTTCGTTTGTAAGGATGTTCTTGAGGTAGGGGATGTTTGTTTTAACACCTCTTACACGTACTTCACTTACAGTTCTGAGAGCCTTCTTAACAGCGCCTTCGAACGTATTGTCACGTGTTGTAATCTTAACGAGGAGGCTATCGTAGTACGGAGAAATTACTGCGCCTGCGTAAGCGTTACCTGCGTCAAGTCTTACACCGTTACCACCGCCTGAACGGTAAACGGTAATCTTGCCGGTATCGGGAGCAAAGTTGTTTTTGGGATCTTCAGTTGTAACACGGCACTGAACAGCAAAGCCGTTTACTCTTACGTCGTCCTGAGAATTTATACCGATTCTGGGATCGGAAAGCGGAATACCTGCAGCGATAAGGATCTGAGCACGAACGATATCAACGCCTGTAACTTCTTCTGTTACTGTGTGCTCAACCTGAATTCTCGGGTTCATCTCGATAAAGTAGTGGTCGCCGTTTTTATCAACGAGGAACTCTACTGTACCTGCACTTGCATAGTTAACTTCTTTAGCAATCTTTACAGCGTCTGCAAGGAGAGCCTGACGCTTGTCTTCGGGGATAGTGATGGAAGGAGTAAACTCAACAACCTTCTGATAACGTCTCTGGAGAGAACAGTCACGCTCGTAAAGGTGAACTACGTTTCCGTGTTCGTCGGCGAGAATCTGAACTTCAATATGTTTGGGTTCTTCGATGAATTTCTCCATGAAGATATCGCCGCAGCTGAAAGCTTTGATTGCTTCGCTCTTAACCATCTCAAAAGCAGCGGGAAGTTCTTCGGAGTTATTAACTCTTCTCATACCACGTCCGCCGCCGCCTGCTGCAGCCTTGAGGATTACGGGGTAGCCGTAACTTTCCGCTCTTGTGATAGCATCCTGAACGCTTTCAAGCGGGTCGGTGCTGCCGGGAACTGTCGGAACGTTACATCTGAGAGCGAGTTCCTTTGCGTTGAGTTTGTCACCCATCTGATTGAGAACGTCGGAAGACGGACCAATGAATTTGATGCCGTTTGCTTCACATGCTCTTGCAAATTCAGCGTTCTCAGCAAGGAAACCGTATCCGGGGTGGATAGCATCAACGTTTCTTTCCTTTGCGATTTTAATAATTCCTTCGATGTCAAGATAAGCGCCAAGAGGAGTCTTATCTTCACCAACGAGATATGACTCGTCGGCTTTTGTACGGAAGAGGTTGCAAACATCCTCCTTGGAATAAATAGCAACGGTATTGAGAGAAAGGTCGTTACATGCTCTGAATACGCGGATTGCGATTTCACCACGGTTAGCAACCAAAACTTTTTTGATCTCTTTGTTAGCCACTTTAATATCACCTCATATATAAAATTATGAAATTAACATTGTATTTAATTGTACGATATTCGGACAATTTTTTCAAGCAAAATTATTAAAAAATACGTTTAAAAACGGAAATACGCCAAAATTTATTAGTTTTGCCCAATCAATATGTTGTGTGTCATACAAAATATATAATATTACACGAAAAAACACTCATGGACAATAATTTTAAATTTCAATATCAACGCAAGAACTGAGTTTATCTCCGTTTTCATTCACGGCAATTGATTTTACTCTGAAACTACCATCAGAGGAGAAAGTGCATTTGAATGAATCGTCTGTTGTTTCGCTTGATTTATAGATGTTTTTCCATCTACCGTCAATTTTTTTCAATACAGACCAGAAATATTTAATGCCGGATGTGTCACATTCGTTGACAAAGGTAAATGTTTTACCTTCGTTTGTATAGGTTATTTCCGTGATGTTGTTTGTCACTTTATCCAAAACCTGACCGTTAAATCCTTTAACGGGTTCACGATACACCTGACCGTTTGAGTCAATCATTATTGCATAAACCTTGAAAGCATCTTTTGTTTTGAATACGTATTTGAACGAGTTGTTGTTTGTTAATGGTTCTGAATGGAGCAAAGAACCATCCTCGTTATATATTTCCCAACCAAATTTTGAATTAACATCAGTTGTTGAACGGTTGATAAAATTTATAACGTTATTGTTTTGTTCCGTAACTATTGAAAGATTACGGATTCTGTTGGAAGGGCTAAGTCTGATTGTGAACTTTTCGTTGTTATAACAAGTAATATCAAATGAATATGTACTTTGTGTAAACTTGATTTTCCTTGTGCAATCAAGTTTTTCGGAGTTTTTAAGAACGGAAATTTGTGTAATTATATCAACATTTGAACCGGAAACATCAAACTTCAGAGTGTTAATGGGAGCAAGTGTATTCATTTTATTTGAAATAATACCAAATTTACACTCTTTGTTTTCTCCATAATATTGTGAGAGAGTAGTGTTACCAAGATGTTGCGTTATAAGTACGTGATAGTCTGTATCAGCAATCTTAAGTAAAACCTCTGTATCGCTTACACTGACAATCGACATATTTTCTCCAAGGTGGAAAAGTTGTGAGTAGGTGTGGGTATCATCTGAACGTATGTTGTCAAAAAGTATTATAGTTTCATCAAATGAATAAAAATGTCTGTCGATTTCGACTCCGCTGTACGCGTTGTTGAAACCACCCGCATAATTATAAAATCCATTGCTGACATTGTGCGCGAAAAATCCCGTTGTATTAAAATGAGATGGAGAAACGGGGTAGGAATGATTATCAACGATTACGGTGTTGTGTGCCAAAGCGGAAATGAAATAGTTCCTGTATTTGCTGGCAAAAGAGTATGAGAAAACACCGGTATCAACGAATACATCGTGTCCTTTACAATGCATCATAAACGACAGGTCATCGGCGTGTTTGTGATTCATTGAAGTGTAACCCGATTTGAACATACACCACATAGCGTCAGTCATTCTTTTCTTACCGGTAAAACTATCTTCTCTTGCCCAATACTGTCTTGATGCCATATAGCCGGATTTTGGGAAAACAGCGGCTTTTTCAGTGGGTTTTTCTCCCTCTCTGGAACGTGTAACAGCGTATAGCAACGGCCCACCGAGCGTTCTTGCTTCTGCTTTGGAAACTCTATGCAATTTAGAGTCGCCAATCATTGGAGCGTATCCATCGGGCTTTAATAAATACGCGAGGTACTTTGTTGCTTTATCAAAATTATTAAGCAATGTTTTACCGTATTCATCACCGATCCAGTTGAGTAAATTGGCGATTTCTCTGAATAATCTTAATGCGATTATATGGTAATCATAAGAGTTTTCAACAGAAATCATTTCCTCGCTAAATGCATAGTTATACTGAACCATAAGCCTTTTTTTTGCAAGGTCAATGAGTTTTTGCTTTTTTGACCCGTCAAAGAACCAAGCAAGGTATATGAGCGCTCTGTCCTGAAAGACTCCATGGTTATGGTTGTAAGCATAGAGGTCGGGATCGCAAAGATAATCAATGTGGAGTTCAAGATGTTTGAGGATTGTTTTTCTGAAATCGTTAGAAAGAAGCCCGGCTTCACTTGTTACCAGAATGTAATAAATCAATGTTTCTGCTCTGAGCGCGATACAATGCTTACCCATCATAGCGGGACATTTTCTGAATGATATAGGATCTGAGAAAAATTTAAGCCAACTTTTAAGGAGTTTATCTGCAAAAAGAACGTATTTTTCATCTCCGGTCAATTCGTACGCTTTTATTGCATATCCGATAGGGTAGAGCGAAAAAAGATACATCTGATAGGTTTCTTTAGAGTCGTCGGGCGGTATGCGTGTCCAATCAAAAGTATCCAACGTGTACCCGGTGTAAAGAGGAGCCGCCTTAATCACTAACATTCTTCCGTTAAGCATTTCATCAGCAACTGAAACGACATCTTCTCCCGTAGGTCCGGGCGGAGTATGTAATGAAAGAAATTCATCTTTTGTAAATCCAAATTTGTGTGTCCTGCTCACTTGAATAGCACATCCTTATATAAGTAAACATAGTTATATTTCATTATATACTATATTTTGCGTCAATTCAAGAATTAAATTAAATAAAACATTATTACACGGGATAACAAAAAAATAAATGTTGATAATGCGGTGATAAACAAATTATTTAATAATTTTTTAATAATATCGTGTATAAAATTCATAAAAAATACAAGATTTATTGAACCTGGGTTGTGTATAATTATGTAAACTGAAGAATGATGTCTTACGTTCTTAGGTTAGGTATTTTTAGGAGGTAAACGTATTATGGAAAAAACATTTGTCCGTTCAAGAGGCGGAAAAGCGATTGCGGTTTTTATGAGCCTTATAATCGCCTTGTCCGTAATTCTTGTTCCGCTTTCCGAAGTTACAACGGCAAGCGCAGGATCTTCCGTTTCGGGTAGTACCGTAAGCGGAATCAGTTCCTCAATTTACATCCCCTCAAGTTATAAAGAGGGAACGAAAGTTCCGCTTTATGTAGCGATGCACGGATGTACGCAATCTGCAAGTCAGTTTGCAACATCCACTGGTATCAATACATTAGCGGATCAGAAGGGTTTTATCGTACTTCATCTTCAGCAGTCATCATCCAACAATATGATGACTTGTTTCAAATGGTATAGTGACCAGTCAAGAACAAGTACAGAACCTAAGGCAATTGTATCAATTATTGATAGCGTTAAATCAAAATATTCCATTGATGCAGATAAGGTTTACTGCTTCGGTTTCTCTGCAGGTGCCGCTATGGCACACCTTCTCTGCGCTTGTTACCCCGACGTATTTTCGGGTGGTTGCGTAGGCTCGGGTATTCCTTATAAAGGTGCTTCCAGTATGAACTACTCCAGTGCAATGTCCAGTGGTACAAGTGTGAGCAATTCTAATTTGGCAAGTTACATCGTAAGCGCGATGGGTAACTATAAAAAGGTTATGCCGATGATTGTGTTCCAGGGAACATCTGACTACACTGTAAATCAAAATAATGGCGCTGCCTGTGCTATGTCATGGGTTCTTGCTATGAATCAGATTGGCGCTAACATTAACACAACACCCAACAAGACAAGTGGAAACAGTTATACAATTGAATCCTATGTTGACTCCACAACAGGCAAGACAGTTGTTCAGTATTATCTTGTATCGGGTATGGGTCACGCATGGTCCGGTGGTTCAGGTACAAGTTACGCTTACGCATCAGGCCCGAAAGCAACTCAAATTATGTATGATTTCTTCGAGGATTATTGGGCAGGCGAATCTGTTGAACCTTCCGATACAACTGCACCCGTAACAACAGTTACACCCGCTGCAGGCACTTACACAAGTGAGATCACTGTTTCTTTCTCCGTAAATGAAGCAGCAACAACTTACTATACAACAAATGGTACAAATCCCACAACAAACTCAACTGTATACACAGGTCCTTTCAAAGTTTCTGCAGATACAACTGTTAAATATTTTAGTGTTGATACCGCAGGAAACAAGGAAGATGTAAAATCGGTTACATACGATATTAATATCCCTGTTGTTGATACAGTTGCACCTGTGACAACGGTTACACCTGTTGGTGGCGTTTATTATGAGCCTATCAACGTTACACTTTCCGTTAACGAGAATGCTACAACGTATTACACAATTGACGGATCAACTCCTACAACAAATTCACCTGTTTACACAGGCACATTTGTCGTAAGTTCCGACACAACAGTTAATTTCTTCAGCGTTGATAATGCAGGCAATGCAGAAAGCGTAAAATCTGTTGATTATACAATTGTTACTAGCATCGCTGAAGGCGAATCCATTGAACTTTCAATCGCAGGCAGGGATGCAAAACTCTTCGTTTCCGGTAAATACCGCGAAGGCGTTTCAATGCCTTTGATTGTTATGCTCCATGGTGACGGTCAGACCGCTGAACAGTTTGAACTTCTCACAGGCATGAACGATATTGCCGATTCAAAAGGATTTCTCGTTCTCTACCTTTCTGCAGAATCCACAAGCCCGCTCACATCTTGGGAGTGGTACAGCACTGCTGCACAGACAGGTGCAGGTGATACTGCTTATATAATCAATGCAATCAATACAATCAAGTCCACTTATACAATAGATAGTGATAAAGTTTATGCTGTTGGTTTTGGTGCGGGCGCTGCTATGGCAAATACCGTTGCGGCAACTAACCCGAACGTAATTCAGGCAATTGCAGTTGTTTCCGGTACACAGTATGCATCCGCAGACAGCCTTAACGGTTCTTTCAACGCTAAGGTAAACGGCGGTACTGAAGCCGGAGATGCAATCG
Source organism: Clostridia bacterium (assembly GCA_017560255.1). Classification (GTDB taxonomy): domain Bacteria; phylum Bacillota; class Clostridia; order Oscillospirales; family Acutalibacteraceae; genus RGIG7273. The sequence goes on from JAFYOI010000055.1 coordinate 91,823, forward strand.
TTAACGCTATGGGCACAAATGGTAAAGTTACTCCCGTAATCGTAATCCATGGTGCTATGGATGAAACGTTTGCTCCTGTAAACGCTGATATTACAATTTCTCAGTGGGCAGATGCAAACGACATTCTTGACAATGAAGTTGGCGACAACTCTGTAACAGCAAATTATTCTGATAAAGAAACATTCACAGGCTACAGCAAATACGTTTACAAAAACACAAACGGTTTGACCGTTATGGAGAAATATATTGTAGACGATATGGGCTATGCTTGGGCGGGCGGCAATGTTGCCGGTGATTACACATATCCGGCAGGTCCGAATGCAAGTGAACTTATCTGCACTTTCTTTGCAAGCACAGCGGGTCTTGATTACTACGTTGAGCCTGGTGAGATTGACATTACTGCTCCCATTACGTCAACACTTCCCGAGGGCGGTACGTATGACCAAACCTTATTAGTCTTTATTTCTACAAACGAAACGGCAACAACTTACTACACACTCGATGGCTCTACTCCTACAACCGCTTCTACTATATACACAGCACCCATCGAGATTACAGAAACAACAACACTTAAATTCTTCAGCGTGGATACTGCAGGTAACGTTGAAGATGTTAAGACAAGAGAATATGTAATCGTAGAAAATGAGTATACGTCAAAAGACATTTCCTACGATAAATCCAACAGTGGATACGCTGGAAGTATCAATATATTCGGATATGGTACAGATACAATCAAAGCCGGTCTTGCAGGTATGTACAACGGCGAATCTATCAGAGGTTTCGTGTCATTTGATACAAGCAGCGTTGACCTTTCAAATGCAAGCAGTGTTGTGCTCAGACTCCACGTCAGCAGTTGGGGTTCTGCAGTAAATTCAATCAGCATCGACGTTGCGAATGGTTATTTCGGTTCAGCGGGTATCCAACTTTCTGACTACAGAGCATCCGCAAGTGCAACCGGTATTGCGACCGCTTCTCCGGTATCCTCTGGTTACGTTGATCTTGTAATCCCCGAATCTGCATATCAGTATCTCAACAATCATGTTGAGTTCAGAATCTGTTCAACCGTAACAAACGGATTCAGCGAAAATGTTGTTGAGTTTTCTAACGCAACACTTATTGTAACTTCTGCTACACCCGCTGCCGCATCAACATTTGCTCTTACAAGAGAGGCTGTTGTTTATGCTGCGGACGATGCAGTTGCTTTTGCAGACTGGAACCTTAAGAACGCTCTTGTCAATGCCGGTTATGATAAGAATAATGACGGCGAACTTAGCGAGAGCGAGATGGCTATGATTTACGGTATCGACCTTTCCGGTCTTGGCATTACAAACATATCCGGCCTTGAATATGCGACAAACCTTAAGTTTGTTGACCTCAGCAATAACGCACTTACAAGCATTGATGCTTTGGCTTCTTGTGCAGAACTCCAGTATGTTGATGTAAGCGATAATAAACTTACAAGCATCGTTGCTCTTGCAAATGCAACAAAGATCTTCATTCTTGCTGCTGATAATAACGATATTACAAGCATTTCCGCAGTTGCTGGCCTTGAAAATGTTGTTACATTGTCTTTTGCAGGTAATGAAATAAAAGACATTTCTGCGCTTCAGAATATGTCAAGCATCAGAAAAGTTAACTTTGCAAGCAACTCAATTGAAGATATCAATGCTATCAGCACACTTACTTACGTAAACTATCTCTACTTCTCCGATAACGAGATTACGTCACTCGCCGCTATTGCAGATCTCGAATATCTTTTTGATGCACAATTTGATAAGAACCGCATTGACATAACTGATGACGTTAACGCTGGTATCATTGCTGATTTGACATCTAAGGGTGTTGAAATCGTAGTAGGTGAGCAGAAAGAAGATGAAGAGAAGATTCCCACGGGTATCTACGACGTTACTTACGTTATTGATGGTGACAAAGTTGTATTCACAGTGAAGACTTCTCCCGATTACAACAGAGTTAAGGTAACTACAGAAGATGACCTCAAGGGATACATCAAGTACACATCCAACTTCACAACCGATGCTGATGGATATTACATTTCCACACTTACAGTTCCGGCTGTTAACGGCACAACAAGATACGCTTTCAATGGTAGAGATGCCGAAACAGGTGTTTACTCAAATGACTATTACTATGAAGAAGTAACAGTTGAAATTAAGGATGAAAATCCGATTAAGTCAATTTCCTATAACGTTAACGATGATAAGGTTGAGTTTACAGTAGTAACCGATGCAGGTGAGTATAACCGAATCAAGGTAACAACTGCCGATAACCTCGGTAGCAGCATTGCAGTAGGTACAACTTACACAATCGATGCTAACGGTGACTATGTATGGACAATCAAAACAAATGCTCCTTCTGAAACAACAACATTTGCATTTGACGTTCGTTCTTCTGAAACAGGTAAGTACTTGAAGAAGTACGTTATGCAGGAAGTTGAAATTATCGACATTGAAATTGTTAAGTCTGTAAGTTATACAATTGAAGATGACAAGATTATCTTCACTGTAACAACAATCGCTGGTGAATATAACAGAATCAAGGTAACAACCGCTGATAATCTTGGTGGAAGCCTTGGCGTAGGTAACTACAAGATTGATGCAAACGGTGATTATGTATGGACTGTTAAGGCTGACGCTCCTACATCTGCTACAGAGTATGCATTTGATATCCGCTCCTCTGTAACAGGTAAATATATTAAGGATTACTATATCTTTACTGCAGAACCGATTGTTGAAACAAATGACATTAAGTCCGTAACATACGTTGTTGAGGATGATAAACTCATCTTCACAGTTGTATCTGCCGCAGGTGCTTATAACAGAATAAAGGTATCGTTCGCTGATAACCTTGGTGGAAGTCTTGGTGTAGGTAACTATACAGTTGCGGCAAACGGCGACTACGTATGGACGGTTAAGGTTGATGCTCCCGATGATATAGCAACATATGCTTTCGATCTTCGCTCATCTGAAACAGGAAAGTACACAAAGAACTACTTTATAGTTGAATTTGACGGCTATGAGAAGGTTGAAATCATTAAATCCGCAACTTACACAATCGAAGACGGTAAACTTGTATTTACAGTTGTTTCGTCTGCCGGTGAGTACAACAGAATTAAGGTGACAACAGAGGATAACCTCGGTGGAAGCCTTGGTGTTGGAACATACAAAGTAGCAGATAATGGTGATTACGTATGGACGGTTAAGACCGCTATTCCTAGCGAAACAACAACATATGCGTTCGATCTTCGTTCTTCCGAAACAGGTAAATACCTCAAAGAATACTTCATTCTTAACGTTGCTATGTAATTAATTAAAAAAACGGCAGGAGATTCCTATTGCGGATTCTCCTGTCGTTTTTATTTGTTAATAATAAAAAAACGGTGCAGATAAAATCCGCACCGCATTAAATTTTTAATTAGTCACAACAAACGTCGTTTTTTGAGGGTTCTTGGGGCTTCTCAGCGGGTTTTGTTGTATCTCCCAGTCCTGATGTTTCGGAGAAGATAACGTTCTTCTTTGTCATTTCAACCGCATCTGTCGGGATGATAATTTTTGATGCTGTTCCGTTTGACATAGCAACCAATGCCTCAAATTTTTTAAGTTCAAGTACCGCTTCGTCAACGCATGCTTCTTTGAGCGCCGCAAGACCGTCTGCTTCCGCTTTTTTTGCGAGGTAGATTGCCTTTGCCTCACCTTCCGCTCTTGCAATTCTTGCATCACGTTCACCCTCTGCAGCAAGAATCATTGCTTGTTTGTCGCCTTCTGCTCTTGTGATAACGGCCGCTTTGTGACCTTCAGCTTCCAAGAGAGTTTCACGCCTGTCGCGTTCTGCTTTCATCTGCTTTTCCATTGCATTCTGGATTTCAGCGGGAGGAATAATATTTTTAAGTTCAACACGATTTACTTTAATACCCCACTGATCTGTAGCACTGTCAAGAATTTCTGTCATTTTACCATTGATAGTGTCGCGCGAAGTAAGTGTATCATCAAGTTCAAGTTCACCAACAAGGTTACGTAAAGTTGTTGCGGTAAGGTTTTCAAGTGCACTCAACGGGTTAACTGCACCGTATGTGTAAAGATTTGAGTCAAAAACTCTGAAATAAACAACGGTGTCAATTCTCATTGTAACGTTGTCTTTTGTAATAACGGGCTGGGGTGGGGAGTCGATAACCTGTTCTTTAAGCGTTACTTTTTTAGCAACTCTATCAATTACAGGAATGAGGAAATGTAATCCCGCACTCCAGGTCTTTTTGTACTTTCCAAGACGTTCAATAACGTATTCAGTGGCCTGAGGAACGATTTTTAAATTTGAAACCAGTATAATGAATACAATTATTGCCAAAACGATAAAAAATATCTCCATAAAATCACCTTTCAATTTAATGTTATTTACAATAGTATAATACCAATGTTATAATTGTGTCAAGAAAAATGTTGTATACGGTCGGTTGAACGGTTTAATATGAATTGATAATGCATAAGAATAATTTGAAATAATAATTAATTAAAAATAGGTTGAAAAAGTAAAAAAAATCTGCATAATATTATATGATAGTTATAAGGATGGAGGAAAACGTATGGGAATAGTTGAATTGTTTGTGTTAGCCGTTGGTTTGGCTATGGATGCCTTTGCGGTATCAATTTGTAAAGGCCTTTCGGTAACTAAAGTAAGTTTTAAGCATTCCGCTATTGTTGGTTTGTATTTTGGTGGGTTTCAGGCGGCTATGCCCTTGATAGGATATTTTCTTGGTGCATCGTTCAGAGATTACATAGAGAGTGTTGACCATTGGATCGCTTTTGGTTTGTTGCTCATAATCGGTGCAAATATGATCAGGGAAGCGTTTTCCAAGGATGATGACGAAGAACTTGATGGTTCATTTTCCGTTAAGTCGATGTTGCCGATTGCGGTTGCAACAAGTATAGACGCTCTTGCAGTGGGTGTAACATTTGCATTTTTGAATGTTCGGATTGTACCTGCGATCAGTTTTATCGGTGTGATAACATTTGTACTTTCTGCGGTGGGCGTTAAACTCGGAAATGTTGTGGGTGCTAAGTATAAGTCAAAGGCCGAATTCGTTGGCGGTGTTGTGCTAATTATAATGGGTATTAAAATCCTCTTGGAACATACGGGAATTCTTGATAAGATTTTTTAGTTATAAGTACAATGATAAAACAATTGCGTATAAACAACTCTTTGCTTTATGTCAAGGGGTTGTTTTTGTTTTATGTCGTGGTATATAATATTCGTATGTAACGAATGGGGGATGTAATTATGGATTACAAAGGCAATAAAGCGTTTCGTTTACTTAATATTTATGAGAGACTCAATAAAGGCGAAAATGTAAGCAAGCGTAAACTGGCTGATGAATTCGGCGTTTCGCTTAAAACAGTGCAAAGGGATATTGATGATTTGCGCGCGTATATATCCGAAAATCATTTTGATGAAGTTGAAATTTCAATAGTATATAATAAGGCTGACAATAATTATCGCCTTGTTCGTTTTGCACGTGAGTGGCTAACCAATGAGGAAGCGCTTGCCCTTTGTAAAATAATACTTGAAAGTCGCGCGTTCAGCAAAAAAGAAATTTCCGTTCTTATAGAAAAACTTATAATGCAAATTTCTCCAAATGATCGAAAAATTGCGGAGGAAATAATTCGCAGTGAACATCATAAATATTTGCCGTTGCAACATGGAAAAGAACTTTTATCGTCGATATGGAACTTGTCGCGTATTATAACCGAGAGAAAGGTGATTGAGTTCGACTACGTTCGTCAGGATAAGAAGCATACCCACAAAATTGTCAAACCCGTTTCAATACTGTTCTCGGAGTTTTATTTTTATCTTATTGTGTATGATGCCAACAGTACCACAGATACTCCGATTGTCTTCCGAATTGACAGAATACATAATTTGAAATTAACGGGTGAAACCTTTGATATTCCGTACAGAGATCGTTTTGACGACGGTGAATTCAGAAAACGCACACAGTTTATGTATATGGGTGCACTTAACAAGGTAACCTTTGAGTATACCGGAGTTCTTGAAGCGATTCTTGACCGTTTGCCAACAGCAAAGATACTCTCGCAGGACGGCGGAAAGTACGTTATTTCAGCCGAAGCGTATGGCGAGGGAATATATATGTGGCTGCGTTCACAGGGCGATAAGGTGAAAATTCTTTAAAAATTTAATAAAAATGATTGATGCCCACTATATGACCATCATCTTAACTATAATTGCAGAAGGAAGGATCGAAAGTCGTATGGTGGGTTGTTTTTTGTGGAACTATACAAGGAAAAAATCTTTGACCGCGCTAACTATGAACTTCCGTATCGGTAAATTATAATTGTGCAAGGAGGATTGACAATATGAGAGGTATGAGACTATTGGGCAGCGGTAAAGATATCAAGAGCGAGAATTTAAATGGAGTTTATAGCGAGATTGCCGATTTGCTTGGTGTGGAGTGCGCGTTACAGATACATTCGAAATACAGAGGTACGCAAATGTTTTTTCCTGTACAACTTTATGGTAAAGAGTTTATAGTAGATCAGATTATAAGTGAGTATGATGGCAAAAATATACGTCATCTTGCTACAAAATATGGTTATACGGAGAAGTGGATAAGAAAAATTTTAAAAGATCATATCGGTTGAAAAAATGTTTACAAACATCAAGGGGGTGACGTGAATATGGATGCAATTATTGTGCTTATCGGTCTTGCAATAGGTGTTGCGATCTTCCTTGCGCTGATGAACAGCATTACTGCTATTGTCTACAACTGCACAAGCGTTGCTATAACGTTTGGAATATGTTGGGCTATCGGTATTGTTTTGGCGTGGATTGCTTGGAAGATTGCGCTGATTATAGGTATTATCGCTCTCATTATTTTCATTATAGGCAAAGTTACGGGAGCGGGAAAAAAGAGTGATAATAAAACCGAAGAAACTCAGTGTGAATGTGAGCGGCAAACCGAAGAAAATGAATAAAACAGATGGAGGATGCAAAATGTCAAAAATTGAAACTAACAACGTTATTTCCGATGCAAAAGGGAAAATCGAAAACAGTGAAATACTACAAAAGATACGCGGAAACAAAAATTACAAATGGATAAAAATCGGCGCAATTGCTCTGGTGATAATAATCTTGATTGTCGTTATTTTTGGCGGCGGTGATGCAAGAAAAGCAAAGAATGAATACATACGCACAGAAACTTATGACCTTGAATATCGTGAGTGTGAGGATGTCACAGTTAAGGCAAAGGTTGTTGGAAAGGCTGATGACGGTGAACATTTCTTGCTTGATGCTTACCAGGAATATACGTACATTGAGTATAATGAAAAATATATGTTTGTAATCGTTCGTCTGACACCAGAACGCCTTGTTATTATTGAAGAATATGAGTATGACGAACAGACAGAAGACTTAGTTAAAGAACTTGCTCTCAACATGCTTGAAATGTATAAATAATATTTAAAAACAAAAGCCCTTGTCTGTATTGTCAGGGGCCTTTTGTTTTGTTTAATACACTCATTTTTTATATTTATACAATATAAAACTCCCGAAACATATAGTTTCGAGAGTTGATTGGTGCCGGAAGCGGAGGCGACCATCTGCTTCACATACTTTTGGTTTGCTCAACTATAAAGTATGACCACCATTGGCTTGGTGGTTATGCTTTGTTTTTACTTCGTTTTCTTTTTAATATTAACTTTACGATTGAAACGATGACAGTGCTTGCTATAATAAAAGCTATTTCAATTTGCGTAAAAAGTTGACTAATTAAAAGAGACTCATAGTCATCACTTATAAAGAAATGAAAAAGGATTGTTCTGATTGAGTCGGAGATTACAAGTGAACCCAACATGATGAGCTGTGTGATGATAAATAAGTAAATTTTGTTAAAAACACGATAATTGTTAATTGTTAGCCATATAATTGTGAGGATTATAAACGGAGTTTGATAAAAACCTAAAAAGTAAAAAACAGCAATTGCGAGGAGTGGACAAATGTTGATTAAAACAGTCCGTAAATTAATTTTTTCATTCGATGAATTACTCATAAAATTACCTCCGATAACTAATCTTTATTGTATGAATAAAAGAAAATAACCTTTCTTCTTTGGATATCTTTTTTCAAACTCCTTTTATGCATTATATAAAAAATATAAATTATTTTCAATAGTTAAATAGATTGTATCATATTACGAACAATTATGAACAAAAATTAAAGAGGAAACATAACATTGCGGTCACATTTCCTCTTTAATGGTGCCGGAAGAACGTGACCACCAGAGTTCTCGTTGGGAGTTAATTTTTACCCGACCTGCTTATTGTGACTATTCAAAAATATGATGTAATTTATAAATATAAAAACTCCAAGTCCGTTTACTTCTGGAAAAACGGATTTTTGAAGTTTTTTTTATTTTACAACGCATTGACAATATTGATTTAAATCAGTAAAATTATTATATAAACATTAAGGGGGCATTATTATGTCAATCTTACGCAAGTCAAGGATTTTATGTATAGCATTGGTTATTGCAATTATTGCAACGATCATTGCGCCCATCGGAACGTTCACCGTTTCAGCGACTGAAATAGAGGGGTATTATACATACACCATTTCGGATGGAAAGGCAACAATAACCGATGTTGATACATCGATATCGGGTGATATCACCATTCCCTCAACCCTTGGTGGCTATCCTGTAACAAGCATTGGTGATGGTGCGTTCGATAGTTGCAGCAACCTTACAAGCGTTACAATTGGTGACAGTGTAACAAGCATTGGTTCATGGGCGTTCTATAAGTGCAGTAGCCTTAAAAGCATTACAATTGGTGACAGTGTAACAAGCATTGGCGATTTTGCGTTCGAGTATTGTAGCAACCTTACAAGCGTTACAATTCCCGACAGTGTAACAAGCATTGGTGATCATGCGTTCTTTAATTGCAATAGTCTTACAAGCGTTACAATTGGTGACAGTGTAACAAGCATTGGCAGTTATGCGTTCTATGATTGTAGCAGCCTTACAAGCGTTACAATTGGTGACAGTGTAACAAGCATTGGTGGTCATGCGTTCTTTAATTGCAATAGTCTTACAAGCATCACAATTCCTGATAGTGTTATAAGCATTGGCGAGTATGCGTTTGAATTTGCTAATCTCCGTTGTGTTTGGTACACAGGAAGTGTTTCTGATAAGGCAAACATATCGGTTTCATCATATAATGATACATTAAATAGTGCTACTTGGTTTTATGATTATAAATATTGTGAGGATAAACACTATGTTGATAGTTATTACTTTGAGAATTCAGCTACATACCCTTTTGAATTAACTAATGGTGTTTATTCATCTACAAACAAAGTTAATGGCGCATGGGCAACTGCTACATTTACAATTTTAAAGGATGGTCAAATAAGGATTTTATTTACCACTTCAACTGAAGAGAATGGAGATTGGTTTGGAATAAGACATGAAAAATATAACTCCAGTGTTGTTATGAGTCGTTCGGGAGAAGTTCCGTGGTCTTGTAGGGTATGGGATGTTGCTGTTGGAGATAAAATATGTATATTTTACAACAAAAATGGAAGTGTTTCAAGCGGCGATGATGAAGTCAAATTTATAGTAGATGATGTTTCTTGCGGAGAACATGTTACTTGTAATGCATGTGGCGTTGTGGTTGAGGAGGTCTTGGGACATAACTACATCATCAACGGCGGATATACTTGTGCGTATTGCATGCATAGTCTTACCCCTGACAAGCCTGTTGTTGAAAACAAAACACACAACAGCATTACCTTGGGTTATACCGAAGGCTTTGAATATTCAAACGATAGTATAAATTGGCAGGATAGCAATGTGTTTACAGATATTGCGCCTAACACGACGCATACTTTCTATCAGAGGGTAAAGGCGTCTGACTTGGCGCTTGAAAGCGAAATTAGTGATGGCTTGACAGTTGCGTTTAAATCTGTCCAGACATCTGTTCCCTCTGCACCGATTATTTTAAGCTTTACAGATACAACCGTAACACTTATGGCGGTTGAAGATTGTGAGTATTCCTGTGATGGCGTAAATTGGCAGTCAAGCAATGTGTTTACGGGGCTTAATCCAGGTACAGAATATACCTTCTATCAAAGATATGCTGAAAATGATGAGTTTGAACCGAGCGATAAGAGCACTGGAATGAGCATAACTACTGATAAATCAAAGCAGACTCTTATTCCGAGCGCACCCACTGTAGAAAGCGTTACTTCACATAGTATCACTATCAACAAGGTTGATGGCTGTGAATATTCTATGGATGGTAAAACATGGCAGTCAAGCAATGTTTTTGATAATCTTGACTATGCAACGGAATATACGTTCTATCAAAGATATGCTGAAACCGATACCACCTATGTTGGTAAAAAGAGTGCAGCGTTGACAACAAGAACTGATAAGGGAACTCAGACTTATGTTCCGTCTGCACCCATACATTCAAGCAAGACCTTTGATTCCGTAACTCTTCTTGAAGCAGAAGGCTGTGAATATTCCATTGACGGTGTGAACTGGCAGAAGAGTACTGTGTTTACAGGACTTGAGCCTGGAACAACGTATACATTCTATCAGCGCTATGCGGAGACCGATACATTAAAACCGAGTAGTGCAAGTGAGTGTATAATTGTTACAACGGACAAGGCGGTTCAAACGCTTGTGCCTGATGCACCGACCGTAAAGAGTGTTACTTCAAGCATGGTTGTTCTTAATGCAGTAGATGGCTGTGAATATTCAATTGATGGTGTAATCTGGCAGTCAAGCAATGTTTTTGATAATCTTGATTATGCAACGGAATATACGTTCTATCAGAGATACGCTGAAACAAGTACAACACTTGCTGGGCAGAGTAGTACTGCTATTGTTGTGAAAACGGATAAGGGCAGCCAGTCTGCACCGAACGCACCAACGCTTTCGGGTAAGTCATATGACACGGTAATACTTAATGCAATTGATGGATACGAATATTCAAAAGACACAATAAATTGGCAGTCAAGCAATGTGTTCATGGGACTTGAATCAGAAACTAACTATATGTTCTATCAGCGCAAGGCAGAAACTGATACTTGCTATGCGAGCAATACAAGTAGTTTTTTGATAGTTAGGACCGAAGAAGCACCTGAACCAACATTTGAGATAAAGTCTGTTTCTAGCGAGGTTATAGATGACAAAGTAATCTTTACAGTTATAACTACATCTGATTTTAACAGAGTTAAGGTGACAACAGCAGACAATCTTTCTTCACATATCGCATATACGAATAATTACACAATTAATTCGAATGGAGATTATGTGTTTACGCTCTCTGTTCCTGCGGTTGTTGGCGTGACAAAGTATGCGTTTGACGGTCGACGAGTTGATACTAAAATGTATGCTAAAAACTACTATTACAGCACTGTTGAGGTAGAGGAGCAGACACCCACAATTATTAATGTAAGTCACGAGTTTTCTGATGACAAAATTATCTTTACTGTTGTTACAAAATCTGGAAACTTCAGCAGAATCAAGGTAACAACTGCAGATAATCTCGGAGGTAGTTTGGGTGTTGGTAGTAAATATACTATAAATTCCGATGGCAACTATGTATGGACAATCAAGGCAACAGAGCCGACGGAAAACACAACCTACGCTTTTGATTTGAGAAATGGTACAACGGGAAAATACCTCAAGGAGTATTTTTATTCTGATGTAGAGCCTGCAACACCTACAATCATTAGCGCAACTCATTCGTTCTCAGACGGAAAAATAATCTTTACGGTTGTTACGAAATCAGGTGATTTCAACAGGATTAAGGTAACAACTGCAGATAATCTCGGCAGTAGCCTTGGTGTTGCAAGCACGTACATAGTAAACGCTGAGGGTAATTATGTGTGGACAATCAAGGCGGCTGAACCTAATGAAAATACAACCTACGCATTTGATTTGAGAAATGGTACAACCGGGAAATATCTCAAGGAATATTTTAACTATGAGGTAGAAGCGGCTACACCTTCAATTATCAGTGTTACTCACCGTGTTTCTGGTGATAAGATAATATTTACAGTAGTTACTAAACCTGGTAATTATAGCAGAATCAAGGTCACAACTGCAGATAATCTTAAGGGTAGTCTTGGTATAGCTAAGGATTACACAATAGATGAAAATGGTAACTATGTATGGGATATAAGATCAAACGCAATTCCTACCGAAACAACAAAATACGCATTTGACTTGTGCTCTGCAGAAACTACAAAATACATAAAGGACTATGGTTACTATGACTGTGTAATAGAGAATACCATCAAGTCTGTCACATGTGAAGAATCAGAGGATAAATTGGTGTTTACAGTAGTGACAAAAGCAGGGGACTATAACCGTCTGCGTTGCGGTACTTCAGAATCTATTGTTGATAACATTGCGAATACCAATACCTACATGGTAAATGCAGATGGCGACTATGTATGGACAATAACTATTGCAAAGCCAACAGAGAGCACAGCACTCTATTTTGATCTTCGTAGTAGCTCGACCGGTAAATTCATAAAGGCATTTTATGTTTATGATTACACTGCAACAGAATCAGAGCCTGTAGTTGTTTCTCCTACAAATATAAGGGATAGAAAATATGGTTGTTATGAGCCTGGGGGAGAAATGGAATTAGACGTAGGAAAGTGTCCTACTGTGCACTGTGATTACTTGCGGATTGATTTGAATGCAAAACGATGTTTTTATGGAGATGTGGTGTTGGTTTCATCAAAATATCTTGGTGAGAGAGAAACAAGTGATAGTGATTTTTTCTATGAAGGTGAGATTTATTATAATGTTGCCGGATCCGGTGATGGCACGGACAAGATTTCGGTTTCAGACAACTCTATTGTCATTACATGGTACAGCGGTGAGGTTATAGAGTTAGAAGTTCTCTCAAATGATACCTTGAGAGTAGTTTCATCAACGTTTACCGTGTTTTCTGCAGGAGATATTTTGGTTTAAACGTTGTAATTAAATTATAAAATTACAAGCAGGGGCTCAACGCTCTTGCTTGTGTTTTTTATATTTATATCCGCATAATACAAAACTCCCGAAACATATAGTTTCGAGAGTTCCGTGGTGCCGGAAGCGGGGGTCGACCGTCTGCTTCGCATACTTTTGGCTTGACGACCCAAAGGCGTTACCTTTCGGTACCCGTCTTCGCCGCTTTGCCTGAAAAACAGTTCACCGAACTGTTTTCTTAATCGGCAAACCCTCTCGGGTTCGCCCCCACAACTACAACAAAAAATAAAGAGGAAACACAGTCTTGCGACTATATTTCCTCTTTATTGGTGCCGGAAGCGGGGGTCGAACCCGCACGGTATCGCTACCACTGGATTTTGAGTCCAGCACGTCTGCCAATTCCATCATTCCGGCATATTCAATTTTTCACAGCCATTATATTTTACCAAAAAAATTTAAAAAGTCAATACCTAAAACCAAGATACTTTATAAAAAATATAAAAAAAACTATTTCTTTTTTTTACAATATTTGTTATAATTATTAAGATCAAAAATAAAACTGTTATTTAGGATGGTGACAGAACTTATGAAAAAGAAAATTCTTGTAGTTGATGACGATTCCAATATTGCTGAACTTTTAAGATTCTATCTTGAAAAAGAGGATTTTGAAGTCAACGTTAAATCAAACGGTAAGGATGCTGTAAAGGCATTCTCCGAATGGTCTCCCGACCTTATGCTTCTTGATATTATGCTTCCAAAAATGGACGGCTGGCAGGTTTGCCGTGAAATCAGACGTTTCTCCTCAAAGCCGATTATTATGTTGTCCGCTAAGGGTGAAACTGTCGATAAGGTTCTCGGTCTTGAACTCGGCGCTGATGACTATATTTCAAAACCTTTTGAAATTAAAGAGGTTATTGCAAGAATTAAGGCAGTTTTCAGAAGATACGGCACTGACGAGAATGAGGATGTTCGTGAGGTTAAGTATGAAAACCTTTCAATTAATCTTGAAAATTACGAACTTCGCGTAAGAGGTGTTCAGGTGGATACTCCGCCCAAAGAAATGGAACTTATATATCATCTTGCATGCAATCCCAACAGAGTATTTACAAGAGATCAGCTTCTTGACGAAGTATGGGGGTTTGACTACTACGGCGATTCAAGAACCGTTGACGTTCACGTAAAACGACTTCGTGAGAAACTTGACGGAGTATCCGACAAATGGAGTTTGAAAACTGTTTGGGGAGTAGGATATAAGTTTGAAGTTAGGGAATAAAAAGGAAAAATCCAAAGAAAAAAATCAAAATAGAAAAAAACGCGCCGGCGATAGTTTGTTTATAAAATTTTTTGCTCTCGCTTCGGCTGTTGTTGTGTTGGCTATTTTCTTCGGAGGTAGTATGCAAATCAACGCTATTGTGCGCCAAAACCAAAAAAATACGGTCTCGACACTTCAACAAAGCGTTGAGACCGTTTCGGTTGTTTTAAATCAAGTGCTCGAGGACAGAACCGTTCAGGAATTGCTTATTCTGGAGCGTCAGGAAATGTCAAAAATGTTGCTCGGTTTGTCCGATAATCTTCAATCAAATATCTTTGTTTGTGACGTTGATGGCAATGTCGTTTTAGGTTCATCTCTATATCGAGGCGCAAAAGACGAGACGATTGACAGAAGTGCTTATGAGCGTTTTGATAAAGTGCCGCTATCCGACGTTATTCTCACTGGTGTAAAAATCAGCGTTGGCATCTGCGACCAGACCGACGTTTACTCTGCAAACGTTGAGCAGGTAGACTGTTGTTATGCAACCACAGTAAGAGACGGTAATGGTTTCGTAACTGCACTTGTTGTCGTAATTTCTCCCAATGGTACGTTAAGTTCACAGTTTTTTGAAACGATAAAGATATTTGTTGCCAGCGCATTCTTTGCTCTGGGTATAGTTTTTATCGGTTTGTATATCATTACGTACAAATTACTCAAGCCGATTTCTAATATGTCAAAAGCGGTTTACAAGTTTGCTCAGGGAGATTACTCTTACCGTGTGAAAGTTACAACTGATGATGAATTCGGTCAGCTTGGAAATGCGTTTAACTCAATGGCTGCGGAAATTGCAAACTCAGAGCATTCAAGGCGGAGTTTCGTTGCCAACGTTTCGCATGAATTTAAAACTCCGATGACAACAATCGGTGGATTTGTCAACGGTATTATAGACGGAACAATTCCCGAAGATAAACAGAAAGAGTATCTTGAACTTGTCTCCGATGAAGTTAAACGTTTGACAAAACTTATTACAATTTTACTTAATCTTTCTCGAATTGAATCGGGAAGTTTGCAACTTAAAAAACAGCCCTATGATATTGCTCAACAAGTGTTTACAATCGCTTTGTCCTTTGAACAACTTATTGATAAAAAGGGAATTGAAGTGCTTGGACTGGACACAATAGAGAAAACTATGGTTGTTGCCGACTATGACCTATTATATCAAGTTATTTATAATCTTGTTGATAATGCTGTTAAGTTTACAAATAATGACGGATATATGAAATTTTCCGTTACCGTAAAAAACGAGCGAATGTATTTCAGTTTGCAAAATAGCGGTACTGGAATTCCCGCAGGTGATTTGCCGATGGTTTTCGACCGTTTTTATAAGGTCGATAAATCAAGAGGTATGAATGCAAAAAGTACAGGACTCGGTTTGTTCCTTGTCCGTAGCATTGTTGAAATGCACGGTGGTGAGGTTTCCGTTAAGAGTGAAGCGGGACAATATTGTGAGTTCTCTTTTTGGATTCCTTGTGCATAAAAATTACTTAGATTTAGTTAGGAGTATTTATGAGAGAGTTTGATAACAATAATGAGTTTATCCCAAAAATTAATAATGCTCCTTCACGTCAGAATTATTATTGCCATCAAAAAATGCCGCGAAAAAATTTTTCAGGTGATTCTTTTTTTGATACTAAATTCACAGCGTATCCAAAAACACCCAAGACACAGAACGGATTTTTGGTGTTTATCATTTTGTTGGCAATTATTGGTCTGATTTCGGTTTTATCTATAGTTATGATGTTGTTTGAGGGAGGCGTGACAGGTGCTGATATAACAGCAACAACGACAACAAGACCTGTTACACCTACGACCAGACCTTATGATGAAAATCGTCCACAAATTGTTATCTCGGGAATGGCAACAGGTGATGGCTATACTGCCGAAGAAATTGTGGAACGACTAACACCGAGCATTGTTTCTGTGATTGTTTACCGGAATGGTCAGATTTATGCCCTTGGTTCAGGCGTTATAATGACGGAAGATGGTTATATATTGACTTGCGCTCACCTGATAAACAATGAAAGTGACTCTGTTTATTATCGCGTACGACTGAGTAATAATATGGAATATGATGCGCAGATTATTGGTTATGATAATAAGACAGATATAGGTGTTGTAAAAATTAACCTTAGTGGTTTGCGGCCCGCTGAGTTTGCAGATTCGTCTTATTTGAAAAGTGGACAGGATATATGGGCAATCGGGACATCTGTGGGTTTTGAATTTGTGTATTCAATTACCGATGGAATCATATCTTCCCCGAACCGTTATATTACAAATGGGGAGAATTCGGATTTTAGAGTTATTCAGCACACTGCGGTTATAAATTCCGAAAATTTTGGAGGCGCACTTGTTAATAAATACGGACAGGTTGTTGGTATTAATTCGGTAAAAACGACTTCCAACGAATATGAAGGAATGGAGTTTGCCGTTTCTGTTTCAAACGCAAAGAACGTTATTGATGATATCATACAGTATGGAACGGTCGTAAGACGTGCCAGACTTGGTATTAGTTATTTACAGTTTGAACCATTATCGGAATACGGCAATATAGTTGCTGAAAACAATCTACCTTCTTCAAGTGTTCTTATAATTGAGATAAGCGCGAAAAGTGATTTGGCAAATTATGACGTACGTGAAGGTGATCTTTTAATCGGAATCAACGGAAAAGATTTAGTTGCTATGGAATTAATGTATGATGCATTCAATTCTTCTGTTGCGGGTGATAAAATTACGCTTGAATTTTTCCGCTGTGAAACAAAAGAGACTTTTGAAGTAACGTGTTATCTGATTAGTGAATATGAATTTTAAAAAATATCGCCGAATATAATCTTTCGGCGATATTTTTATTTACTTTAAGTCGAGAATATGTTAAAATACAATTTAAAATATTATTTGTATAATACATAGTAGGTGTTTTAATAACATATAACTTTATCGATTGAATTTTAAGAGGTGGTTATATGTTAAAGAAAAATATTGCTATGTATAGTGTGCTTGCAGTTTTACTCATTATTTCAATTGTCAGTGCTCAAAGGATAACTTATACATCTGTCCCCGTAAACGTTGCTACTCCATCAAAATCCCGCTTGCCCGTTATTGTGATCGATGCGGGACACGGAGGTGTTGATGGAGGTTCAGTGGGGATGGATGGTACATTGGAAAAAGAAATAAATTTAAAAATTGCATTAAAGTTGCGTGATACGCTTGAGTTATATGGCTATGAAACCGTTATGATAAGAGAGGAAGATAAGTCTATTCACAATGCGGATGCGAACACAATACGAGAGAAAAAAGTGTCCGATTTACATAATCGATTGAATATTATTAATTCGACTGACAACTGTGTTTATATCAGTATTCATCAAAATTATTTTGAACAATCAAAATACAGCGGTACACAGGTTTTTTATTCACCCAACAACGAGGAAAGCGAAATGCTGGCGCAGATTATGCAACAAACCATTGTTGAAACGTTGCAAAACGACAACACCCGTCAGATAAAATGCGCTGATAAAACACTATATCTTCTCTATAACTCCAACAAGCCATCTGTAATGATTGAATGTGGCTTTTTATCAAATGTAAACGAACTATCTTTGCTTAAAACCGATGAATATCAGCAACAAATGGCACTATGTATTGCCAATGGGATTTTAAAATATACAGAAAAGATAAATTCAGGAGAATAGTTATGGCTACTAAATCAAAACTTGTTTACGTCTGTACGCAATGTGGCAAAGAGAATACTAAATGGTACGGTCAATGCCCCGGATGCGGAGAGTGGAACACTTTGGTTGAAGAATTTCAATCAAAGGAGTCGTTCTCAAAAAAACAGTCGACAAATGCGGTTCATATAGTCTCAAATGTTAAACAACTTTCCGGTATTGAAAGTGAAACGATGCAGCGTTTCGGCACGGGAATGAAGGAACTTGACCGAGTACTCGGCGGGGGAATTGTTCGCGGCTCGATTGTTCTGCTTGGTGGTGATCCCGGTATAGGAAAATCTACTATTTTTCTTCAGATTTGTGAATATCTCGGTAATAATATGAAAATTCTATACGTTTCAGGTGAGGAGTCTGCTCATCAGATAAAAATGAGGGCAAAAAGGCTTGGCGTAAACACTGAAAATCTCTATATTCTAGCGGAAACCGATATACTTGGGATTTCAGAATATGTTAAGAGTGAAAACTATGATATGGTTATAGTGGACTCCATTCAGACAATGAATCTTACCGAACTCACTTCAAGCCCCGGCAGTGTTTCTCAAATCAGAGAATGTACATCAGTTCTTATGCAACTCGGAAAAAGTCTTGATATACCGATTTTTGTAATTGGTCACGTTAATAAAGACGGTGCTATTGCGGGGCCTAAAGTTCTTGAACATATTGTTGATACTGTTCTTTATTTTGAAGGCGAGCGACATTTATCTTACAGAATATTGAGAGCGGTAAAAAATCGTTTTGGCTCGACCAATGAGATTGGTGTTTTTGAAATGGCAAATGATGGATTACGTGAAGTTGAAAATCCCTCATTGATGTTGATTTCAGGCAGACCGCAAAGTTCGTCCGGTACTTGCATAGCGTGTATAAACGAAGGGTCGCGGATCATTCTTTCCGAGGTACAGGGTTTGGTTACACCTACGGGATTCGGTACACCCAGAAGAATGGCAACGGGTTTTGACTATAACCGTTTATCAATGATTATAGCCGTTTTGGAAAAGCGTTGCGGCTATTTCTTTGGTAATATGGATGCATACGTTAACGTTATCGGTGGAATAAAATTGAACGAGCCTGCCGCTGATCTTACCGTAGCGGTTACATTGATTTCAAGCCTTAAAGACCTTGTTGTGCCCGATGACGTTATCGCTTTTGGTGAAGTTGGACTTGCAGGTGAAATCAGAGCGGTCAATAACTGTGATATGAGAGTTACTGAAGCGGCTCGTCTTGGGTTTAGAAAATGTATTATTCCGTACAATAATCTTAAATCGATACCAAATGAAATTAAGAAAGATATAGAGATCGTGGGTGTTAAAACGATAAGACAAGCCTTTGAAAGTCTTGTTTAAATGGGGTATAGTAATTGTTTGGTTATTTGAAGGTGCACAAACCGGAACTTAAATTTAAAGAGTTTGAAACGTATAAAGCGGTGTATTGTACCCTTTGTAAGAATCTGAAAAAGAATTATGGGCTATTTTCAACTTTTGCACTTAATTATGAATGCACTTTTCTTGCGCTTTTTGAACTTGCGATTGATAGTGGGTGTCCTGGGTTTGAAAAGTGCAGATGTACCGTTAATCCACTTAAAAAGTGTAACAGGTGCATAGGTAAGGATAATAAATTTGATTTTGCCGCTGCTGTTACGATTATACTGACTTATTACAAGTTTGTTGATGCAATTGATGATAACGGATTTTTTAAAGGTCTTGTATTCAGATTTGTAAAATTGTTTTTCAATCGTAAATTTAAAAAGGCGTGCAAAAAATATCCCGAGGTTAAACGTGTAGCGGAAATTTACATTGAAGAACAACGAATAGTTGAAAAAGAATCAAGTGTAAGCATTGATATGGCGGCAAATCCAACCGCTAAAATGCTTGAATCGTTGTTCACTGGTCTGGATAATGATAACGTCGATGAATTATCAAGATTGGGTTATTGTCTTGGTAGATGGATATATCTTATAGATGCATTTGACGATATTGATAAAGATGCGAAAAAAGGCAATTTTAATGTGTTCTTAAAAAATGCAAACAGTAAAAATATATCTGAATTAAAAGAATATGCCTTTGGTGTTCTTAATTTTACGTTGGGAGAAATCATTGGTGCATTTGAAAAAATCAAAATATATCATTTCAATTCGATTTTATTGAACATAATAAGAGATGGGATGAGTAATGCGCAAGAAAGCGCAAAAGTAGAAGAGGGGAATAAAAATGAAAAATCCGTATGAGATTCTTGGAGTTTCAACAGACGCAAGCGTTGAGGAAGTAAAAGAGGCATACAAGATACTTTCAAAGCAATATTACGGCAATGCTGACGAGTATTCTCAAGGTAAACTCAAGGAACTTGACGATGCGTACGATGCTATAATCGGTACGTTTGATTACGGCAACGTTACAAAAGAAATAAGAATGCATATAAGAAACGGCGATTTGATGAAAGCGGAGGAAATGCTTAATGGTATTCCTAACGCCAACAGAAATGCAGAATGGTATTTTTTAAGCGGTAATATTAATCAAAAAAGAGGATATTTTGAAAACGCATCAAATGATTTTACAACTGCTTACAATATGGATTCAAACAATGCCGAATATCGCGCGGCGTACGAAAACATAAATCGAAGAAGAAGTGCAAATTACCGCACCACCGATCCGTCAAATAACGTTGGATGTACGGCTTGTGATGTTTGTCAGGCGCTTATTTGTGCTGATTGTCTTTGCTCTTGCTGCGATTGTTGCTGATTATGAATAGAAGGAATCATAGAAATAACACAAGCAAACGCGTCGCAGTTGGTGGAATGATTACTGCGCTGTCAATATGTCTTATGATGCTAACCGGTGTCATACCCGTTTTGGTTTATTCAACTCCGATTATCGTTGGGTTATTGCTGATAATTATGGTTGTTGAAATGGGCAAAAAATGGGCGTTTATGGTTTATCTGGCCGTTTCTGTTTTGTCAATGTTGTTTGTCGCAAAAAAAGAATCGGCAGTTATTTATGTTGCATTTTTTGGATATTATCCGATTTTGAAACCCGTTCTTGAGAGCATCAAAGTTCGTGCTGTTGAATGGATAATCAAGTTCTTTATTTTTAATGTTTCGGTTGTTGCTGCATATCTTGTTCTGATTAAGTTTTTTGGAATTGATATTTCTTCTGAATATGTTTCAATGAAAATCAGTGTTATTATTTTACTGGCACTCGGAAATGTTTTGTTTTTTGTTTACGACCTTGCATTCACACGCATCGTTACTGTTTACACAAAAGTATGGAGCAGACTTATCCGTAAATTTTTAAGATAAACTCAAAGGGAGTAAGTTTAATGAAAATCATCATTGTCGGTGCAGGTGCGGCTGGTCTTATGGCCGCTGGTGTTGCAGCGGAGAATAATGAAAATGAAATACTATTGATTGAACGAAATGCGCGCCCTGCAAGGAAACTTATGATAACGGGAAAGGGCAGATGCAACGTTACAAATGCTTGTTCAAATGAAGAGTTGGTCGGGGCTACGTATGAAAACGGACGTTTTCTTTACAGTGCATTTAATGCGTTTTCTTCTTGGGATACTATGGATTTATTGGATAAACTTGGCGTACCGCTTAAAATCGAGCGTGGACAAAGGGTTTTTCCCGTTAGCGACAAGGCGGTTGATATTGTAGATGCCCTTGTAAAATATGCTTTAAAGAAAAATGTAAAACTTATAAACGACCGTGTTGAAGCGCTTATAATTGATGGGGGCAAGGTGCTTGGCGTAAAAACAGAAAGTAAAAAAGAGTTTTTCGCTGATAAAGTTATAGTTGCTACAGGAGGAAAATCCTATCCGCTTACAGGCTCTACGGGTGACGGTTACATACTTGCTAAACAGGCAGGGCACACAATTGTTCCTTTACGCCCTTCGTTAGTTCCGTTTGAAGTTAAAGAAAATTGTTGTGCCGAGATGCAGGGACTTTCATTAAAAAATGTTGCAATCAAAGTTATTGACAGTTATAATAAAAAAAATATATATACTGATTTTGGAGAAATGTTGTTTACACATTTTGGTATATCAGGGCCCGTTGTACTCAGTGCGAGTTCGCATATCAAGGATATGGTGCCGGATCGTTATGAATTTGTAATTGATCTTAAGCCTGCACTTGACGAGCAACAACTTGATGCACGGATAAGGCGTGATTTTGAGGAACAGTCAAACAAGATTATTTCAAATTCACTCAATAAACTCTTGCCGCTGAAAATGATACCCGCTGTAATTGAACAATCGGGCATATCGCCGGATTGCAGAATTAACCAGGTTACAAAAGAAATGCGTCTTTCATTATTGAAAGCAATAAAGGAGTTTAAACTCACTATTCAGGGATTTCGACCGATTAAGGAAGCTATTATCACTTCAGGTGGAGTTAAAGTTACAGAAATAAATCCAAAAACGATGGGATCAAAACTCGTTTCGGGATTATATTTCGCAGGTGAGGTTATTGATGTTTCCGCATATACGGGCGGATTTAATCTGCAGATAGCATTTTCTACCGGCTATTTAGCCGGAAAATCGTTAATGTATTAAAGGAGAGATTGATTATGATAAATATTGCTATTGATGGACCTGCAGGTGCAGGAAAAAGTACGATCGCAAAGGCGGCTGCCGCAAATCTTGGATTTGTTTACGTTGATACGGGTGCGCTTTACAGAGCGATCGGATTATACATCATCGGATGCGGTATCGGTACAAAAGATGCCGCAAAGATTGAAACAGCACTTAGTGGAATAAATATTAAATTGAAGTTCGTTGACGGTGAACAGAGGGTTATCCTCAATGATGTTGACGTTTCACTGAAAATAAGAACACCCGAAGTGTCAATGGCGGCTTCCGACGTATCCGCTATTCCTTGTGTACGTGCATTCTTGTTTGATTTACAGAGAAGTATCGCGAGTGAGAACAACTGCATTATGGATGGCAGAGATATAGGAACGGTTGTTTTGCCTAATGCAGATATTAAAATTTTCCTTACAGCACTTCCCGAAGAAAGAGCCAGACGCAGGTATGATGAATTCATTTTAAAAGGTGTAGAAACAACTTTTGATGAAGTAATGAAAGATATTTCTCAGAGAGATTACAATGATGCCAATAGACCGATTGCTCCTCTTAAACCGGCTGAAAATGCAATTATCATTGACACAACAGGCAATGATCTGGAGCAGTCCGTAAACATTATTATTAACACAATAAGGGAAAGAATATAAATGGCAAAAGGATTCGACTATTCAAAAATAAGATATTATAAACTTTATCCGATAGCGCGTGCGATTGCAAAAATTGTTGTAAAACTTTTGTTTCGTGTGAAGTACGTCGGTAAGGAAAATATTCCGCAATCACAGGGATATATCCTTGCAAGTAATCATATTTCACTTCTTGATCCGGTTGTCAGTGCAATTGCGGTAAAAGACAGAATTTTCTATATGGGTAAGGCGGAATTGTTTGACAATAAATTAGTAGGTTATTTTATGACGCATTTTCAAGGCTTTCCCGTTAACAGAAACAGGGGCGATTTATCTGCTATTGAATATGCAATAAACGTTGTAAAAGAAAACAACGTGCTTGGCATTTTTCCTGAGGGAACAAGATCCAAAGATGGAAAACCGTTGTCGCCCAAAGCGGGTATTGCTATGATTGCAAATAAAACCGGTGCGGACGTTTTACCCGTCAGTGTATATTGTGAGGGAAAAGTTCGTCCGTTTAAAAAAATAACTGTTCGTTTTGGTGAACTGATAAAGAACGATGAACTTGTTATTGAAAACGGCAAAGCGAGCGAACTTAAACGTGCAACTCACATCGTTATGGATAAAATTGTAGATATGTGGGAGGAAGGGCATTGCAAATAAAATTGGCGGAAACTGCTGGCTTTTGTTTTGGTGTAAACAGAGCAGTTGAATTGGTTGAGAATCTGCTTAATGATGGGAATAAAGTTTACACTCTTGGCCCGATCATACATAATCCGCAATTTGTTGAAAGCCTTTCACAAAGAGGAGCGGTAATAATCGACGCTCCCTTGCAGGCAGCAAATGACGGTGTTGTTGTTTTACGCTCACACGGTGTTACAAAAAGTATCAAGGAAGAAATTCAAAGACTTTCTTTGAATTTTGTTGATGCTACTTGTCCTTTTGTTGAAAAAATACATAATATTGTTCGCGAAAATTCAAGCGAAGATAACGTTGTTTTTATAGCGGGTGATAAAAATCATCCCGAAGTTCAGGGCATCCGTAGCTATGCAAAGGGTAAATCCTATGTTTTTAAAAACGCTGACGAGCTGATAACACTTTGCTCAGATGAGGAAAAAAATAGCGAAAAGGAAAAAATCTTTGTAGCACAGACCACTTTTAACACAAAAGAGTGGAAAAAATGCAAAAAAAATATAAATTTGCTGTATACAAATGCAAAAATATTTGATACAATATGTATTGCGACTGAAAAAAGGCAAAAAGAAGCGATTGAACTTTCCAAAAAATCTGATATAATGATTGTTATTGGCGGAAAGAAAAGTTCAAACACAGCAAAGTTGCGCAGTGTGTGCGCGGATAATTGCCCGTCGTATTTAATTGAAACGGCATCGGAACTAAAAAATATTGATTTTTCCGGTGTTAAATCAGTTGGTTTTACCGCAGGGGCATCAACCCCTGATGGAATAATTAAGGAGGTACTTAAAACTATGTCTGAAATTCAGAACGAAAAAACGGAGCTTGTGAACGAGGAATTGACCGACAAGTGCGAAAAAGTCACGGAGGAGGTCGCTTCGCAGAAGCCCGTTGCAGATGTAGCGGAAGAGGCTCCGACGAAGTCTTTTGACGAAATGACCTTTGAAGAGGCACTTGAGGCATCCCTCAAAAATATGTCCTCTGACCAGAAGGTTAAGGGCATCGTTGTGGGCGTAACACCCACAGAGGTACAGGTTGATATCGGCAGAAAGCAGGCTGGATTTGTTCCTTATGATGAGTTCACCGCTACACCGAACGTTAACCTCAAAGAGGCTGTAAAGATCGGCGATGAACTTGACCTTATCATCATGAGAACGAACGATCAGGAGGGCACAATGATGCTTTCCAAGCGTCGTTTTGATGCAATCAAGTGCTGGGACGATATTACAAAGGCCGTTGAGGAAAACACTGTATTCGAAGGCGTTGTTACAGACATCATCCGTGGTGGTGTTCTTGTTGCAACAAACGACTGTGTAAAGGTATTCGTTCCTGCTTCTCTCGCAACAGCAAGCAGAAACGATAACATCGAGGATCTTAAGGGCAAGAGCGTTAAGTTCAAGATTATCGAAGTAAACCGTCAGAGAAAACGTGCGGTAGGTTCTATCAAAGCAACTCTTTCCGAGGAGCGCAAGAAGAATCGTGAACTCTTCTGGGCAAATATTCAGGAGGGACAGGTTTTCACAGGTATGGTTAAGTCCATCACTGCTTACGGCGCATTTGTTGATCTTGGCGGCGTTGATGGTATGGTTCACGTATCCGAACTCTCTTGGAACAGAATCAAGCATCCGTCCGAGATTGTAAAGGTTGGCGATTACATTGAGGTAACCGTTAAGGCTATCGACAGAGAGAAGAAGACAGTTTCTCTCGGCTACCGCAAGGATGCAGATAATCCGTGGGTTATCCTCAAGGATAAGTATCAGGTTGGCGACGTTGCAAAGGTTAAGATTGTTGGTATGACAGCATTCGGTGCTTTCGCAAGCCTTATCGATGGAATTGACGGTCTTATCCACATTTCTCAGATCACAAACCGCAGAATCGACAAGCCGCAGGATGTTCTTTCTGTTGGTGATGAGGTTGAAGCAAAGATCACTGAGATTGATTATGACAGAAAGCGCGTTAGCCTTTCTATCAGAGCGCTTATCGAACCTGAGACCGTTGCTGAGGAAGCACCGGCTGAGGATGCTGAATAATTCAGTATTTCGCGCTTAAAATTTATTTATGTTTTATGAAATCTTGGGCGGGTTAACCTATCCGTCCAAGATTTTGTAAATATAGGCATCGGTAAAATTTTCTGCAGGAGGAAGAATATTTATGAAAACATCAGGAAAAACCAAGAGTTTTCTTTACGAACTTTCTGACGTGTTTGCGGTTGCAATGTTGATTATTCTTATTGTTACGGCATTCTTTATAAGAGTAATAAATGTAAGCGGTACTTCAATGGAACCAACTCTTCATGAGGCTGACCGTTTGGTGCTTTCTTCTTTCTGTTTCACTCCCGAAAGGGGAGATATCATCGTTTCATCACAGCCCAATTCGAAAGAACGTTTGCTTATTAAGCGTATTGTTGCTGTTGAGGGTGATACGATTGATATTAATTGGAGCACAGGTGACGTTTCTATTAACGGTGTAGTCATTGATGAGGAATTTGTCAGTGATACTTATTTCAATACTTTTTGTGACCATAAAAATGACTTTCCTTTAACCGTCCCGGAGGGTTATTCGTTCGTAATGGGTGACAACCGTCTTGTTTCGTGGGACAGCAGATATAAAGAAGTTGGTTTGATAAGAAACGATTACATTATGGGTAGTGTTTCACTCAGATTAAACGACTTTAAAAGTTTTTAATTTTTGAATAGTACGATTTTATAGCAAATACTATAAAACAGAATATAAATCAGTTGGTTGTTTTAAAAGCACTTTTATCTTTAAATAAAAATTGAGAAAAAGTGCTTTTACTATTTATAAACAAACCAATATGTGAGGTGTGCTGATATGGAAAAGTATAATAATGTGTTAATTTTTTATAAAGAGTTCATAAAAATTGAACAGATTATGAGAAAAGGCTGGATAATATCCAATGTTCCTGCTGAAAGACTTGAATCCGTTGGTGACCATACTTTACAACTTATAATGTTAGCGAGCGTTATTACAAAAGAATTTGGTATATCGTTTGATAATAAAAAACTTATTGATATGTTGTTGATGCACGATATTGGTGAAATAGTGATTGGTGATATATCCGACACAGAAGTTGATGTGCATGATAAAAAATCAAAAGAGGCTGCCGCAGTAAAATCACTTTTGAGTAATCTCAGTGCTGAAAATGCAGAGTATTATTATGCTTTGTGGGCTGAATTAAAAGCCCGTGATACCGAAATGGCAAAGTTTGCGTATATGCTTGACAAAATTGATGCCGTAATTAAATCAAGAATATATGAGGATGAATATAACGTTGACGGTCTTTTTGATGAGTTTGTAACCTTTCAAAGAACAAAAGGAACGTTTGACAACGGTGTTTTAGAGGATTTTTTCAGTTATTTAACAAATGAATAGGAAGTATTTTATAAAATGAAGAAATATTATCTGATTTTTAAATTAACATTTATATTTGATGTTTTGTTTGCATTTGCGTGGCTGGATTTTTCCGCTGCACTCTGGGCTGATTGGGCTGTAATATTATGTATACCTGCTTTGATATATCAATTGGTCTATCTGTTTATACTAAGGAAAAAGGATAATAAAAAGTTTTTTGAGATATTGCTGATGATTATCCTGTTCTTTATCACGTCGTTAAGTGTGTTTTTATTTACTTGTTGTGTAGATACATATATAAACGGATATACTCCACATGACATTTTGGGTCACAAAACCGGTGATACAATTTACGGTATGCAGGCGATTTCAAGAAGTCTTGAGTGCGTGTTAGCAATTGCTTATATGATAGCTAACGCATTGATTTTAATTATTTATCATTTTATTGTTATATTGTTGAAAAAAAGAAAAGCAAGGAGTGTTGACAATGGGAATGGAAAAAGGATTCGAAAAGGGTAATATCAACTGGTTTCCCGGTCATATGGCAAAAACAAGACGACAGATTAAAGAAAGTCTTAAACTTGTTGATGCCGTTGTAGAAATTATTGATTCAAGAATTCCCGTCAGCAGTCGAAACCCCGAAATTGATGCGCTTGTTTCAAAGAAACCGAGAATAATTCTTCTTAATAAGTGTGACGTTTCAGATGAAAAGCTTACAAAGCAGTGGATTTCATATTTTGAAGGACAAAATATGACGGCGCTTGCCGTTGATTGCAGAAGTGGTAGGGGGCTTTCAAGTTTTTTGCCAACTGTAAGACAAGTGCTTGCAGAAAAGATACGAATAAATATCGAAAAGGGCATGAAAGGCAAACCTCTTCGCCTGATGATTGTGGGTATTCCTAACACGGGAAAATCTTCATTTATCAACCGAATGGCAAAGAAAAATCGTGCTCAGGTTGCTGACCGCCCCGGTGTAACGCGCCAAAATCAATGGTTTGCAATTGGTGACGGAATCGAACTTCTTGATACTCCCGGTGTCCTTTGGCCCAAGTTCGAAGATCCCGAAGTTGGCAGAAATCTTGCATATACGGGCGCTATTAAAGATGAAATAATGGACATTGAAACGCTTGCGTATAATCTTTTGGAAGTGCTTGTTAAAGATCATACGGATAAACTTGCAAAAAGATATGAAATCGCTGATATATCAGATAAATCTCCGCTTGATATAATGGATGAAATCGGGAAAAAAAGAGGTATGCTCCTGCGCGGGGGAGAAATTAATTACGAGCGTGTTTCTGTAATGCTTCTCGATGAATTCAGAGCGGGTACAATCGGAAAAATAACGCTTGAAAAACCTTAAAAGAGGTGCATTATGAACTGGTTTGAATATGAACACAACGCCATAGCAAATGGATTTAATGTAGTATGCGGAGTCGATGAAGCGGGGAGAGGACCGCTTGCAGGACCTGTTTTTGCCGCCGCTGTTATATTACCCATTGATAAAACAATTGACGGCTTAGATGATTCAAAAAAACTCACTGAAAAGAAGAGAGATATTCTCTTTGATAAAATAATTGAAGAAGCAGTTGATTATTGTATTGCAAGTGTTGATGAAAAAACAATTGATGATATCAATATTCTTCAGGCTACTTTTCTTGCAATGAGAAATGCAGTTAACGGACTTAAGGTAAAGCCCGATATTGCTCTTATTGACGGTAATCAATCTCCACATCTTTCTATTGCCGAAAAAACGATTATAAAAGGCGACAGTCTCAGCGCATCTATTGCCGCCGCATCTATTCTGGCAAAGGTTAGCAGGGACAGATTTCTGTTGGAACTTGACAAGGAATATCCGCAATATTGCTTTGCAAAGCATAAGGGATATGGCACAAAACTTCATTATGAAATGCTTGATAAATACGGTGTTTCACCTGTACATAGATTGAGTTTTCTTAAAAAATATCTTGGTAAATAATTATGAGCAAAGATAAAATAGGTAAAATGGGTGAAATTGAATCAACCAGATTTTTTCGTGATAACGGCTATAAAATTCTTAACGTTAATTTCAGGACAAGATTTGGCGAAATTGATATAATTTGTACAAAGGGTAATTATATAATTTTTGCTGAGGTAAAAACGCGATGTGAAGACAGTATAGCAAAGCCGAGGGAGTTTGTTGATTATAATAAACAATCAAAGATTGTTAATACAGCGATGATATATCTGTCGTCAAATAAATTCAAGCTTCAACCTCGTTTTGATGTTGTTGAGGTTGTCCACAGCAAAAGCGGAGTTAAAATTAACCATATTAAAAATGCATTTGGAGGATGAAGTATGCGTCTGTTTGATTTGCATTGTGATACCATAACCGAGTGTTATTTAAGAGGATGCGGATTGAAAAATAATGATTTATCAATCTCTTTAGAAAAAGGAAAATATATTAAAAATTGGTGTCAGGTATTTGCGCTATGGATGAAAAATGAGTACAGATGTCAGGCGGCGTGCGATTATTTTGACGGATTGTATAATTGCTTTTTGCAGGAAATAGATAAAAATAAGAATATGGTATCGTTTTGTACAACATCCGATGACATTAAAAAAGCGATTGAGAATAACAAAATTGCTGCCATTTTATCTGTAGAGGGTGGAGCAGCAACTGCGGGTAAAATTGAACGACTTCGTTATATGTATGATTGCGGTGTACGCCTTATGACGCTGACGTGGAACGGACAGTGTGAGGTTGCATGCGGCAGTGACATTGAGGGCGGGCAGGGTATTACTCCGTTCGGTTTTGAAGTTATTAGAGAGATGGAAAATCTCAATATGATTATCGACGTTTCACATTTGAATGATATTGGTTTTTACGAGGTCGCAGAAAACACGACAAAACCTTTTATTGCGACCCATTCAAATTCCAGAACGATAAAAAATCATTATAGAAATTTAACCGATGATCAATTTAAAATAATTCGTGACAGAAAAGGTATTGTTGGACTTAATTTCTACGATGCTTTTCTTCCTGACAACCGTGAGAATGGTTGTGACGGTGCGTTCCGTAATCTTTATCATTTTCTTGAATTAGGCGGAGAAGATGTCGTTGCAATTGGCGCTGATTTCGATGGTGCCACAATGTGTGATGATTTAAGCGGAATTGATAAAATGGGTGCACTTTATGAGCATTTTCTCCGTATGGGAATATCGGAATCTAATGTTAAAAAGGTATTTTTTGATAACAGCATGGAGTTTTTTGCACGAGTTTTATAAATTTTATTATAGACAAGACGTGAAATATATGGTAAACTGAAATTTAGATTTTTATAAGGGGTGTAACTATGAATTACACAAGTACAAGAGACAATTCAATTTCTGTGTCTTCCGCACAGGCAATAACAATGGGACTTTCAAAAAACGGTGGCCTTTTTATTCCGACAGAAATCCCGGAAGTTACTATGGACGAAATTAAAGATATGATTGGTATGTCATATATCGAGCGCGCTAAAAAAGTGCTTTCTTTATATTTGACAGATTTCACAGAGGACGAACTCAACTACTGTGTGAACGGTGCTTATAACGGCACCTTTGCATCTAAGTCAGTCGCCCCCGTTGTTAATATTGATGAAACAATGAATATTCTTGAACTTTGGCACGGACCGACGTGTGCGTTCAAGGATATGGCGCTTCAGCTTCTTCCGTATTTGCTTACTGTTTCTGCTAAAAAGACGTCTGATGGAAAAACAATCGTAATTCTTGTTGCTACTTCCGGTGATACCGGAAAGGCAGCGCTTGAAGGATTTAAAGACGTTGAAAATACAAAAATCATTGTTTTCTATCCTGATGACGGTGTAAGTCCAATGCAGAAATTCCAGATGATTACGCAGGAAGGTCAGAATGTTAACGTAAGCGCTATCAAAGGCAACTTTGACGATGCACAGAATGGCGTTAAGAAAATCTTCGGTGATGCCGCTATGGCGGAAAAACTCGCTGAGGCAAATATGATGTTTTCCAGCGCAAACTCAATCAACTGGGGTCGTCTTGTTCCTCAGATTGTTTATTATTTTTCTGCTTACTGTGATTTGATTAAGCAGGGCAGAATCGAGTTGGGTGAAAAGGTTAATTTTGTTGTACCTACCGGAAACTTCGGTAATATTCTTGCTGCTTATTATGCAAAACTTATGGGTTTACCCGTAAATAAACTTATTTGTGCATCCAATAAAAACAAGGTTTTGACTGATTTTATCACAAACGGTATTTACAACAGAAACAGAGAGTTCTTTACTACTAACTCTCCGTCAATGGATATTTTGATTTCCAGCAATCTTGAAAGACTTCTTTATCATCTCCAGGGTAATGATTCGGATAAGACTTCCGCTCTTATGAAGTCGCTTTCCGAAACAGGTACATACACTGTGGATGCCGACACTCTTGCAAAAATTAAAGAATTGTTTGAATGTGGTTTCTGTGATGATGAAGGAACAAATGCAACAATTAAAAATGTTTTTAATTCCAATAAATATCTTTGTGATACTCATACTGCTGTTGCAATTAGCGTATACGAGAATTATCGTAAAGCAACCGGTGATAAAACTCCCACTGTTATCGATTCAACTGCAAGCCCGTATAAATTCTGCGCAAGCGTACTTGATGCAGTAAAAGGCGATTGCGGTGATGCTGATGAGTTTACAATGGTTGATGAATTGTCAGCGTATACAGGTGCTGCAATTCCTTCTCCGATTGCAAATCTTAAGGGTAAAACTCCCAGATTTGATAAGAACATCTGCGGTAAAGATGAAATGGCAGGCACCGTACTTTCAATGCTTGGAATAAAATAAGATAATAAAACAACAGGGATCAACACAATGCGTAACATTGAGCTGTTCCCTGCATTTTCTTGTATTAAAGTATTTTTTTATCTGTCACTCTTGCATTTGAACGTTGCGCAGATTGTTTCAGAAGAACTGGTTGCATTGTTTGTTCCGATAGCAATTCTGCCTGCATCACATATATTTCCTTCGCGATTGTAGATGCAGTGCTTAGCATCGCAACTTACGCCGTCAATCTTGCTTGAATTATATTTCTTATCCATATTCACCTTTGTTTCACCCCTTTTATTTTTATATTTTATTTTTTGCAAACAAGGGTAATAAAATTCGTTAGGGTGGTGAATTCTATATGTCAATTTTTGGTATTGCAGATACTCATTTATCGCTTTCTTGTAACAAGCCGATGGATATTTTTTCAGGTTGGGCTGATTACGAAAAACGACTTGAAAAACATTGGAGAGATATTGTAAATCCCGAAGATATAGTTGTTATTGCGGGAGATATATCGTGGGCGATGTCCTTGGAAGAAGCAAAAGCGGATTTTGAATTTTTGAATAATTTACCGGGTACAAAATTGATTTCAAAAGGTAACCACGATTATTGGTGGACAACAAAAAAGAAAATGGATGAGTTTCTCGTTGCAAATAATTTTGACACAATAAAATTTATTCATAACAATTCATATACAGTTGGTAATTTTTCAATTTGCGCAACAAGAGGTTGGTTTTTTGATTGTACGGAAGAAAATGACAAAAAAGTTCTCAATCGTGAAATAGGACGTTTGGTAGCATCTATTGAAGACGGTATAAAAGACGGAAAAGAACCTATCGTTTTTCTTCATTATCCACCGATTTATGAAGAACAGATATGTGAGGGTATTTACAACGTGCTAGTTGAATACGGAATTAAGCGTTGTTATTATGGTCATTTGCATGGCCCATCATGCAAAAGAGCGCTCAACGGGGTGTCTGACGGTATTAAATTTTCGTTAATTTCATGTGATTCCGTTGATTTTACCCCTGTTTTAATAGAAAAACTTTAAATTTTGTTATTAAATCTAAAAAAATATATGGAAATTTATAACTTTATCTGCTATAATATTAAGGTTTAAATGGTTCAAATTTTAGGAGGATTTAGAAATGAGCTTGAAATCAGTAAAAAATCTTGAAACAAACGTCTACGAATTGACAGTTGAAATTTCCGCTGAGAAATTTAACGATGCAGTAAATAAGGCGTATTTGAAGGAAAAGGGAAAGATTGCAATTCCTGGCTTCAGAAAGGGTAAGGCACCCAAATCTTTCATTGAGAAAGTATATGGTGAGGGAGTATTTTTTGAAACTGCACTTGACAGCATTTATCCTGAGGAAGTTGAGAGCGCTATCGCTGAGTCAAAACTCGACGTTGTTGCTGCTCCGTACGATGCAGAAGTTCAGAATATGAGCAAAGAAGAAGGTGTAACAATCACACTTAAAGTGACAGTTAAACCCGAAGTAGAAGTTGGCGAGTACAAGGGCATTGAACTTACAAAGAAGTCTACCGTTGTAACTGACGAAGAGATTAATCGTGAAATTGATCAGTACAAAGAGAGAGCTGCTACTTACGAAGAAGTAGAGGGCAGACCCGCTGCTGACGGCGATATGGCAGTTATCGATTTTGAAGGTTTCGTTGACGGAGTTGCTTTTGAGGGTGGTAAGGCTGAAAACCACAACCTTACTCTTGGCTCACATAGTTTTATCGATACTTTTGAAGAGCAAATCGTTGGCCACAACGTTGGTGATGAGTTTGACGTTAACGTTACTTTCCCCGAGGAATATCACGCTGAAGAACTCAAAGGTAAGCCTGCTGTATTCAAAGTAAAACTTAACGAACTTAAGCAGAAAGTTTATCCCGAACTCGATGATGAGTTTGCAATGGATGTAAGTGAGTTTGATACTTTCGATGCGTTCAAAGCGGACCTTGTTAAGAAAATTGAGGACAGAAAAGAAAAGGCTGCTGAGGCTGATTTGGAAAATCAGATTGCCGAGAAACTTGCCGAAGGACTCAAAGCAGAGATTCCCGAAGTTATGTTCGAGATGAAAGTTGACGAGTTTGTACGTGATATGGATATGAGGCTTCAGGGACAGGGCCTCAACCTTGAAATGTACATGCAGTACACAGGTATGGACATAGATGCGCTCAAAACAACATTCAGAGTACAGGCTGAAACAGCGGTTAAAGTTAAACTCGCTCTTGATAAAATTGCTGAAGTTGAGAATATCGTTGTTTCTCAGGAAGCAATTGACGCTGAGTACGCAACAATTGCTGATGCATACAAAGTCGACGTTGAAGTTGCTAAGAAGGCAATCGACGAGAAGGTTATTGTTGATGACTTGAAGGGTAGAGCAACAATGGATTTTGTAAAGGCAGAGGCAAAAATCACAGAGGAGAAATAAATTTTCGTCGTTAATCGGATTATTTACTCTGTAATTTGACAATATTTATATTTGAATTGTAAAAAATGGCAGAGCGCAACCTAAAAGTTGCGTTTCTGCCAAATTGTTCTAATCAGAAAAATTTTTAAGGAGGATTATTTATGAGTTTTGTACCGTATGTAATTGAGCAGAATAGCCGAGGTGAAAGGTCTTACGATATTTTTTCAAGACTTCTCAACGACCGAATCATTATGCTTTCCGGAGAAGTAAATGATGCAAGTGCAAGTGTAATCGTTGCTCAACTTCTCTATCTTGAAGGTCAGGACCCCGATAAAGATATCAGCCTTTATATTAACAGCCCCGGTGGCTCTGTAACTGCCGGTATGGCTATCTATGACACTATGCAGTATATCAAGTGCGATGTTTCAACAATTTGCATCGGACTTGCCGCAAGTATGGGTGCTTTCTTGCTTTCTTCGGGCGCTAAGGGCAAAAGGTACGCTCTTGCAAATAGTGAAATTATGATTCATCAGCCTTCAGGCGGAGCAAGAGGTCAGGCTACTGATATCAAAATTGTTGCTGATCATATTTTGAAAACAAAAGAGAATTTGAACAGAATTCTCTCTGAAAATACAGGTAAACCGATTGAGACGGTTGCGCAGGATACAGAGCGTGACAACTTTATGTCTGCCCAGGAGGCTTGTGATTACGGAATTGTTGACAAGGTAATTACAAAAAGACCGTAATATCCGTTAAATTAACAGAAAGGAACATTCTATTATGAGCGATATCGAAAATCAGAACGTAGAACTTGTATGTTCTTTCTGCGGTATGCCACACGACAGAGTGGATAAACTTTTTTCCGGCGCAGTAAAAGGCGTTTTCATCTGTAACGAATGCGTTGAGTTGTGTCAGGAACTTTTGGATAAGGAATTTAACGAAGGAGTAAGAGTTTCCAAAAAACTCGGTGACCTTACGTTGATGAAACCCCAGGATATGAAAGCGCATCTTGACGAGTATGTAATTGGTCAGGATGATGCTAAAATTTCTCTTACCGTGGCGGTTTATAACCATTATAAGAGAATTTTATTCGGAAAAGATAATGATATTGAGTTACAAAAAAGTAACGTTCTTATGCTCGGTCCAACCGGTGTTGGTAAAACAATGCTTGCTCAGACTTTGGCAAAAATCCTCAACGTTCCGTTTGCAATTGCAGATGCTACAACGCTCACTGAAGCGGGATACGTTGGTGAAGACGTTGAAAACATTCTCTTAAGACTTATTCAGGCGGCAGATTTTGACATTGAACGCGCTGAAATGGGAATTATTTATATTGATGAGATTGACAAGATTGCAAGAAAATCTGAAAATCCGTCAATTACACGCGACGTCAGCGGTGAGGGTGTTCAGCAGGCGCTTCTTAAAATTCTTGAAGGTACGGTTGCAAACGTACCGCCGCAGGGTGGCAGAAAGCATCCTCAGCAAGAGTGTATTCAGATTAACACAAAAAACATCCTTTTCATTTGTGGCGGTGCATTTGACGGACTTGAAAAGATTGTTGAAACACGTTGCGGAAACGCGGTTTTAGGCTTTGGTTCAAAACTTGTAAGCAAAAAACAGATGGATGAGAAAACGATTTTCTCAAACGTGATTGCACAGGATCTTGTTAAGTTTGGACTTATTCCCGAACTTGTTGGTCGTATGCCCGTTATAACCGCTTTGCACGCTCTGGACAGAGAAGCACTCATCAGTATTCTCAAAGAGCCTAAAAACTCACTTGTTCGTCAATATACAAAGTTGTTTGAACTTGACAATGTTACGCTGACTTTTGACGATGATGCGCTTGAAGCAATTGCTGATAAGACCATCGAACGAAAGATGGGTGCAAGAGGATTGCGTTCGGTTGCGGAAGGTTTGCTTATTCCGATTATGTATACAGTTCCATCTGATTACACTGTGTCAGAAGTCAGAATTACAAAGGAATGCGTAACACAAGATGCAGAACCGATTTTAATCCGCGATGAAAATCGTACACCTGCCAACGCTGGTAAACTCAAATCATCAAAGAAAAACAATAAAGTAGGATAAACTAAAGGAGTATTATAAAATGAACGGACTTGATTTTTCCCGACAGACATCTATGCCAGAAGTAGGAGAGCAGATTGCAATTATGCACACCAATTTTGGTGATATTTATATTAAACTCTTTGGTGCTGAAGTTCCCAGAACAGTTGAGAACTTTGTTACACACTCAAAGAATGGTTACTATAATGGTATTACTTTCCACAGAATTATACCCGATTTTATGATTCAGGGCGGTGACCCCGAGGGAACGGGATGCGGCGGAGAAAGTATCTGGGGCTCTCCGTTCCAGGACGAATTTGACGTTACTCTCCGTAACTATCGCGGTGCACTTTCAATGGCAAACGCCGGCCCGAATACAAACGGAAGTCAGTTCTTTATCGTTCAGTGTGATGAAGTATATGCTCCGTTGTTCAAACAAATGGAAGGTCATCCGTATTTCCCTGATGAAGTTATTGCAACATACAAGGAACTTGGAGGCTATCCTACACTTGACTTCAAACACAGCGTTTTTGGTCACGTTTTCAAGGGAATGGACGTAGTTGATCTCATTGCTTCAAAGGGCTCCAATTCCGGGACGCCGAAAGAAAAGGTTGTAATTAATAATATTGAAATTGTAAAATATAACGGTTAATCGTAATAACTATATAATTTTACTGATTATCACGTGGTGGAATACTAAATCAGTTATCTGATTTTTCAATTAAGCATACAGCTGTGTGGTGTCTTGAAATAATGGCGTTTTGTGCCGTTAATTGTTATGCTTTAATATCAGGGTTTACGGGATATGGTCGGAAATTTAAACCCTCGGGAATCGTTTCATTTATTAAAATTAACTGTAAATTTAAAAAACCCTCATCGGTTTATTCCGATGAGGGTTTTAACGTTTTATAATACTTCTTTTATTGCATCGCGCAATTTTTCGAGTCCTTCAATAAGAAGTTCGTCTGAAATTGTAAGAGGAGGCATTACTTTAAGTACCGCATTGTCACGGCCAACACGTTCAATAATAATTCCTTTTTCGAATGCTTTGTTCATTACGAGTTTTGCTGTATCTCCGCCACCAAGTTGTGCAAAGTCAATACCGATTACAAGTCCGATTCCTCTCATAACAAGTTTGGGATTTATCGTAAGAATTTCTTTTTCAATAAAACTTGCTGAAATACAACCTTTTCTTACAGTTTCTGAAGCAATATTTTCATTATTAAAGATTTCTAAAGCGGCTTTTGCTGCTACAAATGCGGGGTTATTACCTCTGAACGTACCGTTGTGTTCACCGGGTTTCCACATATCAAGTTCGGGCTTAAAAAGAAGAATAGCGAAGGGAAGGCCGATACCACCGATAGATTTTGATAAAGCAACGATATCGGGAACAATGCCCGCACGTTCAAAGGAGAAGAATGAACCTGTTCTTCCGCAACCAACCTGAATATCGTCAACGACAAGAAGAATGTCGTATTTATCGCAAAGAGCACGAAGTCTTCTGAGCCATTCGTCACTGAATACGTGTATGCCACCTTCGGACTGTACGGTTTCAATAAAAATGGCAGCAGGAAGTTCAACACCGGAATGGTCATCAGTAATGAGTGTTTCCATATACTTAATTGTGTCAAGTTCAGGGAACATATACGGAGCGGGGATATGCGTAACGTTTGTAAGCGGAACACCTGCGCCACCTCTTGAACACTCGTCGGTCGTAAGCGAAAGCGATCCGAGGGTCATACCGTGGAACGCGCCCATCATAGCGAATATATTGGAACGCTTTTTAACTTTTCTTGCAACTTTTAACGCAGCCTCAATAGCGTTGGTACCTGTCGGAGCAGGGAACATAATCTTGTAATCAAGACCTCTGGGTTCGAGAATTGTTTTCTCAAGCGTTTCAATAAACTCGCGTTTTGCAGAGGTGTGCATATCAAGCGAATGAATGACACCATCGTTTTTAA
This sequence comes from Clostridia bacterium, assembly GCA_017560255.1. Lineage (GTDB taxonomy): Bacteria > Bacillota > Clostridia > Oscillospirales > Acutalibacteraceae > RGIG7273. The sequence goes on from JAFYOI010000055.1 coordinate 130,397, forward strand.
TGTAGTCAAGTATTTTATTTTTTATATATTCGTTATTGTGGCCGTAATTCAATGCACCCGCACCACAGAAAAAGTCAATGTATCTCTTTCCATCTTCATCAAAAAGTTCGGAATTTTTAGAACGGGTGAAAACGGTAGGAAAACTACGACAATATGAACGTACTTCAGATTCGTGTCTTTCAAAAATTTCTGAATTCATTTTATCAACTCCCAAATATTTTAAATTCTTCCTAATAGTTTATTATAGTCCTAACCGATAACAAAAACAAGCATAAAATTAAATTTTAGTCACAATTATATGAAAAAATTGGCATAAGTTGAAGTTTGAATTTGTTTTTGATGTGTAATGTGTCAATTTTCTTTTTTGTTTCATCATCTTCACATATTCCTGTACGGATATATTTATCAAGAACGTCATAAGTAAAGCCGAGATTATCTTCATCAGTCTTGCCGCTGAGACCATCAATCGGAACTTTATCAACAAAAATTGACGGTAAGCCAAGAACTCTGCCAATTTCCTTAACTTCTGTAACGGTAAAGTTTGAAAGGGGACTGAAATCACCAACAGAGTCGCCGTATCTTGTTGAATATCCTACCCAATCTTCGCTCAGATTACAAGTATTTGCAACTCTACCATTCAGTGATTGTGATACGGCGTAAAGGGTTGACATTCTTAGTCTTGGAGGCAGATTAACAATGGCTTGGTTTGTTAACTCAATATTGTTCTTAATTTCTCCGACGATTGCATCATAAGCGGATTTAATATTTATAATGGTGTGTCTTATATTAAGGTGATTTACAAGCGATAATGCAACGTCGATGTCGTGTTGTTCGCCTTTGGGCATAAGTACACCGAAAACACGGTCTTTTCCAAGCGCCTCAACGCACAGTGCAGCTACTACTGAACTATCCTTTCCACCCGATATTCCAACAACTGCCACACAATCATTGCCGTTTTTTTCGAACCACTCTCTGATCCATGCAACAATATCATCTTTTACTTTTCTTGCATTGAATTCCAAAACGTTTTCCCCCGAATACATTTTTATTATTTCCTAATATTATATCAAATTCGTATGACATTTTCAATAATTATAACCATTTTCTGACACCTTTAATATGAAGAAATCGTGCTGTGTAAAAACTATAATCCGAAAGGGGAGTGTTTATCGCATTTGTGCTGTGTGCAGCAACAAAGGTATTTACGCTGTTATTGTCAAGTACAATTAAACTATGATAAAAACGCCTGTTTTGGTCTCCTAATTGGATTATATCACCCGTCGTAACCAGAGATTGATTTGTTTCTACCGCAAACGGGCCAACTGATTTGTTTGAAATCAAGAAGTTATACAAAAATTCTACTCCTGTCCAGGATGCAGTACGATTGGATGCATCAATATAAAACCAACCAAAAACATTCGTGTAGTTCATAATTTCACTACCTGCGTAGATGCACTGTGATACAAAGTTTGTGCAATCACCACCGATGTTATCAAAATTGTAGTATTCATGATTTCTCAATAACGCCCATTTTTTTGCATATAAAACGGCATTTTGACGGTTGTATTCAACTGTAATCATAAAAATCACCCTATAAAATTATATGCACCTTGAAAGCCGTAACTTACAAGGTGCATTTTAATTTAATGATTTAAACGCCAAGATATGCTTTTTGTACCATTTCACTTGCCGCAAGTTCTGCGCCCGTACCACTGAGAACGATACTACCGTTTTCAAGAACGTATGCACGATCGGATATAGCCAACGACTTGCCGGCATTCTGTTCAACAAGGAGAATTGTTGTGCCGTCTTTATTGATGTCTTTAATTATTGAAAACACCTGATCAACAAGCAAAGGGGAAAGTCCCATTGAGGGTTCGTCAAGCATTAACAATTTCGGGTGACTCATAATAGCGCGTCCCATAGCAAGCATTTGCTGCTCACCGCCTGATAAGGTACCCGCAATCTGATTCCGACGTTCAGCGAGACGAGGGAAACGCGTATAAATTGCATCTAAATCCGATTTGAATGATGATTTATCCTTTATCGCGTATGCACCCATCATAAGATTTTCGTAAACCGAAAGTTCCTGAAAAATTCTACGGCCTTCGGGGACTTGTGTCATACCGAGTTGAACGATTTTATGACATGGTGTTTTAGTGATGTCGTGTCCATCAAAAATAACAGATCCGCTACGTTTGTTGATAAGCCCAACAACGCTTTGCATTGACGTTGTTTTACCCGCGCCATTTGCACCGATAAGTGTAACGATTTCTCCCTCGTTAACTTCAAAACTGATGCTTTTAAGTGCACAAATAACACCATAATATACCTCGAGGTTATTTACTTCTAACAATGCCATAATTTAACCTCCAATATATGCACGGATAACTTCCGGATGACGAAGTGTTTCTTTTGTTTCGCCTTCTGCCAATACTGTACCGAAATTAAGTACGGTAATTTCATCACACAATCCTGAAACAAATTTCATATCGTGCTCAATGAGCAAAATTGTTACGTCAAACTTATCACGTATAAATTTAATTGTTTTAACAAGATCTTCCGTTTCGTGCGGATTCATACCTGCCGCGGGTTCATCAAGTAGCAACAATTTCGGCTCGGTTGCCAACGCTCTTGCTATTTCTAATTTTCTCTGTTTACCATAGGGTAAGTTACAAGCAAGATTGTTTCTTTCGTCTTCCAAATCAAAAATGCGGAGAAGTTCTTTTGCTTTTTCTCTCATCATTTTTTCTGAACGGAAGTGACGGGGAAAACGGAAGAATGATTCCCAGATAGTACATTTAAAATCGGGATGATTGTGAAGACCAACCATAACGTTGCGAACAACCGTCATATTATTGAATAAACGGATATTCTGGAAAGTACGAGCGATACCTTTTTGATTGATTTTTTCCTGCGACAATCCCTTTAATTCTTCGCCGTTAAGGTAGAATGTGCCTGCTGTCGGTTTATATACGCCTGTGAGCAGGTTGAAGATGGTGGTTTTACCGGCACCATTCGGACCGATAAGTCCATAAATCTGATTCTTTGATACACGGAGGTTAACGTTTTGTGCTGCTTTCAATCCACCGAATGAGATACCAAGATCCTTTGTTTCGAGAACGTACTGTGCCATCACTGATTACCTCCATTCTCGGAATAATCCTTTATTTCCTGAGTCTTTATGTCAATGGAAAGGATTTCATTCATCTCTATTTTTGTGGGTACAACGTCCCACTTTGCTGTATCATCCTTAATGTCGGCGGGATCGCTTTTGGATTTGAATAATTTCCTGAACAATTTTGACCAGTTGTACTGATTGCGGAAATTTTTAAGTGCAGGAGCGTTGTTGTAAACAACGATGATAATAAGAATAACTGCATATAAAAGATTTTGCAAAACAGCAAGGTCGCCTGTAAGGATAGTAGCGAGTTTTGTGTTAAGGAAAGTAATGAGCGTTGCGGCAATAATAGAGCCGTTGATACTACCCATTCCACCCAAAACTACCATAACCAAGATTTCAATTGAGTAGTTGTATCCAAATTTCGCACTTTGTACAACGTAGTTACTGTAACTGTATAATACGCCTGCGATTCCTGCAAATGTCGCTGACAAGATAAATGCAACAAGTTTATATTTAGTGATATTAATACCCGTTGCCCTTGCGGCAATTTCATTATCGCGAATAGCGGTAACCGCTCTGCCGTGCTTTGAACGAATAAAATTCTGAACAACAATCAAAGTTATAATAACAATGATAAAGGCAAATACAAACAAATATTTTTTATCATAACGTGGTGTACTCAAACCGATTGCACCACCGAAACTTTCGCTTGAAGTATTCTGGAAAATCGACTTAACAATCTCACCAAATGCAAGGGTAACTATTGCAAGGTAGTCACCGCGAAGTCGAAGGGCGGGAATGCCGATGATAGCACCGCAAACAGCCGCAACGCAACCGCCTACAACAAGAGAGATAATAAATGTAAGAATACCATTGCCGAGTGATGACGCCAAAAGAGAGGCAACTTTACCACTTATATATGCGCCAACACACATAAATCCCGCGTGTCCGAGTGATAACTCACCGAGGAAACCAACAACAAGGGACAATGAAACCGCCAGAATTATACTGATTGCAATTTTCTCAAACAAGAAGAGTAATGAACTATCAAGATGACCGCCGGAAAGTGAAATAATTCCGAAAACGATAGTGATTACCGCAATAATCATATAATTAAGATGGTGTTTAAGTTTAAAAGTTCCTATTCTCACACCTTTTCCCTCCTTTTCTTGCCGAGGAATCCGGTAGGTCTGACAAGCAGAATGATAATCAAAATTGAGAACTCGATAGCCTCTGTATAGGGGGCAATAACAGTTATTTTATATGATAAAGTTTCTACTATACCCAACAAAAGTCCGCCCAACATAGCGCCTGGAATTGAACCGATACCACCGATAACAGCAGCAGTGAACGCTTTGATACCGGGCATTGCACCCAACGTACTGGATACACTGGGGGCTTCCAGCAAATAGAACAAACCTGCCAGTGCTGCAAGTGCAGAACCAATAGCAAAGGTAATTGTAATAATACTGTTAATATTGATACCCATAAGTTGTGCCGCACCTCTGTCCTCTGAAACGGCAATCATCGCTCTACCGATAGCGGTATACTTTACAAAAAGAGTCAAAGCCACCATAACAATGATGGTCATTCCAAGAGTAACAAGCGAGGACATTTTAAGGTTTACACCCATTACGGTGATAGAACCAAAATCATATACGGTTACCATTTTGCTGGCAGAACCGAAAATGATTTGTGCTAAACTTTGAAGAAGATAACTTACACCAATTGCGGTAATAAGAACAGCCAAAGGTGATGCGCCACGAAGGGGCTTATATGCTACCTTTTCAACGGTAATACCTAAAATCATACAAAAAACAACAGCGGCGATAATTGCTACGATGGGGTTACTGAAAGCCATAAAACTATAAATGACGTAACCGCCGACCATAATTATATCACCGTGAGCGAAGTTGAGCATTTTAGCAATACCGTATACCATAGTGTAGCCCAAAGCGATCATAGCGTATATGCCGCCTAAACTTAAGCTGTTAATGATTATTGATAAAACTAATTCCATATATCTAACCTCTCTTTGCAAGGAGAGCAAAGGTCTTTCTGTAAATTTAAATTGCACGTGTCGGATTATACCGACACGTGCAACTCATTACAAGATGTTAAATGTCGGGATACTGAAAAATTCGATTAGTTCGCTTCTTTGATAACGTATTTAATCGCTTCTTTATTTACATAACCGGTGGATTCCCAAGTGATGTTGTCACCTGTAACACCGTTTGTGTATGTGTATCCGCCTTCAAACTGAGTCTTCAAAATCTCGCAAAGATCAGAAGCACTGATTGTTACAGGAATTTCTTCACCTGCATCAATTGCTTTCTTCATAGCGCCGTAGATAGCATATACACAGTCGTAAGCAGATGCACCGAACTGGTTGAGTGTATCCTGTCCGTACTTAGCAACGTACTTGTCAATGAATTCTTTAGCAGCGCCACTTGTAGCCTTGGAGTTAAAGTGAGAGAGCATTGTGATTTCCTGCGGAATTGTTGTGATGTCAAAACCATCAATGTTATCAATACCGTCAAAACCGTCACAGCCGTAGTAGATAGCGTTGGGATCAATGATGTCTTTTGCCTGTGTCATAAACAAGGAAGCTGGCTGGTAGTATGTAGGCATAAAGATGAATTTACAATCTTTAAGCGTATCAATCTGAGTTGAGAAGTTAGTTGCATTAGCATCTGTAAAACTTGTTTCAACTACAACGATGGACGGATCAAGGTTCTCCTTAAACTGATCGTAAATGCCCTTTGAGTATGCCTCGTCGGACTTGTAGATAGCACCGATTGTCTGGCCCTTGTAGTTAGCGTTAACGAAATCAGCCGCTACTTTACCCTGGTTACCATCAGCAAAGCACATCTGGTAGCCATTGGGATTTGTGGGGATGTCGTCACCGGAAGCGGAGGGAGTGAGGAAGAACACATTGTCATCAGCAGACAAATTCTTGAACTCAAGACCGGGGCCGGTTGTAACTGTACCGAGAGATACCTGCATACCGCCCTCATAGAGAGAGGAGTAGTTTGTGGATACCTTTGTCGGGTCGTGCATATCATCAGTAGCAATCAATTCAAACATAACGCCATTAAGACCGCCTGCAGCATTAATTTCATCGATAGCCATCTGAGCAGCATTCTTAACAGCAACACCGTAGATAGCAGCGCCGCCGGTAAGGGGACCTGACAAGCCGATTACGTACTTAGTGTTGTTCTCTGCATAGTTTACAGCGCCGCAGCCTGCAAAAGCGGTTAAGCAAAGAGCCAGTACAAGTACCAGTGACATAAACTTAACGAATTTCATGATTAAAAACCTCCTGATTTGTGTGGTTTGGATTTTAAAATAGCCACACATAGATTGCTTTTCAATTTTACACCTATTTCACAAATATATCAAGTTGTTTTATATAGTTTTATGATTTTTTTGCAATTTAAACCGCTAAATCAATAAATTATATAAAAAAATTGATAAATATGACAATAATTGCAATAAAAAAAGAACGAACAACACGAAACACAACGCATAATTCGTTCACTTTTATATAAAATTTTATCTATTCCCAATTTTTACATACGTCAATCCAATCAGTATATGAAGAATATTCTTCAAGTTCTTCAACAGTAAGTTCAATTGCACTGTTGCTACTGCCACACGCAGGGAATACGGTCGAAAATCTTTTAAGTGAGCAGTCAAGATATACAGTAACATCATCATTGATAGCAAATGGGCAAACACCACCGACGGCGTGGCCAATCATTGTTTCCGTTTCAGCAGGGGAGAGCATTTTTGCTTTCTCGGCAAACTGCGCCTTAAACTTTGAGTTATCAATTTTTGCATCACCCGCTGCAATTATCAGTATCGGTTTTCCGGAAACTAGAAAAGAAAGGCTTTTTGCAATACGGCAAGGCTCACAATTGAGCGCTTGGGCAGCAAGTTCGACCGTTGCACTTGACACATCAAACTCTCTAATGCGATTTTCCAATCCACGATTTCTAAAAAATTCTTTTACTCGTTCAATAGCCATATTGATACTCCAATAAATTTAAAATTTAACTGATTTTGCCCACTCAATCATATCGGGGCGGAATTCCTGTGCTTTGTTTCTGGATGTTGAGAAACTTAACATCCAGAACGCATTATCACTTTTATAAACCACAACGAAATATGTATAGGTTATACCGCTTTCTTCCTTCGCATCATATTCAAAATAAGTTAAATCATCAACCGTCTGAACGGAGGTAATTAATTGTAAATCATTTGCTTCAATAAGTAGTTGTGCATATTCCTCGAGAGAAACGTCGGACATATCATCTCCATAATCGTAAAATCCTTCTTTGAATGCACATAATGAAATCTTTTTTGACAATAAGCATACGTCATAACCTTCCGCCTCGGACTCCTTGAACTCATTGGTTAATGTTATTGTAAGACCGTTTGAGGAAAAAGTTTTTGACTCAACTTCCATGTTCCTTGAAAATATTGTTGGCAACAAGCCGATCAGACAACCAATAACAACACAGATTATGGTTATAATGATGCCTTTTTTCGTTCCTTTTTTTCGTGCTTCAAGAACCTTTTCGTCGGATACAACGTCAAAAAGAAACGCATTTCCTTTAACGGGGTCTAAGCGATTCTGTCCTGTGACGTATACGTCCTCATATCCTTCGGGCACTATGTAATAATCGTTACAATAATCTTTTGTAAGTTTATCTACAATTACAAAAACTTTTCTCTCGGCGTAGTCTATCTGGAACGTTGCCTCTTTGCCGTTCTTCAATTCTCCGAGTTTACGGCAGGGGACACCTCCGATCACTATTTCATCGGAGGTATTGTCCTCAATATAAATTTTAACTTTGTTAGCGCAACCAACGAAACTTTTATTTCTTTTAATTGTTAGATTTCTCATTGATTAATCACCTCTACAAAAATGTATTATTATTATATCATACTGAATTTTTATTTCAAGGATTGTTTTTTCGCCATAATAACGTATTGTTTTCAAATTCAGCGGTCAGTCTGCCGTTATCTTTCAGCCAAGCAAGATATGAACGTACTGTACTGCCCACAAGTACATATTGTTCAAAATTCATTACTAAATTGTAATCGTCGAATAATCTTTTCAAAACTTTCTCAAAACAAATCGGTTCTGTGCAGATCTCAATAATTTTTTCAGCAATATTATTAACGTTGTCTATGTTGTACTGAACAAGTTCAGATATGTCATCTGTTGCAGATGCGTGAGAGGGAATAAACATTTTTGCTTTAAGCATCCTTACTTTTTCCAATGTGTCAAGATATGCCGCAACGTCGTAGATGAAGCCAATACGGTATTTATCAAGCGTTTCTTTACTTGATAAACAATCGGCGAGATATACAACGTCATCGGGTGTTCTAAAGCCCACCATATCAAAAAAATGTCCGGGTAAATCAATAATTTCAAATCCCTCGGGGAGTGATTCTTTTGTCAGATATTCAGCATCACTTTCCTGTGCAACAAGAAATTTATGACGTAAGTCCTTTGGCGGATAACCCCCATATAAGAACGATGGTTCAAGGACGGTATGTCTTGTAAAATCACATTCAATATCAGGTGCAAAAATTTTGCATCCTGTTTGTGATTGCAGATATTTATTACCGCCTATATGGTCGGCATTGGAGTGGGTGTTGTAGATTGCTTTGAGTTTCCATCCGTTTGCATCTAAAATCTGTCTTACCTTTCGCCCTGTGTCTTTATCGTTACCGCTATCAATCAGGCAAACGTCAATGTCATTAAGTTTTACAAGCCCGATTTTAGCGGGACTCTGAATATAATAACTTCTGTCTGAAACTTGAACGAGTTCGTACATTTTATCCCTCTTTTTTATCATTATAATACCGATTTACAAGCGTTATATAACCAAGTTTTTTCATATCCTTATATCTACAATTGTAAGCAGATTTTGTTCTTTTTCCGGTTACGAGATATCTTATACAACTTTGACTGTATTCGTCAATTATTTTTAAGGATTGTGTAGTGTTTATCAGCGGAAAATACCATCTTGACCACGTCAATTCGTGTTCTGACGTATTGTCAAATAATTTACGATTAAATATTCGTATAAATGCTTTTGCGGCATTTTCTCCACTAACGTTTTTTCTTGCTGCCCATCGGGTTAATGCGCGGGTTTTTCTGCGCATCTTAGCCTTTAATTTTTCGACCGAAACGGGAGCGACATCAATAATTCCGTCGCAATAACTTATGCCGAGAAATACCCATTTTTCTCTTGGTGAATAGTAATTTTCCTTTTCAGGATTTATATTTAATCCTGCTTCTTTTAGAAAATTGTTGATTATTTTAACATCATCATTTAATTTATCTTCAGTAGAATCAAAGACAATTATGTCATCGGAATATCTCGCATATAGAATATTTTTTGACTGAAAATAATGATCAATATGTGATAAATAAAGATTTGCAAGAAAATTAGATACAGAAGTACCGGCCATAATTCCTTTGCTTTCCTCAATATAAGATCCGTTGTATCTGACGGTTCGATTTGTTAAAAGAGATTTAAGGAAACGTAGTGTATCGGGCTCATCAACCAACGTTATTTTCAACACATCAATCATCTTGTCAACAGGTACTGAATTAAAATAATTACTGATGTCTATTTTATATCCCCACATATTATTAATGTTCGGATGTCTGGTCATTTTTTTGACAGCATCGTATACACCACGTTGTTTTCTGAAAGAGTAGAGGTTATCTGCAAAAATATGATCATACTTTTTCTGTAATAAATAATTAAGTAATTTTAACACCATATTTTCATCATCAGCATAAGTGTAAACAACGCGTTTTTTATTTGTCCCGATTTTACTTATTTCACTTTTTTTCGGTGGTGCAAATGTTCCACCGTTCTTAATAACTTGAACGGCGGTAAGATAATCACGCTGTTCAATGAAACAACTTAATCTTTTAATGTCTTTTTCACTTGTGTATTCACACGACATTTTATATTCAAGGTATTCACGCCACACATCAGGATAAGATAACGTGTTTATCATTTGTATTCACCTCCGTATAAAAAGAAAAACAGAGAGAAAATCATTAAAATCTAACGGAACGTTAGATTTTACCAAACCGTACACAAACCGGCTGCCTGCAAAGCCATTATTTTGTTTGTGCTGGGTTCTTCACAGGCGCAAAGCGTTTCCCTCTGTTAGTCACTATTTAATTATTTATCTGCGTTAGCAGATTCGCTCTTCTTTTTCGGTTTTTCTATAATGAAGTAAATTCCATAGAATACACAAATGTAAATCAGGAAAAGCAGCACTACGCTGATCGGATATAAAACAGGGGAGCCTCCAACCCAATTATATACGATGTCGTATGGAGTACCATCTCCTCGCATAAGGAACATATAGTTATAGTCAAGTAAAATATTTGCAACGTATGCAGCAACACAGAAACCGAGTAAAACGGTGAATGTAATCCAGATATTGCGTTTTTTCATACTTGCTTTACCGCTGATGAAAATATACAAAGCTGTAAATCCTGCAACAGCGTGAATTATACCGGAAGAAACGTTTTCAATTCCAAACACAGGATAGCAACTATAATTATTGCCCGCTGCATACGTTCCCATCACAGCGCCCAATACACCGAAAATACACACGAAATCCTTTGCAGCATCCTTCAAACGGCCTTTCGAAAAAGCCGCCAGTGGAATTGAAATCATCTGTATACTGCATAAAAACAACGGTAAATCATAAAGCCATGCAAACGGATTTTTTGAACGTAAACAAAGGATAACAAGATAAATCAGTTCCGATACGTCAATTACTATCGCAGAGATTACCAATACTCTGTGGCTTTTCTTATCCGATTCAAGATCATTACGGTGTTTCTTTCCAAAAACAAAAGCCAACACGACCATGATAATCATAAGCGACGTTACGAACGCCAGATGCTGCCAGGATAAATAGCCTTCGGGCTCACGGGTATATCCACCAAAACCACAGAATTCTCTAATCATATAAAACTTCCCCATCTTTTATTCTCGCGTGATTATATCACATAAAAATCAAAAAAGAAAGAACTTTGTAAAAAAATTAAAAAAAATTAAGATTTACGTTAACTAAATAAAATTTATTGGAATAAATGCACAGGCTACCGCGAAAATGATTGACGGCAGAAGGTTGGCAACTTTAATCTTTTTACCAAAAACAAGGTTGATACCAACACAAAAAATCAAAATGTTACCAATAACCGAAAGATAAAGTAATGCTGTTTCCGTCATAATGGGTTTGATAAGTAGCGATAGGGCAGTGACCCCACCTTGCAATACTGCCACGGGAATTGCGGAAAATATTGTTCCTTTGCCAAGTGATGCAGCCATAACCATAAGTATAATGAAGTCAAGGATTGATTTGGTGACCAATATCGTGTAATCTCCATACAGTCCATCGTTGATAGACCCTACAATAGCCATAGCGCCGATACATACTGTAAAAGAAGCGTTGACAAATCCTTCAATGAAATTAACATCTTTCGTGCTGTGCGTTTTCCTTTTAAGCCAAGCGCCGAATTTTTCAAATCCACCCTCAATATTGATTATTTCACCAATCAATGCGCCAAGTGCAAGACAACCTATGATAAGAAAATCTCCTCCATAAACGATTTTATCGTCAACAACAGAGAACATTCCTTTAAATGCACCCGCAGCACCGATAAAGATAACTGAAAGTCCACAGGCTTTGCAAAGCATATCGCGATGTCTGTCGCCTATAAAACGACCAAATAACATTCCAAGGAGTCCGCCGACTATAATAGCAGCAACGTTGATAATTGTTCCAAGTCCGTACATTTCCGCTCGTCTTTCTTTATAAAATAATATTTGTCAATACTTAATATTGACGCTTAAGAGTATAATTCTTTTGTTTTTTTGTGTCAACACTGTTTTTAGTTCTTTATATAAACGTTTCGACAATTTTTTAAAATGTGCTTGTTATAATCTCAAAGTATGTTATAATTTGTAAAATGGAGTTTATATACGGAAAGGCTATGATAAAGTATGATGATTGCAAATACGTTGGCTTTATTGGGCGGGCTTGCCTTTTTCCTTTTTGGTATGTCGCTTTTGGGCGAAGGATTAAAGCGTGTCGCCGGCAGTAAAATGGAAATTATTCTTGGAAAACTTACATCAACAACTTTTAAAGGTGTTTTGTTGGGGACGTTGGTAACCGCAGTTATTCAGTCATCTTCTGCAACTACGGTTATGGTTGTTGGATTTGTTAATTCCGGTATTATGCAACTGACTAACGCCGTCGGTATAATTATGGGTGCTAATATCGGTACAACTGCAACGGGTTGGATTTTGGTGCTTGCAGGTGTAGAAGGCAATGGCGCATTTTCCTCAGCGACGGTTTTTGCCCTCGTAGCATTCATTGGTATTATACTTTATTTTTTCTGTAAAAAACAAACAGCAAAAAATATTGGTATGATTCTTTTGGCTCTTTCCGTGCTTATGAGTGGTATGCAGACTATGAGAGGCTCTATGGAGTCGTTAAAATCAAGCCCTTTATTTTTGGACTTCATCTCCGCTGTATCCAATCCGTTTGTTGCATTATTAGTAGGTATCATCGTTACAGCAATTATTCAGAGTTGTTCTGCGTCAATAGGTATTCTTCAGGCTTTAGCAGTCACAAGTGTTATAGGCTATGATGTAGCAGTACCCATGGTTGTTGGTATGTGCATTGGTGCTTGCACTCCTGTTCTGATTTCTGCAATCGGCGCTAACACAAATGGTAAGCGCTCCGCTTTTATATATTTAATTTTTAATCTCTTTGGCGCGATTCTCCTGCTTATTCCGTTCTACATCGTTCATGCGTTTGTTCATTTTGAATTTATGGACATGCTGGCAGAAAGCCATGGCATAGCAGTAATCAACACAATATTCAACCTGTTTGCAACAATTTTGCTTATGCCGTTTTCTAAGATACTTGTAAGGGTTGTAAGTCTGTTTATAAAGGATAAGGCTGATTATGAAGAGGAGTATGAAGAAAACCTTCTTGACGACCGTTTGCTCGATTACCCATCCGTTGCTCTTGAACAATGCGGCAAAACAATGGGGCAAATGTCGGGTGCATCATTTAAAAATATACGCAACTCAATAGAATTAATAAGTGGATTTAATCAAGATAAATATAATAAAATAATGTCTCGTGAGGAAAAAATAGATCGTTTTGAAGATCGACTCGGTTCTTATCTTGTCAGACTTCATACAAGACAATTAAACGATTCCGAAACCAGTCTTTCTGCAAGATTTTTAAGTTATCTCACAAACGTTGAACGTCTTTCCGACCATTCCGTAAATATTGCCGAATTAGCGCTTGAACTTCATAATAAAAAGATTAGTTTCTCCTCCAAAGCCGTAAACGATCTTAATGTTTGCCTTGATGCAATTATAGAAATCTGCGAGTTAACGCAAAACGCAATGGAAAATATGGATTATATGCTGGCGGGAAAAGTTAAACCCTTGGAAGAAATTGTCAACGTTATGTCAAAAGAAATAAAATCCGGTCACGTTCAGCGTGTGCAAAACGGTCAATGCACTTTGGAATTAGGCTTTATTTTCAATGATTTACTGAATAATTTTGAAAGAATAGCGGCCCACTGTTCCAATATTGCAATTACACTTCTTGAATCACAGGATTCTCACCTTAAAGAACACGACTATGTTGGCACTCTTGACAGAACAAATCAGAATACATATGAACTACAATTTCAATTCTATAAAAACAAATATCTTGATAACGTCAGAATAAACTAAAATTATCCCCGTTGCATTGAGCAGCGGGGACTTTTTTTAGATGTTGTTTAATTTAAAAAGGTATTCTTCCGCAAACTGTGCGAATACGGTCTTGTCACCATTTTCTTTTACGTACGTTAATCTGGAAACGGCCTCTTCTTTATCGTTAAGATTAAATGCAGCAAGACCTTTTAAATAGTTAACGTAACATTCGGTTGCTTTTGAGTTATTCCATACCTCAATATTACTAAATGCAGAAATTTGCTCTTTATCTTCGTTGGATATTGCAACCAGCAAATTCATTGTTTTAAGAATTTTATCATAAACATTTCTAACTTTCTGATTAATTTTATTGGTACTGTTAAGAGTGTTTTCATACTGTGTTACAGTTGCTTTCAAAGAATCAAAATCACCAAGGAAGAATTCGCAACGAGCCTTATTGAAAAGACCCATAGTAATCATCGGAGGCTTATCACTTGAAACCATTTTAATGGAATATTCAAGAGATGACTTAAAATTTCCCATATATAAAAAATCGGTTGAATAAATATGATCTTTATTCTTTTGATTATTAAGAATATCGTTAAGTATCAGATGCTTTTCCGGATTACACTCAATTTCCATAGAAGCAACCAAAGGAATTGACACAAGTCCATAAGCAATAATTTCGATAATAAGAATTGCAACGATGATTATTACCATATAAACCGGTGGTATTCCTTTATAATCAACAATTGGATTGTCTTCCGAACCAATGTAGATAGGAGAACATAAGGTAATTGCTATCAGTACAGCAACAATTGTCAGTATTACAACAGTTTTTCTTTTACGCTTGATACTTTTTATTAATGCATCATATTCATTCATACATTTCACCTCTTGTTATAATTATACAGTGCAAAAAATAAAATACAAGTGAAAAATAAAAATGCAGTCAACATTTGTTGGCTGCATTTTTTTGGCATATCGCACCGAAAAAGATATCGGTTTTTATAAATAAAAACCTTCTTATCAATACTCACTCAACTACTGATATATCCGCTTTAATCAGCACGTCTTCCACAGCAATCATATTCACATCAAGGTTCATTGCTCTATACGCTTTTGTTTGGCTTATACCGTAAAAGTTTTTAGCAAGCGCTTTAATGTATTCATAACCGAAATCTGCAAATATCGGTCCGCCTGAGGTTGTAACGTAGGTCAGGCTTTTTGCCTTGCAAAGCCCGCAAGGTCTGCCGTTAATATATTCAAATGTGATTCCCGAAACCGTAATCTGCTCTATATATGTTTTTAAAATTGCGGGGAACGAAAGATCCCAAAACGGAGCGGCTATAACGATCTCGTCAGCTTGCGCAAATTGATTTGCATAACAAAACATAGTATCGTTCATATCTTCATCGCTTATCAATTTTTCGCGTTTTTCAAGAAGTTCGCGATTCAAGGGTAATATATCTTCCTGATTTAGATTTACCTCTATGACCTCACCCGACATATTGCTTAAAATATTTTTTGCCAGCACGAGTGTTCTTGAATTTTCACGCACACAGGCATTGATAAATAGAATCGACATAAATATATCTCCTTTTTATAAAACTTTTCGATGCAGGGTTTTTGCGTTGCAAGCTTATTTAGATATCGGCACTATCATTCATCAACTCGTTTTACTTTTTCCCCTTTATCATTAACATACCAATCATCAATAATTGTTTGAAATCCGCCTGCAAACGTCCAGCGTTTCATTTTACTTTTTTATTATATAAAATTTTAGTGCATCTGTAATATGTTTTAGTTCAAGTCCTCCCCGAACGATAAAAGGCGGATAGGATATCTATGAAATCCAATTGCTCAGAATAGTAAGAAAAAAGTCCGAAACCGTTATGGTTTCGGACTTTTCTGCTCCGATATATAAATCGGTTTGCATTGTTGGTTGCGGAGGCTGGACTTGAACCAACGACCTTCGGGTTATGAGCCCGACGAGCTACCAACTGCTCCACTCCGCGATATTTAACTGACTGTGCTATTATATACTATGCTTTCATAAAAATCAAGTGTTTTTTTACCCGATATTAAATTTTTTTAAAAAGATACAAATTAAAATAAAAATTAGAATAAAAAAATATATAAATGTTGTAGAAACATATCAAAATATGTGCTACTATAATATAAGAAATAATTTTGATTGGGGGATTACTTGTTATGGAAAATAAAGAATACATCTGGAAAGCAAGAAAACGTACAATTTTCGGACTGCCTTTAAGTTTTACTGTATACAAACTTACGGAAGAAAAACTTTTCATTGAAACAGGATTCCTTTCAAAGAAAGAGGAAGAAATTCGTTTGTATCGCATACTTGACCTTACTTTGCACCGTCCGCTTGGTCAGCGTATTTTCGGTGTTGGTACAATTCATTGTTGCACGGCCGATAAATCAACTCCCGAATTTGAGATTATTAAAATCAAGAATGCGAAGAAAGTTAAAGAACTTTTGTCCGAGTGTGTTGAAGAAGAGCGCATGAAAAAACGTATACGCGGTCGTGAAACTTTCAGCGATGAAATCCACGATGACGAGCACGATAATGATGGAGATATCGAAGAAAATTAATTTTACCACTAAAAAGCAAGTCATCCGGCTTGCTTTTTTACTATTTTGATTGACGAAACGAACTACAACTGATAAAATAGGTTATATTGAAAGAGAGGGATTGTAATGTCTTATAAGCCTTTTATTACGGCAATAATAGCCGCCGCAGGCACTTCATCCAGAATGCAAGGCATCAATAAACTGATGTTCAAATTTGATGATATGGAAGTTATTGCTCACACAATTTCAAAATTCAATAACAATGATAATATAACCGAAATTATAATTTCAACCCAAGAAAACAGCGTTGAAGAAATTAGAGGTATAGTTGAGAAGTATGGTTTTTCAAAGGTCAAAGCTGTTATTGCGGGAGGAGATACACGCGCCCAATCAATAAAAAACGCGCTTACTGCCGCAACGGATAAAACGGATTATTTTGCAATACATGACGGTGCACGTCCGCTTACAACCAAAAGTGTTATTAACAAAACAATCTCAGCCGCAATAGAACATCGTGCGGCAGTTGCGGGAGTTAAGGTAAAAGATACTATTAAAATCGTTAACAACGGATTTATAGATTCCACTCCCGAGCGCAGCACTTTGTGGGCGGTACATACCCCTCAGATTTTTGAAAGACAACTGTATATAGATGCCGTTAACAATGCTGAAAATTATCAGAAAGAAATAACAGATGACAGTATGCTTGTTGAAATGCTCGGTGTAAAGGTGTTTATGGTAGAAGATGAATACGCAAATATAAAAATAACAACTCCCGACGATTTAAAAATCGTTGAGCAGTTAAAAGGGGATAATTAATATGTTCAGAATAGGAAGCGGATACGACGTACACAAATTAACCGAAAATCGCAAACTCATCATTGGTGGAGTAGATATACCGTATGAAAAAGGTTTACTCGGACATTCTGATGCGGATGTACTCGTCCATGCAATAGCAGATGCGATTTTGGGCGCCGCCGCTATGGGCGATATAGGGCTTCATTATCCTGACACCAACAATGAATTCAAGGATATGGACAGCCTTGTAATGCTCGGTGAAATTGTGGATATGATAAATGAAAAAGGATTTGAACTCTGCAATCTTGATGCAACAATAATTGCACAAAGACCCAAAATGAGACCGTATATTGACCAGATGAGAGAAAACATCGCACGAGTTTGCAAAATTGACGTAAGTTGTGTCAACGTAAAGGCGACAACGGAGGAAGGGCTTGGCTTTACGGGTAGCGGAGATGGTATTGCCTCTAATTGCATCTGTTTATTGGAAACACGATGACGTCATTGGCGTAAGATATAATAAATCACTCTGTATTTTGGAGGAATTGTTTTGAATACAGACAATCCGAAGATTATAGTAAAAATCTCAATAATTTCAATAATCGTAAACATAATACTCACAGTATTCAAACTGTTTGTGGGTATATTTTCAAATTCAGGAGCAATGGTTTCCGATGCTGTACATTCGGCATCGGACGTGTTTAGTACGATAATAGTCATAATCGGCGCAAAAATGGCGCAAAAAGATTCTGATAAAGAACATCCATACGGTCACGAACGTATGGAGTGTGTGGCGGCAATTATATTGTCGGCAATACTTTTCTTTACAGGAATTATGATAGGGTACTCCGGTTTTATGAAAATTATAAGCGGGGATTACGGCTCGCTTGTAATACCCGGCGTATTATCATTAATAGCCGCTGTTATTTCAATCGTATGCAAAGAGGTAATGTACCAAATTACAATGAAGATTGCCAAAAGAATCAATTCGAGCGCATTGAAAGCAGATGCATGGCATCACCGCTCAGATGCACTTTCTTCAATCGGCAGTTTCATCGGCATATTTGCCGCAAGAAAAGGATTTCCGATTTTTGACTCTATTGCAAGCGTAGTTATATGCCTTTTCATTCTGAAAGCAGCGGTCGATATTTTTCGCGATGCAATATCAAAAATGACCGACCAATCCTGCAACGAAGAAACAATAAAAAAAATGAGCGAAGAAATCTCCGCTCAAAATGGTGTATTAAGAATAGATCAGATAAAAACACGTCTTTTCGGTGACAAAATTTACGTTGATATAGAAATCGCGACCGATGGCAATTTAACTTTGTTTGAAAGCCATGAAATCGCACAAAACGTTCACGATGCGATTGAAGCAAAATTTACAAACGTCAAGCACTGTATGGTTCACGTAAATCCTTTTGAATAATTTAACTAAATACCTTTGACGAACATTCTGAAACGCGGCAACATACCGATTTTATCGGGTACATGCGGCGGCATTTGAAGAATATCGTGGCCAGGAAATTGGTTCCCTTCAATAAGTTGGGGGCCATTTTTTGTTACGGAAATATCCCATCCGACGTAGCCAAGTTGCGGTATAACTTTTGCCGCTTCCAAGCACATTTCAACGGATTCTTTCCAGTAGGGGAGTTGATAACCCGCTATTTTACAATTTGTCATCGGGTGAAAATCATAGTAATTACTGTCTTTGTCAAACGCGGGATATTGAATAATACCAGTTTCAATATCAACCGGTGCAGCCATGCCGCCCGCATTAATATTATCTACAAATCTGCCGCCGTTACCGATTCTTATGAACGCATAGATAATATTTGACACACCGTTGATACATACTGTTACAATACGATAGGTGTTTACAGAATAGGGATAGATTGCGGAAATATCGTCGTGCTGGATTATACACTCTTCAATAAGGTCTACTGATGATTTTTTTAGATAATCAAACATATCATCAATACTCTCGAAATCATTTTTATTAAGTTTTTCTATACCTGTTCCACAAGCAGCGCGTGCAGGCTTTGAAATAATAGTTTCGTGTTTCTCCATAAACGCTTTAAACTGTTCTGAATCCGCAGTTTTAAGGTCAAGCCAATCACGTACTATGAACTTTGAAAAAACTGTATTAAACTCAATTTTATCGTCAACATAGTGATAATATTCACTATTATTGAGCATGTTTACAAGGCGATTATTAATACCGCGCGTGACGTAAGTTGAACGTTGCGCTTTATTTAGATTATAAAATTCGCAAAGCATATAATCCATATATCCCGCGCCATACCTGAAACCGCAAACGATCATATCAAAAAATAAATAAACTCGGCTTTTGCCTGTTTTCTTATGAATTTTCTTTACGGTAGCAAGCATATTTTTATAATCCATTTTAAAAATTCTCTTGATTGTGTATATTAACTTACTGATAGTACTCATCTCCTAACTATGTTATCATACAACAAAAGAATAAAAAATTCAACAGAACTCTTTAAAAACAATATATAATGTGGTACAATTACACGAAACATCAAGTTAACTTGATAGGAGTTGTTATATATGCTTAGATTCTGGATTGCCCTCTGGGCATCAAAATTGTGTTTATTTATTTTTAAATTGACGGGACACGAAAGAGATGATCGACCCGGTATGCTTGCACTGAGAATGTGCAAGGACTTTTTTAAATACGTTGCTACACCGAAACTTACAATTGCCGTTACGGGTACTAATGGAAAGAGTACGGTTTCAAGCATTATCAATAACGTACTTGTAAGGGAGGGGATGACAACTTCCTACAATGACTGGGGTGCAAATCATCGTCCGGGACAGGCTCGTTGTTTACTGAACGCCGTAAATATTTTTAACAGACCAAATAAAGATGCCGCAATTCTCGAAACTGATGAGATGACTTCACCGATGAACGTACCTTATATCAAACCGGATTATATGGTTGTAACAAATCTTGAACGCGACTCAATCCGTAGAAACGCTCATCCCGAATATATTTTCAGTTGCATTGAAAAAGCGCTTAAAAACTCACCCAATACAAAGGTTATCCTTAACGCTAACGATCCCATCAGTTGTTTTTTAGGCGAAAACAATGAGCGTGCGTATTTCGGCGTTGCAGACACGAAGGCAGAACACTTTGAGAGCGGTATAAACGACTTTTCCGTTTGTCCCAAGTGTTATTCTATTCCTAAATACAACTTCAAGCATTACGGCCATTTTGGCGATTTCTATTGCCCTGAATGCGGACTTAAAACACCTGAATGCGATTATTTTGCAACGGATATTGATTTCGAAAACAGAACAATCACCGTACGCGAAGGCGAAAACAATTATAAATATCCGATAGTTTCCGACACGCTTTTCAATGCGTTCAACGTACTTTCAATTATCGCTCTTTTCAGGCAGATGGGAATTTCTCCCGAAAAACTCTCTGAGCATCTTTCCAATAGTATAATTCCCGTTTCAAGAGAAAGTTGCACAGAAGTAAACGGAATCAAACTTTATACCTTCGTTGCGAAGGGACAGAACGTTTCCGCGGCATCCGCCGTATTTGAGTACATGGCAAAAGAGCCGTCAAAAAAAGAACTTGTTTTGTTGCTTGATGAAGTTTACTCCAACACAACTGCAACTGAAACTGTTACGTGGATTTATGAGAGCGACTTTGAATTCCTCAACAGTGAAAACATAACGAAGATTGTTATCGCGGGAGACAGAATCCTTGACTACAAACTTCGCCTTATGTTTGCGGGAATTCCCGAAGAAAAAGTTGTATGCGTAAAGGATAAGTTTGAAGCCCCCGACCATCTTGATTTTTCTGACGTTGAAAGAATCTACGTTCTCCACGACGTTGACTCAATCACTACGGGCAGAAAGGTCAGAGATGCAATAGGCGAGAGAATTAAGAGGGAGTGTGAGTAGAATGAAAATAGAAGTTCTTTTCCCCGAACTTAGCAATATCTTCGGCGATTTTTCCAATATAAAACTTCTCAAAGAATCGCTGAAAGATGCCGAATTCGTATATACAAACAACTTTGACAGACCATATTTTCTGGATAATAAAGTTGACCTCGTTTATATCGGCTCAATGCCCGAATCAAAACAAGAACTTGCTATTAAAAGGCTTATGCCATATAAAGAGGAAATACGCGCGGCAATTGAAAACGACGTTGTAATGCTTGCGACAGGTAATTCTCTTGAAATTTTTATCAGTCATATAATGGACGGAGAAAACAGAATCGATGCGCTTGGTCTGTATGATTTATATGCGGTCAGAGATTATGTAAACCGTCACAATTCACACTTTGTTGGTGATTTTGAAGATATAAAAATCGTCGGTTATAAATCACAATTTACAATGTGTTACGGTGAAAACAAACACCCGTTTATTAACGTTGTCGGCGGATGCGGCTT
The DNA here is from genome assembly GCA_017560255.1 of Clostridia bacterium. Lineage (GTDB taxonomy): Bacteria > Bacillota > Clostridia > Oscillospirales > Acutalibacteraceae > RGIG7273. The sequence continues at coordinate 152,129 of JAFYOI010000055.1, forward strand.
AAACCTAAACTCAAAGCAGGAGGGAATACGTTATCGCAACTTCTTTGCAACGTACTTGCTCGGCCCGTTCCTTGTGCTTAATCCTTATTTTACAAAATATCTGCTTCGCACAATGGGTTGCGACAACGCTATCGCTTTTGAAAAACAGGCGATCGACGCATACAATCACAGGCTTGACGAACTCATCAAAAAGGGCAGATTCCTTATGGGTGAGCACGGTTAATGAATAAATATTCTCCGTCTTGTTAAAAATAGTTTTGCACAATTAACAGATTGGAGATAAGTATATGAAAGCAAAAGTTAACAAAGATATGTGTATCAGTTGCGGCATTTGCGTAACGGTTTGTCCCGAAGTGTTCGCTTTTGACGACAACAGCCTTGCAGAATCAATAGTTGATGAAATCCCGAAAGAATGTCTTTCTGCGGCAGAGGAAGCAAGGGACAGTTGCCCTGTAAGTGTAATTGATATATACGAATAATAACAAACCCTCCGTGGTATATCACGGAGGGTTATATTTTACGTAGTGAATTATGCAAATGCTTTTTTGAGTGCCATTACGAAGTTTTCACAATTTGCGTTTTCAATAAGCAAAGAAATATCAACTTCGGATGTTGTGATAAGAGTAATATTGATATTCTGCTCTTTCGCTACGTTGAACACCTTTGTTGCAACGCCGGGATTGCTTCTCATCGCTTCACCGAAGATGGATATCTTACAATTTCCGCTGAGTATATCAATTTTAACTGATTTATGAATGCATCTTATTGTCGACATACTTGAAAGAACTTCTGCAAGTTGTTCGGAGGAAACGGTGAAAGAAATGTCAATCAAACCGCCCTTTGCAGGTGTCTGCGAAATCATATCAACGTTAATGTCCGAGTTTGAAATAATCTCAAACAACTGCGCAAGAAAAGTTATATCATTCGGGCAATCCTGCAAACTGATAAGGGTAACATCATCTGTAACAATAATACTTTCGATAATATTCATAGTAAACCCTCCTTAAAAACTTACAAAATCCTTCATACTGTAAAGCCTCGGTTCTTTATTCACAAGGAATAAAGCCGCGTTAACCGCACCAACGGCGAAAACCTCTTTTGACGTTGCGCTGTGGCTGATTGTGATAACTTCGTCGCGTCCAGCAAAGATTACGTCGTGCTCTCCGACGATAGTGCCGCCTCTGACCGCATGAATGCCGATTTCGTTCTTTGCGCGCTTGCTGCGCTTTGAGTGTCTGTCATATTCATAGGTCATTTCTTCGGGCATAACGTCCGAAATGGCATCTGCCAACATCAACGCAGTACCGCTTGGGGCATCAATCTTTTGATTATGGTGTTTTTCAACAATCTCAATATCAAAATCTTTGCCAAGTACAGCGGCCGCAGTCTTAGCAAGTTGAACCATAAGACTTACGCCGATTGACATATTAGCGCTGAAGAATACGGGCACAACCATTGCCGCTTCTTCAAGTTCCTTTTTCTGTTCATCTGACAAACCTGTCGTTGCAACAACTATCGGCAAATTGTTTTTCTTTGAATATTTCAACAATTTATCAAGTGAGGACGGATGAGAAAAATCAACAATAACGTCAGCCTCACCCGTATATTCATCGGGATTTGCAAAAACAGGGAATCCGTCATCAGCCTGTGTGTTGATGTCAAAACCCGCAACAATTTGGCAGTCGTCACGGTCGCTTACAACAGAGGAAATATATTTTCCCATTTTTCCGTTGCAACCACTGAGAATAATGTTAATCATTTCTACATCCCTCTTACTCAAACTTACATAAGTTTATATTTTCTGAGAACGTCCTCTACAATTTTTGTGTTTGCCTCATTCATATCGATTAGAGGAAGTCTGCACGGGCCGACTTTAAGACCCATCATATTCATTGCCTGCTTGACAGGAATCGGGTTAACGTCAACGAACATCTTGTTTGCAATTTCAAGATATTCAATCTGTAACTGCGCGGATGCCTTGAAATCGCCTTCAAGAGCCTTTGCTGCGATATCGTGAGTTTCTTTCGGCATAATGTTGGAAAGAACGGAAATTACACCCTTTGCGCCCAAGGACATAAACGAAGTAATCTGATTGTCGTTACCTGAGTAAACGTGCAGATTGTCGCCGCAAAGAGCAATTGTTTCAACAAGCGCACCAACGTCACCGTTTGCTTCCTTTGTAGCAACGATATTGGGATGCTTTGAAAGTTCAAGGTAAGTAGCGGGCTGAATATTTACTCCCGTTCTGCCCGGAACATTGTAAAGAATGATCGGAATATTAACTCTGTCTGCAATATAGTTGTAGTGAGCAATAAGTCCTCTCTGTGATGTTTTGTTGTAATAGGGGGTTACAATAAGTAATGCATCAGCGCCTGCTTTCTCAGCATCCTTAGAGAGTTTAAGGGCATAAGCGGTTTCATTACTACCCGTACCTGCAATAACGGGAACTCTGCCGTTAACCTGCTTAACGGCAAACTCAATTACCTTTGTGTGTTCGTCATCCTCAAGTGTGGATGCTTCACCTGTTGTACCGCAAACGATTATCGCATCGGTACTGTTGGCAATCTGGAACTCAATGAGTTCTGCAAACTTGTCATAATTTACTGAAAAATCGTCATTCATAGGGGTAACGATAGCAACACCGGCACCCTCAAAAACTACCTTTTTCATCTGAAATAAACACCTCTTGTAAAATTAATCAATGTAACCCTGTGCGCAGAGAAGTTCTGCAAGAAGAACTGCTCCGCCTGCAGCGCCTCTGAGAGTGTTATGAGAAAGACCTACGAACTTATAGTCGTACTGTGTATCCTCTCTGAGTCTACCGAGGGAGATAGCCATACCATTCTCAAGACCTCTGTGCAACTTTGCCTGAGGCATATTATCCTCAACAAAATAGTTAAGGAACTGTTTCGGAGCGGAGGGGAGATTGTATTTATAAGCATCTCCTCTGTAATTTGCCCATTTTTCAAGAATCTCTTCCTTGCTGGGCTTATTCTTGAATTCAACAAATACAGCCGCTGTGTGACCATCGGAAACGGGAACACGGATGCACTGTGCGGTAAATGCGGGTTTGGTAGCGTTTACGATAACATCGCCCTCAACCTTACCAAAGATTTTGAGCGGCTCCTGCTCGGACTTCTCTTCTTCACCACCGATGTAGGGGATTACGTTGTCAACCATCTCGGGCCATCTTTCGAAAGTCTTACCGGCACCGGAAATCGCCTGATATGTACATACGAGTACACGCTCAATTCCATATTCCATTAAAGGATAAAGTGCGGGTACGTAACTCTGGAGTGAGCAGTTTGACTTCACGGCAACAAATCCGCGTTTCGTGCCAAGTCTTTTTCTCTGCATCGGGATAATTTCTGTGTGGTTAGCGTTGAGTTCCGGAACTACCATTGGAACGTCGCTGGTGCCTCTGTGAGCACTGTTGTTGGAAACAACGGGGCACTCAGCCTTTGCGTAAGCGTATTCGAGTTCACGAATTTCATCTTTTTTCATATCAACCGCGCAGAAAATAAAGTCAACTGCAGCAGCAATTTCATTTACGTTATTTACAGCGTCCAAAACGATAACGTCTTCAAGATTTTTCGGCATCGGGGTTGTCATAGCCCATCTTGCACCTACTGCCTCTTTATACGTTTTACCTGCGGAACGGGGACTTGCAGCAAGAACTGTTACATCAAACCACGGGTGGTTTTCAAGAATTGTAACAAAACGCTGACCTACCATTCCTGTTGCGCCAACAACGCCAACCTTATATTTTTTCATAAGACCATCTCCTTATAAATTTCCTGTTTTAAATTATTTTGAGTATTTTAGTGATAAAAATAAAAAAAACGGTTGAAAAACCCGTCGACATTGCAATATAATACGATTATGTAAAATCGAAAAGATAGTTCTCCATCAATTGCAATGATGACAGACAAACGGCTGTTAACCGAGTGCCCAGGCAAGCGGTTGCCATTCGCTCCCTTCGGCGTTACTTCCTTTCCTCGACCGTCAAACAGCGTGGCAGCCTAAGATACGAGTAATAATAAGAAACGCACCTCTATCAATATAAATACTCTTTTCGTAAAATGATACCACTATATTTGTAACAAGTCAATATTAAATTATGTTGATTTTTATGAACAACACCCGAAAGGAATTGTCTAAAATATGAAAAAAAGCGACTTTTTTTATTTTCTGCCCGAAGAATTGATAGCACAGCATCCGATTGAGCCTCGCGACAGTTCAAGATTGCTTCATATGAATAAGCGCAGCGGAGAAGTTGAACATCTTGTTTTTAGCAATATAATTGACCTTTTTAATGAAAACGATTGTTTGATTCTCAACAACACAAAAGTAATGCCCGCACGTATGTACGGTGTACGTACCGATACGGGCGCTGTTGTTGAATTTTTGCTTTTAAATCAAATTTCTGCTGATACGTGGGAAGTAATAACCGGTCCAGGCAAAAAAGCGAAAACAGGCCATAAATTCTCTTTTGGAGAGGGAATTTTGTTTGCCGAAATCATAGAAGTATTGGATAACGGAAACCGAATTGCCAAATTCACATTTGACGGCGTTTTCTTTGAGATTATTGACAAAATCGGACAGATGCCCTTGCCGCATTACATAACGGAAGAATTGCAGGACAAAGACAGATATCAGACCGTTTACGCTGATAAACTCGGCTCTGCCGCCGCACCGACAGCGGGACTTCATTTTACAAACGAACTTCTGGAAAAATTAAGACAGAAGGGTGTAAAAATCGGATTTGTTACCTTGCACGTTGGAATCGGAACTTTCCGACCTGTAAAAACGGAAAGTATCGAAGAACACAAAATGCATAGTGAACACTACTATCTCTCACAAGAAACTGCAGACCTGATTAACCAAACTAAAGAAAAAGGCGGTCGTGTAATTTCTGTTGGAACAACAAGTACAAGGACGATTGAAACAATTGCTTCGCGCCACGGTAAAATCATTGAGGACAGCGGCAGTACGGATATTTTTATTTATCCGGGATACAAATTCCAATGTATTGATGGGCTTATAACAAATTTTCACTTGCCCGAAAGCACGTTGATTATGCTTGTTAGTGCATTTGCGGGATATGAAAACACGATGAACGCATATAAAACTGCCGTTGAAGAAAAATACAGATTCTTCAGTTTTGGCGATGCTATGGTTATATTATAAATTATGGAGGAATGTTTCTGTGTTCAAACTTATAAAACAAGAAGGAAAAGCGCGTAGGGGAGAGTTTACTACTGTTCACGGCACTGTTCAGACCCCTTGCTTTATGAACGTTGCAACATCAGCGGCAATAAAAGGTGGCGTTTCATCATTTGACCTTATGGACGTTAAGTGTCAGGTACAGTTGTGCAATACTTATCATTTGCACATAAGACCTTCGGACACTTTAATTAAAGATGTAGGCGGGTTGCATAGATTTACGGGATGGGATAAACCAATTCTAACTGACAGCGGTGGTTTTCAGGTGTTTTCCCTTGCAAGCCTGAGAAAAATCGAAGAAGAAGGCGTTTATTTTGCTTCTCACGTGGACGGTAAAAGAATTTTTATGGGTCCCGAAGAAAGTATGAGAATACAGTCAAATCTTGCCTCAACTATTGCTATGGCTTTTGACGAATGCGTTGAAAATCCTGCACCAAGAGATTACGTTAAAAAGTCCTGTGCAAGAACTACTCGTTGGCTTTACAGATGTAAAGACGAAATGGAAAGACTAAATTCTTTGCACGATACCATAAATAAAAAGCAACTTCTTTTCGGAATAAATCAAGGCGGCACATATGACGATATAAGAATCAAACATATGGAAGAAATCTCTAAACTCGACCTTGACGGATATGCTATCGGAGGTCTTGCGGTAGGCGAGCCCGCAGAAGTTATGTACAGAATTATTGAATCCGTTGAGCCGGTTATGCCGCAACATAAAATCCGATACCTTATGGGCGTCGGTACACCTTGCAATATAATTGAGGCAGTATCAAGGGGAGTTGATATATTCGATTGTGTTATGCCAAGTCGTAACGCACGCCACGGCCATATGTTCACGTGGAACGGTATCATCAACATCAATAACGCAAAATACGATCATGATATGTCACCGATTGATCCGTTGTGCGATTGTCCATCATGTCAGAAGTATTCTAAAGCGTACATAAGACATCTTTTTAAAGCGAAAGAAATGCTTGGTATGAGGATAGCGGTAATGCATAACCTTCATTTTTATAATACTCTTATGGAAAAAATACGTGACGCTTTGGACAACGGTACTTTTAACGAATTTAAAGAGCATTATTTGCCAATACTTGGTAAGAGAATATAAAATTTCACAATTTGTACTTGATTTACCACCACAGGTTATGGTAAGATAACTTGAATCATAAAAATTGGAGGACTAAAAAATGAATTTGTTTTTCTTGACAGAAGCAACAACATTATTAAATGATGCTGCTACAACAACTGGTGCTGCAGAACCGACATTCTTTTCTAAGTATGGTATGATTATCTTTTTGGTAATTCTTTTTGCAGCAATGTATTTCCTTATGATCAGACCGCAGAAGAAGCAGCAGAAGAAAGATGCTGAAATGAGAAATAATCTCTCTGTTGGTGATGATATCATCACAATCGGCGGTATTATGGGCAAGATTGTAACAATCAAAGAAGATTCCGTTATTATCGAAACAGGCAGCGATAAGAGTAAAATGAGAATTTTACGTTCAGCAATTTCCAGAGTTGAATCCAACAACGCTCAGAAATAATTAAATGTAATAATTGAAATCCCCTCTGAATATTCTGTAACAGGAATGTTTAGGGGGAATTTTTTTGAGAGCATCAAATGATAACAAAAGTATGATTTTAATACTGAAGGGAACTATAAAGGGATTTATTTTTGCAGTGTTAATATTCTTTATATTGATAGCGGTATTCGCAATCATAATTTCTAAAACCGATGTGTCCGATGCAGTAATTCAGGTGATGACCTTGGCATCGCTTGGAATATCATCATTCGTGTCTGCATTTATAAATCAGAATAAAACAAAGCAACGAGGAATTGTAATCGGGTCAATATCTGCAACAGAAATTTTTCTTGTAATTTTCATTGTCGCTTTGTTCGGAAATAATGGGGTTTTCAACTTCCTTATGCTAAAAAAACTCATCGTTATACTTTTTGCAGGCTTATTGGGTGGAATTTTGTCAGCAAATAAGAAGAAAAAGTATAAATAGTAATTGAAATTTGTTTTTTTGTATGTTACAATACTGTTTGAATATTAGTTTGGAGGAATTAAGTATGGAACATATCAAGACTCTCAATAATCCCAATCTCAAAGAAACCGCTGAAAAGGGTGGCTGTGGTGAGTGCCAGGCTTCCTGCCAGTCTGCTTGCAAAACTTCTTGCACAGTAGCAAATCAGCAGTGTGAGAAATAAGTAACAAATCAAATTAACCGATATGGGACGGCATATCCTGCTGTCCCTTTTGGTTGTTATGGGGTAAATATTATGGCTTATGAAAATTTGATTCACAAATACAGTTTGAACGGCTACAACATTGTTCTTGACGTTTGTAGCGGCGCGGTTCATATTTTTGACGATATTTCTTATAAATTGCTTGACTATATCACTACGCTCCCGATGAGTGAAGAATGCCCGGAAGATATTGTCAATAATATGAAAGAATACCCGAAAGAAAACGTTGAATCCGCGTACAAAGAAGTACTCTCTCTTTATAAGCAGGGAAGTTTATTTTCTGAGGACACTTACGGCGCTTTTGCAGATAAAATGGTTATGTCTCCCGTTAAAGCCATGTGTTTGCATATTGCGCACGATTGTAACCTCAGATGTGGTTACTGTTTTGCCGCTCAGGGCGACTTTGGCGGGGAAAGATGTCTTATGCCATTTGAAGTTGGTAAAAAAGCAATTGATTTCCTTATCAAAAACTCATATGGTAGACGTAATCTTGAACTCGACTTCTTCGGAGGCGAGCCGCTTATGAATTTTGACGTTGTTAAGCAGATTGTTGAATACGCTCGCAGTATTGAGAAACAGCACAACAAGAACTTCCGTTTCACTCTGACAACAAACGGTTTGCTCTTGAATGACGAAAACATTGACTATATAAACAGGGAAATGTCAAATATCGTTCTTTCTATCGACGGCCGAAAGAGCGTTAATGACAGACTTCGTTACAGAGTAAATGGTAGCGGTTGTTACGATTCTATCGTAGATAAATACAAGAAATTGGTTGACAGACGCGGACACGATCAATACTACGTAAGAGGTACATTCACAAAATACAACCTTGATTTTGCCGAAGACGTACTTCACCTTAACGAACTTGGCTTTGACCAGATTTCAGTTGAACCCGTAGTAACGGACAGTACACTTGATTACGCATTGACACAAGCGGATATTCCTCAGATTTACGCTGAATACGAGCGCCTTGCAAAAATTATCATTGAGAAGAAAAAGAATAACGAATCAATCAATTTCTTCCATTTTAAAATCGATCTTGACCAAGGCCCTTGCGCAATAAAAAGACTTCGCGGTTGCGGCGCCGGTAATGAATACGTAGCAGTAACACCTAACGGAGACATTTATCCCTGCCATCAGTTTGTTGGTATGGATGAATGGAAAATGGGTAGCGTTATGACTGATGAACTCAATCTTACAATGAAAAGTAAATTTGCTGCATCAAACGTATATACAAAAGAAAAGTGCAGAAACTGTTGGGCAAGATTCTATTGCAGCGGCGGATGCAATGCAAACAACCTTCAGTATGCGGGCGATATCCTTGAACCTTACGAAATTGCTTGCGATCTTGAAAAAAAGAGAATTGAATGCTCAATTATGATTAAAGCAGCGTTAGCATAATGTATATTTAAAAGCATCTCCGAAAGGGGATGTTTTTTGCTTTAAAGATTGATTTTATATCTATTATATGATACAATACCAAAATATAATGGGGTAGGTGTTTATATGAGCAACAAGAGTTACACGTCAAAATATATAATCTCATTGTTGCGCTCTGTTTTAAATGGTTCAACTGTGCAGGAATATACCCGGGACATTGATTGGGAATATTTCCTCACGGTTGCAAAAGAGCATCATATCGAAAACATACTCTTTTATGCACTAAAAAAAATTGAAATAAAACCGCCAAAATTTGTTTTAGATTATATTAATGCTGAGCACGTAAAAAGTGTTATGAGAACTGCCACACAACAGGGAGAAATCGAACACATAATAGACAATTTCAATAATAACAAAATTCGCTTTCTTGCGCTAAAAGGTTATTTTATCAAGAACTATTATCCGTCAAGCGATATGAGATATATGTCTGATTTTGACGTATTTATAGATATGCAAAACGCAGCTAAGGTACGTGAAATTTTAGAAAACATCGGATATACGTTTGAACTTTGCGGTAAAGTTCACGATAATTACGTTAAAAGGCCCGTTATGCATATAGAAGTGCACAAATATCTCATGGATGACGATATGAAAACCATCGCTGAGTATTACGATTCGTTCGATGCTTTTGGAAAAGGGGAGCATTCCACGGATACACCTTATGAATACACCCTGTCAAAAGACGATTTTTACATATATATGATTGCGCATTTTGCCAAACATTACCTCACTTATGGCATCGGTATAATATCGGTTATAGATATTTACTTATTCAGAAAAACAAACAAACTCAATTATGTATATATAGAAAGTGAACTAAAAAAACTTGAATTAACGGAACTTAACAAAAAAGTAGTGGCGCTTTCACAAATTTGGTTCGATGACAATGTAGTCGATAATTCACTTGAAGAAATGAGTAACTATATTATTTCAAGCGGATCATACGGAAAAGCCAAAAATGCAGTTATAAACAATTTTATAAACGGCAGTAAACAAAATGACTCACTATTTATTAAAAAAATAAAATACTTCTTCTTCATGGTGTTTCCCGACAAAGAATACCTTTCAGGAAAATATCCTATAGTTAAAGAAAAGCCATATCTATTGCCGCTGTATTGGGTAAAAAGATTTTTCTCATCAATATTTTGTAACAGACAGGCAATAAAACTTAAACTTTTTACGATATTCCGTACCAAAAATAAAGATATCGATTTTCATACCGAAATTAATAAACACTAAAATTGGAGGTGTTGTTATGAAACAATACAAAATTGCTGAACTAAACGTTCTTATGAATCCAAAATATAATAAATTACTAAAACACTGTGAAGCATATCTTTCGGATTTCGAGGGTAAAGAAAATATAGTAGCAACACTTACCGACAAAGAAATAGAAGATCATAACGAAAAGTGGCCCAATCTTACACTCGAAGAATGTGAATACATCTGGACCGGTGCTTCATTTTATGAACAGTTGCTTGATTTTCAGGGAATGGTACTCCATGCATCTGCGGTTGCTTTGGACGGTAATGCATACCTTTTCTCCGCGCCTTGCGGTGGTGGCAAATCTACTCATACGGCACTCTGGCAAAAGAAATTCGGAAAAGATCAAGCGATCATTATTAACGATGATAAACCGGCGCTTAGAATTATAGATAATAAATTCTATGTATACGGTACACCCTTCAGCGGCAAAACAGATAAAAACACAAATATCAAAGTGCCGCTTAAAGCAATTTGCTTTGTTGAACATGCTCCCACAAACTCGATTCGTAAAATGTCTGCGGTTGAAGCACTTATGCAAATATTCAACCAGACCATTCGTCCGGTTGAATCAAAAAAGATGGAAAGTCTTATTTCAATCGTTGATAAAATGCTTAAAGACATTCCTGTTTATAAACTGGGCTGCACCATATCGCTTGAAGCAGTGGAAACTTCATATAATGCGATGAGTAAATAATCGTAATCTAAGGAGTTATCAATAATGAAAATTAAAGAAGGCTTTATGTTAAGAAATATTGCCGGCAACAACGTTGTTGTAGCGGTAGGAAAGGCAACGCTTGATTTCAGTGGAATGATTACGCTCAACGGATCGGGTGCTTTTCTTTGGTCGCTTCTGCAGAACGATACGACAATTGATGAAATGGCGCTCAAAATGTGCGGTACATACGACGACGTCAATATCGAAACCGCCACAAACGATATAACTGAATTTGTAACCAAACTTAAAGGGGCAGGAATCGTTGAATAAAACCGTAAAACTATCACAAATCTCCGAGGTTATGACAGAAGTACTTGATTCGGGCGGCGAAGTGACGTTTATAACAAAAGGACGCAGTATGTTGCCGCTTTTGGCAGACGGACGAGATAAAGTGTTTTTATCAAAACCTAAAAGCACCTTAAAGAAAAACGACGTCGTATTCTATCAAAGAAATGACGGTCAATACGTTTTGCATCGTATTATACGTATTAATGATGATGAATTAGTTATGCGTGGAGATAATCAGAGGGTTAATGAATATGGAATTTCGCTCAAAAATGTTATTGCGATTGCAACTGCTTTTGAACGTAAAGGAAAATATATTCATTGTTCTGATTTCCGTTATAAATCATATTGTTTTTTCCTTCCTGTTACCCGATTTTTCAGAAAAATTTATGCAGCATTAATTAAATCACTTAAAAAAATTAATCAAAAGAGAAAAAGATTATTTAACAAAAAGGTGAAATAAATGAACGTTAATGAAAAAGTTCAAAAGAATCCTAAAAAGAGAAAATTGCTGATAACTGTAATTATAATTGTTGCGATTTGCGCAATCGCATTAACGGTATTCACAATCTTGCGTAACCATTATTACGATCAGCTTACCTATAATCCCGACGACGAACTCTGGAACGATGAGCAAGCAAGCGAATTACTTACGGATTTTGATGAAACGACGGGTGAGGATTCCCCGCTGTCCGAAATTGAAAAACTTGAGCAGGAATTACTTGATAATGCGCTCAAATTAGAAGCATTAAACCCCATCGGTTCAGAAGATGTTTATAACATACTTCTCATTGGTACGGATGCACGTAAAAAAGAGGATAGGGGACGTGCTGACACAATCGTGTTGGCATCTATCAACACTAAAGAAGAAAAAATATTCCTTACATCCTTTTTGCGCGATATTTACGTAAGCATACCCGGTGTTGGCAATAACAGACTTAATGCCGCTTACGTATATGGTGGTTCAGCACTGCTTGTAAAAACAATTGAGCAAAACTTCGGAATCAAAATTGATAACTATATGAAAACCGACTTCTTCTCGTTTATAGATATAATCGATTCCATCGGTACTGTTGACCTTGAGGTTACCGCAGAAGAAATCTCATATATGAACAGATATATCCGAGAAGTAAATCAACTTTCGGGAATTGATAAATCCGATGGGCAGATAGATGAAGCCGATGCAGGTCTGCTCTATATGAACGGCAAACAAGCGTTGGCTTACGCCCGATTGAGAAAAGTGGGCAGTGACTTTGCGCGTACCGACAGACAGAGAAAAGTTTTAATGCAGGTTGCAAAGAAACTCAAAAAGATGACACGCGGTGAGCAGTTAAAAGTTCTTGAGGCAGCGCTTCCAAAAGTTATGACCGACCTTACGGAAGACGAATTTAAAGCGATGATATTGAAATCATCCGAATATATGTCATACCAGATTAAATGTATGACTGTGCCCGTTTCGGGCTCGTGGAAGTTTGTTACGATTAACGGAATGGCAGTTATATCGATTGATTTCAATAAAAACATAGCCGCTATTGAGGAATGGATATACGTTCCCGATGAACCAACCACTACAACTACAACTGCATCATCAACAACTACAACAAAATAAAAATCAAAAAACTCGAAGAGGAGTCTTCGAGTTTTTTGCTATGGTTTATGACTTTTTCAGTGGTTTCGGACCGTCCCCGGTGTTATTCAAGTCAGGGGGTTAATTGTTTTTTTAAAATATCGTTTGCGTTATTCGGCGCCGTATTCATACTGAGCCATGCTGAAGGAACTCCAGAATTCATCGGTGAACACCGGATCTTTGGAATGTATCATTATCATCATTCCATCCAGATAAATCTGAAAGTACATTTCCGAGTCGGTTGCTTCATATATCAATGCGGTAATATTTCTACCATCAGCAAGCGTAATTTCCTTTTCATAAACATTTTTATACCATTTGTTTTCGTGAAAATTATCCGGATTCGGTGCATTAGGACCAATAAGATTTAATACCTCATAGTATGACTTGGCAGAATCAACTTCATCGCTTCCCAAAACGCTCGGATAGGCAACTCTGACATGTAAATTGTATTCACCAATAACGCAATGGTACCATATCCATGGCAGATTGTATAAGTCACAGGTCATAAACGATACGATAGTATAATCTTTCATATCACGAAGTTTAATATTTTTGCCGTTAAGTTGAGGGATGCCAACTTTAATATCACCGGAATCAAAAGCGGATAAAGTATCCATATATACCTTTCCGTATTGTTCTTGTTCCGCTCTCATCTTGTAGCCCTTTCCTGTTGTCAATGCATCTATAAAATCATCATATGAATCGAAGTTGTAAGTTCGTCTGTCAGAAGGTGGGCAAACTTGAACTACCGGTTTTTTCTCTGTGTTGGTAGTTGTTTGTGTAGTGGTTTGTTGTGTAGTGGTTTGTTGCGAATTTCCACATGCAGAAAATACGGAAACACAAATCAGTACTGCAAAAATTAATGCAAATATTTTTTCATATAATTACTCCTTTCGGGTTTTAAACAATCAAACACAGGGGATGGTCCCTTGTGACCTACTTTTATCCGCCTTTACCACCGGTGTCGTGAAAACACTCATAGGCGATGCCGTTCTCATCAAAACGAATTGCGAAATATTCTTCGTAGTGAGTTCCGAGAAAACCAACTCGCTTTGGTTTTATTACATACACACCGGTGCGGTAATGACCTGTCGAATCCCAAAAACTGTATCTGTCAAACTCTCCGTAATGGTCAATAATCTCCTCGGCAGTTAATCCGATAAAATTATCAGAGTTATAACGATTTATATGTTTATATGCGATATACACCAGTGCACCAATCAACACAACAATTATTAAGACAAATAATATTTTTTTCAAAGACTTAATCATTCTAATAACCTCCATGTTCATTGGCCTGAGCCTGCACAAGATCACTGCTCAAATCATAATACTCATCATAAAATCCTGATTCATGCTCTTCACCGATTGCCATATCAGCTCTTACTGAGGCCTCATACCAAATTTGATCTCCAATTATAGGAATATTGTTATGCCAACTGCTAACAGCATCTGCATGGAACTCTACTTCTGCAGCGAACGAGTTGAATGTGACATTAGCCGTAAAACAAGATAATATTGCTTGCATTTCAAGTGTAGTAAGACTGTTCTTGTTTTGTACAGTTATAGTGCAATCATCAAAATCAAAAATCGGTATTTCTACAGCGTTATTAATAGTCTCTAATGCGTTGGGTATTCGTTCTAAATCTTCTACATATTGAAGTAGTGTTGCGTATTCCGCACTAGTACTGGGCATACCCTGCAATCGTATTCTAGTATTTTCGATTTCCCCCAATAGCCACACTAAATAACTTGGTGCGTTAATGACATTACCTGAGGCACTATTCGCAAAAAAACTAACGCTTTTTTCAGCAATTAAATATGCTCCATCGGACGAAGTGTCCGCAAAATAGTCAGCAAGGATAACATCGTGTTCATACACTCCTGGACCTGTTGGTTTTGTCAATGCTTGATATAACGCATATCTATTAGTTCCCGTATCGTTGTTTAAACAATCTATCAACTTTGTGCTATCAAAACCAATAAATGAAATTGTAACACCTGGATCATCTTCATCTGCGTCAAAAATACCATCTCCATTCATATCGCGATCATTCTCTTGTTCACGCATCTTATAAAGTCCATACGCCTCAGTTGTACCATCTTTTATAGCATAAATATACCAATCGTCAAAGAAAACACTAACATTGCATTGTTTAGCATAATTGGAATCCTCGGGCAAATAATTAATACCATTATTTACTAAAATTGTGCTGACCGATGTGGTAGTCAAAGAAAATCCGTCACCCGTAAAGTACAACTGCTGTTTATTTATAATATTCTCGTCGATCAATAAATTAAACAATGATGGGTAGCCAACACGTATTGTATAACTAATATAATGGTAGGTATTACCTCGATACACACATCCTGCAATGGTTGCTTCACCACCAAAGACTCCTGTAACCGTACCATTAGCATCCACAGTAGCGATATTGCCACTGGTTGAATACCAAGAGAAACTTTGGCTAATGTTAGTTCCAGAATAGGCAACAGCAATCAAACCTAATTCAGAAAGGCTTTTCGTCTCTCCAATATCAATATACACTATTGTAGTCGATACGATGAACTCTTTAGATATATCATATAAATACGCTCCATTAGGCGGAGAAGAAATATTTTCTAACTCCCACAAGCAATTATTATCCGCCAACCAAAAGAAATGTGAAATTACAGGTGCATCTAAGAACGTGGAAGAATCAGCAATCTGCATATAAGTATTTGCCTCACTGTTTCCAAAAACATATCCTCCGAAAGCGGTTGTTATTTCCCAAGTTGCTGATGGTAAAATTCCGACGGTTGTATCGATGGTTCCAACATTTACAACATCGACGTTATTATTTGTAACATGAAGCCCAGTATTCAATTGGCGGAGCGGTCTGACACTATACATTCCATTTCCAAGATACTTAATTTTCCACATTTGACAAATTCTAATTGTATCCGGAACATTTGATTCATATTTTGAAGATTGAACTACACCTGGGGCGCTTGGGATAGACTCACTTGTCGTTAAATAGTAATTTGAATTTTTATTTTTAATATAGTAAACTCCGTCGGGTATAGTGACATACACCGTACAGTGTGCGCTATATGTCACTCCGTCCGAACCGACCATTGTTGCTGTAATTGTTGCGGAACCCGCTTTATTTGCACTAACAACGCCGTTAGAATTAACCGTCGCAATGCTACTATTGCTCGTAGACCACGTTACTGTCTGCCCACTCGGTCTTGTGACAGCGACGAGTGCACTTGTGTTACCCTCAACGATTGTAACACTTGGGGGAACAATTGATATAACAGCGCCATACTCCATAACAACGTAAGGACGATAGGAAGCGGTAGAGTATTCCGAAGAAAGAAAATTTCTGTTATTGGATTCATTTGTGCTTATCATAATGAATCCACCATTCGCGGGATACGTGCCGGATTTCCACTCTTTTACTAAGTTAGTAATATCAATAGTCGACTTATTCCCGCCTAATAAAGTACCCCCATACGTTGTTGTGGGCATATATATCCCTGTGTTATTCCATTTAATACCGCTTTCAGTCCAACCTGTTCCGCCAATTATTGGGTGAATGTTTACGTATTGCGAACTTCCGCCGCTGCCCTCACGTATGTTAAAAGTTACACTGATGATTTGATCCTTATTTATACTTAAATATTCCGTTGATGAAATCAAACCCGTAAGCCTTACAACTGTTCTGCCTACACCAAAATCTGCTGACGGAGTACCAACGGGATTAAATAAATAAGTACCAAAATTATTATTTGGGTAACCCTGATAAATCGGCGCATCTTCAATAGCATCCGCACCGCTTCTGTTACCAGAACCTTCTATATTAGAATTAAGTGTTACGGGATAAACCGTTTCGCTGTTTTGCAAGAATTCTTCGTCAACTTCAAACGTTACCCTATATTCCGAAGAGTTTCTGACGGTTTTAACAATAGTTTTTACCATACTCGGTTTTCCGGTTGCATCATACGCAACAACATCACCAAGTTTGAAAATCGTGTCTGTTTTTCCTGCTTCCGCTACGTAATATCCGCCGTCTTTTTCGATTACACTAAGTCCGTTTGTTTTTATTGTGAACGAAAACTCAGTGTTAGGAGTATATTCGGAAAGAATAATACCTTTGTTTAAACCGGAAAGAGTGGGGGTATAGACAAATTTAGTATTCTCCCCAAAAACTTCATTGTACACAACGGAATCTTTGGACTTCTCCGCGCTTATTTTTTCTAAACTTGTAACCTTTGATGCGCTTATCGGAGAAATGCTGATAGAATAATCGTCGTATCCTACTGTAACCCCTGTTACAAGTGTAGAGGGTAAATGAATATTTATATCATTTTTCTTTGTTGTGTATCCATCCTTTGCCTCTACAAGTGATAAATCTTTTTCAACTATTTCACCTTTATCATCAATATATTTAAGATTTTCGTCAAAATAATATACCGATGTTGTTTTGTCAGCGTTTTGGAAAACATAGGTGTTAAGTTTTTCTTGTTCCTCTAACCTGACGGTATAGTTGTGCGATTCAAATTCGGATTTATCTATATATGACATAAACGTATCCGAAACCGTTATTTTTTGAGGTTCTATCTTTTCAACTATCTCCTCGTTTTTCTCCTCATACAATTCGCTTGAAGATACTTCATCCGAGGTGTAATTTTCTTCATTTGCGTAAACAGGCATGTTACAACACGCTATACACAAAGCCATAATTAAAATAATTGATAAAAATCTTTTAAACTTAATCGACATCATTTTCCCTCCTAATTCATAAATCATAAAAATCAAATTTACTAACTAAAATTGGGAGCATAACTTATTCGTAATTTTAAGACACCGATTTTGAGTTGAATTTAATAGTTCATGTAAACCACCCCCGACTTTTGATTTCGTTTTGATTGGTTTTATTTTATATATGTTAAAAAAAAAGTTTGTTCACTGTTTATTCACAATTTGATTATATCACATATATTTCCAATTTTCAATAAAATATTATTTGTTGGATTTGTCAATGGCAAAAACAAAAACTCGAAGACTTCTCTTCGAGTTTTTATTTTACTTTATTATACGTTAAATCTGAACAAAACAACATCTCCGTCGTTCATAACGTATTCTTTACCCTCACTTCTTACAAGGCCTTTTTCCTTTGCGTTTGCAAGGCTTCCTTGTTCCATAAGGTCGTTAAAAGCGACAACTTCTGCGCGAATAAATCCTCTTTCAAAATCAGAGTGAATTTTTCCTGCTGCCTGCGGTGCTTTCGTACCTTTTTTAATTGTCCAAGCGCGAACCTCAGGTTGTCCGGCTGTGAAATATGAGATAAGTCCAAGCAGTGAGTAACTGCTCTTTATAAGTCTGTCCAAACCGGAACTCTCAAGACCGAGTTCGCTGAGGAAAAGTGCCTTCTCATCATATTCAAGACTTGCAATTTCGGACTCAAGTTCAGCACAGATGGGTAGTGTTTCAAAGTTCTGCGATTTTGCAATTTCCTGCACCATTTTGAATCGCTCATTATTTTCAATTCCGTTTACAAAATCTTCCTCACTCATATTGCAGGCATAAATTACGGGCTTGCTTGTAAGCAGTGCAATCGTTTTGAAAATTTCATCCTCCTCGGCAGTACGTTCAACGGAAATAGCAAGTTTATTATCTTCAAGAGTTTTAAGTACTCTCTGTAAAAACTCTAACTCGGCAACGTACTTCTTATCGGTCCTTGCCAATTTCTGAGTTTTATCAATTCTCTTTTCCATCATTTCAATATCGGAAAGGATGAGTTCAAGATTTATTGTTTCAATATCTCTTGCAGGGTCAACGTTTGCATCAACATGAATAATATTATCGTTTTCAAAACAACGAACAACGTGAATAATAGCATCAACTTCTCGGATATGTGAAAGAAATTTGTTACCAAGGCCTTCACCTTTTGAAGCACCCCTTACAAGTCCTGCAATATCAACAAATTCAATAACTGCAGGTGTAAATTTAACAGGGTTGTACATTTCCGCAAGTGCATTAAGACGCTCATCGGGTACTGTAACCGTTCCTACATTAGGCTCGATAGTACAGAACGGATAGTTTGCAGATTGCGCACCTGCATTTGTAATTGCGTTAAAAAGTGTACTTTTGCCAACGTTGGGCAAACCGATAATTCCAAGTTTCATAGTATGTGACCGTACCTTTCCAAAATTAAATGTATTATTTTCTCAAATCTTCATAAATAGCGCGTATTCTTTTCATTCTATGATTTACACCTGAGCGCGACAGGGGAGGATTAAGCAGTTGCCCAAGTTCACCAAGAGAAATATCGGGATTTTCTTTTCTCAATGCTGCAATTTCAGCAAGGTCATCGGGGAGAAATTCTTGTCCCATTTTTTTCTCTATGAACTCAATTTCCTCAATCTGCTTACAAGCAGCGTTTATGGTCTTTGTAAGATTAGCCGTTTCACAGTTTGTCCTGCGATTAACCATATTTTTAATATCTTTGAGCACTTTGACACCCATTATTTCAAGAGAAGAATTAACCGCACCCATCGTAGTCAGCAAATCCTCTATTGTTTCGCTTTCTTTAAAATAGATTACGTGTCCGCCTTTTCTGATAATCTGTTTTGGTGCAAAATCCATTTCTTTAAGTAGCGCCAAAAAATCCTTGGTCAGATTCATAAAAGGAATAGAAAATTCAAAGTGATAATTTTTATTCGGGTCCGTTACCGCACCACACGCCAGAAAAGCGCCACGTACAAATGCTTTTTGGCAACAATCGTCAGTAAAATTAGCACGATTGATTCGTAATGACGGTTCTTTACCCGTATGGCCGAAATATTCAAGAATCCGCCTACAATCAGCGGTTTCAGAAACCTTAACGGTAATTTTACCCGCTGCCGACACATCACTATCGGGAATTAAACCCGTAATGCTTGTAATTGCATTACTATACTGTTTTGCAACAGCCTCATTTTCAGTTTGTAAACTGATATTACGAATTGTGAAACTTCTGCCCATTATGAGCAAACCATACGCTGCCGCTTTCTGACAACATTCTTCTAAATCATCAAGCATTGACAGTTCATTTTTAACTTCTGATGCAAACGACATCACTATAACCATATAACACTGAAACGTGTTAGCCTTTCCAATTATTTTATTTCAAAATATCTCTGTGGTGTATGCTCAGTGTACAATTAATGTCCTGAGATACAAGATGCTCATGTATTTTTTCAGCAAATATAACCGACCTGTGTCTACCGCCTGTACAACCGATAGCAACAATAAGTTGACTTTTACCTTCTTTTACATACAAGGGCAGAAGATAATCCACAAGGTCATACAAACGGGGGAGAAGCCCCTGCGCCTGTGGAAATCCCATAACGTAGTCCATAACCTCTTTTTGCAATCCCGTCTTATTTTTCAGATCGTCTTCATAAAACGGATTAGGCATACATCTTACATCGAACACAAGATCCGCTTCACTTGGTGTACCGTACTTAAATCCAAATGACATACAATGAATATGCATTCCGGCAGCATTACTACCCATAAATATTTTAACCATACGCTCACGCAATTGAGTAGAAGACATCTGTGACGTATCAATAACGTAGTCGGATTTTTCTCTTGCAAGTCGCAACGCTTCACGTTCAAGCATAATCGCTTTTGATATTGAACCTTCGGCTAAATCCAGAAGGGGATGCTTTCTTCTTGTTTCTTTATACCTGCGCTCAATAACTTCATCCTTCGCATCAACAAAAAGAATTTTATAATTGAATCCCTCACTTTTAAGTTCTTCAAGACTCTCAAAAAGACTGTAAAACAAATCTCCTCCGCGAAGGTCTGTAACAATGGCAATTTTCTCAATCTGATCCTTTGATTGTGCAACAAGTTGAGCAAATTTCGTCATAAGTTTAGGGGGCATATTGTCGACGCAGTAATATCCACAGTCTTCAAGCGCGTTTACCGCTCTTGTTTTGCCTGCACCGGACATTCCCGTAACAATCACTAATTCCAAAATAACAACCTCCAAAAATTATTATTTTATCAATAATACTTCCGGTTCAAGTTCTACTCCTGTTTCTGCAAGAACCGTATTTCTTGTAAATTCAATCAAATCAAGAACATCTGCACACGTAGCATTTCCTATATTTATAATAAATCCTGCATGTTTACGGCTGATCTGAGCGCCTCCAATTGTTTTTCCTTTAAGGCCACACTGTTCAATAAGTGCACCTGCAAAATGGTTTTCGGGACGTTTAAAGACACTGCCCGCACTTGGAAACTCCAAAGGTTGCTTATCTCGACGTCTTGCCATATAATCTTTCATTTTATCATTTATTTCACTCTTATTTCCCTTGCAGAGTTTAATCATAACATCCGTTACGTAACAACCATTTGATTTATATGCACTGTTTCTGTAAGAAAAATCAAGTGCAGATTTAGGAAGCGTCTGAAACTCTCCGTTAGGAGTAATATGTGTACAAGAAACTATAACGTTACCGATTTCGCCATTGTAAGCACCGGAATTCATAAACACAGCGCCGCCAAGAAGAGCGGGTATACCGTATGCAAACTCAAGACCCGTAAGAGAATTTTCACAGGCAAACAAACACAGTTTTGCAAGACTTACGCCTGCACCGCACACAATTGTTGTGTCATCAATCAGCTTAATTTCGTCAAACTCACCGCCACTAAGTTGAAAAAAAACAGCATCAATATCATCGTCAGTAACCAACATATTACTTCCGTTTCCAATAACGTTTATAGGCATTCCAAAATCTTTTGCCTTTAATAACAAAGTACGGAAATTTTCTTTACTGTTTACTTTTATAAAAAGTTTTGCTTTTCCACCAATTTTAAAAGTTGTATGTAATGACATAGGCTCGTTTTCTTTTGCGGAACAACCGAGACTTTCAGCAAGTGTAAGCAATCGTTTTGCAGTATTCATATTTCCTCCTAAAAATTAAATATACGCCGCACCGATTATAGCGGCATTATCGCCCAGAACGGATGCGCAAATTTTTGTTTGAGTATCAGAATATTTACTATATCTGTCACGCTTTATAATATCGCGGATAGGGGATAACAAATACTCTCCTTGATTGCCCACTCCGCCGCCAATACATAAAATATCGGGTTGAAAAATATTGATAAGATTTGTAATACCGCAAGCGAGATATTTTATATAGTTATCAAAAACCTGCATAGCGGTTTTGTCATTAATACGAGCAGCATCAAACACGATTTTCGCATCAACGTTGCTTAAATTTTTGTCAGCGAGTGCCCACATTACTGTATCAGGGTTATTTATAATTGCAAGTTTTGCCTGCTTAATCAAAGCCGTAGCAGAAGCGTATGCCTCAAAGCAACCATTCCGTCCGCAATTACACTGTTCTCCGTCAAAATCAATAACCATATGCCCGATTTCTCCAACAGCATAATTTGTACCCTTTATAATATTTTTATTAACGATTATAGCACCGCCTACACCTGTGCCCAGTACAATTGAAATAAAATTATTCGTGCCTTTTCCTGCTCCCGCAATAAACTCTCCGTACGCCATAGCATCACCGTCATTTGAAACGGAAACGGAAGTTTTAAAAAGATTTTCCAATTCACTTCTTAATGGAACGTTATGAAAATTCAGATTTCCTGCAAATTCAACAATTCCGCTTTCAAGGTTAACAGTACCGGGTGAGCAAACACCGATTTTTTCAATTTCATCATAAGATATACCGACATCGTTTACTACCGCCATAGTAACAGAATATATTGAGTTTACAATTTCTGTATACGAAACATTTTTAGGTGTTTTAGTGCTGATCCGGGCAACTATATTCTTTTCAGAATCAACTACTCCTGCAACGATATTTGTACCGCCAAGATCAACGCCTATACGATACATAAAATCAGTCCTTCTTCTTTAAATCAGGCAGACTGTCTGCCATACCAAGTTTTTCGAGAAGTTCCATCGCGCCGTTATAACCGAATTTTTTCTGTCGGTTATTCATAGCGGCAACCTCAATGATAATAGCAAGGTTTCGCCCGGTTGTTACAGGAATAACACTGAGCGGTACGTTAACGCCAAGAATTTCATAATATTTTGAATCAAGTCCAAGACGGTCGTAATTCTTTACACCATCCCACTGTTCAAGTTCAATAACCATATCGATGGTTTCGGTTGATTTAACAGAACCCATACCGAACAATCTGCGTGCATTGATAATACCTACTCCACGCACTTCGATAAAGTGTCTTATATTTTCGGGTGCAGAGCCGACAAGAGTTGTCGAAGATACCTTTCTTATTTCAACCGCATCGTCTGCTATAAGACGATGACCTCTCTTTATAAGTTCAATAGCAGTTTCACTCTTACCTACACCACTATCACCGAGGAGAAGTAAACCTTCACCATAAACCTCAACCAAAACACCGTGACGAGTAACTCTTGGTGCAAGTTCTGCATTTAGATAGGAAATCATATCTGAACTGAACTCGGATGTTTTCTGGTCAGTACCCAAAACTGCCACACCATATTCTTTTGCAAAATCTATTAAATCGGGGAATATCTCAATTGACCTTGTAAATATTACAACAACCGGTTTCTTTTCCATAAAACGCTTGATACTTTCATGCCTATGTTCAGCATCAATATGATTAAGATATCCTGTTTCTGCGAGACCAAGAACCTGGATCCTTTCAGGATCAAAATATTCGTCATAATAAGCAGAGAGCAAAAGACCGGGTCGATTTATATCCGATGTCCTGATTGCAATATTAGCCGCATCATCAGGAAGATAAGCGACTTTCAATGAAAAATCTTTTATGATTTTATCTAATGTAACAGAATAATTTGAGTGCATACAAACGCCTCCGCTTTTAATAATAGATATTATTATACAACATACACCGTACGTAGTTCAATAAAAATAGTAAAAAAATTTATAGTATTATGGAATTTATAAGTAAGTTCGTATATAATATATAAAATCGTTACATGAAAGGTATGACGTTATTGGAAAGCGTTTTCGAAAAAATATATAACACCGTCAAAAAGATACCGTATGGCAAAGTTGCAACTTACGGTCAGATTGCTTTGCTCAGCGGCAATCCAAGGTGGGCGCGTGTTGTTGGCTATGCTCTTCACGTTAATCCAAATCCAAATGAAATTCCCTGTTATCGTGTTGTAAACAGAAATGGTGAAATTTCAAAGTCATTCGCGTTTGGAGGAGAGGACATTCAAAGAAAACTGCTTGAAATGGAGGGCGTAAAGTTCGACGAAAACAACCGCATAGATTTAAAAAAATATTGTTGGAGGGGTGAATAATGGAAAATAGTAACGAAAGATATAATTCATTTAATAATTTCTTACGAAAAAAATACGATTCTAAGGTTTATAAATTAGGATTAAATATCAGCGCAAACTGTCCCAATCGCGATGGAACCAAGGGGATAGGTGGTTGCATATTCTGCTATGAAGGTTCAAGTACTTTCTGCGCAAACTCTGAATTTGATATAAATAAACAAATTGATGCAGCAAAAGAAAAGGTAATTTCAAAGACAAAAGATAACAAATTCATCGCGTATTTCCAGGCATACACAAGTACCTATGCACCGATAGAATTCCTGAAGGAAAATTTCTATAAAGCAATCAGCCGTGATGATATTGTCGCTCTATCAATATCAACGCGCCCCGATTGTTTAGCAGACGACATTATTGAGTTGATTTACAAGTTGAATAAAATCAAGCCCATCACGGTTGAACTCGGTTTACAGACAATTCATGAAAAAACAGCAACACTCATAAATCGTTGTTACCCTCTATCCGTATTTGATGAAGCAGTAAAGAAATTACAAAAACACGGAATTGACGTAGTGGCGCATATAATACTTGGCCTACCGCACGAGACGGCTGATGATGTATTGCAGACAATCCATCATCTTAATTCAATAAATATAAATGGTGTTAAACTTCATCTTTTACATGTTTTAAAGAATACCAAACTATATGAAATGTATCAAAATGGAGAGTTTGAAACACTCATAATAAACGAATACATAAATTTGCTGCGTTTGTGCATAGAAAATTTATCACCGGAAATCGTTATTCACCGATTAACCGGTGATGCACCAAAATCTGCACTTATTGCTCCGTTGTGGAGCGCTGATAAGAAGAAAGTGCTAAACACTATAAAAAAAGAATTTGAACTCAACGATGTCCGGCAGGGGAGGAGCCTCAAATAAATATTGACTTTTTACCATTTTTGTAGCATACTAGATGTGGTATGCTTACCAAGAATTTGGAATAGAATATGGGAAAGGATGCTATTGATGAGAAGTAAAAATACTCAAAAATTTAAACTTAAAACCGTTTCAGTAATAAATGATAAATTCAAGACAAACAAAAAAGCAAGACGTACTTTAAAGACTATCGGTAAAATATTCAGCATTGCAGCAATAAGTATGGTTGCCGTTATGCTACTGACAGTCTGCATTGTTGCATCTGCAGGTATAATTTATCTCAACAATTATGAAAATAGCGAACCTATTTACCTTGAAGATTATACGGCGGGTTTGGGCAACAGTTTTATTTACGCTTACGATTCGAACGGCAACAAGATTGTTGTTCAGGAACTTCAGGGTGAAAGCAACAGAGTATGGACGCCAATAAACGAAATACCAATCAATATGCAAAATGCTTTTATAGCAATTGAGGACGAGCGTTTTTACTCTCACTACGGTGTTGACTGGAAACGAACTGCAGGTGCATTCTTAAATGAAGTTGTAAATGTTTATGGAAACCAGCAGGGTGGTTCAACAATTACTCAACAGTTAATCAAAAACATTACAGGTGAGACACAGGTAACTCTTGAACGTAAATTTAATGAGATTTTGCAAGCACTTGATCTTGAAAGAAGATATAGCAAAACTCAGATTCTTGAAGTTTATCTCAATGAGATTTATCTTTCAAACAACTGTGATGGTGTGCAGTCTGCGGCAAGGAAATATTTTGGTAAAGATGTTTCCGAACTTAATCTTGCAGAATGTGCAACTATTGCAGTAATCACAAATGCTCCCACTTATTATGATCCTCTTTTTAACCCTCAAAACAATAAAGACAGGCAAGAATACTGCTTGCGTAAAATGCTCGAATTAGGAATGATTTCTCAGCAAGAGCATGACGAAGCCGTTGCATACAAACTTGTATTTAAAGACACAAGTAATGAAGAAAATACTGAAACAAAGCCTAAAAATCAGCAATTCAGTTACTATACGGACTATTTGATCGAAACCGTAATATCTGATCTTATGGCCGAATACGGTTATTCATACAATCGTGCACGACAGATGGTTATGGGCGGCGGACTTTCTATAATTTCCGCTGTTGATATGGAAGTACAAGAAAAAGTCGAGTATATTTATGAAAATAAAACAGCTGGCTTTAACGACGATAAACTTCAATCTGCCGCTGTTTTGATGCAGTATGATGGTAGAATTGTCGGAATGGTTGGCGGTGCAGGTGAGAAAACAGACAGTTTATCATTTAACCGTGCCGTTCACTCCAAAAGGCCTCCCGGATCAACAATGAAACCTTTGAGTGTATACTCTTACGGAATAGAAAATAATTTGCTTACATGGTCAACTCTTTATCTCGACAAAGCAATTATCCTCAATGGTAAACAATATCCTCAAAACGTAGATGGTACTTTCGGTACAAATAAAATGATTACCATTCAGTATGCTATCGCTCATTCAACCAACACCGTTGCAGTAAGACTTGCACAAGAACTTACAGTTAATAAATTGTTTGATTTTGTTCAGAATACGTATCATTTAACAACGCTTGAAGAATCTGACAAGGCTATTTCTCCTATTGCGCTCGGAGGTATGACTCACGGTGTAAAAGTACTTGAAATGGCGGCCGCATACCAGGTATTCGGAAACGGCGGCATTTATAATGAACCTTATTGTTATTACGAGGTTACTGATTCTGATGGAAAGATTCTTTTAAGCAAAAAGACGAATTCAGCCCTTGCCCTCAGCGCTGACTCTGCTTGGGTAATGAATAAACTTCTTCAGACAGTTACAAAACCTGGTGGTGGCGGTACCGGTCAAAGATATGGCCTGAGCGCATACGGAATAGAAACATTCGGTAAATCAGGTTCTACTAATGATTACTGCGACGTATGGTTCTGTGGTGGTTCTCCGTACTATGTTGCGGCTATCTGGACAGGTTTCGACGAATCTAAACCCCTTAACGTATATGCCGGTAACACAAGCGGTATCATCTGGGGCGCTGTTATGAAATCTGTACATTCTGATTTGCCTGCTGCAAGTTTCACACCTTCCGAAAGTGTTGTAGAACTTGAATACTGTACCGTTTCCGGACTGATTGCAAACGAACATTGTGAATCAAAGGAAAAAGGATGGTATAAAATTTCTTATACAGGCGGTCAATGCACAACCTGCGAACAAACTTTTGGCGAGGAACCGAACACACATCCTGAAGAAACGCCGATTGAATAATAAAAGTTTTAACACAGCAGGAGCATTCATTTTGGATGCTCCTGTTATTTTACCCATAAATTCACAACATAAAAAATGAACTAATTGTAAAAACTCCATTGAATTATAAGCATTTTTATATTATAATTTAACGTAATAGAGAGGCTAAACTTGCCTATATAAATCGGAAGGGAGATTTGTATGACGAAAATAAAAAGGACGTTCAAACCTCTTTTGAGCATCGTGCTCATTATTATGATTGTACTGACAGCTTTGCCACTCGGCTCTTTCAAAGTAAATGCTGCATCAAATATGAAAATCAGTGATGCGGGTATTGAAATGATAAAATCCTTTGAGGGATTCCTTGAATATGCAATCTGGGATTACGGTCAGTGGTCCATCGGTTATGGTACAGGTGTTCCCGAGGGTTCATATCCAAACGGAATATCAAGAGATGAAGCCGAAGTTTTGTTAAGGCAATATCTGGATTATTTTGAAAGTTGCCTCAATAAATTCATCGTTGACTACAATGTGAGTCTCAATCAAAACCAATTTGATGCATTGATGAGTTTTATATACAACCTCGGTCCGAGTGTTTTGAATTACGAAAAAATGACCCTGCGTGATATGATTGTGTCGGGCGATTATACCGACCAAGAACTTATTGATGAATTCAAAACTTGGAGCCACGCAGGAGGAGTTCAACTTGCAGGACTTGTCAGAAGACGTGAAGCAGAAGCGTTACTTTTCTTAACCCCGTATACATACTACGAAATTTGGGAAGCAGACGTAGAATCATCATCAATAAGACTACGTTCAGAGCCGAGCACTTCCGCTGATACACTTGAATATATTTATGACGATACATTATTTATTGTAACTAATCACAAAGCAGGGGATGGCTATTTGTGGGGTTACACTTCATACAATGGCGTTAATGGCTGGTGTGCAATCGACCTTGCAAATAAAGTTTTCGATTCAAATCACACGTACAAAAACGAAATTTTAAACAATTGGTGCTTCCCTGTACTTGATTTCACAAAAGAGTTTTATGAGGGTAAAACGTGGCTTACAAACGGATATAGTGATACTCATTCGGGAATTGATATCGGTAACGTAACGACAAAAACACCGGTTTATGCCTCCGCAAGCGGTTGGATACATCCGCAAACAAGGGATGAAGAAAAGGGAATATGGGCAATAATAGACCACTCAGATGATACATATTCATCCTATCAACATCTTTCATCTGTTATTGCAAAAGAAAAACAATGGGTTAATAAAGGTGATATAATCGGATACTGCGATAATAGTGAACTTCATTTTGAAGTAAAAATCGGTGCATCAAATAACGCCGACAGTTATGATTCTATGCAGACTGTTAATCCCGAACATATTGCATTCAATTACTCAAGTGACCTTATCTACTCAGTTTCACATTTATTTGATAATCAAAACATAATTTTTACTGTTATTACAGACTCAGAAAAAATTGATACAATCAAACTTGTTTCTTCGTCAAATAAATCTGAAGTTTTATCAACATCAACTACTTACGAGATAAACAGTGATGGCAATTACGTTTGGACAATTACGACAACGGTTCCATCAAAAGCAACGACATACTCATTTGACGTAAGAAGTTCCGAAACAAAGAAATATCTTGAAAGATATTACGAATATTCTATTGATCCTACAGTTTCTTCAACAATTAAGTCGGCTCTCCACGAATACGCAGATGGTGAACTTACTTTTAGCATTATAACTAAAAAAGGGGAGTTTGAACGAATTAAAGTAGCCAATGCTGATGAACTTAGTTCAAGTTTAGCGGTTGCTACGTCATACGCTAGAACACCATCGGGCGATTTTCTGTGGACAATCAAGTACAAAACTGAAAATCCTATAGGAATTTATGCTTTTGATCTAAAATCTTCGTCCAATGAAAAATATCTAAAAGATTATTTTACTTATGAGATAACAGAGTTTGAATCGGCACCACCCAACAATGTTCCTGACGTTGAAATATGGCGTGTAACAGGTGAATCACTCAGACTCAGAACATCTCCCTCAACATCTGCGGGAGCAATAATTATCATTCCCACGGGAACATACCTCACCGTTACCGAAACAACAACAGGTGAAGGATACACATGGGGAAAAGTTTCGTTCTCGAATTATAGCGGATGGTGCGCGCTGGACTATGCACAAAAGATCAACTTGCCTACCAATTTTTATTCAGGATGGTACTGGCCCGTACCATCTTCAAGTCCACAGATTTATACAAATGGTTCATGGTTACTGAATAGTTATTCACGATCACTCGGTGGTATTGATATTACAAACGTTTCAACAAAAACTCCTGTTTACGCTGCAAAAAGCGGATATCTTTACATTCAGAATACTAAAACTGCAGTTATAGACCACGGGGACAGATCATATTCATCATATGGTAATCTATCCTCAATAATGATTTCGAGCGGTACTTTCGTAAACAAAGGGCAACTTATCGGTTACTGTGGTGATACGAGTTTACATTTTGAAATAAGAGTGGGTATTGTAAGTAGTTGGAACAGTTACTCCTTGTTCGCATCATTCGACCCTCAATTCTTCGGCTATTCCTATGAAAGCAATCTCATCAAATCTGTTTCATCCTCAACCGTAGGTAATAAATTAACCTTTACTGTTGTAACACAAGCGGGTGATTTTAACAGATTAAAAGTAACTGATGCGAATGATTTGTCGTCTTATATCAAATATACGGACACATATGAAGTTAATTCCAACGGTGAATTCGTATGGACAATAACAATCACTGCGCCTTCATCCGATACTAGTTACGCATTTGATTTAAGAGGTAAAACAACGTCAAAATACACCAAACTATACGGATATTATGACTATGAAGTTGTTGAAGCGCCTGTTGTTACGTACAAATCAGTTTCTCACGAAATTGTAGGAGATCATATAGTGTTTACAATCGTAACAAATAAAGGCGATTATAACCGTATGAAACTCAGTTACGTTAGTAATATAGCAACAAGTCTTGCGGTTTCAAACTCCTGCACTGTAAACTCTGACGGTGATTACCTATGGACAATAAAATATGCCGCACCGAAAGTTTCAACTACCTATGCGTTTGATTTACGTTCTTCGGTAACTTCAAAATATCTTAAAGAATATTACACTTACACCGTTGAACCCGAAGTTACTTCACCGATAATTTACTCAACAAGTAAAATTGAAAGCGGAAGAATAACGTTTCAAGTTGTAACAACCGCAGGAGATTTTAACCGAATTAAACTCACGACAGAAGATAAATTATCCGGTAGTATCGCAGTCGCTTCATCATACACCGTCAATAGCGAGGGAAATTATGTCTGGATAATCAATGCCGTTGCACCAAGCGAATCAACGACGTATGCTTTTGATTTACGAAATGGTACAACCGGTAAATATCTTAAAGACTATTATTATCAAGAAGTATTGGTTAGTGAAGATGATGACGTAACTCCTATTTTGACGGTTTCTCCCGTAGTTTCAGATGATAAAATAACTTTTACAGTGGTAACAGGAACTGATTATAACCGTGTTAAAGTTGTTGACTCAAATGATATGTCGTCATACATAACGTACACGAACAAATACGTTGAAGTCGGTTCGGTGAGAGTATGGACGATAACTATTACAAAACCCGATAACAAAACGTTATTTATGTTTGATGCCAGAGCGATATCCAACAATAAATATACAAAAAATTATTACAATTTAACCGCATAAAAAAATCAGGAGGTCTGACTCAAAAAGGGGAGTCAGACCTCTTTTATTAACTATATGAAAAAACGGTGACTACCGAAGTAGTCACCGTTTTAGTTTTAATAGAAAATAACGATAGAATCCATAATTGCTTCTGAGATTGCAGCAACATCTACGCCATCAGCAGCCTGAATGAAGTTAATAAAATACTTATTAAACTCTGTCTGGAATACATAGTTGAAATATGCGCCATCTGCAGACTTAGCAATATAGCATGTGTAACCCTTATCACCGATTGTTGTTTTCTCAAAACTTGACAATGTTGTACCAAGTGTTGCTTCAAAATCTGCAACAGTCTTATTTTCGAAAACATCGGTATCATCTGTATCATAGATAGAAATACTTACACAACTTGTCGGATAGCCGTTTGAAGCAACGAGTGTGATGCCGTACTGATTGTAGAGCAACCAACCGTTTGCATCGAACTGTACGCCACCGTTGTCAAACGTATAAACACCGTTGGCATCAATCTTACCCCACAAGAGAGGATCTACAGATGTAAGAATGTACTCACAGGGAGCATAATCCCTTGTGTAAACGCTTGTTCCTGCAACTCTTACGTCAACAACGAACTTTGTAGATGTAAGCGGCTTGTCAATAGAAATTGTCCATACATAATTCTCGCCGTCAACTGTGTACTTAGAAGTGTAAGCGATGTAGGATTTAGGATCAGAAGCGTAGGCAAGTTTTACTCTGTTGATTTCGCTTGTTGTAACGATTGTGAATACGAGTTTATCATTTGAAGCAGAAGAGAATACTTCTGTATCAATGGACTTAACGTAAGGAGTGAGATAAGAACTTGCTTTATTGAGATCCTCATCTGTTACAGTGTGAGCGTAAGCCAGTTTGAGATACTTGTTGGTGTCCGCTGCACGAAGATCAAAAACGTAAGTTGTAGCACTAGCGGGAGCATCAATTGTCAACTTCCATACGTAGTTACCATTTTCATCAACTGTGTAATTGTTTACATAATCCAAAAGATTACCTTCCGTATCAGAAACTTTAATTCTGTTGTAGTTACCTGCAGCAGTTGTTACATTGAATTCTACCTTACCGCTGACAACAACTTTCGTAATGTACTTAATTACAGAGTTATCGGAGGGGATAGTGGAAGACTGTGAAGGATCAACTACATACTCGAAATAATCTTTATAATACTTAGAAGTATTCGGATTTCTTGAATCAAAGGAGTAACTTGTTACTGCTGTGGGAGCAGCAACTGTGAGAGACCATACATAGTTTCCGTTAACATCTACTGTGTAATCGTTTGTATACTTGAGGTATGTGCCAAGGTCAGAAGTAAGGCTAACCTTTACTCTGTTAGCAACCGGCTTTGTAACTACTTCAAATATGAGATTATTTCCGGAAATCTTATGAGCAACAGAAATAACTGATTCATTTTCATTGCTGTATTCATATGTGAGGTAAGCGTATTTCTTTGTGTACTTATTTGTAGAAATGTCGCGAGCATCGAAAGCATACTCTGTTGTTTCAGAAGGCTCAGCAATTGAAATTGTAAATACGTAATTTCCGTTTTTATCTACTGTGTAGTTATTTGTGTACTTAATGTAGGACTTAACATCGCTTGCAAGCGCAACCTTTACTCTGTCAACGCCTGCTTCAGTAACTACTGTAAATACAAGTTTGCCATCAACAACATCGGATGTAACAGACTCAATCTTATTTCCGTCATCAATTGATGATACATCGAGATAGTATGCGTAGCATTCCCCAATGAACTTGTTGGTAGAAGCATCACGCAAATCGAAATAAAGCTGTGTATTCTTTGTAGGAACATCAATAGAAATCGTCCATACATAGTTGCCGTTTGCGTCAACTGTGTAGTTTGAGGTATTAGCAAGGTTACCAACAGTAGAAGTGTTCGGACCTACACGAAGTCTGTTATAGTTTCCGCTTGCTGTAACAACAGTGAACACAACTTTACCATCTTTAACGTCATAAGATACTGACTTGATTGTGGGTTCAACAACAGCGATTTCAACTGTATAGTTATAGAAATCCTGAGTATAGAAACCTGTTGCAGCATTTCTTACGTCAAATGCATACTCTGTTGTTTCAGTGGGAGCATCTGTTTTAATTGTCCATACATAGTTGCCGTCTGCGTCAACTGTGTAATTAGATACATAGGAGAGATATGTGGATGTGTCACTTGCAAAACAAACCTTGACTCTGTTAAGGTCAGCCGGCTTAGTAACAACACTGAATACGATTTCGTCACCGTCAATTACGTGAGAAACTGAAGTAATGTAATCACCTACAACAGGAACTTCAACATCTTCTTCAAGGCCTTCAACGATACAAGTGTAGTACTGTTCAAGATATACACCATTGCTGCCGCAATCAACGTAGTACATTGTCAGACCCTTAGGAGCATCAATTGTCATTGTGAATTCATTGAATCCATTCTCATTTACTGTATAGGTAGAAGATGTAGCAACTGCAACGGAAACGTCAGCAGAATCCATCACCTTAACTTCTGTATAGGGAGCATCTGTAACAACTTTGAATGTAAGTTTATCATTTTCATTAATCTCGTATTCTACAGACTGAATGGGGTCAACCGGCTCAACATATGTGTCAACGTAGTTGATTGTAATTGTGGGGATAGTAGAGGTCATTGTCATATAGCTGGGGAACATTACCCATACGCCGAACTCGTAACTCATCTTAAGTGTCAAATATCTGTTGGTAAGATCCATATCCTCTGCCCAAAGATCAAAACAAAGGTTACCACAATTTGTCCAGTCGGAACCGTATGTTCCATCACCAACTGTATAGCCGGATTTCGGGAAGTTGTTTGTACCCGTCCATGCGGAAGATGTAGTTGTGTAGTAAATGATAGCATTACTTACGTAACCATTAGCATCGGAGCCTTTACTTACGTTTGCTTTTACTGTGATTGTTTCAATTCTACGTACGTAATTTTCCTGTACTTCAGGCAACGTTGCCATTATAGCATCAAGATCGTAGCAGAAGTATGCGCTGTAGTAAGGGTCTTTATCATTGTAATAGTCAGGGGATTTATTAGCATAATCGAGTGTAAATGTAGTAGATGTGCTGATATTGCTGATTTTCCTACCACTACCAAAGTTGTAAGAACCGGAAATAGCTGTGTTGGGGAGAGTGTCAGAAGAAGAACCTGTGATTTCGTCATTTGTCTCTACAGGATAGTTGTAAGTTCCTGTAAAAAATCTCCACATAAGTTCGTTTGTGCTCGGGCCTAAGGGGAATCCGTAACTTGTTGTACCTGCAGTAGCACCCGACCAAGCGTGGTCCATACCTTGAACAGTGTAGAAAGCAACAACTGAAGTTTCAGGTGTATTACCACCGTAAAGTTCCATATCATAGGTTGCGCCACCGGCTGAGGTATATGTTTCAGTTACATCGGGAGTGAGACTGATTGAAGAATCATACTTTCTCATAGCCTTTACCCATGTTTCAGTAGAACGCTCACCATTTGAGTAGGTAACAAGGCTATCCGCTGTACCGTGGATAACCATAAGCCTTCTGGGTTCAGAAACACCCGCGGTAGAGAAAGCGGAGTTTACATAATTCGCAAGAGTGTTTGTATTTGTTTCATATCCGCCCCATGAAGAGTTGTCATACATAGCAGCAACTGCATCCAAAGCACAGCCGGTTGTCTTGTAGGGGATACCGGAAGAAGAACATGCACCCTTAAACACTT
This sequence comes from Clostridia bacterium, assembly GCA_017560255.1. Lineage (GTDB taxonomy): Bacteria > Bacillota > Clostridia > Oscillospirales > Acutalibacteraceae > RGIG7273. Next base: position 186,976 of record JAFYOI010000055.1, read on the forward strand.
CGGGGTACATAGCAAGGAGTGACATTGCGTAAGCACCACCGGCAGAGAATCCTGCAACAAATACGTTATCAGTGTTTACGCTGTATGTGTTGATTGCATCCTTAACGTAACCAACCATTGTTGCAGGTGTATAACCACTTGTTCTGCACTGGTCTGTATGCGCCCAGAAATTCCATGAATGAGTAAAGTTGAGGTCAATACTCTGTCTGGGATAAATTACGATAATGTCGTTTGCGTCAGCAACCGCATTGAATTTCAAGAATCTTGCAAAAGCATACTGAGATGACTGTGCATACAAAGAACCGTGCAACATCAAGAGCAAGGAATACTCTTTTGATTCATCATAGTTTGCAGGCAAATAAATATCGTAGTAAAGATAATCGCTATAAGTGGAATCAACACCAGCACGGTAATAAGACCATGTGCTAGTTACTTTTTTCGCGTTACCTGTAACCCATGTTCCTTCACCGCCGCCTGTAGCCGCGTTAGCAGTGATTGCAGGTGTGCAGAAAATGCAACTGACAACCATAACCAACAACAAAAGCAAAGACAATGCACGGGAAATTCTGCGCGTTTTGTTTTCTTTCATAATTACTGTACACTCCTTAGGATGTTAAAATTTCAAGGCGGGTTTCTCAACAATCGCCTTATACATTAATATATAGTGTCTAAAACAGACCCTAATTAACACGATTATTTTAACAAATATGACAACCCCTGTCAATGCTTTTTTGTCTTTTTAGCATTAATAATTTGTAAACATTTTTAAACACTTTGTGCATTTCGTACAAACTTAAATTACCAAATTATACAACATAAACAAAACGAGGGTTTTTTCGCAAACCCTCGTTTTTCAACATTTTGTTTCAAATAACTAAATTATGTTACCCACACAACACCCATCAATCACACCGGTTATTTGTACATTTTGCACATGTCCGCGCAGGTCATTATCACAATTAGCCTTAACAGTTACGTAATTGGAAGTATGTCCGACATAATAACCGTCATTATCTACAACCTCAAACAATACTTCCATCGTTTTGTTTATATGTGACTGTAAAAATTCAACACGAGAGCGTTCGGTTGCTTCGATCATATTTTTACTTCTTTTTTCTTTATCAGCCTTCAAAACCTGATCGGGAAACTCTGCTGCTCTTGTTCCTATTCTTCTGGAATACGCAAAAACGTGAGCATCGGAGAAAGCGATTTCTTTGACAAATTCAAGAGAGACGTTAAACTCTTCTTCAGTTTCTCCAGCAAATCCGACCATAACGTCTGTTGTAATTGCACAGTCGGTGAAATTTTCTCTTAAACTTTTACATAATTGACGATATTCGTCCGCCGTATAATGACGGTTCATTCTCTTTAAAGTTTCATCACAACCGCTTTGTAATGAAATATGAAATTGTGGACAAAGTTTATCGCATTTTGAAAGCCTTTCAATTACTTCCTTCGTAATATGATCAGGTTCTAAAGAGCCCAATCTAACTCTCTTAAATCCATCAAAAGAACACGCAAGTTCTACCGCATCACAAATGCTACATCCTATATCCGTTCCGTAAGCAGATAAATTAATTCCGACAAGAACAATCTCAAAAAAACCTGAGTTTTCAAGATTTTCCAGTTCTTGCCTAAGTTCATCAAGCGGCTTTGAACGTACTCTTCCTCTCGCCGTGGGGATTATACAATACGAGCAGAAACGATTACATCCATCTTCTATTTTAACAAACGCACGTGTGCGCTCATTAAATCCGGATATTACCATACTTTCAAACTCTTCTTTACCAACAACATTCTTAACGTTGAATATTCTCCTGCCACTCAACAAATACTCGTCAATCGCATCTATCAGCAGTTCGGTATTGCGATTACCAAGCACTATGTCCGCTTGTGTAAGATTTTCTGCGTTCCCAGGATATGCTTGCGGCATACATCCGGTCAAAACTACAATCGAATTGGGGTGATTATTTTTGAACCTACGAACACACTGTCTTGTTTTTTGATCACTTGTAGCAGTAACAGTACAAGAATTCACAATATATATATCGGCTTCATCGTTATGAGAAACAATTTCAAAATCAGCCTTTTCAAACTTTTCAAGCATAACCTGTGTTTCATATTGATTGACCTTACATCCCAAAGTATAAAATGCAACTTTCATAAATACCTCCATTTGAACGAGTTAATTACAAAACATAACAAATATATAATAATTTTGAACTAAAGACAATAGATATTTAATAGAAAAATCTTGTGGAGGTATTATATCATGAAAAGAAAAGTATTTCAAAGGTTGATTTCAATAATTTTATCGGTATTTATCGTGTTTATCACAAACACAGGGTATGCAATTAACTCAGTAGAAGTAAATACACAGCCCGCCTCAACAATAACGGAGGATTTTCCGATTAATATATCTTCAAAATCCGCAATACTTATGGACACGGTAACAGGTCAGGTACTCATAGCAAAAAATGTAAATGAAGAACTTCCACCTGCATCGGTGACAAAAATAATGTCACTGCTCATAATTATGGAAGCAATAGAGGATGGAAAAATCACACTGACCGACACCGTTACTGTAAGTGAAACCGCAGCAAAAAAAGGCGGCTCTCAGATTTGGTTGGAAGTAGGTGAAAAAATGACTGTCGATGAACTGCTTAAGGCGACCGTTGTAGCAAGTGCCAACGATGCATGTACCGCCTTGGGAGAGTTTGTAGCGGGAAGCGAAAGCGCATTCATAAGCATGATGAACGAACGCGCAAAACAACTAGGAATGATAAATACAAACTTTGAAAATTGCACAGGTCTTGACGACACAACGGATAATCACTACACAAGCGCATACGATATTGCATTAATGTCGAGAGAACTACTTAAATATAATCTCATTATAGAGTACAGCACCATCTGGATGGACTATCTGCGTGACGGTGCGACAGAACTTGTAAACACAAATAAACTTATAAGAACATACGACGGCATAACGGGTCTTAAAACAGGAACAACCTCCAAAGCTGGTTGTTGTGTATCAGCATCCGCTACTAGAGGAAACACGTCTTTCGTAGTAGTAGTATTAGGTGCTGAAAACAGTTCAAAAAGATTTGCTGATGCAAAAGCGTTACTTGATTGGGGATTTGCTAATTACGAGGTTTACACACCGCAAATAGATGCCGAAATGATAAACGAACTGCATGTAATAAACGGAGTTACACAAAGATTTATTCCTATATGCGAAAAAACCGAAAGTATATTGATACCAAAAGGGCAGGGGGTTAACGTAAAGCAGGTAACAGAACTTGCCGATAACGTTGCAGCACCAATTGAAAAAGGTCAAGTAGTCGGGAAAATAAAATTTATACTTTCAGATGAAGAAATATGTTCATTTAAACTTTACTCAGAATTTGAAATACCAAAAATGACCTTTTCTCATGGAATAAAGAAATTGTTATCAGTATTAGTGGATTAATTATTAAAAAAATTAAAATTATTATTGAAATTGTAATTGAAATAGGGTAATATATACTAAACAGGTTACAAAGGGGTGAGTTTCATGCCTTTAAAACTCAATATGAAGTATTTGAACGGTTTTATCAAAGATAGTGACATTTTTGCACTTGAAAATGAAATAACTGCCGCTCACAATGCTCTTCATTCCCAAAGCGGAAAGGGTAGTGAATTCACCGGTTGGCTTGATTTGCCTATTGATTATGATAAGATTGAGTTCGAAAGAATAAAAGTTGCCGCTCGGCAAATCCAAAAAAAATGCGATGTTTTTATATCAATTGGTATCGGCGGCTCATACCTCGGTGCAAAAGCCGCAATCGATTTTTTGAAATCATCCGACTACAACTCTTTAAAAAAAGATACGCCGGATATATACTTCATTGGTAACGGCATAAGCGCTGATAAATTCAACAATTTGATTTCAATCTGTGAAGGAAAAGATGTTTGTATAAACGTAATCTCCAAATCCGGCACAACAACCGAGCCTGCTATCGCCTTCAGAATTTTTAAAAAAATTATGGAAGATAAATACGGCAAGGAAGAAGCCTCAAAAAGAATTTACGTTACAACAGATAAAGAGACGGGTACACTTAAAGAAATTGCTACCCGTGAGGGATATGAAACATTTGTAGTACCCGACGATATAGGCGGAAGATATTCCGTGTTGACACCGGTTGGTTTACTGGCTATTGCAGTAAGCGGAGTCAATATTGATGAGTTGATGTCAGGCGCCGCAAAAGCACGCGAGACTTTTTTCGACCCTAACCTCAATGACAACGATTGCTACAAATATGCCGCTATCCGAAACTTGCTATATCGTTGTGGCAAAAAAGTAGAACTTCTTGTTAGTTATGACCCTGATTTTTCAATGATGAGCGAATGGTTCAAGCAACTGTTCGGTGAAAGTGAAGGCAAAGAAAACAAGGGTATTTTTCCCGCTTCCGCAATCTTCTCCACCGATCTGCATTCACTCGGTCAGTACATACAGGACGGAGAACGTTTCTTGTTTGAAACAGTTGTAAATATTATGAAACCGAATAACGATTTAATCATTGATTTTGATGACTACAATCTTGACGGTCTGAACTTTGTCGCAAACAAACCCATTTCGTACGTCAATCAAAAAGCATTTGAGGGTACAATCCTTGCTCATTGTGACGGTGGTGTACCGAACGTAGTCCTGGAAATTCCTCAAAAAAATGCTTTTGAACTTGGATATCTTATTTATTTCTTTGAAAAGGCTTGTGCAATATCGGGTTACGTACTTGGAGTTAATCCGTTTGACCAACCCGGCGTTGAAAGTTACAAAAAAAATATGTTTGCTTTACTTGATAAGCCAGGATTTGAGGACAGAAAAAAGGCATTGATAGAAAAGTTTAACGTATAACAAATTTGGTTGTTACCGTTTTTGCGGTGATAAATATAGAATCTTTGGAGGGATTACTATGGTTAATCTTATAATCGGAAAAAAAGGTACAGGTAAAACAAAGCGCTTGGTAGATATGGTAAATGCCGCTTTGCAGACCAGTAACGGAAACGTAGTATGTATCGAGAAGGGCGCTATCCTTACTTATGACATCAACTACAACGCTCGTCTCGTTGACGTTGAGAACTACAATATAGAAGGATATGGTATGCTTTACGGCTTGGTTTGCGGTATCTGCGCTGGAAACTATGATGTTACCGACATTTTCATTGATGCAACCGTAAGAATCGGCGGAACTGACTTTAACGAACTCGAAGCATTCGTTAAAAAACTTGATAAAATTGCTGCTGATAACAACGTTAAGTTCACACTTGCAGTATCTGCAGATGCATCCGAACTTCCCGAAACACTCCTTGCAGCAGTAAACAAACTTTAACAGGTCAAATATAATCACGATTCGTTAAACACGGGGCAGCAAGCCTGCTCCGTGTTATATTTACCTGTATTTTGTCAAAAACATTGTTAAAAATTAAATAAAGTTGTTGACAAACGCTATATTTAAATATATAATGTTTTGGTGCAATTACGGAAGGTGTATTATGATTATTGAACTTAAAAACCTGTTTAATGACAGGGATGTTACTCTTAAACTTGATCATACAGTCGATTTAACCGACTATGAGTTAGGAGGAACAAAACCTTTTACAACCCCCGTAAAACTTATCGGCTGTATAAAAAACACTGCGGGTGTGGTTGAACTTAATGCAGATATGTTTATCAGTTTTGACTTCGATTGCGACCGGTGCGCAGAGCATTTTGTCAAAGAGTTAATAATTCCGATGGAACACACTCTCGTCAATGAACTCAACAACGAGGATAACGACGAGTTGCTTCTCGTGGAGGATATGACACTTGACATTGATGAACTTGCTCTCAGTGATATTTTACTTAATTTGCCGATGAAATTTCTGTGTTCAGACTCCTGTAAGGGCGTTTGCGCAGGGTGCGGAAAAAATCTCAACAAAGAGAATTGCATTTGCAAGAAAGAGATTGATCCCAGATTTGAGGCCCTTAGAGCCTTACTCGATGATTCAAATAGTTAAAAACCATAAGGAGGTGCTCTAAAATGGCAGTACCAAAGAGAAGAGTATCAAAAGCAAGACGTGACAAGAGACGTTCAAACGTTTGGAAGCTCGATGCACCGACACTCGTAAAGTGCACAAAGTGCGGTGACTACAAAAGACCGCACAGAGTATGTTCACACTGTGGTTTCTACAACGGCCGCGAAGTTATCGCAAAGGAAGCGTAAGTTTCTGAGATACTGCGTCTGTTAGTTTATGGGGAAAGGTCGGGCAAAGTTCGACTTCCCCTGAACAACCACAAAATTTGTTTTTAAATGCTCGCTTGTTCATAGTTTGTGAACAGGCGTTGTTTCGTTGTAATAAAATATTCTTTTAGTTCAGAATGGAGTGAAAATATGGCAGTTGTTATAAAAGACGTTATTAAAAATAGCATATGCGATAAAAAAGGCGTAAAAAAGGGTTGGACTCTTATTTCAATCAACGGCAATGATATTTCCGACGTTCTCGACTATGAGTTCTATTTAAAGGAAGAAAAACTCCTCATTTGTTTTAAGGATGGTCACAAAACAATACTTAAAAAGATAACAAAATCACTTTACGATGAAATCGGTCTTGAATTCGAAACGTATCTTATGGACGCTCAGCGTTCCTGCGCCAACAGATGTATTTTCTGCTTCATCGACCAATTGCCCACAGGAATGAGAAATTCTCTGTATTTCAAAGATGATGATTCAAGGCTTTCTTTTCTTATGGGTAACTATATTACCTTAACAAATCTGAAAGATAAAGATATCGAAAGAATAATCAAAATGCATATTAGCCCGATTAACATCTCTGTTCACACGATGAATCCGGAATTGAGAGTTGAAATGATGAAAAATAAAAGGGCAGGGGAATGCCTTAAATATATAAAACAACTCGCAGACGCAAATATAAAAATGAATATTCAACTTGTACTTTGCAGAGGTATAAACGACGGCGATGAACTAAGGCGTAGCCTTACAGAACTCTCTGCTTATGCACCGCAAATATTGAGTATTGCGGCCGTTCCCGTAGGTCTTACAAAATACAGAGACGGATTGTATAATCTCCAAGGATACGATAAAGAATCTTCAAGAGAAGTCGTTGATATTTTAAATGAATTCGGTGACAAATTTATAAAAGAATACGGAACAAGACTTTGTTATCCCGCTGATGAATTCTTTATAAAATCAGAATATCCTATACCTGATGCAGATTATTATGAGGAATTCAGTCAGATAGAAAACGGAGTAGGTATGTGGGCGTCATTCAGAAGTCAGGTTATTGATGCTATGATAGATTTTTCCGAAGACGACGTTACGAGAAACGTCAGTGTTGCAACAAGTGTTTCGGCGTATAAATTATTTGCGGAAATTGTTGACCTTTTAGAAGAAAAGTGGCATAATTTACATATTGACCTTTATTCAATAGAAAATGATTTCTTTGGTCACAGCATAAACGTTGCAGGACTTATAACAGGTCAGGATTACTTTAAACAGTTAATAGGAAAGCCTCTCGGGGACGAACTGTTTATTTCAACCAATTCATTAAAGAATAACGAGGACGTATTCCTCGATGATATGACTCTTGATGAATTGTCGCAAAAACTAAACGTTAAAATCACACCGGTAGAAAATGACGGATATATTTTCGTCACTAAAGTACTGGGCAAGTAATAAAAGGTAGGTATATTTTATGGCCAAACCAGTTGTTGCCATTGTTGGCAGACCTAACGTCGGAAAATCTACGTTATTCAACAAATTAGTCGGAAGCCGTTTGTCAATCGTAGACGACACTCCCGGCGTTACTCGTGACCGAATTTACGGGGATTGCGAATGGACTAATCACAAAATGATAATGATTGATACGGGAGGTATTGAGCCGTTTTCAAACGACTTAATTCTCTCTAAAATGAGAATTCAGGCTCAACTTGCAATTGATAGTGCCGACGTAATAGTTCTTGTTACAGACGTTAAATGCGGCGTTGTGGCTACTGACGCTGAAGTTGCTTCAATGCTTATTAAAAGCAATAAGCCAATTATTCTTTGTGTAAATAAGTGCGACAGCGTAGGAAACCCTCCGCTTGATTTCTATGAATTTTACAACCTCGGACTTGGAGATCCAATTGCCGTATCGGCCGTTCACGGTCACGGAACAGGCGATTTGCTCGACGCTATCGTAGAAAATCTACCTGAAATCGAGGATGAAAACTACGATGAGGACTACACAACGGTTGCGGTTATAGGAAAGCCTAATGTTGGTAAGTCTTCGCTGGTGAATAAAATCCTCGGCGAAGAAAGAATGATTGTATCAAACATCGCTGGAACAACCCGCGATGCTATCGACTCCATTGTCGAAAACAGTCATGGAAAATTTGTATTCATTGATACAGCAGGTCTCAGAAGGCAAAATAAAGTTTACGACGACATTGAAAGGTACAGTGTTATCAGAGCAAAAATGGCAATAGAGCGCGCTAACGTGTGTCTTATAATGATTGATGCGATAGAAGGCTTTACGGAACAAGATTCAAAGATTGCCGGTATTGCAATTGAACAGGGTAAGGCTTGTGTAATTGCAGTCAACAAATGGGATGCTGTTGAAAAAGATGGCAAAACTATGGATGAATACCGCAAAAAACTCATGGAAGACTTTTCCTTCATGACCTATGCACCGATTATTTTCATTTCCGCTAAAACCGGTCAGAGACTTGACAGATTGTTTGAACTCATTAAATACGTTGATGTTCAGAATTCTATGAGAATTTCAACCGGTAAATTAAACGACGTTCTATCAATGGCAACGTCTCGCGTCCAGCCGCCAACAGATAAAGGAAAACGTCTTAAAATTTACTATATGACCCAGGCTGCTTCAAGACCTCCACAGTTTGTGTGTTTTGTAAATAATGCTGAACTGTTCCATTACTCGTATCAGCGTTACCTTGAAAATCAGATACGCTCAACATTTGGACTTGAAGGCACTCCGATTCGTTTCATCATAAGAGAAAGAAATGACGGTAAAAATAATTAGAAACAATCATTGAGGTGTTTTGTATGTTACGAGTGATAATTTACGCGGTTATTACTGCTATAATCTCCTATTTATTAGGAAGCCTTAACTTTTCAATAATATTCACTAAAATATTCACAAAAAAAGATATAAGAACACTCGGAAGCGGCAACGCAGGTCTCACTAACGTTATACGCTCAACCGGCCCTGTACCCGCAATTTTAGCGCTTGTAGGCGATTTCGGCAAAGCAGTTGTATCGGCAATCGTTGCAAATTTGATTTTTAGTGCATCTGATTATCCCGGATTGTCAACGTTTCTTGCATTATGGACGGGAATGTTCTGTATCATCGGTCATATGTTCCCGATTTTTTACAATTTCAAGGGTGGAAAAGGCGTTCTTACAGCGGCAGCAATGGTACTTATGATTGCGCCGTCAAGACCGATTGTATTTTTGGTCTGCATTGCAATTTTTGCATTGTTAACCGCGCTCACAAAACTAGTATCACTTTCATCAATCATCGCTGTTTCTTCATTTCCTGTGGCTTTTTGGTTTTTTTACAATACCATTGTTCCGGAAATGTCAGAAAAAGTTACTGCATTTTTTAATCAATTTTTTATGGAACCGAGATACTTTCTCACGATCTTTGCAATGTTTCTCCCGTTCCTTATCATCATAAAGCATTATGCAAACATTGAGCGTCTGCTTAGTTCAAATGAAAAGAATTTCAGTTTTTCAAAAAAGAAACAATCAACCCCACCTGTTTCACTCAATGAAGACGGTTTTAAATCAAACGTTGTTATGGCTATAAGACTTATTGCCGTATATATCGTTGCAGCGTGCCTTGTACAGCAATTAAATCCGCTTAAATTCCACCCCAATCTTAGAGTAGCATTAGTTGATATGCCCAACAAATTGTATGTCCTGCGTTCATTATTCGATTCGCTTGCAGGTGGAAAATTTGTTTCGACGTGGATGTATTACATATCTATCGCAGCAACAATCGTCGTAATCCTGGCAATAGCATTCTTCATTATTGGTGTTTTGATGACTTTCTTTAAAGGAGAACTCACGGAAAAAGGAATTAAGGTTTGCCGTTTCTCCTGCATTTATATTATAACAGCCTGCGCACTTATCATTTTGGGTGTTATTATATTTAACATATCCCTCAATGGTCTTACAATGCTTCCATTTAGACTTAGAATACCGTTCTCGTCGGTTCTGACATTGTTCTGCGCTATTATGATTAACAAATTACTAACCAGCATAACTCCCACTGATAAAGAGAAGGAGATTACCGAACAAAAGGAGGTTTAGTACCTTGTCTAAAATTGCTTTTCTTGGCTCCGGAGCATGGGGTATCGCTGTTGCTATGGTCGCGTACAATAACAAACACACAGTTAAAATGTGGTCTAAATTTCCGGAAGAAATTGATGAAATCAACCGCACAAGAGAAAATAGCCGATGTCTTAAAAATGTTAAAATTCCGGAAGGAATTGAGTTTACGACTAATTTATCGATAGTTGAAGATGCCGACATAGTTGTTATCGGTGTTCCATCTATTGGCGTAAGGAATGTTTCTGCATCAATAAAAAATATCATCAACAAGGATGCTATAATTGTCAACCTCGCAAAAGGACTTGAGAAAGAAACTCTCAAAAGACTTTCCGAAGTTATCAAAGAAGAATTGCCTGATAATGACGTCGTTGTTCTCTCAGGCCCGACTCACGCTGAAGAAGTTTCACGTGGTGTTCCTTCACTCCTTGTAGTTTCGTCACTTAATCCAGACGCTGCATTAAAGGTTCAGAAAACCTTTATGTGTCAAAATTTCAGAATATATAAAAACGACGATATTGTCGGTGTTGAATTAGGTGGTGCACTCAAAAACATCATTGCAATTGCTGCCGGTATTGCTGATGAGCTCAAACTAGGCGATAATACCGTAGCTGCGCTTATGACAAGAGGACTTACAGAAATCGCCCGACTCGGTGTAGCTATGGGTGCGAACAAAGAAACTTTTGCGGGTTTAACAGGGGTAGGGGACTTGATCGTCACCTGTACAAGTAAGCATAGCCGTAACCGTCGCGCCGGCTCTTTGATTGCAAAAGGTATGAAAATTGAAGACGTAATCAAAGAAGTGGGGACGGTTGAAGGTTATTTTGCAACATTGTCCGCAAAAACCTTTGCACAGTCTCATAACGTCTATATGCCCATAACCGAGCAGTGTTATGCTATTATGTACGAAAACAAAGACGTTAAGACCGCAATAAATGATTTATTGGACGGCCAGGGCAAAGACGAACACGAAGAAATATGGTTGTTATAATTTATTAATAATAAAAATTCTAAAAGCCTGTGCTTTTGCATATCAATTACCAAGAGATATGGAAAGGACAGGCTTTTAATTTATGAATATCATTAAAACAAGAAAAATCAACTGGAAAAACAAGAGAAGGATAATTTTACTTGAAAAAAATTATAACGTTATAATATTAACAATATTGATCGGATTCGGTATTGTTATCGGTGCGCTTATTTTCTCTAAAACAACATCCGATTTAAACAACTCAATAGACGTATTATATGATAATTTCGTATCATCAGCCAGAGAGAAAAGTTTTATTTCCAATTTTACCGATACGTTTATCAATTCTATGGTTTATCTGTTTCTGTTTTTTATTATGGGAACAAACGCTGTTGGTATTCCTTTTATTTACTTTATAACATGCATCAAAGGTATTGGAAACGGCATTATAAGCGGATATTTATATTCTACATTCGGGCTTCAAGGTGTTGGTTTTTCAACGCTCGTTATATTCCCATATGCACTTATTTCAGGAATTATAGTAATTTTGATGGGGGACTCAAGCATCAAATTATCTAAAAATATATTTCTAAGTATGACAGGAAAGTCCTACACAGAGAGTGAAATTACAATAAAAAAATACTGCATAAACTTTATAATTTATACAGCATTTTTTATTGTCGCATCCATGATAGATGCAATTTTTAAAGTTTCTTTTTCAAATACTTTTAATATTTAATCTTCAGTATCATCTTTCTTTTTTCTTGATTTTTTTACGATTGAAAGGGGATTTGAATCCACTGCAGATTTAAGTTGATCTTTAAGAATATGCGTATATATCTCCGTTGTGCCAACGTTTTCATGGCCTAAAATATCTTTAAGTACCAATACGTCAACTTTTCCATGTTGATACATCAATGTTGCAGCGGTATGTCTGAGTTTATGCGTTGATAAACCGCGACCACCAAGACCTGCTTTTTCCAAAAAAGTATTTACTATATGTTGTACTGTTTTAGGACTTATTCTTTTCTTAAATCTGCTTAAAAATAAAGCATTTTTATCTTTAACATCGTCATCACGACATCTTACAGCGAGATAATCATTAATTGCTGAAACACACGCTGAATTAAGGTAAATTGTTCGTTCTTTATTGCCTTTACCAAGTACACGCATCGTGTTATTATCAAAAAAATCAGATAAATTAAGACCTACTAATTCGGATAAACGTAAACCACAATTTAAAAATAGAGTTATTATACAATAATCTCGTTCACGATTATTACCATCAACGCTTTCCAAAAGTTCAACGCTTTGATCAAGCGTAAGATATTTCGGCAAAGATTTTCTTATTTTGGGCGTTTCGAGTTCAACCATAGGATTAAATTCAAGTTTATGTGCTTTTAAAGTAAGATAATTAAAAAATGTCCTGATACTCGTAGTTTTTCTGGCGCGTGCTTTTGTATCATTACCACGTACATCTTTGCAATAAGCCAGAAAATCATACGCATCATAAAGAGAAACCGTTTTAATAAAATCTAAATCAACTCCGGTTATATCAATATCATCAAATTTAACGTCACGTGCAACGAGGTTACGTCTAAATAAAAGAAATCTGAAAAATAATTTTAAATCAAGCGCGTAACCATCAATAGAAAGTTTTGATTTACCTTTAACAACTGAAGAATAACGAATAAATTCTTTTATGAGCATTGGATACTCAGCATACTCATCAACGATACCATTGTTTTTAAAATCCGCCATTTTGAACACATCCTTTATTTAATTATTATTTTTATATTAAACCCTATTTTTCATCCCCTCAATTATACAAAATATTAATTTAGTATAATTTGCTATATAGAATTATACTACACTGAAAAACGTTTGTCAAGGTGTTCCCCCTCAACAAACGTTTTCTTACTATTTATTCTTTACCTTATATTGTTATGAATATTTAACCGTTTTCTCATTAACACTTTCTTGTTTAGAAGTTTATATTAAATTAATGGGAATAATAAAGAATAATAATGGTTGTTTAATAATCATTAAAATTAGGCTGATTCTAAGTGACTTTTTCTCTTCCTTCCTTCATTCATTTATTAACCTGCTAATTATTATTAATCAAATAGTACTAAAAAGCAACATAGAGAGCAGATTTCTGCTCTCTATGTTGCTTGAGAAAGGAAGAATAATTATAAAAGAAAAGATATAATCTAAATTAGTTGATATTTGGATATTATCACGAATACCTTGAAATGTCAATACTTTAAAGCAAAAAAATCCAACAAATTAACGTGATAAAGCGAAATTATTTTATTTATATGGTGACAAACTAATTTTTTTATGATATAATACTATTCAATTGTGAATAAATTTCATAAACGACGGAAGGAACTTGCGTAAACTTTGTTAATTTACGCTATGGTGAATTAAAATGCTTGACAAAATTGAAGTACAAAAATTAATTGAAAACGGATTGAAAGAGTGCCTCTCACTCGCCTCTTTAACAACCGTTGTAAAGGCACCTGATGAAATAGCAGAATTTGTTTCAACGGATGAACTTTTTACTGAAAGCGCAAATATTTTTAAAGTTTTAGAAGTTGCAAATGAAAGCGGCGCAGTAAGAATTGTCTGGAACCTCGATAACAAAGACTTTGCTCTTGAATTTTCAGATGATCCGCAGGCAAAACCTGATTCATTCTCAAGGGTATCGCTTTGGAGATTAAATGAAGAAACCGCAGAAGTCAAGGACGTTAACTCAATTATTAACGACTTTGACGATGCAATCAAAGACCGCTTTGTTAAAAAAGTTTCAATCAGCGCTGATGGAATTAAAATGCCTATTCCTGTTTCAAGATCTGACGTAAAGAATTCCGGTGCAAGTTTTGATGCAATCACTTTGGCATCAAGATTTGCAACAATTTACTCAGAATATAAACCGATTATAAAAGAAAATATTGCACAGTACGGCGGAACTTTTCTTCCTGACGAATTCTTCAGCACACACGCTGCTCCGAGAGTTCTTCAGGTGATAAACAGCGGTTCTAATCAGGAAATTAAAAAGTTAATTAGTATGTTAAGTGAACTGTACGACGATGGTTCAAATGAGGTTCAGCAGATTATTTGCGTTACACTTCTTGGCCAATTGAATAACGACGCTGCATTGCTTGAAAAAATTGCTCCGTACATGAGCGAATCACTCAAAAAGAGCGTTGAAAACGTAAACAAATATCTTGCAAGCGGTGCAGGTAAGAAAAAAAGAGCAACACTCTTTGGCAATTAAATTTATAAAAACAGGGAATATCCAATTATGGATATTCCCCTCTTTTTATTTTGCGTTTAATTTTTTCTTATGCAAGAGTTTATAGATTGGCTTCGGAAGAAGTCCTACTATGAGCGGTTTTACAACGAACACAATCGTATAAAAGGGCAATTTAAGTTCTTTAAAAGCAAGAAACTTAACGTAAGCCTCATTAATTCTGTATTTATATTTGCGGCGATTATAGGCATTATTATCATCCCTCATCTTATAATAAGCATCCGGAATATTAACTCCCCTATAACCGTTTTTATACATTTTAATCCACAAGTGATAGTCTTCGTTTCTCAAAAGTCTTTCTGCTTCAGTATAACCACCAACGGCATTATACGCTTCACGTCTGACCATACAAGGCGCATGGCAAAAAGGCGTACCATGAATAAAACTTTTCTTTGTAGGATTTTCATTGGGTCTGTAACTACCCCAGTCACCATTAGCATCAAAATACAACATTCCCGTACTTACTATTGCAATATCCGGGTTATTTTCGAGTATTTCAATCTCTTTTTCAAATCTTTCGGGAAGCGAAACATCATCGCCATCCTGACGGGCAATATACTTTGTTTTAGCAGCGGCGAGACATTTATTCAAAGTATAATTAAGACCCATATTTTTTTCGTTTTTTAATAAAATAAATCTTTCAGGATCTTTATCAGCATATTTCTTGGCAACCCCATAAGTATTATCTTTTGACCCATCATCGCACATAATTAGCACCCATTTATCATAGGTCTGTGCAAGCAAGGACTCAATACTCTCGTCAAGAGTATCGGCACAGTTATAAATTCCCATTATTACTGAAATTGTATACTTCTCATCCATTTTATCTACCCCTAAACTTTGAATAATTTACACGATTCACAACATAATAGACATTACCAACATCATCGGGAGGCTTTTAGATGATTCCGTGTGCATATATGCGATGCATTCACAACAAAGATGCGTGCTGTATTCTTAACACCGCATCAAAAATCACCAACTCCTCACAAAGCGACATTAAATGTCTGCACTATGAAGAAAGAAAACCAAAAAGCGAAGAGAAACTACCCTCTGCGCTTTGAAGAAACTGCCCTGCCACGATTTACGTGGGGTAACTCACCGTCATCAAGTACAATCTGCGGCATATCATTAAGGAAAAACTTCTCATCAATTTCAAATCCATTCGGCGCTGCTTCAATCATATCACGCAAATCATTGCGTCGATAATCAGCAGAATGGGCATCGGACGCGATAAACGTAGCAACTTTTTTTCTTACTAATTCACGCGCTAACGTATACTCGGGACGTGAGCCACTGCCGATAACGTTATTCATATTAACTTGAAACAAAACTCCCCTATCGCTGAGGAAATTTATGAAATTATAATCATTTTGCATATACTCATATCTTTCCGGATGAGCAACAATAGGAATCAGGCCGAAACTTGTAATTTCCATAAGATACGATGTTATTTTATTAGGCGTTAAACCGTAAAAATCAAATTCAACCAAAATATATTTACTTGAATTAAGCGCTAATTTAGTGAGATCAACTGAGAAAAAAACGTCATCGTTTACATACACTTCCGCACCGGGATAAATCTCTACGTCAATATTATAATACTTAAGCGCTTGTCTTAACTCCTCAATCAGAACGTCTCTTTCACCAAGAAAACTGTCAATATCATCAAGACAGGATACATGTGGAGTGACAATAATCTTGTTTATTCCGTTATCTCTTGCAATTTCACATAGTTTTATTGCCTCATCCATATTTTTTGCGCCATCATCAATGTACGGCAAAATATGGCAGTGCATATCAATCACTCGTTACACTCCCCTTCTTAATCGCATTTTTTACAAGAATTTTTCTTGAAAAAAATAAAAATAATTTGCTTGAAAAGAGTTTCCATTTTATGTTTTTGCTGCAAAGGTTTTCGCCTTTACGTTCAACAGAAATAACCCTTGCAACTATTGACTCGATATTAACAGGATAATCGGCCACCAATTGTCCGTCACCGATTATTTCAAAATTACCATCACTATCGATTCTGGAAATGCGGTGCAGAACATATTTGCCGATGTGATTCCTATATAGCACAATATCTCCCTTTTTGAGCGGTATTGTAACCGCAGCAAGAATCACCTTATCCCTGCCCGAAATAAGAAACGGAAACATACTGCTGCCCTTGACAAGCAAGGAAACTGTATTACCATTTTTGAGCATTTCCGATATAAAGGGCATTGCCTCATCAAGCGATACAGTGCCAATATTTTCCATCATTCACACACCAATACAAAAGTATTTTATTTATTATATAATAAAAGAATTAAATTAACAAGTAGGAAAAACAAAAAAGCAAGCAGATAAATTATGTATCTGCTTGCTGATTTTGTTTTAAATACAGTTATTCAGCGGAGAAGAAAGCCTCATGAACAGCGCTTACCGCTCTGTCAGCATCTACAATATCGATGAGAACGGAGAGCTTGATTTCGCTTGTAGAAATCATCTGAATGTTGATGTTGTTATCGTAAAGTGCCTCAAACATTGTTGCAGCAGTGCCGGGGTGTGTCTCCATACCCGCGCCAACAACGGAAACCTTTGCAACGTTGGTATCGCAAACAATCTGTTCGGGTGTGAGGATGCCGGAGTTGGAGAGAATCTCAACAACTGCATCGCCGCTATCCTTGGCAACAGTAAAGGTAATATCCTTTGTCTGATCACGACCAACGGACTGAAGAATGATATCAACGTTAATCTTTTTCTTTGCAAGCAAATCGAAAATCTTGAATGCGATACCGGGATTGTTCGGCACCTTTAAAATTGAAATTCTCGCAACGTCTGTATCCTTAGCGACACCTCTGATAAGCATTTTTTCCATAGTTGTAACCTCCTTGACGATTGTTCCGGGAACTCTTGTAAGGCTCGACAGAACTTCTAACTCTACATTATATTTTTTTGCCATTTCAACAGAACGGTTGTTAAGCACCTGCGCTCCAAGAGTTGCAAGTTCCAACATCTCGTCATAACTGATTTCAGACATTTTCTTAGCATTCTTAACTTTTCTCGGGTCAGCGGTATATACACCATCTACGTCTGTGTAAATCTGACACTTGTCAGCCTTCAATGCAGCGGCAATAGCAACAGCACTTGTATCGGAACCACCTCTACCGAGGGTTGTAACGTCTTGATACTTGTTAACACCCTGGAAGCCGGCAACGATTACGATATTTCTCTTGTCAACCTCAGCCGAAAGTCGCTCCGTATCAATCTTTTTGATACGTGCACTTCCGTAAGTTGAGTTCGTTTTGAACCCCGCTTGCCAACCAAGTAACGATACAACGGGGTAACCAAGTTTCTGAATAGCCATCGCAAGAAGCGCAACGGAAATCTGCTCACCTGCGCAAAGGAGCATATCCATCTCACGCTTTGATGCATTGGGATTAATTTCTTTTGCCTTAGCAATCAAATCGTCCGTTGTATCGCCCTGAGCGGAAACAACAACGATAACACTATTGCCGGCTTTGTAAGTATCGGTAACGATATTTGCAACGTTTGCCACTCTTGCGGCATCGGCTACTGATGAGCCACCAAATTTTTGAACAATAAGAGCCACTTAATCAAAACCTTTCAATATAATGTTTTAAGCATTAATAATCTGTGATATGAATTTTATTTACAATTTCAATTTCAGAAATCTCAGACAAAATTCTGTTTATCTCGCCCTCCGCCATAACGGGAGTTACAAAGGCAATTTCACCGCAGGGCATACCCTCTTTTTTGAGGAATCTTACCTTACCAAAAGCATTTTCGATGGCTGCAGATGCCTGCGAAACGCTGAGACCTTTTGCATGAGCCCTTACGTAGAATGAAGTTTCAGTTTCAAGGCAATCAACAACGTAACCGTCATATCCTGCATCCCAACCAAATATCTTCTTTTTATTCATGTGGTTAATGCAGTCAAGTACATCTGCAACAACGGCACTTGCTGTTGGAAGTTTTCCGGCACCTCTGCCATAGAATACAACGTCTCCTATTGCATCACCTTTAACAAGGATTGCATTGAATACATCGTCAACACTTGCGAGTTGGCTGCCGTTTTTTATAAATGCCGGAGTTACCATAGCAGAAATTTGTCCGTTTTCCATACGTTTTGCTCTACCGATGAGTTTAATGACACCGCCCCATACAGCCGCGTATTCAACGTCATACTCGGTGATTTGTGTAATACCTTGAGTAAACACCTGCTCGGGATAAACATGCTTACCGAAGGAAAGAGAAGCAAGAATACAGATCTTACGACAAGCATCGAAGCCTTCAACATCAGCGGCAGGATTTCTTTCAGCATATCCGAGATCCTGAGCAAGTTTCAATGCATCATTGAAAGACATCTTTTCTTTAAACATTTTTGTGAGAATGAAGTTTGTTGTACCATTGAGGATACCGGCAATCTCATCAATTTCATTAGCGGAAAGACATTGATTAATCGGTCTGATAATCGGGATACCACCGCCTACGCTTGCTTCAAAAAGGAAGTTTACACCTTTTTCCTCAGCAATTCGCAAGAGTTCCAAACCCTTTGCCGCAACGAGTTCTTTGTTGGACGTAACAACGTGCTTTCCGGCCTCGAGGCAACTTTTAACGTAATCAAACGCTGGCACCAATCCACCCATTGTTTCCACAACAACCTTAACGCTGTCATCATTTACGATTTTTCCGAAGTCGGTTGTAAATCTGTCACTGTAAGGTGAATCGGGAAAAGTTCTCAAATCCAGTATATATTTAATATCGATTGATTCCTGTTTTGTCTTCTTGGCAAAGTTCTCACCGTGCATATGGATAATCTCCGCTACGCCGGAACCAACTACGCCATGTCCCATAATTGCAATATTCATAACCGAAGCATTACATCTGCCTTTCTTTTAAAATTAAAATCCTGTTCCTGAAATCTGCTGAATAGTTTTTACGTTCTCAATACCTTTCAATATTGAAAGCATCTCGTCAACAGAAACTGTGAGAGAATCTATCCTTGCAGTTATAGAAACCAATGCGGTATTCTGAATAGGTATATTTTGATTTACCGTAAGAATGTTTGCGCCCAAACGATAAAGTTCCGCAAGCAGTTGCGACAACACACCGGGCTTATCCCTCAAAGTAAAACAAATAGTAACTATTCTCTCCGCAGTGCTATTATTATAACTAAAGACACTGTCTTTATATTTATAAAAAGCACTTCTTGACAATCCGGCAAGTTTTGCCGCTTGTGATGACGACGTCGCTGCCCCACTAGTCAAAAGTTGCTTTGCAAAAATAACCTTTGAATAAACCTCGGGCAAAACGGTTTCATCAACCAAAATATATCGTTTTTCGTTCATTGACTGTCCACCTATCAAAAACTATTGTATCGCTTTCGAATACACTTCAAGAAGTTTATCACGAATTTCATATTAAATCAAGGGCTTTTTTTAAATTATTTTTTAACTTTTGGAATTTTTTAATCAAATCCTCTTAACAATAGTCTTAAGAACGAATTTTAGAGGTGAAGGTAATGGAAAAAAGAAAAAGATTTTTAATCAATATTATGTATTTTACATTGATATTGATAATAGGCTTCATCTCTTTGAAATATCTGTTCCCCATTGTTTCACCTTTTGTATTTGCGTTTATAATTTCTTCTCTTTTACAAAAACCTATAACATTTGTGTCCGCTAAAACAAAACTATCCAGAAAAGTTTCGGCAATAATCCTAATCCTTGTTATACTTTTACTCATATCAACTTTTTTGTTTTTGATCGGTAATACCGTTGCAAACAATATTGAAAGTTTTATTTCTTTCGTTGCCAAAAAAATAGAAAATCTCCCCGAAATCATAGAGAACGTAAAACAAGGAATATTAAACCTGACGTCAGGACTACCTGCCATAATTCAAACAAAAATAAAGGAATATACAAACAATTTCTTTAATTTATTCTTGTCGCCCGAGGGTGGAATAACAAATTCTCCACTCAACAGCGTTTTTGATTGGGCAAAAAAAATACCATCAATTTTTCTCGCTGTAATAATAGGAATAATTTCAACAGCCTTTTTCAGCATTGATTATCAGAAAATAACCAACTTCATAATACGTCAATTATCACCAAAACATCAAAACACATTATTGGCAATTAAAAAAATATTTTTCTCAACTATTCTTAAATTGATTAAATCCTACTCGATTCTGATGCTGATAACTTTCGCTCAGATTGCCGCAATGTTCTATCTGATGAAAATATTTAACGTATACAAAACGGATTATATAATTCTGCTCTCAGCATTAATCGCTATAATTGACATAGTGCCGATACTTGGCACAGGAACAATATTAATCCCGTGGGCAGTCTATGCTATTGTAGTCGGCAACACCAAAATGGGCATATTCCTTTTGGTAGGTTATCTCATAATCGCCATCGCACGAAATATTCTTGAACCTAAAATAATAGGCAATCAAGTTGGAGCAAGCCCTATAGTAACACTACTATTTATGTATATCGGTCTGAAACTATTTGGCGTTGTAGGACTGATTGTCCTGCCTATGATAGTTATAATTATAAAAATTCTTTCCGACTCGGGCAAAATACGCATTTGGAAAACCGAGTAAGTCATATTTGTTTCAAAATATGAATATCGTATATTAAGAACGATATAAAAAGGAGAGGAAATGAATGGATTTTGTTTTATCAAAGGAAACCCTCAAAACAAAAGAATCAATTTACGACGGTTCGGTTCAACAACCTATTGACTGCGACATCACTTTACCCGAATATTGCCCCGATATTCTGAGAATCTTAAAATGTCAACTAACGCCTCGTATAAGTTCTCACAATTTCAACACAGACCGTCTTAACATCGACGGCTCGGCAATACTGAGAATTCTTTATATTGATGAAAATAATGCAACGGTAAACTCGTATGAACAAATATGTCAATTCAGCAAAACGATAGACGTAAGCAACATTTCAAGCAACGCCATTATTACCCTTGATGCTGAAACAGAATATGTCAACTGTAGGGCTATAAACCAAAGACGTGTTGATATTAATGGCTCAGTAATCATAAAAATCAATATATCCGACGTTAAAGAAAAGCATATACTCAGTTCTGCGGGCGGAAAAGGAATCCAGATTAAAACGGAAAAAGTGGAAAGTCTTACTATAAAAGGTTTCGCGCAAAAAACGATAACTGTTGATGAAACTTTGGAACTTGGTCGCTCAGATTATGCGGTTGCACAACTTATAAGATACGACGGGGACGTTATCCTTAATGACGTTAAAATCATTACAAACAAACTTCTCATAAAAGGCGACCTTGTATTAAAACTTCTCTATACGGCCGACGATAAAAGCGGCAGAATCGAATCATTAACACACGCGCTTCCCATAAGTCAGATTATTGACGTTGACGGAATTGATGACACAGATAAATGCAAGGTTAATTTAAAACTTTCATCCTTAAGCCTGTCTTTACGTAGTGACTCAAACGGAGAATTACGGCAAGCAGACGTTGTTGCAAAAATTTCCGTTACAGCCCTTTCCGCTCAAAACATTTCATTCCAGGTAATAAAAGAAGCGTACTCAACAAAATGTAATCTTGAAACTGAGAGGCAGTTAATGGAATTTGTTTCTGTCGCTGACAATGTAAGCGACGTTTTTCTTATTCGCGATTCACTTGACGTTACAAGTGTAGGCGTAAGCAACGTGATCGACTTGTGGTCAAACGGCATTACGTCAAACGCTCGAGTGGAGGGTAGCAAATTAATACTCAATGGTTCATTAGCGCTTGCTATTCTGGTTACGGATACGTCTAATCAGGCGGCTTACCTTGAACGTCAGGTTGAATTTGAAAGTACTTACGACGTCAACGTAAATCATACTTTTAGTAAATGTTCGGTTGACGTGGGCATAAATGCAATTGATTACATAGCGCACGGCTCTGATAAAATTGACGTAAAAATAGAACTAAGAATTGACGCTTCCGCATATAAACTCTACCACGAAGACATAATCGTAAAACTTGAGCCCGATGAAAGTGAAAAACATTTAAACGCACCATGCGCCTTGACTGTTTATTTTTGCGATGAAAACGAATCCGTGTGGGATATAGCAAGGAGATATAACACAACTGTTGCGGCAATTATGGAAGAAAATGAACTTGAATCAGAAGTTATAGATCGCCCCAGAATGCTTATGATACCGGGTATATAACATTCGAGAAGTGTAAAGACACGCTGTTGTCTTTACACTTTTTATTTACAAAATAGCAACATATTGACTTTTTAACGAATTTGTGATAATATTAATCCCGAAAAAATAATATTTCATTTCTACCCAAGTATCCATTTATAAAAGATATTCGCTTATCTTCTATTTCTTCTTAAATGTGTTTTATATTTTTATAAAGGGGTTGGTATTTTTATGTTGGAAATCACCGAGGTTAAAATCCGAAGGGTTTTAGACGAACCGAAATTAAAGGCACTTGTGTCTATTGTAATTTCAGACGCTATCGCAGTGCACGACATCAAAATAATTCAAGGTACAGACAGACTATTTGTTGTTATGCCAAGCAAAAAGGAACCCAGTGGATTTTTTAGAAATATTATTCATCCATTAAACTCAGAAACAAGAGTTTTGCTTGAGGATACAATTGTTTCAGCATACTTGAGTCACCTTAATTCTAACGCTTAAAAAGTTAATAACAAAGCAAACAACTTCTTCATAAAATGTAGAGAACATTTATGAAGGAGTTTTTTTATGCTCCAATATACTCATGAAGGGGTTTATATGAACAGTAATATTACCAAAAATAAAATCTCGGTAATTGGTGGTGACTTGCGACAATTATACATGATCGAAGAATTATCAAAAAGTAACAGTGAAGTTTACTCATTCGGTCTACCAAAAAATAACCGGGATGAAATAAACGTTTTCTGCTGCAACAGTCTGGAGCAAAGTTTAAGTTATGCCGACAACATTATTCTACCTTTACCGATAAGCAGTGACGACGTATCCGTACTCTCTCCCCTTTCGGTTGAAACGGTACTGATAGACGATATAATAAATCTTATTAAAAACACCGACAAACTACTGCTTGTAGGAAAAGCATCTGAAAATTTAATAAACAAATTTAATGAAAATAAAATAAAAACAATAGACTACTTTAATGATGAACAGTTGAATATACAAAATGCTATATTAACTGCGGAGGGCGCAGTTGAACTCGCCATCAAAAAGACTGATTTTTCAATTTATGGTTCCAATTGCCTTGTGACAGGTTATGGCAGGATTTCTAAAATACTTTCAAAAACATTGCTATCTATGGGTGCAAACGTTACCGTTGCCGCAAGAAACAACAAAGATCTTAATTGGGCAGAAATAAACGGATATATTGCTTTAAAAATCGAGGAAATAGAAAATTATGCAGATAAATTTAATATTATATTCAACACAGTACCATCAAGGATAATCAACGACAACATCATATTGAAATTAAATAAAAATTGTCTGATAATAGAACTCGCTTCATATCCCTATGGCGTGGACTTTGAAGCGTGTAAAAATCATCAGATACAATTTATCCATGCGGCTTCCCTGCCGGGAAAAGTCGCACCAAAAAGTGCGGGGATCATTATTTGTAAGACCGCAATAAACATTTTCAAGGAGGAAAACAGGTGGAAAACATAAACATCGGATTTGCTATGTGCGGTTCATTCTGTACTTTTTCCAAAAGCATCCCACAACTGGAACTTCTTGTTGAAAAAGGATTTAACGTATACCCAATAATGTCGGAAACTGCCTACAGCACTGATACTCGTTTTGGAGCCGCTCAATACTTTATCGACAAAATAGAAAGCCTTACTAATAAAAAAATTATTAATTCAATATATTATGCCGAACCAATAGGCCCTAAAAAATTACTTGATATTCTTGTTGTTGCACCTTGCACCGGTAATACTCTTGCAAAAATCTCGTATGGAATTGCAGACAGTAGCGTAACTATGGCTGTCAAATCACATTTAAGAAACCAAAAGCCGGTGTTGCTTGCCGTTTCAACAAATGACGCGTTAGGAAATGCCGCAAAAAACATCGGAAGCCTTATGAATTTCAAAAATGTATATTTTGTACCGATGGGACAAGACGATTACGTAAACAAACCCAATTCAATTGTAGCGGATTTTGACAGTATTTATCCAGCGATGATGTCCGCACTAGAGGGGAAGCAACATCAGCCGTTGATATTATCACCTAAGAAATCGGATCAAACTTGAATAAACACGTAAAAAATCCGCTATTCCCGATGGAATCAGCGGATTTATATTTTCAGAGTATTTAATCACATTCTTTGTCGTCCTCATCGTAGGGAAGATTATCATCCTTTTTAAGTCGTCGTCTGAAACACAGACTGATTACAACTGCCACTATAGTAATACTCATCATAACTGTCATAAGTATCTCATTTTCATAAATTGTTCTTGAATGAGGATCTATAAAAGCGGTTTCTGATTGTGTTATAGATGTTGCGGTAGTAGGTTTAATATCATCATTTTCGTCATCCTTTGAATTATTGCTTGATGAAGGTTTCTTGTTTGAGGAAGATCCCGAATGAGATGGATTTTCATGCAGCTGACCATCCACATAACAATCATAGGTTTTACTAAAAGAAAAACCATACATATTTTCATAATCAGTAATACCACTCATCATTCCATAGCTGATTTCAAACTGAATGAAATCACCCTTATTAAACACGTCATACTCCGCAGTGATTGCAAATTCCACACAATATCCTTTTTCATTTTTACTACTTGCACCATCTGCCAAAAGATAGGAATTTTCACTGCACAAAACCACGTTGTCCTTAGGTGCAAATACAATATAGATATTATTTTTCTTATAACGAAAATTTATTTTAACAACTAGATTCGCATCATCTGCAATAACATCATCAAATAAAACCATTCCATATATTTTATTCTGATAATGTAAAGAACCAATCAAAGCATCATTAACGCCAAAAGAACCGCTTGACAAAACAACACGTTCGGCATCTATCCACGCACCCTCGTTATCATATCCGTCAATAACAATCTGCGGATTTTCTACAGTAGTCGTAATATCAAAAGCAGAAACGTTAAACGTGAAACATATACAACAAATGAGCGCTATAAAAACTGACTGCGCAATTTTAAAACTACTTTTCATTCCCACCCAAATCAATTCCTTATGTCAAAATTCACCATAAAAAATGTAGCACGCTATGTAAAAATATACTACACAGTGTACTACAAATCAACATATTTTTATTCTTTTGTAAACTTTTCGGCAAATTTCAACAAACGTTCCCTTTCATTTGCTACTTCTTCATTAATTACACTCTGCAAAGCCAAATTAAGGATTTTACCTATAATTTTTCCTTCTTTAAAACCTAACGCTTTCAAATCATTTCCGTTGATATTTAGAGTCCTTAATGAAAGACACGCTCCATCACGTTCAATTTTATCGATTATAGCGTTTAGTCTATCAATATGAGCACATCTTTCAGCGTGTACATGAGGCGCTTGTGCCAGATTATCGCAGCGCTTTATTATAAGCAAAGTGCGTAAATCGTCAAAAGACAGTTTGGTGAGCAGCCGTTTGACCGCCTTTTCACTTTCGTCAATCAATCGGTCATGATATTTTACAAACATACAAACCTTTTCTTTTGTAAAATTATCCGATTTAAGACGAGTCAAAACAGTATTTACTATTTCCTCGCTCCTTTTTGCGTGACCATAAAAATGACCCGTTCCACTTTCATGCTCGCTATATACATACGGTTTACCAATATCATGAAAAAACAAACTTAGCCTTATTATTTCATCATACGGCGCGTTATTTACAGCAGTAATCGTATGTTTATAAACATCAAAGCAATGATATGGCGTATTTTGCTCAAAATTGACCGATTTAAGCATTTCAGGAATAAGAACACCTACTACATCATAATACTCCAAAAGCACGTTATAGGCGTTTTTACCGCATATCAACTTCTTAAATTCAATCCATATTCTTTCTACGGAAACGTTTAAAATCAAATTTTTATTTCTGTGAATACTATCCGACGTTGCTTTTGAAATATCGAAACCAAGTACGGAAGAAAATCTTAATGCTCTTAAAATCCTCAACGCATCTTCTCCAAAGCGTTTATCGGCATCACCGACACAATTAATAACACCTTTTTCAATATCATTTCTACCAGAAAAAAGGTCAACAAAACCCTTATCTAAGTTATAAGCAATTGCATTTACTGTAAAATCCCTACGCTTCAAGTCGTCTTCAATACTGTTGGAAAACTCCACGGATTCCGGTCTGCGATTATCGTTATACTCACCATCAATACGGTAAGTTGTTATTTCTATATTTTCACCATCAATAACCAACGTAATCGTGCCGTGTTGTAATCCGGTTTCTATTATTTTTTCATTTTTGAAGCATTCCTTAACTTGTAAAGGGAGAGCGCTTGTCGTGATATCATAGTCATTCGGAGTCTTTCCCATAAGTAAATCACGGACACAACCACCAACAATATACGCTTCATAGCCGGCCGCGTTCAAAGTGGATAAAACCCATTCTATTTTATCAGGAAGAGTAAATCTCATACCCTAATTCCCTTCTAACATCAATAAAATTTGGTTTGACAAGTCATAATACTTTACAGATTTTTCTTTCATATCGTCTGATTTTTCCATACCTTCTGCAATCTTTTTTATAACAGAAGCCTGATTTAAAATATATCGTTTTGATGCTTCATTATTGTTGGAAACAACCTTGCCAACATGCAAAAAAACTTCGTCATATTCAATTTGTTTTCCAACATAATTAGACGAAATTATCGTGTAAAGTCTTTCGCCTTCACACGCTATCTTTTCTTCGACTATATCAAATCCATTATCACACAGATATTTTCTCAATTCATTTACTCTTGTCATTGGCTGTAAAAGTAAATGCTTGTCAGTATTTTTAAGCCATTTTGCATTATTAATAATTTCCGAAATCAACTCGCCGCCCATTCCGGCTATTATAACGTCGTCAACCTGCGTACCATCAACGTCGTCAAGTCCCGCACACTGAATAAGTTTAATTACATCCTCACACTGATGCGCCTTGACGTTGTTTTGCGCATTTTTTATAGGACCTTCGTTTATATCACTTGCTGTTGCGAAAGTCGCTATTCCCTTCGTAACTAAATACAACGGCAAAAAGGCGTGGTCGGTGCCTACGTCAGCAACTCTCACGCCCCTACGAACCATATCCGCTATTGTTTTTAACCTCGGAGAAAGTTCAATGTTTTTCATTTTATTTGCTCAAATGTTCGTTGATGCGTGCAATCAAATCATCAACAGAAACACCATGTACTCTGCAAGCCTGCTCAATTGTTTCATTTCTTGCTGACGGACAACCCAGGCAATGCATTCCCATCTCTAAGAAATATACCGAAGTTTCTCTGTTAAAATCTAAAATATCGCCTATTTTTGTTTCTCTTGTAACAACCATAGTTATTCTCCTTTACTGTTAAATAATTTTCTTTATAGCGTCAAGATATCTCATAGAAATGTCATTTGGATGGAAGTTTTCAATAAGATAATCGTAGCCGCTCTTGCCCATTTTTAATCTTCGTTCTTCATTATTCATCAATTCGGTGATAATGCGAACCATTTCCTGCGGTGAATCGGGTTTACAATAAACTCCGCATTCAGCGTTATCAATAAGTTCCCTACAAGCGCCGTCCGCCGTATGCACAATAGGTTTTTTACAAGCCATATAGGTAAAAATCTTCGACGGATAAACCGCTTTCATACTCTCGTTTGCAAGTAACGGAGTTGTGCAAACGTCGCACATACGGACATATCTAAGAACATCGCTCCTTGAAAGGTTCTGTACAAAAATAATATTTGTCAATCCTTTCTTCTGCGCATGATCAACTATTTCGGCCTTTTTATATCCTGCGCCGCCGAGTATAAAATGAACGTTACTGCCACTTTTCATAAAAACTTCAGCAACGTCAATCAGTTGCAATAAATTCGAGGCATGTCCGTGATTGCCAAAATATCCGACAACAAACTTGTCCTCAAGCCCTAACTCCCGCTTATACTGCAGAGTTTCTTCCGTAGAATAATCTCCAATATCACAGGAGAAATTTGGCACGTAGACAATCTTTTCATCGTCAATTCCGTTTTGCTTCATATAATCGACAAATCTTGGAGTTACTACAGAAATGAGAGAAGCCTTATTGTATGCACGACGCTCAAGACGATAACTATATTTTATAGCCAATTTATTATTTAAAAAACCCATATCAACGGCGCATTTAGGCCATAAATCGCGGACATCAAAGACCAGCGGTTTTCTTTTGAAAAACCTAAGCCACAGTCCTGTTGATGCGGTTGTAAGTGGTGGCGATGATGCAAGAATAACATCAACGTCACGCTCAAAAAGCCCAACCAAAAAAGAATACACAGAAAAACTGACGTAAGAAATCATTCGACTGAGAAAATTTCCCTTGTTTCCTCCAAGAGGCATAACTCTCTTTACTTTAAGTTTACCGTAATTTTCATCCTGTGGGAATTCTTCTTCACTGCCAGACTCTATCTTCATTCCAAATTGACTACGTTTACTACAAACAACAGTACAGTCAACACCCGCTTCAAGCCATTTTGAAACAAGTTGATTGAATCTATTGACTCCGCCGTAATTTTTTGGCAGATAGTATTGATAAAATATCAGAATCTTCATCTTACGACTAAGCAAAAAATTATTGCTTCAAACGTTCCTTCATAGTACGTTCAATCTCTCTGTCAGCAGCCTTTCTTGCCATATCCTCTCTCTTGTCATAATTCTTCTTACCTTTACAGACTCCAAGTTCAACTTTTACTCTTGAACCGGTGAAATATAATTTGAGAGGAATGAGAGTATACCCCTCCTGTTTCACTTTTCCGTAAAGATTGAGTATTTCCCTTTTGTGAAGAAGAAGTCTTCGCACCCTTAATGGATCTTTGTTAAAAATATTGCCCTGTTCATACGCGCTGATATGAATACCGTTGGCAAACATTTCCCCTCCAACTACGTTGCACCAGGAATCTTTTAAATTAACTTTTCCCTGTCGAAGAGATTTAACCTCGGTACCGCACAGTTCAATACCGGCTTCCAAAGAATCGATTATAAAGTAATCGTGGTATGCTTTTTTGTTTTGAGCAATAATTTTAACTGATTGTTTAGCCAAAATAATCACTCCTTATTAACTAAATTTCATTTCTACCGAACAACGCCCTTGAAAGAGTTGCTGAGTCGGCATATTCCAATTCTCCGCCAACGGGAACACCATAAGCAAGGCGAGTAATCTTTATACCGAGTGGTTTCAACAACTTGGAAATATAAACGGCGGTCATCTCACCTTCAACGGTGGGATTTGTTGCCATTATAATCTCTTTTACATTTTCACCGTTTAAACGATATAAAAGTTCCTTTATGGTAAGTTGTTCGGGACCGATTGAATCGATTGGTGATATCACGCCGTGAAGCACGTGATACAAACCATTGAATTCGTGAGTTTTCTCAATAGCGAGCATAGTTGTAGCATCTTCAACCACACATATAACCGACTCGTCACGTGACTTGTCCGTGCATACGGTACAAACATCACAATCAGTTATATTCTGGCATATTTTACACCTGTGAATTTTTTTACACGCTTCTAAAATAGCCTGAGAAAATTCGTTTGACTGTTCCTGCGGCAAACTGAGAACATAAAAAGCCATACGTTGAGCGGTCTTTCTGCCTATACCGGGCATACGCTCAAAATGCTCAATAAGTTTGGACAGTGCCGGAACCTCGTAAGACATCAGAATAATCCCGGAATATTAAACCCTCCGGACACCTTTCCCATCTCCTGCTCTGCATCCTCATCGATTTTACGCATTACTTCATTTATTGCTCCCATAAGCAAATCGCCGAGCATCTCCACGTCGTCGGGATCGACAACTTCGGGCTTGATGTTGATAGCAGTAACCTGATGTTTACCGTTAGCGGTAACTTCAACAGCGCCACCGCCCACAGAAACGGAATACTCCTTCTCATCAAGGGATTTACGGATATTATCCATATCCTCCTGCATTTTCTGAGCCTGCTTAATCATAGCGTTCATATTGGTAGCGCCGCCGCCACCGTAACCCTGCGGTAATCTTGCTTTCATAATAAACTACTCCTTTTCTATTTAAACTTTACATCGAATCCGATTTTTTTTGCATTATTGACAAATCCACTCAAAGGGTCAACAGGCTGAGTAGGCTGACTCGGGGGATCGTCAGATGTATTTTTGCATATGCCAATCTTGTATCTGACGCGGCAAACCTGATAAACAGAATCCACTATAAATGAAACAAGGTTGTTTTTCTTGATATAATCCCTGAACGACGGATTGGCAACGTCTATCAAAAGGTATTCTCCTCTGATATACGCTTTTGAACTAACCATAACTGCAAAAAGCGCTTTATTCACTTTCTTTATTTCTTCAAGCACTTCGGGCCAATTATCAAACGGTATATTCTCCGTATTGTTAACATCCGTTTTCGGTTTTTCGGCGGTCTCCGTTTCCGTACCATCAACACATGGCGGTGTTGTCGTTTCTTTTATGGGTTCAACAGGTGTTTCCTGAGAAACAGTACTTGGAGTTTCTACATTATTCGTATTGGTCTCTGCTACAACTTGAGGTGTAACATTGGAAATCGTACCTCTTGAACGTTCAAGATTTTCAATTCTTGAAATTACTGCCGAAATATCTGTACTGAAATTGGGTTTAGAAAGCGTTATGAAAAGCACTTCCATATCAACACGTCTGTTGAGACTGAACTTAAGTTTATCCTGCGTTTGTCTGATCTTATCAATAAAATACAACAACTGCGATGCGGTAAACTTAGATGCCAACGCGCGATACCTTTCAATTTCATCAACAGTACAAGCGATAAGTGTCTGTGGTTCCTTGGAGACTTTGCAAATCATACAATTTCTGAAATGATTACATAGTTCAGCGCAAAGCCTCTCCATATCCATTGAGCGACTATACAAAGCATCGATACAAGAAAGTAACGCTTGAGTATCTTCTGCATATATTGCATTTGAAATCTCAAACAAGTGTTCTTCCCCAATAAGTCCAACCGTCTCCGAAACCGAGCGCACGGTTATATCTTCGCTCTTGCCTGCGCATTGGTCAAGAATTGACAAAGCATCTCTCATAGCGCCATCTGCAAGACGGGCAATAAGTAATGCTGCAGCATCATCAATATTAAACTTCTCTTGTTCGCATACATACTTAAGTCTACGCGAAATATCATCAGATGTTATGCGGTTGAAATCAAAGCGCTGACACCTGCTCAGAATTGTTGCGGGAACTTTATGCGCTTCTGTTGTAGCAAGAATAAAAATAACGTGAGCAGGAGGTTCTTCAAGCGTTTTAAGCAAAGCATTATATGCTCCGGTTGTGAGCATATGAACCTCATCGATAATATAAACTCTGTATTTTGCTTTAATTGGGGTGTAATTTACTTCCTCCCTGAGATCACGTATATTATCAACGCGATTATTGCTGGCAGCGTCAATTTCTACAACGTCAACAATCGACCCGTTATCAATCCCTTGGCAAATCTCACACTCGTTACAAGGATTCCCATCGTGAAGATTAAGACAGTTTACCGCCTTTGCAAGCACTTTTGCGCAACTGGTCTTTCCCGTACCTCTTGAGCCGATAAAAAGATATGCATGTGACAAACGAGAAGAGGTAATCTCGTTTTTTAGAGTAACGGTAACCTGATCCTGCCCGACTATATCGGAAAACAGTTTAGGTCTCCATTTTCTGTAAAGCACTCTGTACACAACAGTTCATCCTTTCTGTAAAATAAAAATCCGACAACACATCGTAGTCTCGGTCATGCAACGCATAGGCTTGCTGTGGCGCATGATGCTGGCTGCTTAATGCTGCTCGGTTCCCCGCCTGACATGGTTCACAGTGCCTCATCGCACAGGACCCACACGGTGCATGACCGAAACTACGATTATGTCATCGGACAACAATCAAATATAAAATTGTATCATCTAAAATAATGTCTTTAATTATTATAACCCTAAAACAATATTTTGGCAATACATTTATTTGATATTTATAAAAAATAATTAGAATTCGAGTTTTTTGGAAATATAAGCACTCAAGTCCTCAATCTTGATTCTTACCTGCTCCATAGTATCTCTGTCACGAACGGTAACGCAACCATCGTTCTCGGTATCAAAATCGTATGTGATACAGAACGGTGTGCCGATTTCATCCTGACGTCGATATCTCTTACCGATTGAACCTGCATCATCAAATTCAACCATAAAATGCTTTGCAAGTTCATCATAAACTTTCTCTGCACCTTCGTTGAGTTTCTTTGAAAGGGGCAAAACAGCAGCCTTTATGGGAGCAAGTGCAGGATGGAAGTGGAGAACGACTCTTGTATCATTCTTCTCAGCATCAACAACTTCTTCATCGTAAGCCTCGCAGATGAACGCCAAAGTAACTCTGTCTGCGCCAAGAGAAGGCTCAATAACGTAGGGAATATACTTCTCATTAGCCTCCTGATCAAAGTATTCAAGACTCTTGCCCGAATGCTCCTGATGCTGAGTGAGGTCAAAGTTTGTTCTGTCAGCGATACCCCAGAGTTCACCCCAACCAAACGGGAACATAAACTCAATATCGGTTGTTGCATTTGAATAGTGAGAAAGTTCTTCCTTCTCATGATCACGCAACTTGATGTTTTCATCCTTAATGCCGAGTTTCAAAAGCCAGTTGTAGCAGTAATCTTTCCAATATTTGAACCAATCAAGATCTGTTCCGGGTTTGCAGAAGAATTCAAGTTCCATCTGTTCAAACTCTCTTGTTCTGAAAACGAAGTTACCGGGTGTTATCTCATTACGGAATGATTTACCTACCTGACAAACACCGAAAGGAAGTTTCTTCCTTGTAGTTCTCTGAACATTAACAAAGTTTACAAAGATACCCTGTGCTGTTTCGGGACGGAGATAAATCTCGCTCTTGCTGTCCTCAGTTACGCCCTGAAAAGTTTTAAACATAAGGTTAAACTTACGGATATCAGTAAAATTGTGCTCACCGCAATCAGGGCAGCAAACGTTATTCTCATTGATATAATCGGTCATCTGCTCAAAACTCCAACCGGCAGGGTTAACGCCCAAATCCTCAAGAAGTTTATCTGCTCTATGACGTGTTTTACAAGATTTACAGTCCATCAACGGATCGGAAAATCCACCAACGTGACCTGAAGCAACCCAAGCCTGCGGATTCATCAATATTGCACTGTCAATACCAACGTTGTATTTGTTCTCACGAACAAATTTTCTCCACCAAGCCTGCTTTACATTGTTTTTAAGTTCAACACCAAGTGGACCGTAGTCCCAAGTGTTTGAAAGTCCGCCGTAAATCTCAGAACCAGCATACACAAAACCTCTACCCTTACAAAGAGCAACTATTTTTTCCATTGTCTTTTCTTTATTAGACAGCATACATTCACACATCCTAATTAAAATTTACCAAATATGAGATATATTCTATCATCAATTTATTAAAAAGTAAATACAAAATACATAAAAAAGCGGGTCAATTTCAAACTATCGACCCGCTTTTTCTTATTCAAATACAGTTTCTACAACTCTGTTACAACAATCTGGTGAATATCTGAAATAATCCATATGTTTACCCCTATAAAAATACGTTGCCTTGTTACTCTTATAATTCGCATTAAACGCATCTACTATGACTAATTTTATCTTCATTCTTTCGGGGATAATGCTCTTTATGTAGACGCCCGCGTGTTGACCGGGACAAATTCCCTGAGATACTTCCGCAAGCCCTGCAAGATTCGGTGTAAGTTCAACGAAAACACCATAATCTTCTACAGAACGGACAATTCCCGCCACGGTCTCCCCCACTTTAAACATATTTGCATTTTCTTCCCACGTTCCAAGAAGTTCTTTATGTGTAAGTGTTATTCTACCTTGCTCATCTATTTTCTTGACAACCGCTTTTATTGCATCGCCCGTCACAAATCTCTCTGACGGATGAGGTATCCTTGAAACCGAAATTGAATCAATAGGTAAAAGCGCACTTACTCCCGCGCCAACGTCTGCAAAAGCTCCAAAATAGTCAATGTGGGTGATTCTTGCATCAACAACATCACCGACATTTAGTTTTGACAAATAATCTTTTATACAATCAATCTGCACTTTTTTTCTGCTGAGTTTAGCGCAGACGTTCCCATCAACATCCTTCATAAATCCAACAACATAAAAACAAACCGGCTTATTGACACGTGAAATAAGTGCAATATCCCTAACGTTCCCCTCTTCAATTCCTATCGCACCCTCATTACGTTCTATAACACCACGCATACAGCCCAAATCAACGTGAAGATTATGCTCACTGTCGCATACAAGAGTCCTTGCCTCCAGAATTTGTTTTGAAACCATGGCTTCTTTCAAAGAAAGCGGAGAAGTCATAGCATAAATATTCTCTTCTCTTTTTAACCTCATACCCTCAGGCAGATATTTTTTCATTTTTGTTTCATCCCTCTCGTTTTATTTTCCATACAATCTATATGCTAAAACAAGGCTGGGATATGACAAAGCGGACGTAACTTTAACTCAAATCACGTCCACTTAACATCATAATTTTAAAACAATACCTGCAACCGCTCCCAAGGCTATCACAGCAATCGGATGAACTTTTTTAAATACCGCAGTTATAACAATTACCAATATGAACAAGATTGATGCAGGAATGCTAATGGTATTAAACGACGGTGTTGCTCCACCGAATAAAGACATTATCAGAATTCCGAATATTGCCGAACCAATCAATCCCACAGTTGAAGAGCGCAGACCATACATAGCACTTTCCACGACAAAACTGTTTTTAAACTTAACAAGACACTTTGCGACGATACATATTATAATTACAGATGGCAGCACTAGTGACAAAGTAGCGATAATTGCTCCGAGCAATCCAGCGGCATTGTAACCTGCATAAGTTGCAACATTTACACCAATTGGACCCGGGGTAGACTCACCTACCGCTATCATATCGGCAAGATTTTCTGTCGAAAACCAACCGTGTTTTTCACCGATTTCTCTTAAAAAAGGAACGGTAGCAAGCCCACCGCCGATTGAAAACAATCCTGTTTTAAAAAACTCGAGGAATAAAATCAAATAGGTCACTTGCCCTCACCGCCTTTCTCCCCTTTTCTTCTCGCTACGGAAATAATAATGCCAATAACCGCACTACCTATAACAGCGTATATAGCGGATATGTCAAGCAATACCATAAGAAGAAACGTAGCAACTGCGATTACGGCGCTGAAAATATCAACAATATTCTTACGGATAAGTCTGTATATTGTAACAATCATCATACCGCAAACAGCAACTCTGATACCACTTAGCGCACTTGCAACAATGGGATTATCAGAGAAATTTCCGATAAGAGCAGCAATTAAAGTTATTATTATAATTGAAGGGGTAATCATACCAAGTGTTGCTACAATCGCACCCCACACACCTTTTGTCTTAAATCCAACAAAAGATGACGTATTAACGGCGATTACACCAGGAGTACACTGCCCTATCGCATAGCAATCCACAACATCCTCTTCTGTAACCCACTTTTTCTTTTCACACAACTCTCTTACAAAAATCGGTAGCATTGCATAGCCACCTCCAAACGTGACTGCACCGATTTTGAAAAAGGTAAAAAACAAACTTAAAAATATATTCACTGAAAGCCCCTCTTACGTTTTTTCTACCAGATAATGATATACCATTAAAATATTCATTGTCAATCCGTATTTAAAAATTAAAACAAAAAAATCCCCCTGAGATGCCCGAAGGCACCTCAGGGGTTTTTCAAATTACTTTATGTGAATTACTTAATAGTGTAAGTCAACATCTTGCAATTTGTGGAGTAAGCGTTTTCTGCAGTATTGTGAGCGTAGAATGTGATGGAAACGTCTCCAGCCTCAACGTCTGCAGGAATTGTGTACGTTACGATGAACATACGCTGACCGCCGGCATTATTAACCTTTGAAGTTGTTGTTGACGGTGCAAGTCTGAAGCCACCTACGTAAGCGATTACAGTGTCCGCATCAGCATTTGTGTAAATAACTGCCGTGAATGTTCTTGAACCGTTAAGAGTTGTAATAGTAGCGGTGTTGAGTCTGTAATCGTCTGTCATAAGTGCACTATCGGGAGCGCTACCAATGCCTACAAGTTCGCCTGTCTGATACTTCTCACCGCTCTCAGGAGCAACAAGAGTAGCCCCCTTATAACGAACCTTTGTAAGAGTTACGTTACCGGAAACAACCTTAATCTTAACTGTGGAGTCTTCTCTGATATAACTTGAGAAGTCATAGTAAGCGAAGATGCCTGTATTAAGTTCGATTGTTTCAACCAACTTACTATTTACATATACTTCAACTTCTGCAGCGCCTTCATAACCAGCCATCTCAATCTGGAAGGATGAATGAGCGGATGCACCGGAAAGTTCAACGATCATTGCCTGATCATCAACAAGGTTGATTGCGTAGTTTGTGCTCTTGCTTGCGTAATCATTGATATTAAGTTTACCACTGATTGTGTACAAGCCATCGCCAAGGTTATCGATACCAAGTTTACCTGCTGTGAACAAGTCACGCAACGTTACAAATGATGTACCGTCGTGAATATCATCATAATTACCTGTAGATGATTCACCGAAGGGATTGTAAACTCTGATACTATCAACGTAAACCTCTGTTGTTGTCATACCGAGCATCGGAATGAATGTCCTTGCAGCGGTAATTTTAACAGTATAAACGTCGTGAGTAAGAGTTGTACAAGTGAATACGGTTGACTGATATACATTATCACTGTTTGCGTAGGTAAGGATATTACCACTTGCATCTTTGATAAGATCGCCGTTACTGTTATATGTTTCAACAACCATATAACCACCGTTTCTGCCTGTTACAGAGATAATATCGAAACCGGTTCCTTCAAATGTGAAGGTTGTTGTGTACTGCGGATCGGATCCATCAACTTTATTGTTAGCCATATAATCCTTGTATCTATTAGCAAGGAGAGCTTCGCCGCCGTCGAATCCGAAGTTGCCTTCATCGTCGTCCTTAACACCACCGTGGATGTCAGAAACGTCGTTTGTAAAGTTGTTTTCACCCTTTTCAACAACAGCGCCGCTGTTGTCAACGATCTGCCATCTGTCACCAACTTCGAGTTGTGCATCGGAAGCATCAGTCTTAATGATTGATGCCGGTACAACGTAAATCTTAGCGGTACGGATAGTGCCGTTATCATTTACAGCGTAGTAGTAAACGTCTGTTACTGCGCTGATCTTATTAGATGTGTAAACAACTGTACCATTTGCAGTAATTGCAAGTTTACCGTAAGTTGTGTCAACAAGTGCAGTGTTACCATCGGCAGCATCTGCCTCTGTTGCACCAATACCATAGATTGCTGTAAATGTCTTGCCGTCGTAAGAGTCATTTGCAAGAACGTCAATCTCTACGGAAGAAGTATTGTCGTATGCAACTGAATCATCAACGAGTGTACCGGATGCAGAGTATGCGAAGTATACAACGAAGTTGCCGCCATCCTCAGTAATCTCTACGGTCTTTGTTGCGTCCTCGTTATCCAAACGTGTGTAACCTGCAACAATCGGAGCGCTTACAGTGTAAGTTGTACCTGTTGTAAGGTTTGTTACACCGGAAACTTTGTATACGATCGGTTCGCCGATAATAGCATCCTCACGGAACTGCTTAATGGTGATACCGTCCATACCAATGGGGTTCTTGTTGCTATCTGCACGATACGGAATAACGGTGATTGTAGCACCTGCTGTTGTGGTGTTGTAATTTACTCTTGCGGATACGCCGTATACTGTTTCGGCATTACCGCTGATAGAGTTAGTATATGTTACCTTGATTTCGTCTGATACAAAGTAGTCTCCATCTACGTCAGTGTTAATAAGTTTAACTGTGTAGTCAAGTTCGATTGTACCATCGATTGCACCAAGGTCAACAGTGAG
The DNA here is from genome assembly GCA_017560255.1 of Clostridia bacterium. Taxonomy (GTDB): domain Bacteria; phylum Bacillota; class Clostridia; order Oscillospirales; family Acutalibacteraceae; genus RGIG7273. The sequence goes on from JAFYOI010000055.1 coordinate 225,809, forward strand.
TGTCTTGGTAGTTGCGTTGTAGTCGTACTGCTCAGCCTTGAGAAGAACGTCATTTACGTAAATACCGTTACCTTCAACCAAGTTGAAGTTTGCATCAATGATGATAGAGATTGTACCATCAACATCAATGTAATTTCTTGAATTGAAGAGGTCAGTCATTGTGTTGTCAATGTTTACGTTAACATTAGCCAAATCAATTACTGTAACTGTAGATGCATCAATTCTGTCAAGTTCCCAATCTGCGCCAGCCTGAGCATCAGCAGCAGTTGCAGTTATTACAGTACCATACTTGTAATCATCAGCAACACTGAGTTTCTCATATGCAGCGTTAGATGTAGAGCCTGTGATTACCACTACGTCTGTGTATACAGCGTTTGCAGCGGAATCAACGATGCTTCTTGCAGCATACAAACCTGCCTGCAAGTTGGATGTTGTTACGTCGTAGCCATCGTTATCCTTAACAACATCGATAGAATCTACGATTGCCAAAGCATCATCAACGTTTGAAATAAACGCGTTGTCAATTGTACCTGTAAGCACTGTGTAATCAGCCGCATAAGTTACAATTGCAACTCTTACGTTGCCGTTAGCAGCAAAGGAGTTTCTGATGTACTCTGCGATTTCAGTCTTAGCCTGTGCGATTCTTGTATCTGTAATACCCTCAGCCATAGCAGCAGAGATATCAACTACGAATACGAGATCAACAGACTTGCTGTTATTTGTTGAAGTGATTGTTGTTGTTACGCCGTAATTGCCATTATTATCGATAGCACCTGCAACCTGCTGAACACCAACTTCACCATCAACAACGTAGGACATACCGTCAACATTGTAATTAAATGTGATTGTGTAGGTTTCGTTACCAGCGTTTTCAATTGCTGAAGCGGACAAGGTGTAAGCGCCATCAGCGAACGTACCACCGATTGTTGCATCTGCGGATGTTGTAAAGCGTGATGCATCAACAAATGCATATCTGCCGGATTCTGTTACGATTGCAACCATGCCGTTATAAGCGTTGAATTTCCAATCAGAAGCGTCTGCCGGATTGATTGCAACTGTCTTGCCATCAATGCTACCTACCAATTTACCTGCAACGTAGAATTTATGAGCAACCTTAACGTTTACAACAACGGATGCTGTGTAAATGAAGTCGATTGACCAATCGTCAACGTCGGGTGAAATTTCGGTAATCGTGTAAACACCATCAGCATACTCAACTGTTACACCGTTAGTAACAACACTATCAAGTACAAAGGAGATATTAGCGCCGTTTACATTCTTAATAACAGTATTTGCAGTGAAGGTATCACCGAGTTCTACAGGAGAAACTGTACTGTTAAAGAGGCTCTCAATGTAGTTACCGTTGTTTACATAATGAGAGTTAATTGTTACATCAGCGCCGTCGAACGTTGTTACAAGGTCGTAACGAATTACTACCTTACGTTCACCTGTTGAGTAATCGTAACTCTGAACTGCAAACTTATCAGTGTGATTTGATGAAGTAGCACGTTTGATTGTAAGACCGTAGGTCTGAATCAAGTCATCAGAAACTATAAAGTCTGAGATGTTGTAAGACTTAGTACCACTCTGGATTGTACCGGAAGTCTTCTGAATAATCTTAAAGTTAGTTGAATTTGTTGCACTTGCACTTACGGGAACAACACCTGTCAAGTTGTCAATAAGAGTTTCTGTCAACTTATTGTTGAGGTAGAACTCGTGAACAACCTGAATATCGGAGTAAACGTCGATAGTGTAAGTAAGTGTAACGTCAACGTAATCAGTAAGATTCGGGCTGAGTGCTGTGATTACGAAGTAGCCTTCGTCATCGATGTGGCCTTCAACTCCGCTTGCTGTGATGGATTCAAGTGTGAAGTACTGGCTGTTTACTGTCATATTGGGAGTACTGTTTACAGAGAATGTGAGATTTCTGTCACCAAGAATCTGAATTCTGTCTCCAACGCTAAGTTCACGAGCACTTGCAGTATCGGAGTGAGTAGAAATAGTCTTTGAGGTAGCCTTAGAAGTCTTGTACTTATAAACCTGGTCAATTTCGATGTTTGCAGTTGTTGTTACGCCATCGTAGACGATAACGATATCTGCATTCTGACCATCCATCTTACCGGAAACTGATACAGCAGCGCTTGTATCAACAACTACATCGGCAAGACCTTCTGTACCTGTTACAGTCTTGTTAAACAAACTGAACGGAATATCAACATAATTGATTCTGATGATTTCACTCGGATCAAAATCAGAAACGAAGTTGAAGGTTTCGCCAGCGAGCAAGTAGTAAGTTTTTGTACCGATTGTCTCGGAGAATCTGCCGCCGTCGGTAGAAACTGTTTGGGTTACAGTTACAACGAACGTTGTAAGTTCGTACTTAACAACAATCTCCTGTGCAGTTGCATTGTAGAGGTTGAGCGTTACGTCTGTACCGTTAACAATGATACCGTCTGTTGCAATTACAGTGATCTTCGCATCAGAAAGTTTGAACTCAAAGTTATTGAACATATATGTTCCCTGTGTGAGTGCAATAGATGCGGGTACACCGTATGTGAGGTTCAATACGTCAGAACCTGCGCCTGTTATATTGGGATTGATAGGATCACCATTGAAGAAATATTCATGTCTTACAGCAACGTTTGCCTTTGTTGTAAGGTTGTAGTTGATTGTAACAGTCTTATTGCTGTCAATAGCAGTTCCTGTGAACTCTACGTAGCCGTCGCTGTTCTTTGTAACACCGATATCGGAGGATACAGTGAAGTACTGGAGAGCTGCTACGCCTGCGGGAGCATAATCACTACCGTAGATAGATGTGAACTTGTAATCGGAGAGGTTTGCAAACCACTTGGTTGTTACCTGAGTCTCGATAACGTTACCGTCAACGATGAAGTTTTCGATTACTTCTACGGAGCGAGCCACAATATTGTAAGTAATTTCAATATTTGTGGAATCCAAGTTGTACTGGTTAACTGTAACGTTGAGACCTGTTGCCGAAACAGCACCTGCATCGTAGTTTGTGATGGTTGCTGTGAAGTCGGAAACATTGAACGTAGCACCGTTCCAGATTACGTAACCGCCTGCAAGAGAAGTTACTTCCTTGGATACGCCGTATTCAAAGCCGGACTGAACGGAAGTTGCATTTGTTACGTATGTTGTATCAACGCCTTCTGTACTGCCGTTAACTGTGAATTTGCTTGTGATATTTACATTAGTAATGGTAGAAAGGTTGTAAGCAACTGTTACAATGCCATCACCATTTACTGTTGCGATGTATTTGCCATCGAAGATTGTGCCGTCGATAGCATTACTGTTGTCAGATACAGAAGTAATGAAGTTGCTTGCTGCGATTCCGTTTACGTTGTAAGAGCCGTCAACAAGACCTGCACTCAAAGCAGCGTCCACAGCAGAGATATAATAAGTATTGGATACTGCATCCTGCTGAACACCGTTGATGAAGAATACTTCATTAACAATAACAGTATAAACTGTCAAATCATAACGAACAGTGATGTTCTGGTCAACTACGTTATGTTTGATAAGTGTCAATTGCTGTCCGTTTACAGCCAAGATTGTGGGATCGCAAGAAACGCTTGTTTCAAACTGGCTGAGTTTGAAGGTTGTGCCGTTATAAACAACATTACCTGTGGACAACTGGAATGACTTGGGTTCGCCGTAAACGAGGTTGAGAGCACTTGTGCCCGCTGTTACACCATCAATTGCAGAACCAACAAGTTCTGTGCCGTTGATGAAGTACTTATGAGCGATGTTTACGTCAGCCTCTTTACTGATCTTGATTTCGTAAGTTACGGTTACGGTTGCAGCGTTGTTAGCAACGTTGTACTCATTGAGGACTACGTCAGTACCAACTACTGAAGCGTTAGCACCGCTTACAGAAACGATCTTTGTGAAGTCTGCTGCGAGGGTGTAAGCATCGTTATCCATTACGTAGGTACCGTTCAAGGACGGAGTAGAAACTGCCTGACCGTAAACGAGTTCGATTTCGGAAGCACCCTGTGTAAGACCTGTAAATGCGGATGAAGAAACTGCTGTGCCGTTTACGATGAATACGTATTCAACGTCTGCAGTTGTCTTTGTAGAAACGTTGTAGTTAATTGCTACGTTAGCATTTGCAGCGATATTTGTAAGTTTGAATGTTGCAGCGCCGTTACCTGCAGTTGTTACAGTAGCGCCTGTTGCGGTCATAATGTAATCACCGAGAGCAACCTCTTTGATAATATTGCCTGCCTTGTAGCCGGATTCGAAGGTGTAGGAATCGCCTCTCTTGATGTATACAGTCTTGGAAGCGGATTCAACCTGTACACCATCCTTAACAAACGTTTCAGTTACGTTTACTTCGAAGACGATGAGGTTGTACTGAACAGTAACAACACCGCTTGTGATATTGAACTCATTGAGAGTTACGTTAAGACCTGCTACACCGATTCCTGCGGAAGATGTGTTAGCAACGGGTGTAAAGTCAGCGAGGTCAAATTCTGTACCCATATAAGTTGCAGTACCCTGTGCTGTTACGATTGACTGTCCAACACCCTTAACAAGTTCAAGGGACGTTGTCGGTTGGTTTGTAACATTAACGTTTACAGGATTACCGTTTACGAAATACTGGTGGTTTACAGTTACAGTTGCCTTTGTACCTACGAAGTAAGTAATGGTAACTGTTGCGTCAGCAGTTGCGGTTGAAGAGAAAGATGCAACAGTGCCGGCGTTGAGAGTGTAACCGTTGGAAATTGACTTGCTGAAGTTGCCGATTGCTATACCGTCATATTCAGTCTTGATGTTTGATGTGAATGTGTAAGGATCGTTGTTTGCAACGTATTTAACAGTTGTCACTGTTCCCAACTCACCTGTAGAATCCAAGAACTTTTCAACTACGGTAATTGCTCTTACTGTGAGGTCATAACGAACGATTACTGTACCGCTTGTTATGTTGTAAGCATTAAGTGTTACGTTTGTACCTGCAGCAGCAAAGCCGTTAGAAGAAGTGGAAGCAGTTGCTGTGAACTTGCTCAGATCGAAGGAAGTTCCGTTGTAAACAATTCTGCCTGTTGAAGTTGCAATTGCGTGAGATACGCCTGCAGTAACTTCAAAACGTGTTTCGCCTGTTGTTACGTTAGCCAAAGCGTCACCTGTAACCATTACGCCGTTAATGAAGTAAACGTGCTGAACAGTTACGGTTGCCTTGTCGGTAATGTCGTAACGAACGTAAACGTCGATAGCATCCTGCGGGCCTGTTGCAGTAGTGTTAATGTACTCAATTGTGTAGCCCGATACTGATACATCGTTGCTTTTGCTGGACATTCCGTTAGCGTAGTAGTTGTTAGCATCAACGATTGCGGAAGAAATGCTACCGCTGATACCTGAAATTTCGCCGCTGAGCACCGGTACGGAGAACGGTTCGTTAGTGCTCGGGTCGTTTGTAAGGGTTGTTATGTTGGAGATAGTCTTCTGACCAACGAGTGTGTCGTTCTTGTAGAACTGGTGAACAACGTTGACCGGAGCCTGAGCGAATGTTGCAGCGTTATAAACGATGTCAACCGTCATATCGCTTCTCGGAACAACGTCAAACTTCACCGATCCACCCGTTGTATTTGTCAAAGTAACGTCGGAAGAAGAAGCAACGTACTCGTTAAGATAAATTCCGTCATTGTTCGGCTGATAAGCAGAATCCAATTCGGAAACGTAGGTGTAGAGTGTGTCCGCCGGAGCGTAAACAGAAGTTTCTACCGTCTCGCCTACTGTATTGCCGTTCAACTTAAAGGATTCATTAACTGTAATCTTTCTGACTACGAGTTCGTAAGTGATTGTAATATCTGCATTCGGCGTGTTGTAAGGAACTGCTGTAGCCGCAAAAGCATTATTAGCTAATGTACCGAAAGTAATTCCGGGAACGTCACATGTAATGCTTACGGGTGTGAACTGTGAAGCAGTGAACGAACCAAAGGACGGGTATGTAATGTCCATATCGTTACGAACAACTTCTACAGAGCCACCTGCGGGAGCAGTCAAGTTTGCCTGTGTCTTATAACCTGATACTGTTCCTACAACAACACCACCATATACTAATTTATATACGTGATGTACAGTTGCGGTTGTTTCAGTTTCAAGAACGAGTTGATACTTAATAGTAACAGTGGGAGTAGCGCTTGTAATTGACGTTACTCGGTACTCGTCGTTAAGTTCAACGCCGTTAGCAACAACTGTCGGTACGAAATCGGCAACTTTGTATTCGCTGGTAATGCCGTCAAGTGTGAGGCTAACCTTGCTGAACTGTGCCATTTCTGCGTCGCTGGTAGCAAGAGCATCGTACGGAAGAACGATACTACCAACGGAGTAACTGTTGTTGGTTGAGTAGGTGTACTTAGAAGCGGCAAGGCTGTTGCCATTGCCATCAACAATATCAAACTCATAGTTTACAGCAATATTGTACTCGGGTGTTGACTCGTAGTGGAGATAAACGTCGATTGTGCCGCCTGCAACGGAAGCATCACCATTGTAAGTTACAACGAGGATATCACCATTTCTGGGAGCATCGCCCTCATAATCGAGGTAAACCTTAGCCATATTGTTGTTAGCGGTAATTGTGCAATCGTCCGCATTTGCTGTGGACTGGATTAGAGTACCGCTTGAGTTTTTGAGAGTGATAGTTGTCTTGTCATTATTAAGGTTGTAAACACGGTTTGAACCACGTACTGCAGAGATGTTCTGGCCGTTAACTACCATATCGCCGTACGGGATATCGATATCGTCAAGGCTGAGAACGTAACTTGAATTTGTAAGTTTTGCAAAAGCAGTTTCGGTTACTGTGCCAACCTGTCCAAGAGAATTACCATTGAGATCGAAGTTTTCAAATACAGAGTGGAGGTTAACTTTTACCAAGTCAGACTGATCAACTGCTGTCTGTGCTTCGCTTTCGTACTCGAAGATAATTCTGATTCTGTAGGTATCATTTGTTTTAACATTTTCATCGAGGAGAGTTCTGAGTGTAAATGTTCCGTCACCATTATCGATAACTTCAGCGATTTCCTCACCTGTGTCCTCAACGTACGCTCTCTTGAGAACGTAATTCTCTGTTTTTGATGCATTTTCAGAGATAAGAACAGAGTTTGTGGGCTTACTGCCGGGGTTAACAGGAGCAACGAAGAGCGCGTTAACCTGACCGAGAGTTGCACCATTATCAACAACGTAAGGAGTAATAATACCTGTTGCACCGTAACCTTCAGTTGCACCAATATACTTTGTCTTGGACAAACTTGCGCCGTCGCCGTCAGTAAATCTATACTGAGCGTATACCTTAAACTGCGGATTAAAGGAATCAGCGTCCTGAGTTGAGGTAATCTTAGTCTGCGTCCAAGTTGTTGTTGTGTAATGAACTGTAATAGTCGGCATTGTTACAAGTGACCAAGCAGACGCTTTATAAGAGCTACTCCAACCATTATCCGTATTATCAATACGGAATGTGAGATGTTTTGTTTCAAGAACATCCGCAAAAGTGTCTGCATTAAGTGTTCCACCGAAATTCGTTCCAGCTACAGTGATTACACCTACACCTGAAAGAGTCTGGAAAAGCTGCCATCCATCTCCGTTCGGATCAGGATATGTACTCGATGACCAATCGGGGAAACCACCAACGTATAATTCGTTGGTCATAGAATATGTATCCGGAGATGCCAAACCACCCTCGTAGCCCGACTGAATGTAACCGCTGATGGAAATGCCGGTGATTTTGATATCTGTCCAGTCAATTACTTCCTTGATAACCTTAGTGGGCTTACCGTGAATTTCAGCCGTAGTTTCCTGCGGTCCGGTTGTTACGTAAGTAGTGCCTTCCTGCAACTGCGACTCAAGATTATAATCAACGAAAGTCTTACCCAAGTAAACAGCAGCAAACTTGCTTGTAGTATCTTTCAATGCTACGTTAGCCTGAGCGGTATAGTTCTCGGTACCGTTACTACCCTGAGTGGTTCGGTAAGTGTTACCATAGTAAGCAGAGTTTGAACCGTAAATATAACCGTTCTGAGAGGCTGTAACTTTTGTTTCGCCGGTCTGAATAATCTTTTCAGTGCTTGAATCACTTGTTGTCTGAGTGTTACGGTCTTTGATTTCCGTAATGTGTTTCTCAGTGTAAGTGATTGTCTTGTAAGTTACTATTACCTCCGGCATCTGAACAAGGAGCCATGCGGACGGATCATAGTAACTGTACCAGTCATTATCGTCGTTGTTTACCCAAACGGTAACGTAGCCGTTCTGCTTAGCGGCTTCCATCTGAGTAGCGTTAAGGTTTGCAGAAGCACTGATGTTGCCCTGTGATGAGGTTACGGAGCCGCTGCCAAGAGTCTGGTAATTTGTGGGTTTGGTGGTTGTGGATGTCCACTTTGAAGTACCTGCTGCCCAGGTTGAACCTGTTACAGTGTAACTTGCAGCAAGACCGCCTGTATAACCCTCCTGAGCCTTAACAGAATTAATTCTGATACTGGAAACCACGGTCTCAGTGTAGGTTTTTATTGTTACCTGAGTGGGAACGCCGTTAACGTCCTGCTGTTCACCGACAACCTCACTAACCAAAGTGAGCGGTTTTTCCTTTGCAAAATATGAAGATACGTCGTAATTCATATATGCATAGCCCAAGTATGACACAGGGAACGTAGCCTTTGTAACGTCCAAAGCAACGTTAGCCTGCGGTGAACCTGTGGACTTAAGAGGACTTGTAAAATAATCGGAAGAATCGCCGGTGTAGTATTTACTGTTTGTACCGACAATGTAACCGTCTACAGGACGGCTGAGTGATATCGGAGTTGTTTCAGAAGTAGAACTTGTAACAACGCGATAATCGGTGTAATAGTCACCCTCAACGTCGAAAGAGATACCGGGTGTAAATGTACCGCTATTACCAACAGCGTCCTTGATTACGTCCTCCTCACCGGGCTGATCGGGCTCGGGCTCAGCGGGAGTATTGTCTGTAACCTTGACACTATAGGTATAAGTAATTGTTGCGGTCGGTTTTGAAGTAAGACCGTTCGCAGAGTTGGAACCTAAAGCGTAGAAGCTGAGATACTGTCCCGTACCCGACGGAATAGAGCTTACTGTAAACGTAACAACACTGTTTGACGGTGAAGCCGCAATTTCTGTTGCGGTACTCATTGCCGAATTGTAAGCATTGTACGCTGTATCACCTCTGAGCACACGAACTGTTCTTTGTGACGTAGCTGAACCTACGTTCGCCTTCAAAACAAATGAACCGAATGCAAAGTTCGTAACTTCAACGTCAAAATACTCGTTATAACTGTTTGCGAGTTTTGTCTGCGCAATGATGTACGCCTTGATTTCTGCCTCAATAGCAACGAGGTCGTAGTTGACAATTGTAGAAACCATTGCAGTACCGTTTGTGTATCCTGTCATATTGGTCCATTTACTTGCACTTGTACTTGCTCTGTCAGTCCACGTTGTTGTGTAGTAACCGGATGAATAATTGACAGTATAGGGATCACTGAGTGAGCCCTGGGGCTGATCGTCATCGTCGCCATCGCCGCCATCGTCTTCTACAGGCTTGGTGGTTGTAACAGTAGCCTTGTAAGCAACCTCAATATCGCTGATTTGCGGAACACTTACGTAGAGGTAATATCTGGTGGAGTTGGAAGTGTTGCCACTATGCGCTCTTGTCCAAAGATAAGGAGCGTCTTCCGTAAACACCATATTGGGTGTGAAATCAGCAGATGTTGGATGTGAATTTGTATCGCTCGTTCCATGGTCGTAACCGTCAATAACAACTGTTCCTGCGGTTGAAGCGAAGGCTGCATCATTCGAAGACTGTGCCGTCGGATGATAATAAGCGTAAGCCTTAGCGCCGTAAGAACGGTTGGAACGCATAGAACCCAAGGTCATTTTTGCGTAAACAAGTTTAACCTCATCAAGAGTAATCCAATAATCAACGCCCTCAGTCATGCCAGGATATTTTGCTTTAATTTCGTTGAGGATGTCATCCTTAACTGTATTGTAAATATCATAGGAACCGAAAGTCGTTCTGTAGTTACTACGTGCGGTACTGTCGGAAGTAGCATTACTTGTACCGGCGGAAGCATCGCTTGAGTTTGCATATTCTGCTTTGCTGGAAGTCAAGGAACCTTCAACAGTTACAGAACCATCGGGTTCCTCTTTGCCACTCTCGAATAAGCCGTCATCCACCAAGTCATCGTAACTTGTTTCGTATCTTACACCGATACCTGTGATAGCACTCTGAGGTGTGCCGGGGATATTCTCATAGTTAACGATAATTGTAGGAACGGTGATAAGGAAGTAGTAGTGGGGGTTATTGGAAGTATTCTCAAACGCAAGTGTGAAACCGCCCGCGTTGTTTACGTAGTTGATGATTGACTTATGCTCGTTATTTTCAAAGCTGATTGTTATTTCGCCCTCAACTTTTTCACCCTTTGCGATGGTGAAGTTTTCAATAACGTGCATATCAGTGGGTGCTTCATCGGCAGTTTCCCAATACTGATTACCTGCAACGCTGATCTTTACGCCAACGTCCTCTTTGCTGTAATAGGGGTTACCCTCAAGGGAGTACTTGATGGTAATCGACTGCACAGAGTAGCCATTGTTCTTTGTGTAGTCAGCAAGGTTGTAGGAATAGTACATTGTATCATTATTGTCACCTGCATTATATACACCAACGGAGTATTTGCTTGCTGTGCCAATAAGGTGACCCTGCTTATCGCCGTAAACCTTGGTTTCATTTGCCGCAGAAGTCGGAGCATTGTAGCCCGCTGCGGAGTTGTAAGCGAATACCGGGAATACGGGATAGGAGTTTCTTGCTGTTAAAACGTCACCCTCAACCTCAACGTCAAGGTCTCTGTCCTTCTTACCGAATTCGATACTGATGATCGGTGCCGCAACGTTAAAGTTAACGTTACCGTCCGTACCGTAGGTTACCAAGGAGAGATAACCGTAGTTCATCAAGGTATTCAATACTGTGGGGTCAGTAATCTTGCCATACAACTGATATGTATCCATCGGGTACTCGGCAGTCCATGACTCGAGGAGTTTTGTTGAAGAGATATCAGTAGCGTTGCTTCCGCCCTGTGAAATAACGGGGTTTACAACAGTTGTGTAACCAAGATTTACACTGCTACCCGCAGTTACTGCCCAGACGTTTTGGTAAACCTTGATACTCTTAATGTAAACGTCCTTGAGTGTATCAAGGTTTGCTGCCTTTGCCGCATCAATCGCTTCTGTGAGGTCAAAGTTAAACGTCCACTCGGAAGCGGTTGTGGGGTCAGTATCAGCCATCAAGTAGTCGGGGCTGAGCGGAAGGTCAAGAACTTTCAAACCCTGTGATGTAACAAGGTCAGCGTACTTCTTGCCATTCTGCACGCAGAACTTTGCACCGTAAGTGGCATTTACCACAGTTTCACCGTCGGGCGTTATGGGGTCATCTGCGTCCGCATAGTCGGGCGTACCCTCGAAGAACTCCCACATAACCTCGTTATAATCGATAATAGCACTCTTTACGCCGTAGTTACCGTTGGCGTGGTTGTTATACCAGTTATGACCGAAGCCGTCGATTTCATAGAAAACAACGTCGGAAGCGCGGTCTCTCGAATAACCCGCTTCAAGCATACTCTGGTTTACACCGTAACTGTAAACAGTGTAATTGTCTGTTTCTGTTGTTGTAAGTTTCTGTGAATAGTTTTCGCCGTATCTTGCGTAAGCGTTTGCGTCCGCAATTTCCTTACCGTTTCGGGGATATACGGTCTGGTCGGCTGTACCGTGGAAAGCAATTACACGGGTTGCATTCTCGGGCGCTACACCGGCAGCACTCCAAGCCGTAGTGATAAATCCGCCGAGTGTGGGGATATCCTGAGTCCAACCCGTAGCGGTCTGTGTACCCTGAGCACCATATGCTGAGGTGTAGTTGCTTCCTGCGTTTGTGTTTGTAACCGTCTTAAACGGAAGACCGGCAACAATCGCTGCGCCCTTGAACACATCGGGGTAAAGTGCAGCAAAGTTGGATGCCATTGCCGCACCGGCAGAAAGACCTGTTACGTAGGTTCTCTCAGTATCAACGTGCTGGCTGTATCTGCTCTGGATTGTAGATACAAGTTCCGTTGCCTTCTGTCCAATGTAGTTACTGGTGGTATCTCTTGTGTTGTTGGAGGCTTGCCACCAGTTCCAGTAGTAAGAAGAGTTAACGGTTGTATTATTCTGGCGAAGGTAGATAACGATAATACCCTTTTCGTCAGCCAGGTAGTTAAGACCGCTGGCGTTAGCCATTGCGTAATAGTTGCCGTTAAGCGACTCGGTACCACCGGACATTACGAGCATTGTAGCGAGTTTTTTACCCGCCGGTTTATCTGCGTAACTTTGATAGTTCTCCGGCAAATAAACTGCATAGCCCGTGCTCTGATTTGTGAACGTTGTGCTGCCCACATAAGTATACGCCTTATGGCCGCTATAAGTTATCGTGCCGTTTGTGTCGACCCATTCACCGTTACCGCCGCCCAGGCTGGCATCAACAGCGCTGACAGTGAACATAATGGACATCGTGCTGAAAATCATCAACAAAGCCATAAACACTGACAGAACTTTAATGGGCAAACGTGATTTTAAGTTAGTCATTAGACCTTTCTCCTTTCGGGAAATATTTTTAAAAGATTTCATTTTTGATTTCTTTCCCTCCTGTCTTAAATCCTCTGCCGTTGCGACAGGTAACATCGGCTGAGTTCAAACGTTTTACTCCGCAAGTGGTGCATCGAACCGCCAAGAGTACGCTTCAACTTTGCGTACCACCACTTGCTCATTACAATCGGCGTTATTATCGCCGCTCTGATCCTGCAGTACAGAAGAAATACACAGATACGTTTCCTGACTAACCTATCGTGATATTCCCCTCTTATAAGCCGGTTCATTACACCACCTCCATTTCGTAAAACATTGCATCAGTTCGAGCCACGCCGCTGCCTTAATTAACCCCAATAAAAGCAGAAAAAACGTTCCGCAGAACGCTTCAAGGCACAGCCCTCCCTATATGTTGTTTATATATTACTATATATGCACTTAAAAGTCAACACTTATATTACCTTATTTTGCTTTATCGGCAATATTACATAAACAAACAGTTCAAAGGGCGCTTTTTTGTCGATTTTTAATAAATGCATCTGCAATGGCAAAAATGAAAGTTTACAAAAAGTTTACAATTTCAATGCCGTTTTTCGCATTTCTTGTGTTGTTTTTTGTGTTTTGATATATTTTATACTATTTTGTTCAAGTCCTGACTTCTGTTGTATTTTTGCAATCTGGTATTATTATTTTACATCAAAATGACTATTTACACAATATCAGTTTTATGGTAGAATACGGTATATGAAATTATAAAAGATTGAAGGGTTCGAGAAAAAATTATGGCAAGTATTGTTTACACATACAACGGCGGCGTTTACATCAACATCACCAACAAATGTCCTTGCCGCTGCCTTTTCTGCATACGCGCAAACGGTGACGGTCTGGGCTCGGCAGATTCACTGTGGCACACCAATGAACCATCTGAAAAAGAAATAATAGATGCACTCAAAGAGTTTGATTTCTCCCCTTTCGATGAGGTTGTTTTTTGCGGCTACGGCGAGCCTTTTAATGAATTTGACAAACTGCTTGCTGCTTGCAAATTTGTAAAAGAAAACCTTAATCTTAAAATAAGAATTAACACAAATGGGCTCGGCGACCTGATAAACGGTTTCCCGACTGCAGAAAAGATTGCGCCGTTTATTGATTCGATTTCAATCAGTCTTAACGCACCGACACCAGAACTTTACACACGTGTTACCCGACCGAAGTTTGATGGAGAAACAGCGTTCCGCGCTATGATTGATTTTGCAAAACGATGCAAAAATCTTGTCCCCGAAACCACTCTGACCGTAGTTGACGTAATTCATAAAGAGGACATTGAACTTAGCCAAAAATTATGCGATAAAATTGGAATCCCGCTTCGCGTAAGACAATATGATTAAACAAAAAAGCCTTGGAAAACCAACATTTCCAAGGCTTTTTATTCTGTTATTTTTTATCAACTTCGTCAATTGAAACCGACTTATTATGTACGATCGGACTCCATACAACATTCTTCTTGACCAGTGCATAAATAGCAATCGGGAAATACGTAAACATAAACAGCGGAAAAGTGAACATAAATAGTATTTTTCTGAAAGCACTTCCGCTTATCATCTTCCATTCCGCAACGAGCGTTATCGCACCAACCACAAAAAGGAAAACGTAGAAATACCCGATACTACCCGCAAGTCCAATAAGTCCCGCGTAAATCAACCCGAGCACACCCGCGCAGGCACCAAGAATAACGGCTACAAGATTAACAAACACCATTCCCATACTGATAAGCATTGCGGGGGTGATATTCATAAGCATATCGTAGCAGGAGAAATTTTTAAAAATCCCCTTTATAAGACTGCCGCCGTGTTTACCAAAAACCTGATAAAATCCTTTTGCCCAACGGACTCTTTGTTTCCACGCCTGACCAAAAGTTGTCGGCTGTTCATCATAAAAAACTGCATCAGCCGCATAACCGATTTTACCGCCGTCAAGGACGTATTGAGTGGAAAACTCGATATCCTCGGTAAGCAGATGGAATTTCCATCCGCCGTACTTCTTGATAACCTCCTTCGAGAACATAAATCCCGTCCCCGAAACAATACAACTGTTGCCGAGTTGTGCGCGTGGATTATTAAGAAAACGAGCCTCTCTCAAGAACCACAAGCCGTAGCCCGCAGTAATCCAATTATCAAGGAAATTCTTGGAATTTCTGTAACTTGTCAATATGCCGTAACCGTTTTCAAAAACTTTATTCATCTCTCTGACATATTGCGAAGTGAGCAAATTGTCGGCATCAAGGACAAGATATGCATCGTAATAATCGACCCTGCCACTATCAATCAAATCCGAGAACATATAATCGAGAGCATAACCCTTACCGACAAGTTCCTGATTAAATCGCTCATACACAACTGCGCCCATATCACGCGCAATCTGCGCCGTTGAATCGGTGCAATTATCCGCAATAACGATTATATCAATCAACTCCTGAGGATAATCCTGCTTCTTAACACTGTCTATGAGGTGGGGTAAAACCCCCTGCTCGTTTCTTGCGGAAATAACAACCGCAATACGATTGTTTTTGCTCGCCTCTTTATATTTCGGCTTCTTTCTTATCAAACCGATTATTATATAAATCAACTGATAGAGATACGCTAAGAAAAACAACGCGCCCAACACGTAGTTCAGTACCTCAACCACCTGTCTCACTATATCGTACCACATAACTAAATCCTTCTTCTTTCAATAATCCATGCGATAAAATCATAGTTATTCGCTTTTTTCATACCAGTGCATTCTACCACGAGATAATCCAAAAGTCAATATTGGTACTGTTCATAATGTGTTAGTTAAGATTTAAATTGCCTATTGTATTTAAAAATCTTTTATTGTATAATTTCATATATAAACTTTTTAGGAGTATTAGGTTATGAAGAAAAAATATTTACATATAGGCGTTACGGCTTTTGGTGTCGTGTGTGCCTGCATACTCTTTTTCTTCCTGTTATTCAAGGCAGGGACAATATTTGAATACGTCGGTACAATCTTGTCATATCTTATGCCAATCGCGTACGGCATTGTGCTGGCATACCTGTTGTTACCATTAAACAACTGGTTGAAAAAGAAGTTTTTGTCCGCTTTTTCAAAGAAAATAAAAAAAGAAAAACGCGCTCTGAACACGGCAAAAGCACTCTCCACAACCATCAGTATTTTGTTCGCTCTTGTTGTTATTGTCGGTCTTGCCGCACTAATCTTCCCACAAGTATGGGAAAGTGTGAAAAGTATTGCAAACACTTTGCCCGATAAACTCAACGCTTTCTCAAATTGGCTTAACAACGTGTTTAAAAACCACCCCAAGGCGCAGGAGTTTGTTACATCCGCTATTGAACTTGCGGTACAAAAATTACGTGATTTTGCAAGCGGAGACACACTTATTGACCGTTTCCCTGAGATTATGTCCAGTCTTTCTACGGGTCTTTGGGGTATAGTCGATTTCCTCGAAAACATAATCATTGGAATAATCATTGCAATATACGTACTTAACAGCACCGATTTATTCGCTGCACAGGCAAAGAAACTTGCATATAGTTTTTTCAAAGTAAAAACAGCAAACACAATCATCCACAACTTCCGATACACCCACAAAATGATTGGCGGCTTCCTCAACGGCAGACTTCTTGATTCACTTATAATCGGCATCATGTGCTTTATAGGTATGAAAGTGTTAAGTATGCCTTACGCGCTGCTTATAAGCGTTGTAGTCGGCATTACAAACATAATTCCGTTCTTCGGCCCGTTCATCGGTGCTATTCCCAGTATACTCTTAATATTCACGGTAGATCCGAAAAAAGCCTTTTGGTTCCTTGTATTCATCGTCGCTCTCCAACAGTTCGATGGAAACATTCTCGGGCCCAAAATCTCAAGCAATCTCACAGGTTTATCAGGTTTCTGGGTTATGTTTGCACTCTTGCTTTTCGGCGGATTGTTCGGCGTTTGGGGTATGCTCCTCGGCGTTCCGATTTTTGCTGTTATAAAAACGCTAATCGCCGAGTTTATCAACAGGCGTCTTAAAGGCAAATCTCTGCCGACAACAACTTACAGTTATATGACGACGGGTTACGTTGAACCGATTGTCACAACACAGAGTGGTGAAGTCGTTGACAACGATGACGAAACTGACGACACAGACAAAGACGACGAGCACAACGACGGCGAATCATCATCTACGATATTCAAAGCAATCAAAAACCTCTCAAACAAAATCAGCAAAAAGTTTAAAAAATAGACCTAAATCAAAACAGCGGAAGTAAAACTTCCGCTGTTTTTTACATTTTATATTTCTTTTTTACCCACTGCACTGTTTGCTCAATTCCTTGCTCGAAATCAACCTCGGGGACAAAGCCCGTATCCCTTGTGAGCGTTGATATATCAGCGCAAAGGTGCATAACCTGCTTGTCGGCATACGGCACGGCACCAAGTTGCACCCTCGCATCCGGTTTGCCATTTTTTCTGACCGCTTCACAGAGCTTTTCGATGTATTCGCTCAATCGGCGCGCCTTTCCACTGCCAATACAGTAAACCACGCCGTTTTTACCTTTTTCACCGATTAAGCGCATTGCTCTTGCGGCATCGGAACAGTATAGATAATCCCACATCTGTTCGCCTTTTGTAAACTTAGGCGCAACATCACAAAGCATATCTAAAATTCCCGACGTTATCATTGTTCCTTCGCCGTCATGCGGGCCATAAACGCTCAAAATCCTCGTCCAGATATGCTCTATTCCGAGCCGATCACATTCAAGTCTTGTCATATCTCCCGCAGCACGTTTTGCGATTCCATAGCCATTTTCGGGATTACAAGGTGTATCGGGTGTAAGCACGCCCTCTATACGCCCGTATTCTGCCTGCGAACCCGCTCCGATAAAGCGCTTACAACCAAGTTCTTTTGCTACGTTTACAGCATCAAGAGCATATTTTATATTATCACACTGAAGTTTGAGATTATTTCTGAACAGTCCTGCGGTTCCATCCCATGCAAAATGATAAAAAACATCATAATCGTGGGGTAAAAAACGATGTAATTCCTTAATATTATCAAGGCTACATTCTATAATTTCCGCACCCGCAGGAATAGCATCTCTACGTGTGGAATTCTCTCTGATAACCGCGGTAACGTGAACTCCGTTTTTAAGAAGTTCAGAAATGAGAGCAGAGCCGATACAACCTGTACAACCGGTTATAATAACTTTCTTCATCACAAAATACCCTCGTCTACATTTCTGCGCGGGCTTTTTTCACTCTATCCTCGAGCATAACAAGCCTGCCCCTGTCTTCGTTTGCCATCCTGTCATAGAACTCACATTTATTTTTAAGATACATCGTTTCAAACTCCATAGCGAGCAAAACGCCCTCTTTAAGTTTCTGTTCATTATTATCCATTGTAAAAACAACCTTGCGGGTTTCAAATCGGTCAGCAAAATCATACATCTTAACGATGAACGGAATGGAATCAAACGCAATACCGCCACCAAAACCAACCCTTAAGCCATGTTTCCTTGCGGTTTTTGAAAAATATTTACATACATCGTATATCTCTTCACTGTTTATGCTATCCCTTGACATTCCCATTGATGCAGATAAATCAACTCTGCCAATAGAAATCGTATTGAGGAACCCCTTGCCAACAGAACAAATTTCTTCAAAATTTTCTCTGCAAGTCTTGGTTTCAGCATTTATAATCCACTCAATTTCCTCATCCACATTATAAACTTTCCTTGCTGCACCAACAAATTTCTGCATAGCAAACGGCGTTTCGATCATAGGCGCCATAATGCCGCTTGCACCAAGCAATAGGCACTGATCAAGGTCACGAACCGCTTCGCAACCGCCAATTTTGATGTACAAGTCCATATCCGCTCTGAAAACAATCTCATTGAGTTTAACAAGTTCGTCAGTTCTTGAACCCTCCGCCTCAAACTCGGCTTTGACCGCAAGAACACCATAGTCGTTCTTTAATCTTTTGAGCGTTTCAAGCATTTTAATTTCAGTTAAATTCATACTTACCTCACATCACACTAAAAATGATTACTCTCGTATTCTTCTTTGGGTAAAAACGGGAACATATCATCAATTGACGGCGAAACAATCCTACCGTCATCCAAAACCTTTGAAGAAAGTTTTGGCTCAAAATTCTGCGAATAGTCAAGAAACGCCTCACAGATAACAGGCCCGTCCATCTCAAGCACATGCTGAATTTTATCAGCATCATCTAAAGAAGCGACTTTCTCATAGGGAATATCAAATGCATAGGCAATCTTCTCAAAAGACGGAAAACTTACACCATTATCCGCACATACGCCGACCAAGGGCGGAGAAAAAAGGTTAGTCTGAGTCTGTCTTATAGAATGATAGCCATTATTGTTGAGAATAAATATTTTTATATTGTATCTGTTGTGAAAAACAGTCTGAAGTTCCTGAAGATTCATCATCAAACTGCCGTCACCCTCAAGACAGATAATGCACTCGTCTTTTTTATAAACAGCCGCGCCTATTGCTGCAGGCAAGCCATAGCCCATACTTGCGCATCCCGAGTTTGTAAACATCCTTTGTCCTGCCTTTGTCTTTGCCGCCTGGAAAGTAACAACACATGCAGAACCATTTGAACAACAAATCGTATCATTTGATTTAAGCCTTCTAAACAACTCATCAATAAACACGTAGGGATTAAGCGCAGCCGTATTTTCATAAAATTTAGGCTGAACAACGGGATATCTCACAAGCAAATTTTTGCACCACGAAAGCCACTCGCTATGATCTGCACCGTAATCAGTTTTAAGCAATTTTTCTATAACACATTTTACATCTGCGCAAACGGGCATATCAGGCACAATCGTCGGCTTTTTAAGTTCATTCTCATCAATATCAACAATGATTTTATACGCATTTTTTGCAAAATCAAATTTATTATAACTTATCATTCTGATGTTAAGACGACTTCCCAGAACAAGAAGAACATCCGCATTCTGAACGACAAAATTGCCACTTCTTGTACCTACCGTACCAGGCATTCCACAAAAATACGGGCTATCATAAGGCACTAAATCATTGGAATTCCAAGCGACAACAACAGGAATACGCAATTTTTCTATAAGCTCATTAAAAATAGCATCCGACTTAGAAAAACGAATACCCGAACCCGCAAGAATAACGGGACGTTTTGCATTACTTATTTTTTCAATAATCGCCTGCGCTGTTTCATCGCTAATATCGTAGGTCTTTTCTTCAAATTCACCGGGTGAAAAATGCTCAAGATTTTCGGTATCAACAGATGCACCTTGAATATCAAGCGGAATATCAAGCCACACAGGGCCTCTCCTGCCCTCCATAGCCAAATAAAGCGCCTTTTCAAGATGATACGCTATCTTACTCTCATCATTAACCATTACGGCATATTTTGTCATCGGTTTAACAGTATCAATTATCGTATACTCCTGATCACCGAGTTGGCGAAGCGGAACGTCAGTTGCAATAACCGTCGTTTCCCTCTTAACTTGTCCGGATAAAATAAACATTGGAACAGAATCAAGCCAGCCGCCGACAACACCGGTTAACGCATTTGTTCCGCCGGGGCCGCTTGTAACACATACACAAGCAGGTTCCCCCGACAGACGCGCATACGCCTCTGCTGCAATAGCGCAAGCCTGTTCGTGATGATTATACGTACATTTTAAATCCGGACAATGACCTAAACTATCATTTAGGTGCATAGCACCGCCACCTGTAACAGTGAAAACATCTTTTATCCCGTTACGACAAAGAAAATACGCAATATAATCCGATACTTTAATCTTCATT
Organism: Clostridia bacterium; assembly: GCA_017560255.1. Classification (GTDB taxonomy): domain Bacteria; phylum Bacillota; class Clostridia; order Oscillospirales; family Acutalibacteraceae; genus RGIG7273. The sequence goes on from JAFYOI010000055.1 coordinate 246,278, forward strand.
TCACAAAGCCTCTTTTAATTATTCTTCCTCAAAATTTATACGCTTTTCTTCAACGACAAGCGGTCTGTTCATTACCCTTGTATTTATGTTCATAACGTATTCTCCAAGAAGTCCAATAAAAAACAGTTGCAGAGAACCAAACAAAAATATTCCAAGAATAACAAGCGCCGATGAAAACACAAACGTATCCCACATAGCAAGTTTCAAGATAAAACAAACGACAAACGCAAGCACTGTCAACACAGAAAGTACCGCGCCCAAAACCGTTGCAAAACGCAACCCCGTCTTTGTATACGACGTAAAACTTAACATCGCGCCGTCATAAAGTGTAAACCAGTTGTTGCTCGTTTTACCCGCACGTCTTTGCGGTTGCTCATAAGAAAGTTCCTTGCGTCTGAATCCAAGTTCTGCAACAAGCCCCCTCAAAAACGGAGATGGATCATCAAGGTCTTTTATAACGTTTATAAATGCTCTGTCATAAAGTCCGAATCCCGTAAAATGCTCAATCTGCTCAACGTTACTCATTTTCTTGATAAGTTTGTAGTAACAAGTCCGCAAAAAGCGCATAACCTTATTTTCCTTGCTCGACGTCTTGATAGCACAAACGATTTTGTAACCGTTTTCCCACTCTTCAACAAACTTCGGAAGCATATCAATCGGATCTTGGAAATCAGCACAAACAGGAATTACACAATCACCTGTAGTCTGCATCATTCCGTACACAGGAGAATTGAACTGGCCAAAATTCTTGGCATTAAATATTGCCTTGATATTCTTGTTTTTAGAACACAAGAATTCAAGTCTTTCTCTTGTAGAATCTGTAGAATCATTGTCAATAAATACAATCTCGTAATCATAGTTTATTAACTTTTCCTTAAACGTCTTAACGAGTTCCTGCGCCAACGGGATGACGTTTTCCTCCTCGTTAAAGCAAGGAACTAAAACACTAATCTTCTTCCTATCCATCATTTACACCTTCTGTGCCTGAACGCCTTCTCTAATTACCTTCGCAATATAACTCAATTTTTCATCTGTCATTTTGGGATATACACCAACCCAGAAAGATGAATTCATAATTCGGTCGGTTGTGCTCAAATCGCCGACAACACGGTATCCTTTGCCACTTTTTCTCATTTCATCAAAGCAAGGATGTTTCGTAAGATTTCCTGCAAAAAGCGCTCGTGTCTGAACGCCATGCGCCTCAACGTACTCAACGAGTTTATTTTTACAAACGCCGTCTTTACAAGTGATAAGGAAACCAAACCAACTTGGCTTTGAATTTTCAGTTGCCTCGGGAAGAATTAAATCATCCCTTGTATCGTTCAAAAGTTCTCTCAAAAATTCAAAATTATGGCGGCGGCGCTCTGCAAAGCCCAATATTTTATCAAGTTGAGCGCAACCAATCGCCGCTTGCATATCAGTCGCCTTCAAATTATAACCAAAATGCGAATAAACGTACTTGTGATCATACCCAAGCGGCAGTTCACCGTACTGTCTGTCAAATCTATGCTTGCACAAACCATCAACACCGGGGGGGCATACACAATCACGTCCCCAATCGCGCATAGATCTAACAATTTTCATAAGCAAAGCATTATTTGAGTAAACTGCTCCGCCCTCACCCATTGTCATATGATGCGGAGGATAAAAACTTGATGTACCAATATCACCAATCGTACCCGTAAACTTATACTCACCATCAATTTTGTACATTGAATAAAGTGCATCGCAATTATCTTCTACAAGCCACAAATTATGCTCAGAACAAAATTCCTTTAAAGCCGCCAAATCAAATGGATTTCCAAGGGTGTGAGCAAGCATAACAGCCTTTGTACGCTCGGATAATGCCGCCTCAAGTTTTGTTGTGTCAATATTGTACTGCGGGATTGTAACATCAACAAACACCGGCACCGCACCGTACTGAATGATAGGAGAAACAGTCGTCGGGAAACCTGCGGCAACGGTGATAACCTCATCACCGGGTTTTATTGCTCTGTCTCCAAGCAAAGGTGACGTAAGCGCCATAAACGCAAGCAGATTTGCAGATGAACCGGAGTTGACGAGTGCACAATCATAAACTCCGAACATTTTTGCAAAGCCACGTTCGAACTGTTCGGTGTATCTGCCGCTTGTAAGCCAAAATTCAAGCGCACTATCAACAAGATTAACCACTTCACTGCTATCGTATACTCTGGAAGCGTAAGGAATTCTGTCCCCTTCTTTGAATTCTTTTTCTTTATTATGGAAGGCATCACAATACTCCTTGGTAAGGGAGAGTATATATTCTTTTGCTTGTTCCTGTGTCATATCTTTAAACATTGTTAAAATCCCTCTGTTCGTCAAAATATGTCTTTATCTGTTCGTTCATAAAATCGGATATCGGTGCATTGTGCTTATACATTTTAAACCACTCAACAGTTTTTTTAACCGCTTTTTCAACGTTCCACATCGGTTTCCAACCGAAAGTTTCTTTTATTTTAGCGCAGTCAAGCTTTAGAATCCCCGACTCATGAGGACCGTCGTTTGCAATAGTCTCCCACGAAAAGTCATCCCCCCAATATTTGCTGAACAGTGACACTAATTCACGGGTAGTAATACAATCACAATCATCGGGACCAATATTGTACCACCCTGATTTTTCACTATCAGAATATTGTTTATAAGCAATCATCATATATGCATAGATGGGTTCAAGAACATGCTGATAAGGCCTGATAGATCCCGGGTTTCTCAGAGAAACAACGCTTCCGTTCAATGCCGCTCTGCAACAATCGGGAATAATTCTGTCCTCCGCAAAATCCCCACCGCCGATCACATTGCCCGCACGGGCAGTTGATACAGCAATTCCCATTTCATCAAAATAAGAATTTTTGTAACAATGAGTCACTAACTCTGAACAGGACTTTGAATTTGAATACGGGTCGTAACCATCGAGTTGTTCATCCTCTCTGTAACCTCTGTTAACCTCAAAATTTTTATAAACTTTATCAGTCGTGACGTTGAGAACGGAACGTACTGAATCGCAATTTCTTACACATTCAAGTAAATTTACGGTTCCCATAACGTTTGTTTCATACGTATAAAGCGGGCTTTTATATCCCTCTCTGACTATCGGCTGAGCCGCCAGATGAAAAACAATTTCAGGTTTAACCTCATCGAAAACCGCTTTTAACGCCGCATAATCACGCACGTCACCTATAACGGATTTCATCCGTCCCTCTATGCCTGAAAGTTCAAAAAGGTTCGGGTTGGTTGCAGGTTCAAGAGCGTATCCCGTAACTTTCGCGCCGAACATAATCAAGGCTTTACATAACCATGATCCTTTAAATCCTGTATGACCTGTTACAAGCACCGATTTACCATTATAAAAGTTATTCATAATTTCACCACTTTATCCACGGAGCTTTTTTTGTGTTGATAAGAGTTTCAAGATACTCTTTATCTCTCTGTGTATCCATACACTGCCAGAATCCATCGTGGAGGTAGGCTTTAAGTTCACCCTCTTTTGCAAGTTTCTCAAGCGGTTCGTTTTCAAACACGGTTTCATCGCCGTCTATATAATCAAAAACGCTGGGTTCAAGAACCATAAAACCACCATTTATTACGTTGCCGTCATAAACGGATTTTTCTCTGAACTTCAGAACGGAAGAATCCTCACCGAGATCCAATATTCCAAAACGTTGTGCGACCGTAATCGCTGTCAAAGTTGCTTTTTTTCCGTGGGACTTATGGAAATTGACAAGGGCGTTTATATCAACATCCGACACGCCGTCACCATACGTAAGCATAAATGGCTCGTCACCGATGTAATCACGAATTCTCTTTACACGACCTCCGGTCATAGTATGCAATCCGGTATCAACAAGAGTAACTCTCCACGGTTCAGCATTATTGTTATGTACAGTCATTTTATTATCTTCGGAAAAATCAAAAGTTACATCACTTGTGTAAAGATAATATTCGGCAAAAAACCTCTTTATCATATGCGCTTTATAGCCACAGCATATAACAAAGTCATTGTATCCATGCGAAGAATACATTTTCATAATGTGCCACAAAATCGGCATACCACCAATTTCGATCATTGGTTTAGGTTTCAAATGGCTTTCCTCGGAAATACGTGTTCCGAATCCACCAGCCAAGATAACAACCTTCATATTTTTTATTCCTCCCTAAATCACAGATCAATCCCGTTAATCTACACGTGGACATAATCTCGGCAATTATACACTTTTTTTTCGTTTAAGTCAATATAGACCAAATTACACAATTTTTTTATTCAAATTGCTACTAAATTTTACATAGTGTTCATTTTATTTACTGTTGCAAATCCATCGCGCGTGTGTTATAATTCACTTTGTTTTTCAACGGAGATTCTCTCCGCAAAGCCAATATAAAGGGGTCTGAAAAAATGTTTGACAAAATACATGAAGAATGTGGTGTTTTCGGAATCTATGACAATGATGGTCATGACGTTGCCGCAGCCACATACTACGCTTTGTTTGCACTTCAGCACAGAGGTCAGGAAAGTTGCGGTATAGCCATCAACGATGCAAGAACAATCACTGTTTACAGAGATGGTGGTTTGGTTAACGACGTATTTGATAAAGATATACTCGCAAGCCTCGGAAAAGGCAAAATGGCCGTTGGACACGTGCGTTATGGCACTTCCCCTTCAAACAAACGCGTTGATGCTCAACCCCTTGTTGTAAATCACGTAAAGGGTTGTATGGCAATTGCTAATAACGGTTCGCTTACCAACTATTCTCAACTCAGAGAAAAACTTGAATTAAGCGGTTCAATATTTCACACAACGAGTGACTCGGAAATCATTGCATACGAAATAACAAGAGAAAGGCTCCACACCTCGTCCATTGAGGATGCAATTTGTAACGCTATGTATCACCTTGAGGGTTCATATTCGTTTGTCGTTATGTCCCCTGCAAAACTTATCGCCGCTCGTGACCCCAGAGGATTCAGACCATTGTGCATCGGCAAGAGAAACAACAGTTATATGTTTGCATCCGAAAGTTGTGCATTTGATAATATCGGTGCAACGTTTATCAGGGACGTTATGCCCGGAGAAATCGTTATAATAGACGAAAACGGAATTCGTTCAATCACAACACACTGCAACACAAAGCCATCTTCGCTCTGTGTTTTTGAGTTCATCTATTTTGCAAGACCGGACTCCGTTGTTGACGGCAGTTCCGTTCACACTGCAAGAATCCGCGCAGGCAGATTCCTTGCTCAAGAACATCCCGTTGAGGCAGACGTTGTAATAGGTGTACCTGATTCGGGCATTGATGCTGCAATTGGTTATGCTCAGGAACTTGGTATCGACTATGAACTTGGTTTCATTAAAAACAAGTATATCGGCAGAACTTTCATTCAGCCCACACAAGCGGACCGCGAAGACAAAGTAAGAATTAAACTTAACCCCATTTCATCTGTTGTTGCAGGTAAAAGAGTTGTTCTTATTGACGACTCCATTGTAAGAGGAACAACAAGTAAACAAATTGTAAAAATGCTTCGTGATGCAGGCGCAAAAGAAGTTCACATGAGAATATCCTGCCCGCCGTTTATGTTCCCCTGCTTCTATGGCACGGACATTGACTCCCAGGACAAGTTGATTGCATGCAAGTACTCAATTGAAGAAATTGCCGAGCATATCGGAGCCGACTCCCTTGGCTATCTCAGCATTGAAAATGTAGTTAAACTTGCAGCAGAAACAAAACTTAACTTCTGTACAAGTTGCTTTACAGGTAACTATCCTACCGAATCCCCGACATCTACCGTCAAATCAAAATATTTATGTAAAATCAGCGAATAAATATTTGTTTCAAAACAACAACCCTGCATTTCAAGTGCAGGGTTTATTTTATGTTACTGACCATAATATAACTATAAACATCTAATAGATAATATACATAAATATTGTAATTTTTTTGTTGTATGTTACGTCAGAGTGTGATATAATGTTTAAAATTGGGCATTTTATGTAAAACTATGTTTTTCAAGTGAGGTTTTTTATGATTATTCTTGGGATTGACCCCGGATATGCTATAGTTGGCTACGGTGTTATACATTACGAAAAAAACAAGTTTTCCGCTATAGGTTTTGGTGCGATAACCACCCCTCCAACTATGGAATGGACATCACGACTTGAAACAATTTACGATGATCTTAACTCGATAATCAGCAAATATTCCCCCGACGTTATGGCAATTGAAAAACTTTTTTACAACAACAATGCAAAGACGGTTGTTGACGTCTGTCAAGCAAGAGGTGTAACACTTCTTGCCGCGAAGAAAAACAATCTGCCGATTTTTGAATATACTCCCCTACAAGTAAAGCAGGCGTTAGTTGGCTACGGCAGAGCGGAGAAAAAACAAGTACAGGAAATGACAAAATCATTACTAAACCTAAGTGTTACGCCAAAACCCGACGATACTGCTGATGCACTCGCAATCGCTATCTGCCACGCTCACGCTTCGGGCTCAATAATGAACCTGATAAAATAAAAGCAAAAGGAATTTATGAATTATGATCTACAGTGTAACCGGTGTATTGAAACATATAGATTTAAATTTTGTTGTAGTTGAATGTAATGGTGTAGGATTCAAATGCAACGCAAGCGTCAATACTATTTCTCAACTTGGAGATTTAGGGGACGTAGTAACGTTGTTCACTTACCTTGCCGTTAAAGAAGATGCTATTGAACTCTATGGATTCAGCACTCCCGATGAACATGAGTGTTATCTTAAACTCATCTCGGTTTCAGGTGTTGGTCCAAAAGCCGCAATAGCAATCCTCTCAAAACTCTCACCCGCCGAACTTGCCAATGCAATCGTAACAGAAAACGTCAAGTCTATTACAGCGGCACAAGGAGTCGGCCCAAAAGTTGCGCAGAGAATAATTCTTGAACTCAAATCAAAATTCTCGGCAACCTCATCAGTTTCCACTCGTACACAACAAGGCGCAAAGAAAAACATTGCAGGTTCAACCAATGAATTAAACGAAGCGGTTACCGCTCTTGAAGCACTTGGGTATTCACATATTCAAGCAGTGTCGGCGGTAAACGGAATTGACTCTACTCTCCCTGCAAGTCAAATCATAAAACTCGCTCTTAAAAACTTGATGTAAGGAGGATTTAAGAATGATTGATGATTTTCAGATACAAGATTTAAAAAGCAGAATGGTAGCCCCTCAATACAGCGTTGAGGACGTCGAGACAGAAATAAGCCTACGACCGAAGCACCTTAATGAATACATCGGTCAGGAAAAGGCAAAAGAAAACCTCTCTATCTATCTCGAAGCGGCTAAAATGAGAAGTGAACCGCTCGACCATATTTTACTGTACGGTCCTCCGGGTCTTGGCAAGACCACACTTGCGGGAATAATTGCCAACGAAATGGGTGTGGATATAAGAATAACGTCCGGCCCCGCAATAGAAAAACAAGGTGACCTCGTCGCTCTTCTGACAAATCTTAATGACGGCGACATCTTATTTATTGATGAGATACATCGACTTTCCCGACACGTTGAGGAAATACTTTACCCCGCAATTGAAGATAGAGTTATCGACATCATTATAGGAAAAGGTCCATCGGCAAAATCGATAAGATTGGATTTAAATCGTTTTACCCTCATAGGCGCAACAACGAGAGCAGGTCAGCTTTCTGCTCCGCTCCGAGACAGATTTGGAATCATTCTCCGATTGGAGTTATATAATCCGGAAGAACTTTCAAGAATTATAACGCGAAGTTCAAAAATTCTTGGTATTGATATTGAGCAAGAAGGTGCACTTGAACTCGCCGCACGCTCACGAGGAACACCGAGAATTGCAAACCGTTTGCTCAAGCGAGCAAGAGATTTCGCACAGGTTGTCGGCAACGGAACAATCACTCTTGAGTCAGCCAGAACATCGTTGTCAAAAATGGAGATTGACGAACTCGGTCTTGATTCAATCGACATAAGAATGCTCACAACGATGATAAGAAATTACAACGGCGGCCCCGTAGGACTTGATACTATTGCCGCGGCCATAGGCGAAGAAGCGATAACCATTGAGGATGTTTATGAGCCATACCTTATGCAAATTGGTTTTCTCAGCAGAACTCCTCGAGGGCGATGTGTAACCGCTCTGGCATATAAACATTTAGGTATTGAACAGCCACGCTGTTAATTCACAGTTAATAAAACAGTTATTAAATAAAATTTATAAAATGAGGTGCTAACATTATGGGAAGATTATTCGGTACAGATGGCGCAAGAGGCGTCGCTAACAAAGAACTCACATGTGAAATTGCTTACAAAATCGGCAAGGCAACCGCCATGGTTCTTGCTGAGGGCGCTCAGAATCGCCCGAAAATTCTGATTGGTAAAGACACAAGAATATCCTCTGACATGTTGGAGGCTGCTCTTTCCGCAGGCCTTTGCTCCGTAGGTGCAGACGTACTCATTCTTGGCGTTGTTCCTACCCCCGCAGTTGCCTACCTTGTAAAAACACTTGGTTGCAACGCCGGTATTATGATTTCCGCATCACACAACCCTGCGGAATACAACGGCATTAAACTTTTCAATCACGAAGGTTACAAACTCCCCGACAGCGTTGAAGAAGAAATTGAATCAATTGTTCTCGATAACGCAAAACAGCCCCCTGAAATCATAGGCGAAAAGGTTGGTACGGTAAAGCGCGTTGAATACGCTGTTGACGAGTACATCAATCATATTATTGCATCAATTGATGGCGATTTGAGCGGAATGAAAATCGCTCTTGACTGTGCAAACGGTTCCGCAAGCGTTACCGCAGAAAAACTTTTCAAAGGTCTTGGCGCTGAATGTATCATCATCAACGCTCAACCCGACGGTGTTAACATTAACAAAGATTGTGGCTCAACACATCTTGAACAACTTCAGAAAACTGTTGTTGAAAACGGTTGCGAAATCGGTCTTGCTTTTGATGGCGATGCTGACAGAATGCTCGCAGTTGACAGCAACGGGGAACAGGTTGATGGTGATAAAATCATCGCTATCTGTGCGAAACACCTTAAAGAGTGCAATAAACTTTCTAATGACACGGTTGTAGTTACAGTTATGACAAATATGGGATTCCATAAATTCTGTAATGAAAACGGAATCAAGTATGAAACAACAAAAGTTGGTGACAGATACGTACTTGAAAATATGAAAGAGTACGGTCATTCTATCGGCGGTGAGCAGTCAGGTCACATCATTTTCCTCGACCACGCTTCTACCGGTGACGGTCAGCTTTCTGGTGTTCAGTTGCTCAACGTTATAAAAACATCGGGCAAATCAATCAAAGAACTTGCAACTATTATGACAACCTATCCTCAGGTACTTGTAAACGTAAGAGTTTCTGCAGAAGGCAAAGCGGCTTTCGGAACTGATGAAGTTGTTCAGCAGGCAATCCGTCAGGCAGAAGCCGATCTCAACGGAGATGGCAGAGTGCTTGTAAGAATGTCAGGCACAGAACCGCTTATCAGAGTAATGCTTGAAGGCAGCGACTACGCTTTGATTGAAAAACTTGCAAACGACGTTGCAAACGTTATTAAAGAGCGTCTTTCTTGATTTTCAACCATGGAAAATATTATCGAATTCAATAACGTAAGTTGTTCTTATGAAGACGTTGACGGAAACAAAACTCCCGCCGTGCAAGGAATAGATTTACGCATAAAAAAAGGTGATTATATCGCCGTGTTAGGCCATAACGGCTCGGGAAAATCCACCTTTGCAAAACTGTGTAACGCTATTCTTCTCCCCGACGAAAATATGGGTACGGTTATTGTAAATGGAATTAACACCGTCAACGATGAACAAATTTTTGAAATAAGGCAGAACGTTGGAATGGTTTTCCAGAACCCCGATAACCAGATTGTCGCTACAATAGTTGAGGACGACGTCGCTTTCGGGCCCGAAAATATCGGCATTGAGCCAAGCGAAATCCGTCGCAGAGTAGATGATGCGCTTACAAAAGTCGGCATGTACGAATATCGAATGAGTGAGCCCCACAAACTTTCGGGCGGACAAAAGCAAAGAGTGGCTATCGCAGGAATAATTGCAATGCAGCCTAACTGCATCATTTTCGACGAATCCACCTCTATGCTTGACCCTAAGGGCAGACAGGAAGTTCTGTCAACAATTGACTACCTTAACCAAGAACTTGGCATCACCGTCGTGCTGATCACCCATTATATGGACGAAGCGGTTCGTGCAAAAGAAATTGTTGTTATGAACAACGGAGAGGTAATCCTAAAAGGTACACCGAGGGAAATATTCTCCAACGTTGAAAAACTCAAACTTATCGGTCTTGACGTACCGCAAGTCACTGAAATTGCTTTTGAGTTAAACAAACACGGATTTAATTTTTCAGAAGGCATTCTTACCATTGATGATTTTATAAGAGAATTCAAAATATAAGAAAAGGAGATGAAGATGTTGTCGATTTTAAGAGTTGAAAACTTGTGTTTTACCTATGGCGAAGGCACACCCTTTGCCCAAAAAGCACTCGACAACATCAATTTCTCCATTGAAGCGGGAGAAATGATCGGAGTTATAGGGCATACCGGTTCAGGTAAATCGACCCTTTTGCAGCATCTTAACGGTCTTTTACGTCCACAATCGGGCAAAGTTTTGTTTAACGAGATGGACATTTGGGAAAAACCAAAAGAAATAAGAAACATCCGCTTCAAAATTGGAATTTGTTTTCAATATCCGGAGCATCAATTATTTGAAGATACAGTTTTCAAAGACGTTGCTTTTGGCCCTACAAATATGGGGCTTAATGAAACAGAAGTCAAAAAGAGAACAAGAATTGCCTTAAATTCCGTCGGTCTTGGAATGGACTTCTGGGCAAAATCACCCTTTGACCTTTCAGGCGGAGAAAAGCGCAGAGTTGCCATAGCGGGCGTTATCGCTATGGATCCCGACATTCTCATTCTGGACGAGCCTACTGCAGGGCTTGACCCGCGGGGCAGGGATGAAATACTCGCACTGCTTAAAAGTTATAGAAAAGATCACAACAAAACTATTATAATCGCATCACACAGCATGGAGGACGTTGCTAATTTTGCCGACAGAGTTATGGTTTTCAACAAGTCAAAACTTGTTATGTTTGATTCTGTCCTCAACGTATTCTCAAAAGCCGAACAACTGTCTGAAATCGGTCTTGATATACCACAGGTCACTCAACTTTTTATCAGACTTAAAGAAAAAGGCTACAATATATCAAAAAATATATTTACGGTTGAAGATGCTATAAAAGCGCTCATTTCTCTTAAAGAAGGAGGAATGAACGATGCTTAAAGACATTACTTTAGGTCAGTATTATCCCGTAAAATCAGTAATACATCGAATTGACCCAAGAGTCAAAATACTCTTGCTCATAATATATCTTGTCACAATATTTATGGCGGATAATTTTATTTCGCTCGGTTTTATTATGCTAACAATACTCTTTACGGTATTCCTTTCGAAAGTGCCGTTCAAGGTCATTCTGAAAAGCATAAAAGCGATTATCTTTATCGTCATATTTACGTCGCTTATAAACATTTTCTTCAACTCAAGTGGAAATGTACTAATTGAATTTGGGATTATTAAGATAACAGATTCAGGAATCGCAACAGCAATTTTTGTTGCAATCAGAGTCTTTATGTTTGTTGTTATAAGTTCGTTACTTACTTACACAACAACTCCAACAAATCTTACCGATGCAATAGAGAAACTTCTCTCACCGCTCAAAGTCATTCGCGTAGACGTGCACTCGGTTGCAATGATGATGACTATTGCACTTCGCTTTATCCCCACCTTGATTGAAGAAGTTGATAAAATTACAAACGCACAAAAAGCAAGAGGTGCAGATATGGAATCGGGTGGAATCGGAAAAAGAATCAAGTCTGTAATACCCATTCTCATTCCACTCTTCATTTCATCATTCAGAAGCGCGTCCGACCTTGCATTCGCCATGGAATGCAGGTGCTATACCGGTGGCCACGGAAGAACAAGGATGCGCCAGTTGAGAATGACACGCACAGATATTTATGCGGCAATATTCATGTTTGTCGTAATCGCTTGTATGATTGTTTTAAATCACTTTGCTTCATTTGCGAAAATTTAAGGAAAGTTCAGTTTTAATTATGAGGAATATACTTCTTACTTTAAAATATGACGGCACAAACTATCACGGCTGGCAGATTCAAGAAAACGCCGTAACTGTACAGCAGGTTTTAGCCGATGCGATTGAGAAAATCACAAAGCAAAAAATTATGCCAACCGGTTGCAGTCGTACTGATTCGGGCGTACACGCAAATATGTTCTGTTGTAATTTCAAATCGGATATAACACTACCCGATAAAGAAATTATAAAAGCATTAAACGGGAACCTGCCATTTGACGTTGTAGTTACAGACTGTATGACGGTGAACGACGATTTTCATGCAAGATACGATTGCAAATCCAAAGAATATATTTATCGGATTGTCGCATCACCTGTGCGAAACCCCTTTCTTGAAAATTATGCAATACATTACAAATATCCTCTCAATATTGATGATATGAATTATGCTGCAAAACAGCTAATCGGAACACACGATTTTTCTGCTTTTTGTTCAGTTGGAAGCAACGTTCAATCAACTGAACGACAAATATTCAATGCGGAATTTTCCAAAAAAGATGACCTTGTAACCTTTTCTATCGAAGGCGACGGTTTTCTTTACAATATGGTAAGAATTATTGTAGGAACAATGTTATACGTATCTCAAGGCAAAATCAAAAAAGAAGATATACATAACATTATACTATCAAAGAACAGAGAAAACGCAGGGCCAACTGCGCCCGCCAAAGCGTTATTCCTTAACAAAGTAAATTATTGAGGAGGAAAACGTCAGTGTCAGATCAAATTATAACATTTGATAATGAAGAAACAGAAAACATTGCAAGTCCAAAAAGGACGAAAAGAACTGTTATCCTCATAATTGTGGCTATCGTCATCGTTTTAATTGCAACGTTTTTAATTATAAATTACAGGCACCTTCCCCCCATGAAATTCTCAGAGTGGGTGTCGGACTCATTTATTCGTGTAGGCTCAGGCGATGGATATCCATACGAAGTGAATTCAAACTCTGTAAGAGATGTTGCCGCATTTAACAAAGACAGCGCAATACTTACGGACACGTCGCTGATTATTCTTAACCCTTCATCAAAAGAAGTTACAAACAGACTAATCCCCTATTCCAATCCCGTAATGAAAACGTCAAGTGACAGAATACTTATCTACGATATCGGCGGAAACAATTTTTCGATTCATAATCGTTCTTCTTCATTGTTTCAGAATACAACCGAAAATGCAATTACTACCTGTACAATTGGTGACTACGGAAACTTTGCAGTCGCAACGAGGGATGACGTTTATTCCGGAAGCGTAACTTTTTACTCCTATAAATTCGATGAAATGTTCAAATGGAATTCAGGAAATTCTTATATAACTGCCCTTGCGCTCAGCCCCGATGGTGACTACGGTGCAGCAGTTACGTTAAACGCTCGGAGTGGAGAAGCATTCTCAACCGTTTATATATTCAATTTTGAAACAGAAGAAGTCGTTTCTTTCAAGTTTGAGGACACTGTAATCGGAAATATAGTATTCGGTCGCGACAATCAGTTAACCGCAGTCGGAGACTCATGTATTACTGTAATTAATACTTTGAACGATGATAAAGAATCGGATGAAACGTATGCTGTTGTTGGCTCGCTATCCCATATCTCCTGCGATAATGGTAACGCAATCGCCACCGTTTCAAAGGTGTATGATAACAACAACATATACAGTATTAAATACATAAATCACAGGTATGGTACACAGTTCGAAACAACCATTGAAGAAAAAGTATACGACGTATATGCAAATCAAAAATACTGTGCAGTGCTGACTGATAAATCCGTTTATCTGTACGGATATGAAGGAAACATTATAAGCGCAGTTTCAATCGACTCTCTCAACGCAGACTCCAGTATTCACAAGATATTCGTTTGCGAATCTGAACTCTATGCGCTGACGTCAAGCAAGATTTTGCAGATATCATATTAATAAACCTAAGCAAGTAACGAAATAATTATCTGGAGGTAAATCATTAAATGGAAATGTATTTGGGAATTCTTATAGATGTATTACTTTGCCTGTGCATCGTGCTGTTTGTAATAAGAACCGCTAAAAAAGGTTTTGCACTGTCACTTTTTAATATTGCGGCATTCTTTGGAGCATTCCTTTTGGCATCATTTGTTGCAAAGCACTTATCCGGGCTTATATTCTCAACCTTTTTTGAGCAAACAGTAATAGAAAATATCGGAAACTCTGCCGCAACAGTTGTTAACTCAACCACTGAAGGAATCAAAAACTTTGTATCAACCAATTTCCCGTTACTATTCAACTTTTCAACAGTTTCCGGCATCGGTTTAGACACGAGCGCTGTTCAGGAATCATCAATGGCAACGGCAGGTTTTATTTCAGAAACCCTCATTGAGCCGCTTTTCGTAAGCCTTATTTCTTTCTTCGTCTATATAATTACTTTACTTATATCTTTACCGATTCTCAGATTCATTGCAAAAAAACTTTCCAAGGTCTTCACCGTGTCTTTAGTTGGCACAATAAACTCTGTGCTTGGTGGAGTTCTCGGAGTTGTCAAAGGAGTCGTGGTTGTGTTTGTAATTTCCACTGCAATCCTTATTATTACAGGTTTATGGCTTAACGGCGACAGCGCATTGGCATATGGAATCCAGAATTCGTTTATTATCAACTTTGTCAGCAGTATTATAATCTAATCATGTGGAGGGATTACCTTTGAAGAAAAGGGATTTTTTCAACTCAATACCTAACATTCTCAGCGTATTCAGAATCATCATAATTCCGTTTTTTATCTTTTTCTACGTTAGAAATATGTATATTTTCGCGCTGGCTACTCTTGTAATTTCAGGGTGTACTGATACGCTTGACGGCACAATCGCAAGAAAATTCAACTCTATTACCGAACTCGGCAAAGTTCTGGACCCGCTTGCCGACAAACTCACCCAAGTCGCAATTGCCATAGTGCTTTGCATACGTTATCCGTTTGTTGCGCCTATGTTTGCAATTCTTGTTATTAAAGAAGTTTGTATGATTATTTTCTCATACAGACTCCTAAAACTCGGTGCAGCACCTATTGCGGCACTTTGGTGGGGTAAAGTTGCAACTGCGGTTTTTTACGTTGTAACGTGCTTTATCGTTGCTTTCGGTCATTATCTTGCCGACAAGACGTACGGTATCATCATTCTTTTGACTTTGACGGGAATTTCTACCATTCTTATGGTCTTCTCATTCATCAAATACATTCCCCTTTTCTTAAAGTCCTACAAAGATGTAAAAGCCAAGAATACTGAAACGGACAATAATAACTAAATCAGGAGAACAAAACTATGCTTTGTGTTAAATGCAAAAAAAGACAAGCCGTTTTCTTTGTCACTAAAATAGAAAACAACAATCAGACCCAAGAGGGATACTGCTTGCAGTGCGCTCGTGAACTCAACATTGGACCCATCAATCAGATTATGGAAAAAATGGGTATAAGCGATGAAGATATGGAGATGATCAGCGAACAAGTTACAGAATTGCTCGGCGATAATGACGGTAATTTTGAATTTGGTGGTGCACCCACCTTCCCCTTTATGAGCAACATGCCCTCACCCGATGAAAATAATTCTCCGGATGATGATACTGTCAAAAATAAAAAGGGCGATAAAAAAGATAAAAAATCAAAACATAAAACAGGCAGAAAGTCACTTGGTTTATACTGCACAAATCTTACACAAAAGGCAAAAAACGGCGAAATTGACAGAATAATCGGCAGAACGGATGAAATAGCCCGTGCAATCCAGATTCTTTGCCGCCGCAGTAAAAATAATCCTTGTCTGATCGGTGAACCCGGTGTTGGTAAAACCGCTATTGCTGAGGGCTTGGCTCTTAAAATTGCCAACAAAGACGTCCCTGCAAGATTGATGGACAAAGAGATACATTTGCTTGACCTTACTGCGCTTGTTGCCGGCACTCAATTCAGAGGGCAGTTTGAGAGCAGAATAAAGGCGCTTGTAGACGAAGTTAAAGCAGAAGGAAATATTATTCTCTTTATCGATGAGGTCCATAATCTTGTCGGTGCGGGAGATGCTGAAGGCTCAATGAACGCAGCAAACATATTAAAGCCCGCACTTTCAAGAGGCGAAATTCAAGTAATAGGCGCGACAACTTTCACTGAGTACAGAAAACATATTGAAAAAGACTCTGCACTTGAAAGAAGATTCCAACCAATAAAGGTTGAAGAACCCTCTGTTAAAGATACGTATGAAATGCTTGTCGGCATCAAAGATTATTATGAAAATTATCACAAGGTTACAATAGATAACTCGCTTGTTATGAAAACGGTCACTTTATCTGAAAGATACATTACCGACCGTTTCCTGCCCGATAAAGCAATCGACCTGCTTGACGAGGCGTGTACCTGCGCTAATTTAAGAAATAAGGCATTGAACGCTCTCATAGTACTTGACAGGGAACTTCAGGCAAGCAAGGCAAAAGAAGAAACGATTATGACACCCGATGATAACGGTGAAATCAACTATGAATTACTCGCAGAAGTCCGTTCAGAATTGATGGTTCTTGAATCAAAGATTGAGGATGCAAAAAAAGGCGCAAGTGACTGCGCTGTTACCGAGGATGACCTTGCTCACGTTATTCAGTTGTGGACAGGTATCCCCGCCTCCAAAATAAAGGAAAGCGACCTTAATAAACTTGCTCACCTTGACAAAAAAATTAAAGAAAAAATTATTGGTCAGGATGAAGCGGTTGAAGCAGTCTGTGCCGCAGTACGCAGGAACAGAATTCAGATAAGCCCCCGCCGTCGCCCCGCATCATTCATTCTTGTTGGTCCAACTGGTGTTGGAAAAACTGAACTTGTCAAGCAACTTTCTTACGAGTTGTTTGACACTCCAGAAACCCTCATCCGCCTTGACATGTCCGAATTTATGGAGAAACATTCCGTTTCCCGTATTATTGGTTCACCTCCCGGATACGTCGGTTACGATGAAGCGGGACAACTTACAGAAAAAGTAAGAAGGAAGCCGTATTCAGTAATTCTTTTTGATGAGATTGATAAGGCGCATCCCGACGTTATGAACATCCTTTTGCAAATACTTGACGAAGGAAAGATTAACGACGCTCACGGTCGAACCGTAAGTTTTGAGAATACGATTATCATTATGACATCCAACGCAGGCAGTGGAAACGTAAATTCCCTTGGTTTCGCAAAATCCGAAAAAGAAACAAGCAAAGATAAGGTCCTGAAGGCTCTTGCAGGATTCTTAAAGCAAGAATTTCTAGGCAGAGTTGATGAAATAATTACATTCTCTCCCCTTTCTCCCGAAAGTCTTGAGAAAATTGCAATTCTTATGCTTAACGAACTTATCGAGCCTCTCCGCGAAAAAGGAATTTCACTTTCTTATGATAAAAACGTTCCCACATTACTCGCAAAAGAAGCATCAAGCGGTAACAAGGGCGCACGCGACCTAAGAAACGTTATCAGACGACAGATTGAGGACAAAATCACAACGGCAATTGTTGACAATTTTGAAACTCCCCTTACAGCAGTCACATTCAAAGTCAAAGACGATAAATTGACGTTTAAAGCAAAATAAGTTAAAAAAGACGGTAGTGAATTATCACTACCGTCTTTTTTAATTTAGTTTATTCTGCAAATCTACGTTTCCTGTTATACAAAACAAGTCCGAATATTGCAGCACCACTTACAAACCAGAGAGCAACCCAAAGACAGATATTTGTATTGTCGCCCGTATCGGGTATTGAAGGATCTTTATAAACGTTTAAGAAAGTTATTGCATCAACGCCATCTTCGCCCTTCAGATAATTGTACTCAACACCGAACGTACCGTCAAGATTATCGGTGACAATCGCTGTTACGGTATATACTGAAGCATCATAAGTTATGTCCTGATCATCACCCTGTACTTCAAGAACAGTATATACATACTCACTCGCATCGGATACAGAGATATCTGAGAATTTGAAACTTCCATCCGCTTCATTGGAAACAGTTTCCAACTTAATGTTATCGGCATCGTACAGTTCAAATTCGAATTCTCCCTGCTCAATATTACGTCCCTCGAGGATCTTTGTACCTTCAATTACGATATCAGCGGTATCCTCGACTTTGTAAACGTTATTGAATTCAATTGCACCGGTTTCGGTTATATTCTCATAGGTTGTTACTTCGGTAAGCACTCCGCCAACTTCCTGCTTAGAAACAACGCCTTTGTAGAGTTGCCTGTCAATTACGGTAAGCGCACCGCTTTCATCCTGTGCAACTTCTATACGGATATGGAAAGATGACGTGTCATAGGTTATACCTTTTTCGTCACCTGCCACTTCGACAATCTTGAAATGATAGATACCCGCAACGCTGAGAGACACATTCGGAAGCACAAAATAACCATCTGCATCATTTCTGACAGATTCTCCGATTTGTTCACCGTTTCTGGCATTGATAAGCATAAATTCAAACTCATCCGCTACGAGTTCACGTCCATCGAGCGTCTTTTTGCCGCCGAAATTTTCATAGATATCACAGGAAATAGCGGTGAAAATATAACTGTTACGGAAAACTATCTCAGTAGAATCCATATTATTCTTTTTCATAGTAGTTTCAGCGAAAAGCACACCGTGTGAGTTGTCAGTAACCGTAACGGTTATAACGTATACGGACCTATCATAAACATAGGTTTCAATACCGCCATCTTTTTCCGTAATCTCATAAACGTAAGTGCCCGCCTTGTTGAACGTTATCTTTCCAAAGCCAAAATTTCCGTTGGCAGTATTTGTTACTGTATCAGATATCGGCATCGGTGCATTAAGAGTAAGCGCTTTCAAAACGAATTCAAATTCACCCGTTCGCATCGCTTTACCGGTGAGAATTTTTGTTCCCTCAAACACTACTTCCGCATCATTTGCATCATAAGAGTTTATAAATACGATATTGTCAACCGTGTCTGTTCCGTTGTTTATAACTACACTTGCAGTTATCGTCTGATCTCCGTTATCCGTAACTGCAACAGTCACGGTATAAACGGTCATATCATACTCAAAACCGCCGATAACAACATCGCTTATTTCATAAACAAGATACTCATAGGTGTTTCCCTTATTCTCGTCACTGAATTCAATTGACGGGAATGCAAACGAACCGTCAGCCTTGTTTTTAACTGTTAATTCACTCGGCATCGGCGCATTTTCCGTAACAGCCATAATACCGAATTCAAATTCATCAGCATTTAGTACACGATCTCCATCAATTTCCTTCTTACCTGAAATTGTGACGAAATCCGATGCAGAAGGAACGTACTCATTTATGAATACAGGCACGCTTTCTCCCACGGGTAAATCATAAACCACCATATCAGCGGAAATTGTACCGTCAAGATTATCCGTAACCGTTATTGTTACTCGATAAACCGTCTGAGAATACTTAACGTTTTCAATAGTCTCTCCCATATTAAGTTCAGCAAGATAATATGTATAAGTATTGCCAACGTCAGCAGGAGAATAGTTGAGCGTTACAACCGCATTGCCATACGCATCTGTAA
Organism: Clostridia bacterium; assembly: GCA_017560255.1. Taxonomy (GTDB): domain Bacteria; phylum Bacillota; class Clostridia; order Oscillospirales; family Acutalibacteraceae; genus RGIG7273. The sequence continues at coordinate 265,973 of JAFYOI010000055.1, forward strand.
CCGTCGAACGTACAACCTCGTCGAATTCAACGTTAGCGGACGGGTCCGCATCATAAAGTGCGAATTGATAGCCGCTCAACGAGTGATTACCAAGCATTTCTTTTCTTATATTTATAGTAGCAGTTGCAGAACCGGCAGGATTATATACATTATTGAAATGCGCTGTTACAAGCCACCTGTCACTAACAACGGTATTCATAAGATTGTTTACAGAAACGATATTGAGCGTACCATCCATATCGGCATCGGCAACGACAACAGAAAATCTTCTCTCTGCAGTATCATACGTTACGCCGCCCTGATTTCCGCTTTGCTCGATAATTCTGTAATAATACGTTCCTGCTTTTGAATATCTTTCAGGTGTCAGCGCGCAGATAAAGTTTTTATCAACATCACTGCTTGTTATTGTTCGTGTAGCAATAACTCTGCTGCTTTGACCTACCTGTTCAAGCACAAACGTATAACTCTCTCCGTCAAGCCACTGGGTACGGCCTCCGCTTATTTCTTTTTCAACAAGTACGTAAACTTCGCCGCCGTTTGCGCCTGTCGGAGCATAGTTATTAACGATAACTGCCTGATTATGAATAGCAGCATCAATAACTCCGCTCAGATCGCTTTCATTTGCATTAAATTCAAAGCCTGTCGGAACATCAATCTCCGTCACAGTATAATGAGTTTCTTCAGGAATTCCGTGTATAACAAAAGACTCGCCATCAGAAAGTTTAACGATAAACTTTCCATCCTGACCAACCGTCAGCTTTCCGCTGGTTGTGTCAAACGTACCACTAACGTAATTATTATCGGAGTCTGTCAACGTACCCTCAATTGTAAACTCAATATTGTCATTTACGTCAACCGTATTGCCGTTTGCATCAACAACCTTTTTGGTAATTACCAGATTACCCTCACCGACAGCGGTATTCACAAAATCAACGTCATCAATAAGGTAACGTGCAACTGTACCGCTTGCAATTTTACCCGTTGCTTTTCCGTTGACGTGAACCGACTTAACTTTGTATTCCTCATTATCGGAGATTTCCTCAACAGTATATTCAGTACCTGCAGGCAGTTCCGCCAACCAAAAAGTCTGGTCTTTCTTAAGTTCAAATTCATAAACACCATTTACAAAAGTAACCGTCGTTGGCTCATCAGTAGGAGTTTTATCAAGAGGTGTTATCCAACTGTCAAAACTACCACTGACATCAGCAGTGATACGGAATTTAAACGTATCAGAAGTGCCCGTTTCAAAAATATCAACTGTTTTGGAAATCTTTATTCCCGTAGCAGGAGTTATGCCCAACAAACCGTTATTTCCCAAATTCATATCAACATAAATGATATTGTTAGATTCGGTAATATAGGGATGGAACACCATATGCGCAGACGAAGTTGCGTTAATTTCTTTCTGCTCATCATACATCTGAAGTTCACGTGCAGGCGTTCCTTTCGGTACTACCCACGCACCTGTCTGATTGTCAAGAGTTTTAAAATCGACCTGCCATCCGTTCTCTTTGGCAACACGGATTGATGTTGACGACATCTTTTCATAGAGGAATACAGGTTTATCCTCTCCCTCTTTGAAAATATAACGGCGGTGATAATACTCACCATTTTCATCGAGTACTTCATCGTTACCCACAAGAACGTAACTATCTCCGACTTTCTTATGGACGGCAGAATCAAATGCAAAATAGAAACGTTCATTTTCTTTATTCGGTGTAAATTTTGCATTGGCAGTAATATGTTCGTCGTGAGTCAATGCATCAATATCAAAATAATTGTTCCAGAAAAGTCTGGTGTATCCATCTGACGCTATGTGCTCGTCAGACGTGATGTTGGTAATATTAAACTCGTTAAAATCAGAACGAATACCGGTTTCGTAAACAAGTCTGATTGGAGAGACTTCCTCCACGTTATCAACAGTAATACGTACGTTAGTTGCCGTATCAACGTTTATACCATCGAGGGTAATCATATAAGTAATCATCGGCACAAGTGCAGCGGGTATTTTCCATGAAACTGTCTGAATTCCCGTTGCGATATCAGTTCTGACTTGCACTGACATATACATCATATCCGAATTCTTTATACTTCCGGTTGTTTCGCCGAGAAAACCGTACGATTTAATCTTGTAAACTGCGTTTGCGGGAACAGATTCATTTGAGTTTTCGTCCCAATGCTTGATAAAAGTACCGTCTCTGGTTGCGTACCAACCAATATAATTTGACCACTTTACCAATTCTCCGTCATCATCAATTTCGTAGCAAAGTTGTCCGGATTCAAACGCTGATTTTACAAGTTGCTGAGCAGTTGCGGTATCTGCTATCGAAAGCCTTGTTTTTACCGCCCTTATAAATTCATCACCAAGAGAAGTCGGATTTTCAGGTGTGCCTAATCCATTTGATGAACTATCTGCAAGTTTTGATGCCATCATACGTCCATCAAAAAGTGCATCACCAAAAAGAATACCGGTGATATTCTTTACTTCCATATATTCGCCCAATATGTCAGTAAACTCAACATAACCTGAAAAATCAGGGCTTCCACCCTCAAGATAAGTTGGATAATATCGGGACTGTATGATTATCTCTTCAACAATATCTCTGAATGCTTCTGCAAGCCCATCATTCGTTGCAGAGAAATATTCGTTAACATACGATTTACTCGTTGCATACGAATTCTTTGTAACACTGACGTTAATATATGACGTGGAGGACGTGCTACGGCTCTTTACGCGTACCTGCATATTGGTAGTATCAGAGTCTTTATACGTCGCCCATAAACTATCAGTTATTGTTGAATCATCGGGATTGAGTACGCTGTATGCAACATCACCTGAAGAAACAGAATTAGGATTATTGTCTTTAGAAATATTGAAGCCAAGAGTATAGAAAAGACTTCTTCCAGCGCCATTTTCACTCCTTACCTGATATTTATTCTCAATGCGGTTTTTAATATAAGAAGCGGTAAGCTGAACAAGAAATCCTTGGCCCGCCGTAATTGAAGAATCGTTACCGTTTCCGACGTCGGCACCATAAGCCGTCTGATAACCCGAACCATAGGAAGAATTTTCAACATCATAAAATTTTGACGTGCCGAGTGTGGGCGCACCGTCGGACATAAGTACAACGATCGGCAAACGATATTCCCCACTCTGCCAGTTATCTTCTCCGATAACAATTTCAGAATCGGGAACTTCACTAAACATTTTCCACGCTTCCCACAAACCCGCCTGAATATAGGTTGCGCCGCCGTGGGATTTCTGTCCAAAAGACGTACCATGTTTTGTGCCACTAACGTCACTGTCAACAGATACAACTCCGTTTCGATAACTTATGTAATTGCCGTTTCTGTCCGCTGTGGAATAGCGGTCGATGGGCATAAGTCTTGTAACTGCATTAGAATATCCTCTGTTGGAACTACTGCCCGAATAGAGAACAACACCAACACGGTTATTATTGTTTGTTTCGTTGAGAGTCCTTATTGCATTGTTAGTAGCCTCAACAAGTTGGCGCACGTTACTTTCAGTCATTGAATTTGAAAGATCGAGAATAATTACTGTATCAGTGGGAATGGTTGAATACCCTACAACCTCCTTGTTTGTTGCAATCGCTGATAAAACAGTAAGAAAATTCTCATCATCGTTCGTCATCACAATATTGTCGTTACCCAGTTGAGCAGCATCAATAACAACCGATTTGTCGGTCCATACGCCACCTGCGTTGGTTGTATCAAGATTGTCAAGATCAAAATATTTTTTCCAACCATCCATTGTATTTGCATCAACAACGCGATTATAGTATGGATTTTCATTACTCGGCTCAGCAGATACAACCATAGGTATGCATGATACGAGTAAAAGCATACTCAAAAATAAACTAACTACTCTTTTAACAAACATATTTCTGCCCCCTTATTAATCCCCATATCCTCTGAGCAGTGAAAGCAGTGCTTGCTCATTGGATTCATTGACGTATTTCTTGAAATCACTCAAAATTTTACGTCCAATCGATCTATAGTCCATAGATAAAACCTTGTCCGCTTTTGACTTTCGTATTTCTTTAGGCACATTATAAATAGCAAGAATACAGTTTATTGCACCGGATATCCTCATTTCGAGCGACACGTTTTCGCCCGTATTAACAAACGTAGCGTATTCGATGCCGGAAACTACTATTCCTGCTTCAGCATAATCTTCTTCATCCCATTTTGAGCAATATTCTTTGAACACTTTTTTTGCTCTTATTACATCATTTTTTCGTATAATTGAAAGACACATAGGACTCGTATAGGAAGAAATAAAAAAGTCCTTAGCCGCCTCGTTTTCATCACAAGTAGCCGCTATTGTTGCAATTTCAAGACAAATAGCCATCACTGAACTCAATCCGTCTTCCACCTCTGCCTCCAACAACTCCCACTGAAACTTGCACAGCATATTGACAAGTTCTGCCAACATATGCTCTTTTGAAGGATAATGAAACGTAAGATTACCCGGGCTCATGCCAAGTTCCTTGGCAATAGCCCGAACCTGTGTTTTATCATAACCTTTTTCTATAAAATTCCTTGTTGCCACACGTATAATCTCAAGTTTTGTCAACTCACATCGGTTAATTCTTGCCATAGGCTCAAACTCCTTATGTAGATTTTTAAAAAGATTTCATATATTTTATTTTAGTACGCGTACTATTCGTTGTCAATAGTCTTAAAAAATTTTTCCAAATAAAAACGGTGCAACTGTAATAAGTCGCACCGTTAAATTATGTTATTTTACAACAACCTTATGGTAAATTTTCTTACCTTTCTTGATTATAGCATAACCATCAGCAAAGTCATCAAATGTGAGTTTTGCGTTGACACTTTCAACCTTCTTGTCGTTTACAGCAACACCGCCCTGATCAACAAGACGTCTTGCCTCACTCTTTGAAGGAAGAAGTTTTGTCATAGTCAGAACATCAAGAATCGAAATTCCATCCTCTGCAAAAGCATCCTTGGAAATCTCAGTTGTAGGCATATTTTCAGTGTTTGTACCTGCCTCAAAAATAGCCTTAGCAGCCGCCTGAGCCTTATCTGCCTCCTCCTGACCGTGAATGAGTTTTGTAACCTCGTAAGCAAGAAGCGCTTTAACCTTATTGAGTTCGCTTCCTTGCAAGGATTCATACTGTTTAATCTCATCAATCGGCACAAAAGTGAGCATTTTGAGGCAACGGATTACGTCGGCATCGTCAACGTTTCTCCAATACTGATAGAAATCGTAAGGGCTTGTTTTTTTAGGATCAAGCCACACAGCACCCTTCTCTGTCTTGCCCATTTTTCTACCATCGCTTGTCTGCAAGAGTGCGAAAGTCATACCATACGCTTCTTTTTGCTCAGTCTTACGGATAAGTTCAACACCACCGATGATGTTGCTCCACTGGTCGTCGCCACCAAGTTCAAGAATACAACCATATTTTCTGTTAAGAACAAGAAAATCGTAACTCTGCATAATCATATAGTTCATTTCAAAGAAGGAAAGTCCCCTCTCCAATCTCTGTTTATAACATTCAGCAGCAAGCATTCTGTTTACAGAGAAGTGAACACCGATTTCACGCATAAAATTGATATAATTAAGATTAAGAAGCCAATCTCCGTTATTAACCATAAGAGCCTTGCCATCAGAGAAGTCAACAAGTCTTGACATCTGCTTTTTGAAGCACTCAATGTTATGGTCAATATCCTCTTTTGTGAGCATCTTTCTCATATCGGTTTTACCTGACGGGTCACCAATCATACCCGTTCCGCCGCCAAACAGAGCAATCGGCACGTGACCTGCTTTCTGCAAATGGGACATTACCATTACCTGAACAAAATGGCCAACGTGCAGGCTGTCTGCGGTCGGGTCAAAACCAATATAGAAATGCACCTTCTCTTTTGTTTCAAGAAGTTCTTTAATCTTCTCCTCATTTGTAAGTTGGGCAATCATACCCCTCGCTTTAAGTTCCTCAAATACACTCATTACTGATTCCTCCATTTTTTATTACTGCTGCGCAAAATTTCCTCTGCATTTTTCAGCATTAATTCTGTTATATTCATACCGCCCAAAATTCTTGCGATTTCACGCTTTCTGCCCTCAAAATCAAGAGTTTTGACGGTTGTGTACGTTCTTAAATCCCTTACCTCTTTTTCAATTAATAGGTGAAAATCCGCAAAAGCGGCTATCTGTGACAAATGTGTAACGCAGAGCACCTGCCTATGAGATGCAAGTTCTTGAAGTTTAAGACCGATTTTCTGTGCTGCACGACCACTTACACCTGCATCAACCTCATCAAAAATCAAAGTGTCGACACTATCGTGTGCAACCAACACGTTCTTTATAGCCAACATTATTCTAGACAGTTCACCGCCGCTTGCAATTTTTGACAAAGGTTTCGGTGTCTCGCCCATATTTGTTGAAATCAAAAATTCAATATTATCAATGCCATCGGGGGTAAAATTGCCCGTTGTGTTGCTAACGTAAAAATCAACGTCAGGCATATCTAAAAACTGCAGTTCATTTTTTATCTTCTGACAAAGCAATTTACCCGCACCCTCGCGGTCAGCGGAAAGTTCAAACGCAAGTCTTTCCGTTTCCGCTCTCAAGCGTTCATACTCATCACTGAGTTCCTGAGCACGTTGGTGCGAATTTATAATTGCATCCAATTCTTTTTCTGCATTCGCAAGATAATCAAGCATATCCTGCTCCGTTGCGCCATATTTCGAACTGAGTTTTGAGAGAAGTTCAAGCCTGCTTTCAATATTATCCACATCTTGCTCGTTAAAGTCAAGAGTTGAAATAATATCTCTTATCTCATCGCTGCAATTTTCCAGACGATAATATAAATCATTAAGTTCGGCATCAACTTTTTGCAGTTGCTCGGTTTGAGAAGAAATACCACCCAAATCGCGCACCGCTTGGGACAAAAATGAAGTTGCGGAAACCTCGCCCTTAATCGCACGGTAAGCGGAATTGAGTTTTGAAATCATCTTTCCTGCATTAGCATATATCCTTGCTTTCTCGGTTAATGCTTCACGCTCACCAACTTTTATATCCGCTTTCTGAAGTTCGTCAATCTGATACTTTAAAAGTTCAATCCTGCGTTCCCGACTTTCTTCATCCATATTCAGCGCCTTTATCTGCTTACGCAACGCTTTTAATTTCTTATATGACTGACTGTATTTTTCAATCGAGGAATCGAGCATTCCGAAACTGTCAACAAACCCTCTGTGAGCCGACGTATTTAAAAGTGCCTGCTCATCGTGCTGACCATAAATATTAACAAGAAATGGTGAAATTTCCTTTATCATTGACAACGTTGCCATCTGACCATTGATACGGCAAGTATTCTTTCCGTCAAGAGAAAGTTTACGCTGAATCAATATTTCGTCACCGTCGCACTCGATGCCCATTTCTTCAAGTTGTGCTTTCACTTGCTTGGAAACACCCGTAAACAATGCGCTGACAAACGCGCTGTTACTACCACTTCTTATAAGATCCCTTGAAGTGCGCTGACCAAGAACGGCGTAGATAGAATCTATAATAATAGATTTACCTGCACCCGTTTCACCGGTAAAAACTCCCATACCGAAATCAAAATCAATTTCAGCACGTTCAATTACCGCTATGTTTTCTATAACAAGATTAGACAGCATAAACTTCTCCGAATTCTAATATTTTTTCAAATCACTTATCATTTTCATTGCCTGTTCTTCATTACGGAAGAGAGCAAAAATTATATCATCGCCCGCTATTGTGCCGACGAGTCCATCCCAATGCATAGCATCTATAGCCGCACAAGCACCCTGCGCCATTCCGGAATAGCACTTAATAACGGCAATATTATTAGCATAGTCAGTGTTAACGATTGAACTTGACAAAATTGCCGCAAATTTTGAAGCGAAATCATTTGCATCCTTCTCGGGCAAACAGTATTTGTATTTACCCGCCGCGCTAAGACGCTTTATAATGCGAAGTTCTTTTATATCTCTTGAAACCGTTGCCTGAGTAACGTTAAATCCTTCCGTCTTAAGTTTGCAAAGAAGTTCCTCTTGATTTTCAATGTCGTAAGTTTCAATAATTTCAATCACTTTCGCTTTTCTCTTACTTTTCACGACAACCACTCCTTCTATTTATCACTTTCAAATTTTCTTTTCAAAACATCGTAGAAATCTTCCGACTTTATTCTTATAAATCCTGCATAGCAACTTGATTTCTTTACAGTCACCTTTTCGCCCTTATTGATACGTACCGCTTCCTCACCGTCAATAGTAAGGTAAAGTTCAGTATCGTTATCCTGCGTTTCCATAACTGTAATTTCAGCATCGGGACGAAAAATTACAGTACGTGCCGACAAAGAGTGTGGGCAAATCGGAGTCATAAGAAGGCACTCTATACGCGGATCAACAATCGGGCCACCTGCCGACAAAGAATATGCCGTAGACCCCGTCTGCGTGGACACAATTATACCGTCGGTGAGATACGTGCTGACAAGAGTGCCGTTACAAAACGTGTTGATACTGCAAACTCTTGACAGTGAACCTCTTGACACAACCGCATCAATGAGTGAATAGTCTGAAAATACGACTTCATCACCGCGCATTATATCAACCTGCAGCATCATCCTCTGTTCAACGTTATAATTGCCGTCGATAAGATTTTTAAGAAGGTGACACTCGTTATTTTCAAGGCCCGCCATAAATCCAAGACGTCCCGCATTAATACCAAGTACGGGTTTAGCGTAAGCAAGTCCTTTCTTTGCAGCGTGAATTATCGTGCCATCTCCGCCTACACATATTATTGCTTCGCACTTTCTGAGTTCATCGTCACTCTTTGCAAACGTTATTCCCTCGCCGTGCAATTTATTAACATAATCACCGAAAACAATTACACGCGCGCCAAAAAGCACAAGATAGTCGATAACCGTCTGTGCAACGTTGAGAGCATTTTTCTTTGTTTCATTCGGCATTACTGCAAAAATCATTATTTACTTTCTCCTTTATCAAGAGAATTGTGGGCATCATCAACTAATCCAACGATATATTCATCATCAAAAAAGAATTCCGATCTACCCTTGGTAATATACATTAAAAATTCAATATTTCCTTCAGGACCTTTTATTGGGGAATAATCGAGCCCCAACACTTCAAAGCCATTGTTTATAGCATTTTCTGTAGCCTTGCGGATTACTGCCGTATGGGTTGATTTTTCACGTACAACGCCTTTTTTTCCGACAAATTCACGACCCGCTTCAAACTGTGGTTTAACAAGGCATACCGCCTTTGCACCATCGTTCAGGAAATTAAACAACACGGGAAGAATTTTATCAAGTGAGATGAAGGAAACGTCAACACTTGCAAAATCAATCTTATCGGGCACCTGTTCCTCTGTTATATAACGGAAATTGGTACGTTCAAGATTAATAACACGCTCATCACTTCGCAGTGACCACGCAAGCTGACCGTATCCAACGTCAACCGAGTACACTTTAATCGCACCATTTTGAAGCATGCAATCGGTAAAACCGCCAGTTGATGCGCCGACGTCCATACAAACGAGTCCATCAAGTGAAATTTCGAAACTGCTCATCGCTTTTTCAAGTTTATAGCCGCCCCTGCTCACGTATGCCATCTTTTTGCCGCGCAACTCTATAACGCTGTCCTCTTTAACAGTCATACCGACTTTATCGGCCTTTTGATTGTCAACATAAATCTGCCCCGACATAATCATCGCTTTCGCTTTTTCACGGCTATCAGCAAGACCAAGTTCGAAAACAGCAACGTCGAGCCTCTTTTTTTCTGCCATCAAATTACCCTCTCAGAATAGAAATTATTTTAAGGTTGAAGAAATTGTTTTTATCATACCATCGGCATCAAGTCCGCATTTATTAAGCAGAGATGCCATAGTTGCTTGTCCGACAAATTCATCGCCGATAGCCGATAATTTATAATCTCCCTTAAAATTGTTTTCAAGAAGCATTGATGCAAAATTACTGCCAACCGAGCCCGACTTAACGCCCTCCTCAAAAAAGAAAACGTTCTTGCAAGCAATCGCCGCCTTTACTGCGCCGATATCAATTGGTCGGATACGATTGAGTTTAATAATTTTAACGTCAATATTTTGTGCTTTCAGGTCAATCAATGCCTTACAAGCGTGGCCAAACAACCTACCGAAAGTAACAATTGCTATGTCGGCATTTTCGTTGCCGTAAACCGTATACGCTTCGCTTGTCGCAACGTAATCCTGCGGCAAACCTAGTTCTCCTCCGCGGGGATATCGTACGGCGCACAAACCGTCATTATCGTATATCGATGCTTTAAGGTGAAGTTCGAGTTCTTCATAACTTGACGGAGAGTAAACCGTCATTTTTGGTACTGCATTCAGATAAGACGTATCAAATACACCGTGGTGACTCTCACCGTCTTCGCCGACAAATCCTGCTCTGTCAATAGCAATAACCATCTTTAAATCCTGCATTGATGCATCGTGCATCAATTGGTCATACGCACGCTGCAAAAACGTTGAGTACAATGCAACAACCGGTACAAGTCCGTTTCTTGACAAACCGGAAGCAAAAGTGACAGCATGCCCCTCCGCAATTCCGACGTCAAAAAATCTGTCCGCAAATTGTTCAGAAAAACCGATCAATCCCGTACCGCTTGTCATAGCGGCTGTAACGGCACATATTCTGGAATCATCCTTTGCAATATCACATAGAATACTGCCGAATTTTTCCGAATAATTCATTTTCCCCTTGCCATAATCGCCCGTTTCAATATCAAACGGCGAAATTCCGTGAAAATCCCTTGGATTGTCTTCAGCGTAGGAATAACCTTTTCCTTTTACCGTATTAACGTGAACAATTACGGGTCGTTTGCGATTTTTCGCACTTTCAAGTACCTCGCTGACAAGTTCAACGTCGTGCCCGTTAATAGGCCCAAGATATATAAAGCCCATATCCTCAAAAATCGTCTTACGGTAGAAAATCCTACGTAATCCTGATTTTATTGCGGAAACAAACCAACTAAGTCTCTTACCGATAAGAGGAATTTTGTTGAGGAAATGCTCGGTATCTTCTTTTAATTTATAGTATGAAGGTTTTGAACGCAAAACACTCAGATGCCGTGACATCGCACCAACGTTTTTGGAAATTGACATCTTGTTATCATTCAGCACGATAATAAGATTATCGTTACTTTTGCCCGCATTGTTAATACCCTCATAGGCAAGTCCGCCCGTCAGAGCGCCATCACCGATAACGGCAATACTATACCTGTCGGTATACCCGAGTATAGAATTAGCCTTGGCAAGTCCATAAGCCGAAGAAATGGAGGTACTGCTGTGCCCCGACGACATAATATCGTGCTCATTCTCTTTCGGTCGGCAAAAACCCGATATACCACCCTCTTGACGAATAGTTGAAAACCTATCAAATCTGCCCGTCAAAAGTTTGTGTGTATAAGACTGATGACCGACGTCCCATACAATCTGGTCACGCGGTGAGTCAAACACTTTATGAAGCGCAACTGTCAGTTCAACCGTGCCAAGATTGGGCGCAAGATGCCCACCGTTTTTAGAAACGGTTTCAATAAGTTCTGTACGTATTTCTTCACAGAGCACATAAAGTTCCTCCGTGGACAGTTCCTTTATATCTTTGGGAGAATTTATTTTGTTGAGAATTTTATAGTCACCCATCAAATATCACTCTTTGCGTTTTTTCTTAAATAGATATTTTATCACATAAATATACAATATTCAACCGTTTTGCATATTAATTGTATAAAATCAAAATATTACTTATCCCTTTTTGCAAGATAGTCTGCAAGTTCGCATAAAAATTCACTATCTTCGCCAAAAATTTCCAGTTCACCTTTTGCTTTCTGCGTCAATTTATCGGCTTGTTCAAGCGATTTTTCAACACCGAGAAGCGAAACAAAGGTTGTCTTATTCTTGTTTTCATCACTGCCTACGGTTTTGCCAAGTTGCTCTGTATTACCGATTGCATCAAGCACATCATCGGTTATCTGGAAAGCAAGTCCGATATTTTTCGCATAACGCTCAGCGCTTGAAATTTTTTTATCATCAGCACCGGCAATAATACATCCGATCTTACAAGCAGCAGAAATCAATGCTCCCGTTTTTAAAGAATGCATCAATTTAAGCGTATCAAGACCTATATCCTTACCCTCAGAAGCAATATCAACCGTCTGACCGCCAATCATTCCGCAGTGACCCGCTTGCTTTGCAAGTTCAAGCGCCGCTCTCGCCGCATTCTGCGGCAAAACAGCACTGCCATCATATTTTTTAAGCATAGTTTCAAAAGCAAGGGTCAAAAGTCCATCGCCCGCCAGAAGTGCATACGCTTCACCGTAAGCAATGTGGCAAGACGGCTTTCCTCTGCGCAGAACATCATCATCCATACATGGTAAATCGTCGTGCACCAAGGAATAACAGTGAATCATTTCAATCGCACAGGCAAACGGCAATGCATCCGCAATATTTCCACCGCACAAACGACAGAATTCAAGCGTGAGAAGCGGACGAATACGTTTTCCTCCACCTGTAAAAGCATAAGCCATCGCTTCATATACTATTTTTTCATCAAAACAAGGCTCGTCAAGATAGTTCCTCAACGACTTGTCAATCAGTTGTCTGTATTCATCAAACTTTTGTTTAAAATTACTCATCGCTTCCGTCACCGTCACTTTCAAGCGCAGAAAGTTTTATTATTTTTTGTTCCGCTGTATCAAGATATTTATTACAGAAAGCGGTGAGTTTTACGCCTTCTTCATAAAGTTTCATTGATTCGTCAATCGTCAGTTCGCTTTCTTCAAGAATATTTACAATTTTCTCGATTCTTGCCATCGCCTGCTCGTAATTCTTTTGTTTCATTACACACTATCCCCTTCCGTATGGGTGCGTTTTATTATTTGTGCAACGTCGCACTTCAAATCACCATCATTTAGTTTCAGTTCAATTTCATCACCAACAGTGAGAACATCAACACTGTTTATAATCCTGCCGTTTGAACTGACAAGAGCATAACCTTTCGCCAGAGTTTTAAGCGGACTCAACGCGTGAAGTGTTGAACTCAATGAAGCAAGTTTAAATCGTTCATTTTCAACTTTAACGTTTATTGATGATATGATATGTTTCGAAAATTCAGCGACTTTCATTCGTTTGGAATTTATCCGCTCATTTGCAACTTTCAACACATTGGACATTGAATAAAGTTTAACTTTGGCCCTTTGCGCCTCAATCATCGAAAGCAAATTCTCTCTTTGTGATGCAAAATACATACGATAATAGGCGCAAAGTTCAAAACAATCGGGTGAACAGATTTCAGCCGCTACCGACGGAGTTGCCGCTCGTACGTCAGCAACAAAATCGCAGATTGTAAAATCGGTTTCGTGACCTACCGCCGATACAACCGGGATTTTTGAATCGTAGATTGCATTTGCAACACGTTCATCATTAAACGCCCATAAATCTTCGATACTGCCACCGCCTCTGCCAAGAATTATGACGTCAGCAGCAGACAATTTGTTTACTTTTTCTATCGCTTCGGCAATCAGTCCGGGAGCGCTGTCCCCCTGTACCTGAACGGGACACAGAACAATGGTGCTCGTCGGGCAGCGCCTTGAAAGTACCGACAGAATATCGTGCACTGCCGCACCCGTTTCAGACGTTATAACCGCGATTCTGTCAGAATAGGCGGGTAACTCTTTTTTATGGGATACGTCAAAATATCCTTTCTTTTCAAGTTTCGCTTTCAGTTGCTCATATGCAAGGTGCAACGCACCAAGTCCATCGGGTTGCATATCTTCAATATAGAGTTGAAACTGCCCATCGCGTTCATAAACGGACGCCCTTGCCCTTACGAGAACTTTCATACCGTTTTCAGGCATAAACCTTACGCGTGAACAGGAGGTTTTAAACATAACTGCTTTAACCTGCGACTGTTCATCCTTGAGCGACATATACCAATGCCCCGTACGATAATGATGCGTAAAATTGGAAATTTCTCCGCATACGTACACCATACGGAGATTATCGTCGCTTTCAAGAATTGACTTTACATACATATTCAGTTGAGAAACCGTTATTACAACGGGCACTTTACTGTTCATTATTCTCATTCCTTATAGCCGCAAGGATTGCGATGCCTGCCGCATTATCACTGGAAAAGATGGGTTTTGCAAAATAAGCGTTGTACTTATCCGTAATAAATTTATTGATAATCGAATTTGACATAACCCCACCGGAAAACAAAAGCGGTAATTCTCCATACTTCTCAATTATTGCTTTTGTCATACCGTCAAGGGCATATTTTATGTAGTCAAAACAGTATTTCGCAATATCTTCCTTTTTCTCATCTTTATTAAAAAGATCCTTCGCTTTGTTTTCAAGACCTGAAAAAGAGCAGTCACAGCCACGCATAAACGGCTTTAATTTATACTCTTTATCGCTTTGCTGAGCAAGGCGGTCAAGGGCAGCACCGGCAGGAAAATCAAGTCCGAGCATTACACCGATTCTGTCAACGCTTTGCCCAGCCTTTAAATCAAGTGATTTTGCGATAATTTCCGCGTTAAAAATATGCTCCCCCGCATCTCGTTCAACAAGCAGTGCCTCAGTTGTGCCGCCGGAAAGATGAAACGCAACAAAACGTTGATTAAGCAAATCCATCTTATTTGCCGAATACATCGCAGCGGCAATATGCCCCTCCTGATGAGAGAAAAAATGGCAAGAAACACCTAAAGCCGCCGCAATTCCCTTAGCCACAGAAACACCTGCTAAAAAGCACGGCATATAAGAACCGTTAACGTTTCTGGGTTTGTCTGAAACTGCGACAGCGTCGATCTTTTTACATTCAGTTTTAACCAAAGTTTGCTCCACAAGTTCCGGCAAAGCGACCGTGTGATGAAAAAGAGCATCGCTCTGTCTCAATCCAAGTTCTCCCGATTTTACAGGCAGAAGTCGCTTTGACTGCACAACCTCGCCGCTCGCTGAATCATAAACAGCAACGGAAGTTGTGTAATTACTTGTATCAATTCCAAGATATAATCCCATTTTACGCCTCGTTATTACGGGTAACAGAACCGAGAATTCCGTTAACAAAAGCCGCGTCGTCATCGCTTGCAAACTTCTTTGCAAGTTCTATTGCCTCGTTAATCGAAACACTTGCCGGGATATCATCTATGTACAAAATTTCAAATATTGCAAGTCTTAACACCGCGAGCGAAACCTTGGAAATACGATTTTTGTTCCAGGTTTTCATACACTTTTCTATCGCGTTATCGATCGATTCCAAATTTTCACAAACACCATCAAAAAGCATCTGTGAAAACTCGTCATCCTGAAACTCAAGGCTGAGTTTTGACAACTCACAAATTTCCTGCGGCGGAACATCGCCGTTAAACATCATACTGAAAACAAGCGCGAGCGCCTGTTCCCTTGATTCACGTCTTGTCATATTACACCATTCCCTGTAAAAAACTCAGAACCAAACTGAACACAAAATCATTCTTTAACGGGTTCCTCGGCGATAAAAAGATCTGAAACGGAAACGTTAACTTTGTTTACAACTTTACCAGTCATATTCTGGACAGCGTTCTTTACGGCAGACTGAACCTCACAAGAAACTGTCTGAATGTTATAACCTTTCATTACACTGATATAAACAGTGATTACAAGGTCAGAGTTCTTATTTGTTACTACAACACTTGAAGGTTTACCCGACACTTTGTTCAGCATACCCTTAATCTGCACGGGAGCAGTAGAAAGCCCTGCAACTCCCTCAATATCCTTTGCGGCATTGGCTGCGATTGACGAGATTACTTCCGAAGAAATAACGACTCCCCCGCATTTTTTGATTGAATCTTTATTTATTTGCATAGTCTAATGCCTCCTTTTTGGACATTATAACACAAACGCCCTGTAATATACAACTACTTTACTTGAATAATTGTAATATTTTCAAAAGAAATATCAGTTTGTTTGTTCGCAATTTCTTTTATCTGCAAAAGTACAACGTCGTTGAGTTCATCACACTCAATCGCAATTGTAACAAATCCGTTGTTGATAATGGCTATACATTCGTTTACACCCTTTGCCTTAATAAGATTTTCAATATCGTTTTCGAGTTTGGCATCTGCCATCATTTTAGAAAAAAGATCAAGCGTTTCCTTCTTTACCGAATCTGAAAGAGAGGAATCAGCACCTATCTTTTCATAATTCTCTTTAACCGCATCCCTTACCTGTTGGCGTTCAAGACGTGCCTTTGAAAAATAATCAACAACGTCGTCCACTTCGGGTTCGGCTGTATCGGTAACATTTGAGCCGTTTACATACTGTGCATCGCCAAGATTCTTTGATGCTTCATCAGAACCAGTCGATACAGCATTTGAACCAAACTGCCAATTAACAAATATCGCCGCACCAAGAATCACCACCAAAACCGAAAGCAATATTTTTCTCCTGCCAATAATCATAACTCATTCCTCCTATGTCATTTTTTGAACGCTTATTTTAGTTGAAGATATGTCAAAAGCGGACGAAACCGCATTTATAATATTCATTTTTACTTTCGAATTTCCTCCCCCTTCGCAGACAATTATGATACCTCTGACTTTTGGTTGAATTTCCTTGATTACAAGCGCTTCCTTGCCATTTGACGACGTACCCAATATCACGTAACTGACCGATTTGTCGCGGTTTTCCCCTTTTTCACTGTTTTGATAAGACGACTCTTCCTGCGTTGCGTAGATCGTTTCTATCCCACAGTCCATCGTTATCATCACACTGCATTCACCCGCGCCATCAATTTTTGATAATATTGCACTGAGTTCCTTCTCAAGTGTTTTGGTGTACTCTTCAACTCCGACGTTTACACTAACGCTCTCCCGAGGAGTTTGGGCATCCCCCACAAGCAACTCTGAAATAACTAAAAAAACAACACCGATAACTCCAAGAATAACTATAAGTTTAAGCCGTTTATCACCCTTAAACCGTTTTTTTATTTTTTCTTTAACCGTTTCCTTTTCTTCAACTTTTTTCATTTCACTATCCTCCAACGTAAACATTTACTTGACAATCAACACTTTCTTTTAACTTTGTGTAAAGTTCCTGTTTCTTATCCGCATATCCCTTGCCAATTACCACGTCAATACTACTAATTACTATGCGCTCTTCCTCGTCAATATCCGTTTTTATCAATATTTCATACTCATCAATATCGAATTTTCTTACCTCATCTCCTATGGCAAGTTCCAATTGATTTATTGACTGTTGTAACACTATATCACCTATTTGTTCCGCATTGTCAACGTAAGAATCGGGATAAGTATATCCCTGCACAACATCATCAATATCGCCGTTAAAAAGACCTAACGGATAAATTAGGACGGTAATGAAAAACACGCTTAAAACAACCTTGAACATACGTTGAGTATTGCCCGACGGTGACAAAAAATGAACAATTGTTCCCGCAAGAGATGCCATACAGATGCCAATTGCCCAACCTTTTATAGCATCCATTTCATCCGCCCCTCGCCATTAGAATCACAGAAATTGAAATTATCAGCAAAAACGTTGAAAAAATAAGAACCGCCAGCAACAACGACAACGTTGCGGAAATCGCCTTGACTACGGCAACAACGTTTCCGATGCCGAGCATTTCCCCAAAACTTTTACTTACAAACAATACAAACTGCCAAGACAGCAAACTGATAATAACGGGTACGTAAATGAGCAATATTCCCATCATTCCAAAAGTTCCGATTGAACTTTTAACAAGCCCCAGGCACACCCTGACGGTTGACATTGCTTCACCCATAGCACTGCCAACAACGGGAATAAAATTACCAAGCAAAAACCTTGATGCTTTCGTGCCAACGGTATCCGCCGCGGTTGTGACAAAACCTTTCATGCAGATAAGTCCGACGAATACAGTTGACATAAAACCCATAACGACCGTTACACATCGCTTGGAAAAAGCAATAATATTATCAACTTTCATTCCTACGGAAAAGGAACCGACAAGAGAAAGTCCCAAAAAACCCGACACAAGTGGCAAAATAACGTTTTTTGAAACGTATGTAATAACCTGTGCAAGCGAAAACACCATACCATTGAAACTCAATGCTGTAAGTGGCTTACCTGCCGCCATTATAACTGCAACGAATATAGGAATAAACATTGTCATAAAACTCGAACTCAACGCTATTGCGCTCGCAACCTCCGATACACATTTGCCAATCGGTACAATAATCGTCGCCCCTATTACAAATCCCGAAACAATATTGAAAATTTCTGCTGACTTCTTTTCTTGCAGCGAATCGGTAAAACTCTGTATAACCGAAGCGACAACCATTATCCCACCAATAATTGCGAGTATTCCCAGCGGTAATTTGAGATTGGTTTTAAAGAGAGAAACCAACAGATTAAGAAGCGTTGACGGCGAAACGTTGATTATCTGCTCGTAGTTTACTCCATCTATTCCGATTTGTTCAAACAGTTCTTTTGTTTCCTGTGATAACGACGAAAACAACTCGTCCGCGCCAACCGCTTCTATCTGTTCGGAAACGTAGTCATCGCTCTCAATCCCATAAGCACAAACCGGAAAAGCCAGTAGAAATATCACACACAATATTAACGCAAAAAAAACTCTTTTCATTTCACGACCTGTCCTTTCAACTCTGCTTGCACTACCGGTTGATAAGTTCAATAGAAATCTGTGCTATTGAAGTCAGCATCGGCAAAGCAACTGCTAAAATAACAATTTTTCCTGCAAATTCCGTTTTTGTTGCAAGCGCGGATTCGCCCGCATCTCTGCAAACGTCCGATGCAATCTGAGTCAGAATACATATACCGAGAGTTTTGAAAACTATTGAAACGTAACCGCTTTCGATTCCCGTCCCCTCAAGCATAATTTTAAGAGTATCGAGCGAGCGGCTCAACGTATCAGACATCATCATCCATATAATTACAGCCGCACTCAAAGATATAAAAACAGAATATTCCGCCCGATAATGACGGACAACAACTGACAAAAACAACGCAACAAGCGCAACCGAAACAACCTTAATTATCAACATATCAAAGCCCGAACATATCCTTTATTGTATTTATAAGCCCGCCCATCTGCGGCACCAGCATTAACAACACAACTATAATTCCCGCAAGAGTTGTCATAAGTGCCTGCTCATCACGCCCCGATTTTGCCAAAAGTAAATTTATTACTGCAACAATTATTCCTATTCCCGCAATTTTCAAAATCAAATCTACATCCATTGTGTTTCTCCTCATATTAAAATTATGGCTAATGCAACACCGCATATAATCCCGAGTTTTGAATACAAAGCAGCGTGACTTTTTGCTTTCGCCTGCGCTTCCTGCGCCTTCTTTACAATCAGCTCCTCATACATTCCACATAGACTAAGTTGGCCATCACGATCGGTTGTACCAAGAGATTTTCCAAACGATAAAATCAGTTGAATGTCATCGTTTTCAAGTTCCGGTGGCTTTGTTTTCTGTATAGACTGACTCCAACTCAGATCAAACGGGTTACCGCTGTCAATCAACATCAGGCAATCGTTAATGAAAAACAAATCGGATAATTCCTGACGCTCCGAAGCGTTTTTCAGCATTTCATAAGTAGGCATATTTACGTATTCAATCTCCGTTTGCATAAGTTTCAGCATCAGTCTGAATTTTTCAAGCGTTTTAACCCTTTCTTTAATTCTCATTGAAAACATTCTGCCCACCAACGCGAACGCAACCATCAAAAGACCTAGCCCGATGTATTTCATTATAAAACTCCTCCATTTTGCAAATTTCCTTGATAACACACGGTTTAACACCACCGTCTAAAATAATGACCGAATCAAAAATTCCTGTTTGCATAAGTTTTCTGAACTGCGATTTTGCAACAAGTTCACTCTTTGACGATGAGTGAATTGTAATCACAAAACTAACGCCGGAATTAAAACCTTGCGATATTGCTTCCACTTCGGCGTTCGTACCTATTTCATCACATAAAATCACTTGCGGCGATAAACTTCGTATTGCGCGCAAAATCCCCTCAGCCTTTGGAAATCCACTTAAAACGCAAGCATTTATTCCAACATCGTTTTGCGGTTGACCATTATACATAGCCGCAATTTCGTCACGTTCATCTATCACGCAGGTACGATAAGACTTACTGCCGCCAATATCCGAGAGAAGCCTTGATAAGTCACGCAAAAGCGTCGTTTTTCCGCTTGAGGGCGGTCCCGATACAATAATGCTTTTTTGTGAATGGTTGAAAAATTTGTCATATATATTCACTGCTACCCCCTTGCATTGACGCGCAATGCGAATATTAAGAAAAGCAACGTCACGAATCCCTTTCAGAACGCCGTTTTCAACAACTGCACGAGCGCCAACACCAACTCTGTGGCCACCTTTTATCGTAACGTAGCCCTCCAATAAAGAACTTTGGCAAGAGTGTAACGAATACCCACAAATTATATTCAGTGTTTCCTTCACGTCCGATAACGTAACAAGCGGAAAGTTTTCGTTATATATGTACCCCGTTCTGCCATCTCTGCCGACAAGCATTGTCCCACACGAGCATACAATCATCACAGGCACTCCTATTTTGATACGTATCTCCCGCACGTCTTTTTTTACAATATCGGAAATCTTTAATACTTGTGTCCTTATAATCGGTGCAAGGCATTGTGCTGCCTCGTTAAACTTACTTATACTGTCCTGCATTTTTCTCGCCCTCCACTAATCTATATTTACCCTTGTCCCGATATATGACAACGATAAAATATTATTTCAAAAACAAATAATAGTTTAAATATATAGTTGAAAGTGGCAATCGTATGTGATATACTTGTCTAAATTAGACTCTACATAAAAGGTGGTATTTTTATGAAAAATGTAGACATCGTAGTCCCTTGTTATAACGAGGAAGAATCTCTCAAGGATTTTTATATTGAAACTCAAAAAATCTTCAAGACTCTTCCCGACTATAAATTTACCTACATCTTTGTAAACGACGGAAGTAAAGACCAGACACTTCCTATGCTTGAACAGATGGCAAGTTTCGACAAAAATATCAAATATGTTTCTTTTTCAAGAAACTTTGGAAAGGAAGCGGCAATTTATGCCGGTCTTCAGGCATCAACGTCAGAACTCGTTTGCCTCATTGATGCCGACTTGCAGCACCCACCCGCTCTTATTCCCGAAATGCTCGCAGGAATTGAAGAAGGATACGACTGCTGTGCAGGCAGACGCGTAAGTCGTGACGGCGAACCGAAAATCCGCAGTTTCTTTTCACGTCAGTTCTATAAACTCATCAACAAAATGTCTGACATTGACCTTGTTGACGGCGCGGTTGATTTTCGCGTTATGAACAGAGCATACGTTGATGCTGTTCTACAACTGTCCGAAAGACAGAGATTTTCAAAAGGTCTCTTCACCTGGATTGGTTTTGACACAAAGTGGATTGAATTTAAAAACATTGAGAGAGCCAACGGAGAATCAAAATGGTCATTCTTCTCTTTGTTCAAATATGCTATTGACGGCGTAACGTCTTTCTCCACCGTTCCGCTCAGATTTGCAACCGTAATCGGTGCAATTGTTTCCGCGGTTTCTTTCATCTATCTGATATACGTCCTTGTCAGAGCAATCTTTGTCGGCATCGATACCCCCGGTTACACAACAACAATATTCTCCATCCTATTCATCGGTGGTATAATTATCCTTTCCTGCGGAATACTCGGCGAATACATAGCAAGAATATACAAGGAAAGTAAAAATCGCCCCGTCTATATCGTAAAGAAAACAAACGTGGACGATAAAAACAAAACTAACTTTTAGGTGGACAAGTTATGATAAAAAAACTTTTCAACAAGTTTGTAAACAAGGAAACGATAACCTACGTTATTTTCGGCGTACTTACTACCCTTGTTAACTACATTGTTTACTTCGCTTTATACAATATTTTTGGAGTAAACTACCTCGTTTCCAACACGATCGCTTGGGTTGCGGCAGTAGTATTTGCTTACTTTACAAACAAAAAATTTGTCTTCAACGACAGTGATGAAACCACCGGCGACGGATTGCGAAAATTCGGGTTGTTTGTTGCGGGCCGTTTACTTTCATTCCTCATTGAAACACTCTGGATGATAATAACGGTCGGATTGTTCAGAATGAACGCAAACGTTTCTAAAATCCTCGTTGCAATAATCGTTATAATTGCAAACTATTTTCTGAGCAAATTTTTCGTTTTTGGCGATAGCAAATCAACGGATTTGATTAAAAAGACTATTCACGAAAACCGGTACGTTTATCTCACCTTTGCTGCGGCGAGCGTTATTATGCTCATTGTTTACTTTGTTTACAGGCTCGTACCTTTCGGAAACATTACGATAATGAGAATGGACCTTTACCACCAATATGCTCCCCTTATGAGCGAACTTTACGAGAGATTATCGGAAGGTCACAGTTTGCTTTACTCATGGTATTCAGGACTCGGCGGTGGATTCCTTGGTAACTTCTCAAACTACCTCGGCAGTCCGTTTAACGTAATAGTTCTCCTGTTCGGTCAAGAGAATGTTACAGAAGCAATCTCCTGCCTGATACTCCTCAAAGTTGCATTTGCAAGCACGTTCTTTGCATACTACCTCAAAAAATCCAACAAAGTAAACAACCTCTCACTCCCCGCATTTGGTGTGCTTTACGGATTCTGCGCATATTTCCTTGCTTACTATTGGAATATTATGTGGCTTGACGCTATGGTATTCTTCCCGCTCGTAATTCTCGGTGTGGAGAGAATTATCAACAAGCGCAAGTTTATGCTGTATATCGTATCGCTCTTCTTCATTATGATAAGCAATTACTATATGGCATATATGACCTGCATATTCCTTGTCATTTACTTCTTCGTTTACTATTTCTCAAAGTACAAATTCACGTCAAAAAACACAGATACAGAAACTTACGTTGAATTTTTTGACGGCACGGATGCAGTAATCAGCGAAAACGATGATGAAGAAAAAGAACAAACATCGATACTAAAGAGATTAGGCAACAGCAGATTCCTGACCTCCGGCGGTTTGTTTGCTATGTCAAGCATTATTGCCGCTTTGCTTGCGGCATTCCTACTCATTCCGACTGTCTACATTTTGCAGGGTTCATCCGCAACGGGTAACAGTTTCCCGACAGAAGCAGGTTATTATTTCAACATTTTTGACTTTATCGCAAACCATCTTGCAAGCGCCGAACCGACAATCAGAAGCAGCGGCACGGACGTTTTACCGAACGTTTACTGCGGAATGTTGACAGTTGTGCTGATCCCAATTTATCTGCTATCGAAGAAAATTACAGTCAGAGAAAAGGTTGTTTCACTCATTCTTCTCGCTATTTTCTTCTTCAGTTTCAACCACAACTATCTCAATTTCATCTGGCACGGATTCCACTTTCCTAACGATTTGCCTTACCGTTTCTCATTTATGTATTCGTTCATTTTGCTTACAATGGCATTCAAGGCGTTTACTAATATGGGCTCGGTCAAAATGCAATCACTTGGAATATCAAGCCTTATTATCGGCGCATTTATTGTTATAATTCAGGAACTCGGCTCTAAGAACGTTGATGAACTCACAGTTTATATTTCGCTCATATTCCTTGTTGCATACACTGCAATTATCGCGCTGTATATAACAAAGCCTCAATATGCAAAGAAAATACTCTGGTGCCTTGTGCTTGTGGTACTGCTTGAAATTGCCGCATCAAACACAAGAAACTATGCAATGGATGTAAGAAAAGATGTATACCTTGCCGACGTTGAGTCAACAAATAAGATTGTTAATAAACTTGAGGAAGAAGACGACGGTTTCTACAGAATTGAGAGAATCACAAGCCTCACCTGTAACGATCCCGCTTTGTTCAATTACAGAGGTGTTTCTACTTTCAGTTCAATGGCATCGGAGAAACTTTCAAATCTCCAGCAATATCTTGGAATCAAAGGTAACAAGATCAACAGTTACATCTATTCGATGAACACACCGATATACAACAGTATGTTCTCTATAAAATACTTTATGGGTACAACAAATCTCGGTGATGATTACTACGAACTAAAAGACACGGTCGGAGATATTTCCGTTTACGAAAACAAATATCATCTCCCTGTAGCATTCTGCGCAGATAACGCTCTTGCTTCCTGGAGAGTTTCCGAATCCGATCCGTTTGCAACACAGTCATCTTTTCTCCACACCGCGTATGGTGAAAGAATGGACGACGTGTTCACAACCATTTTTGCAACTTCCGCAGAATATTCCAATATTACACATTCCGCAGACGCCGTACCCTACGTTGGTCAGAATTCATTCTTCAGAGAGAACGGCGGACAGTTTGCATATATCAACGTTAAATTCCTTATTGAAGAGTCTCAGAACGTCTACTTCTACTTCTATTCAAGCAACGTTGACTGTGTTGTAATTTCCTATGACGACTTCAACATAAACCCCGGCACTTCGGAAAGACACATTCTCGACGTTGGTTATGTTGAAGCAGGCACACTCATAAACGTATATATTCCGTTTGATGAAGATAGGGGCGACAGCGGTTTTTACTATCTCAATGCTTACGGTTTCAACAGAGAAAGTTTTGAAAAAGCATACGCTAAATTTAAAAACGGTGGTCTTAATATAACAGAACACGACGACACGCACATCAAAGGCACTGTTACTGCAACGGAAGATTGCCTGCTCTACACTTCCATTCCTTATGATAAAGGCTGGACGGTAAAAGTTGATGGTGTAGAAGTTGAAACGTTGTCGCTACAGGGCGCATTACTCTATATTGAACTTTCGCCCGGTGAGCATACCGTCGAATTCAGTTTCTTCCCGCAGGGATTCAAACTGGGATTGCTTGGCAGTTTTGTGGGCGTTATGCTCCTTGTCGTTGTTTTGGCTATATGCTTGCTTATGAGAAAACGTGCGGCAGCAAAAACGGCACTAATATCCGACGATGCCGTATTAGATGGTGGATTCAACATTGAAGTAACGGCTGACGATGCAGATGAGATTTCATTTGAAGAAACCACCGACACATCGGAACCCGACACTACAGAAGAATAGCAAAAAACTCCTACGGAAATTCCGTAGGAGTTTTTTATATTGATTATCCTATTCCGCTTGTGGTGCTTCCTGTGTTTCAGTAACTGCGGCTTGCTCAGCAACGTTGTCATCCGTTGACGATACATCCGCTCCCAAGCACGTTTCTCTGGTTTTTCTCATAAGAGTGTGACTGATTCCCGCCGCAGCAATCATAATGAACACGGGCATAAATATAACGTGCATAACCGACTCTGCGGAGCCAATCATATAAATTAAAGTAGAAAAAAGCGGGAAAATCCAAAGCGATATCAGCGCTTTGCGATGCTTTCTGACAATGATAAAACCTATAGTTGTTGCCACCGCGAACAAGAGAGTCAACCAATACACAAACTGATTGAATATCATCACGCCATCAACCCACGAAAGCGCACCGAAGTTGAATGTAAAAAAATTACCAAGAGTTGTTGAAAGCACGCCCGTACCATTAAACGGCAAGTTCAGATAATAAGAATAAATGTAGTGAGTATCGGGTGCATAAATCGTAAAAAGTTTATTGGGAATCTGAGAAAGATACGTACCGAAATTATTGGAAATCCACTCACTTGACTGAGAGAGCCAGTAATTGTTCTTCTCAATAAACGTCAGAGAGTTTGCGTTTGGAATATATCCTTCCTTACCCTCTGCAAAGACCTCCTGCGTACCGTATCTGCCATTTGTATAATCGTTGGCAGACTCCATAACCTCTTTGCCCGAAACGGGTGAAATAAAGGTGGAGTAGCCCGAAATATAGTACGAACTGACCTGAATTACAAGCACAACACAAACAAGCGAAGCGACAATTTTGAACGCATTGTGCGCGCCGTATTTCTGAAGCAAAAGATAAATTATTGCTGCTGCAATAAACACAAGTGCAATCAAATTTATCCAGCACGCGTATGCAAAAACAGCGCCCGCAAGAATGTATCTGCCCTTGAATTTTGAAAGGCAGAGCGCAAATCCGCCAAAGAGGGCAACAGAGAGCAAAAGTTCACTACGCAGGAAAAGCACCGCACAAGTGTAGGAAAGAGTAAGTTCAAATATAATAACGCTGATAAAGCCTATACCGCGCCTTTTAAACACTCTTGAAGCAACAAAGTAAATCAAAAATGCCAACAAAAGAGTTAATGCTACGTTGCATAAAAGTGCAAATCTCAAGCCGCCGTTAATCTTAAAGAGCATCGTAAGATAATTTATAAAACCCGGGCTGTAAATTTCATTATCATACAGATTCGTTATTGACGGATAAAGTGTACTGTTATCCGCCGCAATCTTTGCAATCTTGTAATAAGTGTACGTTTCAGCATTTTGGATACAGTTAAAAGTCAAGACTGTATACGCTTGCCACAACGTTACAAAAAAAGCGAGCATAACCGAAATGAAGCAGAGAATTTTTCCTGACGTTGTCTTTTCCATATATTTTTTAAAAGAAAGTTCCATTTGCCCGTCCTCCTTTTTGGAATATTTTAACACATATTAAAACAATATACAAGCGACAACTTTTGCTGAAAATTGTCGCTTGAAGTTTAATTTTGAAATTTTATCTGTTCACCCATCAAAAGCGGATATTTTATCAAAGTATTGTCGTTTAAATTTTCCTTGTTCATATCAACTGCAGAGATCTGATGATTACCGTAAGTTGTGTAATAGTAAATTCCCCTGTCGGAATTACAACAAGAAGAATAAATTGTAATTTCATACCCGTCATCTATCCTACAACAACCGCGCTGCTGTTCAACCGAAGAAAGAATATGAAAAAACTGATTTACGCTATCGGTTTCATTTTCATCAGCAATTGAATTCAGTTTCACAAAAGTCGCTCGGACAAAGCGTGATTGAGAGGACAAATCACCGGGCAAACCGAGCGCGCCCATTCCCCTGCTGTACACATACAGCGGCAAATCAGCGCAGAAGGTGTTTTCGGGTTCTTTCGCCGACAATGACATATAATTATTCAGATTAAAACTCTGCTCATCAAACGGTGGATTGTTGGTTAAAACCCCGACGGGGTTATCGTATATTTTCAGTCCCTCTTTTACCGATTCAACAACAAGAGTTTCACTCTTATCAGCAAGCATCCAATGCAGTTGTGACGGCGGTAATTCCCGACTGAAAGCGTCCGAAGTCAGATTGATTTTATCAAGCATCACCCTCGCCTCCTGCACAGTGGCGCATTGAGAAAGAAGCCAAGGGATAAACTCAAAACTTGCAACGTTGTCTTTATCCCGAAGCCAATTTCCGTAATACGCATTACCCACAAAATTAAGCCCCGCCATAGAAAGCCCCTTTTCATTTGTTGCATCATAATACAACGGATAATCACCAACAACGTACGCCATTCCAATCAGTGCATAGTGATTTTCAATCCGCTTACCGTTCACAAAATCAAACTTATAATTGCGCGGCGTTATCACCACATTTTCGTTATATGAAAAATCATAATCGAGAGTCCTGCCAAAATAAAAATCTTTCGTTTTATACGCAATAGCCGTACACATAGTTTCATTTCTCCTAATAAGTTTTGTTAAAAGTTTTTATCAAAAAAGATAAGTTATTCTTAAGTTACAAAATACTATAAACAAAAAGGAAGCAACACAAATCGCTTCCTTTTTATATGTACTATTAAACTTATATCATCTTTTGATATGCAATCCGCTCGTCGCCGTTTTCGAGATATATTATTCCGCAATACTGAAATCCGCGTTTTTCTAGCGCCCGACGCATCGGTATATTATCGCGATGCGTATCAATACGCAGATTGTGACATATTGCAAAACAGTAATTTATACAATAATCAATAATTCCGCTCCCCTGCTCTGCAACAGCGATGCGATGAATAACTCCGTATGGCTCGTCCGAAAGCCACGCACCGTTATAAATATTTGTATAGGTGGGATCATTCTCAACAGAGAACATAAAAACCGCAAGAATTTTTCCCTCGTCCTCAACAATGTAGCCGACTCCTCGCTCCATATCCTGCCGCGCAGTGTCAGCGTTTGGCAGACCATTATTCCATTGATTCGGATTTCCACTCTCTCGCATAAAACGCCTTGCGTTTTCATAAATCTCGCCAATACAAGCAAGATCGGATTCCGTAGTTTTTCTTACAAACATAAACTATTTAATTTCCTTTGCGATATTCCAAAGATACTCGAATTCCTCTTGATAAAGTTTATACTCCGGCGAAGGCGAATCGAACGAAAGGCGAAAATCTTTATCAGGAGTATAGTTACCATAAGAGTAATACTTAATATTGGCACTTCCACCATTTTCTCCACGCACTATGTAAATACGATGCAATAAAGGAAGATCAAGAACTCGCACAAAAACATTGTCTGGATTCTCACTTGCAAATTCACGCCATTCCTCAATGTTTGTTTCAAATTTAACATATTTTTTATGCGGCTGTTTCATATGCTCACAAACAGTTTCCACAGATTCAGGAGAATTTATGATAACTCTTATTTTACAGTCCATAGAAATAAGTTGCGACATAGAATCAACCATTTCTGTGTTTCTATGCCACTCACTGCCGGAATGGAAAGCCATATCAACACTTACAAGCTTATCTGTTTCTCTGGCTTTATTAAACAAAAAATTAGATGACTCTGTATATACGGATACCTTTTTAGTCCTTTTGACAGAAACCTTATCCATTAAAGCAATAATTTTTTCAATCATATAAGGGAAATACTCATCGACCGCTGTAACACCCTGCTGATTTTCAAGATTGACAATAGCATCAGGTAATTGGGAATACAATTTTTTGGGCCACTTGAAATCCGGATACATTACGGGGATAATCGTACATTTTCCATACGCTGCCTCCACTTCGCGACGCACCCAATCATCCTCATTAATGCAACGTTTTAACGCATCTTTGGGTAAAACCAGTATGAAATTAGATGAATTATGAATTGCCTCAACCAAGTGTTCACCAAAATCACCGTTTCTGTTTTCTTCGGTATCCAAATAGCATTTTAAACCTTGGTTGTGCAAATGATCCCGGATCAAACGAGCCATTTCAAAACCATTTTTACGCCTGTAACTTATAAACGCATCAAATTTCACGTAACCCCCCCCTTTTTCTTGATATTACATCAACACTAATCTATTGTCAACAAAAAACGACTTATTAAAACAATATCATCCCTCTCGGGTTCAAGTATTCCCGCACAAAACATCATCGTGCATTCAGCACGGGACTTGACGTAAATTGCAAGGCAATTTACACTGCTCTGCGACCGAACACTACCGTGTTCAGTACCCGCCATCGCACCTACTCACTGCCAAACAGTTCCCCGAACTGTTTGGCTTTACGTTCGTACCCTCTCGGGTTCAAGTCCCTCTCAAAACTTACACACAAAAAAACAGCGACAACCGTTAAGGTTATCGCTGTTTTTTGGCGGAGAAGGAGGGACTTGAACCCTCGCGCCGGTTACCCGACCTACGCCCTTAGCAGGGGCGCCTCGTCACCACTTGAGTACTTCTCCATGTGTAACGTTTTTAAAGTTATTTATTTGGGCAATCTCTGCGCGGATAACGCAGAGATTGATGTGGCGGAGAGGAAGAGATTCGAACTCTTGGCTCTTGCGAGTCACTGGTTTTCAAGACCAGCTCCTTAAACCACTCGGACACCTCTCCAAAGACAACGGGATTATAATATCATATTATGTAATTGTTGTCAAGTAATTTATTAGGGTTTTTGTGCAATAATTTTTCTCATTTCAGTATACAACCACCGTCATAATACATCTTTTGATGCAGTATATCATTAATAGATATAACCCATTTTATTACACCGACGTTATAAACGTCAAGCATATTGAAGTTTTTGTTTTTATGTGCTATAATACGACAAATTACTTTAATATCCAACATATTTTGGAGGCGTATTTTTGTGAAAGAATTCGTTTATTGGCTACTGAGCGAAAAGAATTCCAAACTAAAAATCGGGTTATTTGATCGTTGGCATTTTCTGTATCTATTAGTGATAATCGGCGGATTTATATTGATCTCTTTCCTGTATATGCACAAGGATGATAAAGCAAAAGAGAAAACAATTCGAGTTTTTGCATACATAACAATAGGTATTTACGTTTCCGACTTCTTCCTGATGCCGTTATCGGACAGTTACGGTTACTCAATCGGCATTAATGATTTACCGTTCCATATCTGCACGATTATGGCGACGTTAGTGCCTTTCGTTCAGTTCAGCAAAAAATTCAGCAAAATCAAAAGCGCAATCGTTACGTTATCTGTAGCGTCATCACTTATGTGGATGTGTTACCCCGGCTCCGCACTCGGCGGTCAACCTCCGTTCAGCTACGTTATTTTCTCAAAATTTATGTTTCACGGTTTCTTATTCGCCTGGGGCGCGCTCAACCTATCCCTCGGCGCAGTAAAACTGGAATTCAAAAAAATCTGGAAAGAGTTTTGCGTAATTCTCGGCATACTTGTCTGGGCAATAATCGGCAATACACTCTACGGTCCGGGACAAAACTGGTTCTTTATAGAATACAGTATTTTCCCCTTCCTCTCCAACGAGGTTATGCCGCTGATGGTTGTGTTATGTGTGTTTGGCACGTGCCTCGTAGTTTACGGCGGATATTTCGTGATATCTACGATTGCGAAAAAATGCCATAAACCATCACTTGAATTTAAACACGTTTAATAAAAAAGCAAACGCTACGTTTGAAGCAATTCATTCGTAGCGTTTTTTATATCCTTATCCTATGTATAAAAACGTTGATATATCAACGACCCTACTAATAGTAGAGTTATTGTTTTCTTTCTCTACCGGCGCATTTTGAATCGTTTACTTCCAAAAATTGAAGTAGGTTGAGTTATTCCACTCCGACAGTTAATATCATATTCAGGGTTTACGAACTCCTACAACATAAAACTTGAAAGGAAGACTTTATCTTGAATTTGACAAAAACAAAAATCGTTGCGGACTCATCCTGCGACATCTTTAATTTGGAAAATATTTCATTTGAAACCGCACCCCTTAAAATTATAACTTCACAAAAGGAATACGTTGACAACGACAGCCTCAACGTACTTGAAATGGTAGATTTCCTTCAAAATTACAAAGGAAAGTCCTCCACCTCCTGCCCCAATGCTGACGACTGGCTCTCCGCATTCGGAGATGCTGAAAACGTATTCTGTGTAACAATTACGGGAACACTGTCGGGTAGTTATAACTCCGCTATGCTTGCGAAGAAAACTTACGAAGAAACATATCCCGACCGCAAAGTTTTTGTTCTTGACTCACTAACAACAGGTCCGGAAATGCACCTCATTATTGAAAAGTTACAGGAACTCATTACGGCAGAAAAAGAATTTGACGAAGTATGCCGCGAAATCAAAAAATACAGCAAACGGACGGGGCTTTTGTTTATGCTCCAATCAATGAAAAACCTTGCAAACAACGGCAGAATCAGCCCTATTGCTGCAAAAATGGCAGGAATTCTCGGCATCCGAATGGTTGGAAAAGCAAGTGACAAAGGCGATCTGGAAGCGCTTGACAAGTGCAGGGGCGAGAAAAACGCACTCGAAAATATTGTGAAGAATTTGAAAGTACTCGGTCTTTCTCACGGCAGCAAAGTCAAGATTGCTCATTGCTTCAATGAAGAAGCAGGAAAACAACTAAAAAAACTGATTCAAAAGAACTTCTCAAAGGTGCAAGTTGCCGTTTATGAATGCAGAGGTCTTTGCAGTTTCTATGCAGAAAAAGGCGGATTGCTGATAGGTTTTGAAAAAGCCAGCGAAACAATATAATGACAAAAATCAGCCGCAAAACGCGACTGATTTTTATTTTTTAACTGAAAAATAATTTAAAAATAACTAAACAAAATATTTGGTATTTTATGTCAACTGTGGTACAATAAAAAAGGTGCAAATCTTTATTGCACCGAAAGGAGATTTCAAAAATGACAAAAGAACAAATTAAGAATATTCTGTCCCGCACGGACTACGCAATCCTCTCCCCGACCGCTACAGAGTTTGACGTTGCACAGGTTTGCAATGAAGCGGAAGCAAACGGCGTTGCAAGTATTTGTGTTGCTCCTTGCTTTGTTGAGTTTGCCGCAAACTACTCAAGCAATATTGACGTTTGCACAGTTATTGGTTACCCCAACGGTTACAGCACCCGCAACATAAAAATCATTGAAACACTTGACGCCATCAGATGCGGTGCGACTGAGATTGAATTGATGATAAATCTTGGCGACGTAAAGTCGGGCAACTATGACGCGATTCTTGAAGAAATCAACGCGGTTGCTGAAATCTGCGACGGCAAAGTGCTGAAAGTAATTGTTGAAACGTGCTTACTTACAACGGATGAAAAAATCAGACTTTGCGAGATTATTTCTCAGTCAAACGCCGATTTTATCAAAACATCAACAGGCTTTTCAACAGGTGGTGCAACAGAGGAAGACGTTGTATTATTCAAGAAACATCTTACAAACGGCAAGAAAATCAAGGCTTCGGGCGGAATAAAAACCTTTGAGCAAGCCCAAAGGTTTTTAGAACTCGGCGCTGACCGTATCGGCTCAAGCACTCTTGTAAAACTTGTGAAATAGGAATTTTAGTTTTCAAAAAACTCCTGAATCATATCAATAAAGCACTGCTTTGCAATAGACATATTGAAATTCTTTGCCCAACACAACGCAACCGCTCTTTCGGGAAGCGGTACGTCGAGATTAATTTCAAACAATCCGCCATCGCTGAAATCAACAAATTCTCTTGTTACACATGATACGCCGAAATTTATCTTTGCAAAATCAACAAGCAAATCGTGTGTGACGAGTTCCAATTGGGGCGAAAGTACGATCCCGCGTTTCAAAAACTCGCCATCAACGGCACGCCTTGAATTTGAAAGTTTTTCGAGCATCATGAGGGGTTTAGTGGCTAACTCTTCTCCGCTGACTGCCCTGCCCTTCATATCGGAAAACTTCTCCCCTGCGATAAAAACATCGTGAATTCTGATACAAGTCTTGTGCATTAACGTTTCGTCATTAATCGGAGTATTTACAAATGCAACGTCAATTTTGCCCGATTTAAGCAGTTCAAACGCTTCCGTACTTGTTTTATTGGTTACAACGATGTTTATATTCGGATATTTCTCTCTGAACTCTTTTAAGCAAGGCAAAAGGTAGTATTTAAGCACGGCATCGCCCGCACTAATTGATAAACTACCCGACGCCATGTGTCGCATCTTTTCAACATTGTCTTCCGCAACGTCTATCATATCAAGCGCAGGGCTAATCATTGAATAGAGTTGATCCGCTTCGGCAGTGGGTATAACTTTCTTTTTATCCCTTGTGAACAGAGTTACTTCCAGCGCAGATTCAAGTTGTTTTATCGACTGACTCACAGCGGGCTGGGTAACGTACAATTCCCGTGCTGCCGAGGAAAAAGAGCCACACTCATAAACCGAAACAAAAACCTTGTAAAGATCCAATGAAACATTCTTTGGCATCGTACCACCTCATAAGTAATATTTATGAAATCTAAAAGAAATAAAAACTTTACTCATATCCGTTATTGTAGTATAATACTTTTGTATTGTCAATAAACCATATTATAAATAATTCAATATTAAATAATTGGAGGAATTCAAAATGGAAAGAACCGTTGGAACAGTAGTTCGCGGTGTTCGTGCCCCCATCATCCGCGAAGGTGACAATCTTGCTCAGATCGTTGTAGACAGTATCTGCAACTGTATTGCAGCAGAAAATATCACAATCGGCGAAAAAGACGTTGTTGCAGTTACTGAGGCAATCGTTGCCCGTGCACAAGGAAACTACGCTTCCACAGACGACATTGCAGCAGACGTCAGGGCTAAATTCCCTGATGGTCATATCGGTGTTATTTTCCCCATCCTCAGCAGAAACCGTTTTGCAATCTGCCTCAGAGGCATTGCAAAAGGTGCAAAGAAAATCACCCTTATGCTCAGCTATCCATCTGATGAAGTAGGTAACCACTTGTTTGACATTGATATGCTTGACGAAATGGGCGTTAACCCCTACACAGACGTTCTCACTGAAGAAAAATACAGAGAACTCTTCGGCCATATTCTCCATCCGTTTACCGGCGTTGACTACGTTGAATACTACGGAAACCTCATCCGCGAGTGCGGTGCAGAATGTGAAATCATCTTCTCAAACAACGCTACAACAATTCTCAACTATACAAAGAATGTTCTCTCCTGCGACATCCATTCAAGAGCACGCACAAAGCGTTTACTTAACAAAGCGGGTGCCGAGAAAGTATTCAACCTTGAGGACATTTTGACCACGCCCATAAACAACAGCGGTTACAATGATTTCTGCGGTTTGCTTGGTTCCAACAAGGCAACAGAAGACACTGTTAAACTCTTCCCCAGAAATTCTCAGGCTTTTGTTGAGGAAGTTCAGAAAATGCTCCTTGACAGAACCGGAAAGACTTTTGAGGTTATGGTTTACGGCGACGGCGCATTTAAAGATCCCGTAGGTAAAATCTGGGAACTTGCTGACCCTGTTGTTTCCCCCGGCTTCACATCCGGACTTGCAGGACAGCCCAACGAACTTAAACTCAAGTATCTTGCTGACAACGACTTTGCCGACCTTTCCGGCGACGCTCTTAAAGAAGCAATTTCAAAGAGAATCAGAGAAAAGGACGGCAACCTCAAAGGCTCTATGGCATCTCAGGGTACAACACCCCGTCAGCTTACCGACCTTATCGGTTCACTTTGTGACCTTACATCCGGTAGTGGTGACAAAGGTACTCCCATTGTTTACATTCAGGGTTATTTCGACAACTATACAAAATAATTAAAAAGGTCGGGACATTTTTGTCCCGACCATATTTTTATAAAAAAATAAAAAGCAGCAGTCAAAAGACTGCTGCCAATTTGATTACTTCAAAAACAACAAGATAACGTAAACTGCGATAGCCAAAACGAAGAACAATATTGCACAAATCTTTGTGAGTTTTGCAAGTTTTGCGCCGATGGATGAACCCTTCGAATTGCCAAGGTAGGACTCAGAGCCACCACCGATTGCACCGGAAAGACCGGAATTCTTGCTCTCCTGAAGAAGTACAACAAGAATGATAATGATGGAAACTACGATGAGTACTGCACCCAAAATGTACGGAATAACGCCCATATATAAAACCTCCATAAAATTATCAAATTAATACATTTAAGAATTTTAACACATATTGAAAATAAAATCAAGTCTTTTTCGTATCAAATCATACATTATTTTACAGTAATTTTTCTTCAGAATATGCAAAAGATAATTTTGCGATGTAAATAAACCGCGTTTGTATTTATCTCGCAACCGTTTTTGTGGGGATGCCCAACAAAAACGGTTTTTTTATTAAAGACTGATTTGCTCCTCACCTAAGTCAGCAGCAGAAAGAATTGCACCTTTTGAAGGCAAATTCTTTGTTCTGTAACGAGAGGGATTTTCAAACATGCCATCAGTATAATCCTCAACGCTCATTACACGGTGACCCTTTTTAAGAGTTACAACCGCAACACCGAGAGTATCTCTCGCACTCTTGGATGCAATCGCACCGGAATTGAAAAGAATATATCTGCCGTTTGAAGTTTTAATTACAAACTCCGCATCCTTCTCAACATATCTGACAGCAACAAGTGGCGAACGGTCGGAATAAGCGTTGAGAAGTTTTTTACGATTATTCTTTGTTTCATACGACACAGCATCTACCTTGGCAACTTTACCGTTTTCAAAGAAGAAAAGCATATAACCCTCATACTTTTTGAGCGCCGCCATATAAATACTGTTTTCGCCCTCACCCATTGATAGTCTGGATGCAACGTAATCACCAAGCACGCTCGCCTTTGTGTCATCAAACTGTGAAGCATTACTCTTATAAAGTTGACACTTATCGGTGAAGAACAACAACGAGGTGTTGTTTGTGGTTTCTATTTGCTGAGTGATATAGTCCCCCTCTTTGAGTTTATGCTCACCGCTCATACGCAAAGAAAGCGGGGTAATCTTTTTGAAATATCCTGCCGCTGTAAAGAACAATGTTACGGGATAATCGGGCACTTCCTCCTCTTCCTCATATACGGGAAGTTCGTCCTCATAAATTATGTCCGTCTTTCTCGGCTCGGCATATTTTTTGATTATATTTTCAAGTTCCTTGATAATGATATTTCTGATTCCGACACGGCTTGACAAAGTTGTTTCAAGGTCGGCAATCTCTTTTTCAAGATTTTCAATTTCCGAAACCTTGCGGAGAATGTACTCCTTATTCAAATGACGAAGTTTTATTTCAGCAACGAACTCCGCCTGAGTTTCGTCAATACCGAATCCAATCATAAGATTGGGAATAACCTCAGCGTCTTCATCAGTATTCCTGATGATTTTTATCGCCTTATCAATATCAAGTAATATCTTTTGGAGAGCATACAAAAGATG
The DNA here is from genome assembly GCA_017560255.1 of Clostridia bacterium. GTDB lineage: Bacteria > Bacillota > Clostridia > Oscillospirales > Acutalibacteraceae > RGIG7273. Next base: position 302,575 of record JAFYOI010000055.1, read on the forward strand.
TAACTGCTCCTTCTTTCTTGCAAGAGTGTATTCAATGCGACGACGCACGCAGGAGGTACGGAAAGCCACCCACTCGTTGAGCAATTCCTTTACGCCCATTACTCTGGGCATACCACCGACAAGAACGTTGAAATTACAAGAAAAACTATCTTCAAGTGGAGTCAACTTATAAAGTTTTCTCATCAATGCATCGGGGTCAACTCCCCTTTTGATGTCAATAGTAATTCTCAGACCGTTGATACCTGTTTCATCGCGGATATCGGAAATGTCTTTGAGTTTACCCGCTTTGACGAGATCGATAACTTTATCAATAATTGCCTCAATGGTGGTTGTTGCGGGAATTTCGGTTATATCAATGCAGTTGTTCGCCTTATCGTAAGTGTACTTTGAGCGAAGTTTGAAACTACCTCTACCCGTTGAGTAGATATCCTCAAGTTCCCTGCCATTGTAAATAATACTTGCGCCGCCCGAAAAATCAGGCGCTTTAAGCGTATCCGAAACATAGTGATCGGGATTTTTCATAAGTTCAATGGTGGTCTGGCAAACTTCACCAAGATTGAAAGAACAGATTGAACTTGCCATACCAACCGCGATACCTGTGTTGGCATTAACCAAAACCGATGGGAAAGTAACGGGCAACAAAACGGGCTCTTTCATAGTTCCATCGTAGTTGTCAACAAAATCAACGGTATTCTTGTCAATATCAGCAAAAATCTCATTTGCAAGGGTGTCGAGTTTTGCCTCCGTATATCTTGAAGCCGCGCACTGCATATCCCTTGAATACGCTTTACCGAAGTTACCTTTTGAGTCAACGTACGGATGCAGAAGTGCACCGTATCCCCTTGAAAGACGCACCATCGTGTCATAAATTGCAGCGTCGCCATGGGGGTTGAGTTGCATGGTTCTACCAACGATGTTTGCGGATTTTATTTTACCACCGTTAAGTAATCCCATCTTAAACATTGTGTATAAGAGTTTTCTGTGCGAAGGCTTGAAACCGTCAATTTCAGGAATTGCACGGGAGATAATTACGCTCATCGCATAGGGCATATAGTTGGTTTCAAGAGTTTCGGTAATAGGCTGATAAACAACGGTTCCTGCACCCTCTATATGGATATTTTCATTCTTTTCAGCAGACGTTGCCGCCTTTTTACTGCTTTTTTTAGAAGCCATTTTTATCGCCTCCCTTTAAGAAATATCTGCAAGGTCAGTGTACATATGACCGTATTTTGCAATATGCTCCTTACGTCCTGCGAGGTTGTCGCCCAAAAGCAAATCAAACATCTCAGACGTTCTCTGAGCATCAGCCGGTTCAACTTTGATAAGTCTGCGTGTAGCAGGATTCATAGTTGTAAGGCTCATCATTTCTGCCTCGTTTTCACCAAGTCCCTTTGAGCGCTGAATTGTATATTTTGCATTACCGATTTTTTGGAGAATTTCCGCCTTTTCGCGCTCTGTGTAAGCAAACCAAACATCGTTTTTAGTATTGATTTCGTACAGGGGTGATTCGGCAATAAACACCTTGCCCTCCTCAATGAGAGTGGGGGTAAGACGATACAGCATAGTAAGAATAAGTGTTCTGATCTGGAAACCGTCAACGTCGGCATCAGTACAGATAATAACTTTATTCCAGCGCAGGAGTGACAAATCAAAGGAAGAAAGGTCTTTGCTTGCCTTTGCTTTAACTTCAACGCCGCAACCGAGAACCTTTATAAGATCGGTTATAATCTCATTCTTGAAAATCTTGCCATAATCCGCCTTCAAGCAGTTTAAAATTTTGCCTCTGACGGGAATTATTGCTTGAAAATACGGGTCTCTCGCCTGCTTACAAGCGCCGAGAGCAGAGTCACCCTCTACTATGAATATCTCACGCTCATCAACATTTTTACTACGGCAGTCAACGAATTTCTGGACACGGTTGAGCATATCTTTACCGCCGACACTGCCTGTCTTTTTTATATTCTGGCGCACCGCTTCGGACTTAATGCGGCTACGCATATTTATAAGAATCTGCTCGGCAATTTTCTCGGCTTCAACCTTGTTTTCAAGGAAATATACCTCTAACTGCTGACGAAGGAAGTCCGCCATCGCTTCCTGAATAAATTTATTATTAATTGACTTCTTTGTCTGGTTTTCGTAAGAAGTCTGGGTTGAAAAAGAGGATATTACAATCACAAGACAATCGTCAATATCCTGATAGGATATTTTAGCATCACTCTTGGTATATTTATTATTTTGCTTCAGATACGCATCAATCTGGGAAATGAATGCACTTTTTACCGCTTTTTCAGGCGCACCGCCGTGTTCGAGCCAACTTGAATTATGGAAATAATCTTTAAGTTTAACTTTATTGGAGAAAGCAAGCGCAACTTCCATTTTTACCTTGTATTCAGCCAAGTCATCTCTGTCTCTGCCGAAACGCTCACCTGAAATCCAATGTTGAACGTCGGAAATACCGCTATTGCCAATGCGTTCCTGAACGTACTCAACTATACCGTCCTCGTACAAATATTCCGTCGTTTCAAAGCCCTTGTCCTTTTCAACGTTGAGAACAAACTTTACGCCTCTGTTTACTGCCGCCTGACGCTTTATCATATCGTGATAGCGTTCATCGGAAACGTCAATATCGGTAAACACCTCAAGATCGGGGCGCCATTTTATTTTGGTGCCCGTATCTTTTTTTGTATATTCCTGTTTTTTAAGTCCGCCAACATTTCTTCCCTTTTCAAAATGGAGATTGTAAATATAACCACCATTTTTAATCTCGGCATCCATATATTCGGATGCATACTGCGTAGCACACAAACCGAGGCCATTAAGGCCGAGCGAATATTCATAGTTTTCGTTGTCAATCTTACCGCCCGCATAAAGTTCGCAGAATATGAGTTCCCAGTTGAACTTCTGCTCTTTATTATTGAAATCAACAGGGATACCTCGTCCGAAATCCTGGATTTCTACAGAATTGTCCCTGAACTTTGTAACGATAATTTTATTACCGTAACCTTCTCTTGCTTCGTCGATGGAGTTTGACAAAATCTCAAAAATTGAGTGTTCGCAACCTTCAATACCATTTGAGCCAAAAATGACCTGTGGACGTCTTCTTACTCTGTCTTCACCTTTAAGTTGGGATATACTGTCGTTATCGTAGGTTGATTTTTTAGCCATAGTAAATCACCTCTATATCAAAATATCTACATTCTATTTTGTTACATACTATTTAAATTTACACTATATATTGCGATTATGTCAAGTCTTTTTGCAAAAATAAAAAGCGAAAAACCAAAGATTTTCCGCTTTTATCTTTATTGATTTAATTACTCTTCATCAGATACAATTTCTTCGCCTTCCATAATCTTGCGGAAGTCATCGCCATCAATCTTTTCGTGCTTGAAGAGATATTCTGCAACCTTGTGAAGTTTATCCATATGCTCGGAGAGGATGTCCGTTGTGCGTTTATAACAACCTGTTATAACTTTGCTTACCTCTGCATCAATTTCAGCGGCAACAGACTCGGAATAATCTCTCATATGACTGTAATCTCTGCCGAGGAAAACTTCATCATTAGATGAACCAAACGCGATCGGGCCGAGTTTGTCACTCATTCCGTATCTTGTAATCATATTTCTTGCAATCTTTGATGCACGCTCAATATCGTTTGACGCTCCTGTGGAAATATCACCGAGTATCAACGCCTCTGCAACACGTCCACCGAGGAGGACAACGATATTTTCAAGCATATGCTTCTTTGAAACGTAGTTTCTGTCTTCGCTCGGAATGGACATTGTGTAACCACCTGCCATTCCTCTCGGAATAATGGAAATCTGGTGAACAGGGTCCTGAGTCGGTGAGTAGTAGGTTGCAACCGCATGACCTGCCTCATGGTATGAAACAAGTTTCTTTTCCTTATCGGTAATCTTTGCAGATTTTTTCTCAGTACCTGCAACAACTTTGATTGTCGCTTCTTCGATTTCATCCATTGTGATCGCTTTCAGGTCTTTACGAGCCGCAAGGAGAGCCGCCTCATTGAGAAGATTTTCAAGATCAGCGCCCGTAAATCCTGCCGTTGCGCCCGCAATCTTTTTGAGGTCAACGTCGGGAGCGAGAGGTTTGTTTTTAGCGTGAAGTCTGAGAATTGACTCACGGCCTTTAATATCGGGACGACCGACAATTACCTGACGGTCAAAACGTCCCGGTCTCAGAAGTGCGGGATCAAGAATGTCGGGGCGGTTTGTTGCGGCAATAATGATTACGCCTTCGTTAATTCCAAAACCGTCCATCTCAACGAGAAGCTGGTTAAGAGTCTGCTCACGCTCATCATGACCGCCTCCCATACCTGCACCACGATGACGACCAACAGCATCAATCTCATCAATGAAAATGATTGACGGTGACGCCTTCTTTGCCTGCTGGAACAAATCTCTTACACGGGAAGCACCGACGCCAACAAACATCTCAACAAAGTCGGAACCCGAAATTGAGAAAAACGGAACTTTTGCTTCGCCTGCAACCGCTCTTGCAAGAAGGGTTTTACCCGTTCCGGGAGGTCCGACAAGCAAAACGCCCTTAGGAATTCTTGCGCCAAGATCGTTGAACTTTGAAGGATTCTTCAAAAATTCTACAATTTCGCGAAGTTCCTCTTTCTCCTCGTCAGCGCCCTCAACGTCAGAAAACGTTGTCTTGCGCTTTTCATCGGTTATCTGCTTTGTTTTAGCCTTACCGAACTTCATAGCCTTGTCATCGCTGCTATTAATCTTACGTGTCATTACAAAGAACAGCACTATTGTAATGATAATCACCAGGATCGTCGGAAGAAATGACAGTATCATTGAACCTGATCTGCCGGGTTCCCATTCTTCTTTAACCTGCAGATCTTTCTCAACGGTCTTGTTATACTCAGTTATATGGTCGTGAACGTCCTGAAGAAAAATGTTGACACTTGGCACGCTGTAACTTACTTTCTTCTCGGGCTCTGCTTTCAGAACATAAACAAGTTCGCCGTTTGATAAGTTAAGCGCATACTCCTTAACCTCGTCATTGAGAAACACCGATACGAGTTCCGAGTAACTCAACTTTTCCTCTTGTTCATCGCCGACAAGCATATAAATGCCTACAAGTACCACTATCGCTACAACAAAGTATATCAGCACCGTAACAAGACCATTCTTTTTTGTCTTCAAATTTTATTCCTCCTTATGTTATAAGTCTTCGGATTCAATAACCAAAACTTGTTTTGTCGTTTCAGATATGCTTACTCTTTCCGCAACCCCAAACCCTTGCAACCAGACGATTCCGCCATCATCGCAGAGCATAAGAACACGACTACGAACGGCAGTTGGCAGTTTGGATTCATTGAACAATTTTTTTAACTTTTTTGTACATTTTCTGCCGCTGAGGCATATCTCGTCTCCAAAAATTCTGTTCCTAAAAAAGAGTTTGCCATTTATCTTATCATAATCAAATGTATTTTTTAAGTGTTTTTTGAAATTTTTATGATTTTTTTTAAAATCTTCTGCCGCTACAAGCGAAGCGCACACTTTACCCAAAGGAGTTTCGTTTTCTCCAACGATAAAATCATAACTGAATGTTGAAAACGCCTCTTCATAAACAGGATTGAAAATCAATCTGCCATTTCTTACCTCACAGACGTTTTTCTTAGGCAAAACTGTCGCACCGTAACCGTTTGTAATAAGTTTATCAACCGCCAGAGAATGAACGTCCTCAAGAATTATTCCACAAACTTCCCTTGTTATAATTGATATTGCCCGCATTCTTATCGGCGTTGGGGCAACCAGGAGTGTATTCACACTAAAGCCGCCTGCGCGACGTGAAGAATCCACAAGCGATAAAGCCTCCGACCGCAAAAATTCATCGTCAGCAATATTGTTTTTTATCATTCTTAATACCGTTTTGTAAAGTGATGGATTAAGTTCAAGTAATTTCGGAACAACGTCAAGACGCACTATATTACGGTTATAGTCCCTTGTATCGTTGGAACTGTCATTTACAAAACTGAGATCGTTGTCGCGGCAATACTGCTCTATCTCAGACCTTGTGCATTCAATAAGCGGGCGGATAATATTTCCCCTGACCGCAGAGATTCCGCAAAGACCGTGAAGCCCCGTACCGCGCGCAATATTGAGGATAATCGTTTCAAGGCTGTCGCTCAAGGTATGTGCAGTTGCAATAAGACAATTATCAGTGCATAAGGAACGAAAGAACTCATAGCGTATCTGACGCCCGCATTCTTCCTGTCCGACTCCCCTTTTCTTTGCTTCTGCATTAACGTCAGTCCGCAATACGTTGAGCGGAACACCAAGCCCGTCACACAATGAACGGACAAAAATTTCATCACGTTCAGACTCATCACCGCGAAGCATATGATTTACATGCGCGGCGCACACTTCATAGCCAAACCGCTCACGTTGTGAAATCAGAAAATGCAATAACGCCACGGAATCCGCTCCACCCGACAAACCAACAATAATCCTCTCTGCCTTATCAAACATATTATGATTTTGGGCTGTTTCGAGAGCCTTATTCTTCATCACGCACACGCTCCACAGCAGTAAACCTTGTAAACTGCGGCTCAAAGTGTAAATCAATTGTGATAGTGCCGCCGTGTCTGTTCTTTTCAACACCGAGTTGAGCGGAGTTCTGATCTAACTCAACGCCCTCCTTGGCATCGTTTTTATAATAAGCCTCACGATAAAGCAACATAACGATATCAGCATCCTGCTCAATTGAACCCGATTCTCTCAAGTCCGAAAGTTGCGGTTTATGTGATTTACCACGTGTTTCAAGTCCTCTGGACAACTGTGAACAAGTGATAACGGGGATTCTCAAATCCTTTGCCATAAGTTTAAGGTTTCTTGTAATTTCAGAAACTTCCTGAACACGATTGCCATCGTACTTTCCACCCGATTTCATAAGTTGCAGGTAGTCGATAATAACAAGGTCAACGTCGCCAAGGCGTCTTATCTTTGCTTTCATTTCCTGCGCGGTTGTATTCGCAGTATCGTCAAGATAAATCTCACAACCCGCAAACGCTGTCATAGCGTGGGAAAGTCTTACCCATTCGTCATCATTAAGTTCGCCCGTTCTCATTTTTGAACTTGGAATTCTTGCCTCCGACGACAAAAGTCTTTGCGCAAGTTGTTCTTTACTCATTTCCAACGAGAAAAACAAAACTTTCTTCTTTGCAAGCATACCGACGTTTCGGCACAGATTGAGTGCAAAACTCGTTTTACCCATACCGGGACGAGCACCGATTACTATAAGGTCGGATTTATGCAAGCCTGTGATAACTTTATCCAGAGTTGAAAAGCCTGTCGGTACACCGAGATACTCCTCTTTATTGGGAGAATTGAGTTTATTGAGAGTATCAAGCACGTCCGATGAAATAACGTCGGACAAACGAGTCGGGCCTTCGGACTTCTTGCCCTGACGAAGATCATAAATCTTCTGTTCAGCAAATTCGAGCAGTTCATTTGCATCCGCTCCCGCATCGGAAGCAGACTTCATAACATTCCTTGAAATACTGACAAGTTCACGCAAATAAAACTTTTCAAGAACAATTCTTATATAATTTTCTACGTTTTCAACGGATGGCACCATCTGAGCAAGGTTGAACAGATAGTTCTTGCCACTTGCGTCATCATATACACCGTCTCTTTTAAGATGGTCAAGGATAACAACGGGGTCAATATTAACACCCTGCGAATCCAGAACCTTTATAACACCGAAAATAGACTTATGCTGCGGAATATAAAAATGATCTGCTTTAAGATGGAGCAAAACCGATTTTATACATGCAGGATCAATCAGCACACATCCAAGTACCGCCTGCTCCGCTTCAAGACTATACGGCACATCCACCGAATCAATCGGCAAAAATACACTCTCAGCCATAATTACCCTCGACTTTTTATTTACTCGCCAACCTGTACGTTAATCTTTGCAGTAACGCCCTGCGGGAATTTAACCTCCGCCTCATACGTTCCGAAATTCTTTATATCGGCAACTTCAATCTTACGCTTATCAACCGCGATTGCATACTGGCTCTTAATGCCCTCGGAAATTTCCTTTGAAGTTACAGAGCCAAAAAGTTTACCGTTCTGTCCCGCTTTGGCGGTAATTTTTACCGTCTTGCCGCTCAATTTTGCCGCATTTTCTTTTGCAAGAATAAGTTCCTGCTCTAAGCGGTAACGCTCAGAGTCCTGCTTTGATTTCATCTCACCGAGCGCACCCGCAGTTGCTTCGATAGCAAGGCCCCTCGGGAAAAGGAAATTTCTTGCATATCCGTCGGATACCGTTACCAACGTGCCTTTTTTACCGATGCTCTTAACATCTTCCTTAAGAATAACTTTCATTTATTAACCCTCCGTTAACTCAAATCTGAGACATATCCACCTATCGCTGCAAACAGCATTTGTTTAGCCTGCGCCATAGAATCGGTTTTAATCTGAGCAGCCGCCATTGTCTGATGTCCGCCGCCACCCATTTTTTCCATAATAAGTTGAACGTTCACGTCACCGAGTGAACGAGCCGAGATATTGATTGTCGGCCCAGCCGCATAAAGTACAAAAGACGCCTTTACACCCTCTATATTCAGCATTTCGTCCGCCGCCTGCGACGATACGACTCTTATGTTCGGAATTTCAAACTCAACGGTTGAAACCGCATAATCATCAACAACCTGTGCGCTTGAAACAATCTTGTTTTTGTCACGGTAATTTTCCATTGTGCTTGCAAACAGACGCCTTACGGTTATGGTATCAACACCGTTTGAGCGTAGGTATGCCGCCGCTTCAAACGTACGCACGCCTGTGCGCAAAGCGAAGTTTCTTGTATCAAGCATAATACCCGAAAGCAACGCTTCCGCCTGAATTTTTCCGACAAGTTGTTTCGGCCCCATATACTGAAGAATTTCAGCAACCATCTCACAAGTTGAAGACGATGACGGTTCGTGATAAAACTCCTCTGCATCATCAATATGTCCAACAACTTTTCTATGATGATCTATAACGACAATACGAGAACATTTTTCGTAAAGTTCGTCCGATTCGAGCAGATTTCTGATATGTGTATCCACAACAATCAGAAGCGTTTTATCCGTAACCATCTCCATCGCTTGTTCGGGTGTGATAATCATATCACCAAGACCGTTATCATCAAGCATAGTGACTAAAGGAGTTGCAAGAGACGTTTCTCTGCGGATAGCGATAAATGCCTCTTTACCGAGAGCACGCGATGCACTACACATCGCTACACACGCGCCAACTGAGTCAAGGTCGGAAAATTTATGACCCATAGTTATTACGCGGTCACTACCCTCTATGAGTTTCTTTATCTTGGAAGCAACGACTCTCGTCCTCATCTTCGTTCTCTTTTCAACGCCTCTTGAAATACCGCCGTAGAATTCAAACGTATCCTCGTTCTTCACAGCCGCCTGGTCACCGCCTCTGCCGAGAGCCATATCAAACGCTTGGCGTGCCGCATCATCACACTCAACGAGCGTTTTACCCTTACCGATGCCGATTGAAAGCGTTGCCGTGCTTGTTTCGTTATACTTAAACTCACGAACACGGTCAAGAATTTCAAAACGTTTTGCAACAATTTCCTTATATTGACGCTCCTCGACGATACAGATAAATCTGGTCGTGTCCGTCTTTCTCATAAGTCCGTTATTTTCAGCCGCCCAGGTTTCAAGCAAGTTCTCAACTGCGCCGTGATAACCCGCCTTTTCGCTATCTCTGAGATTTGAGGTTTCATCAATTCCATCAACGTTGATTAACATTACAACGGGGCGGCTCAGTTCGTACTCTTTTGAAATTTGCTTAACCTGCGTTTTATCGATAAAGTAGTAGATGTATAAATCATTTTTTGAGGAATACACAGCGTTTTTGATTACGGAATAATTCTTACCGCCATAATCTGTATCGACGCGCTCCTCTTCAGGAATTTCGTTAGCGCGTTTAGCACCAAAAAATTGTGAAATGTTATTATCGGTAAGTTCAAAACCAAGCATTACGTCTTCGGCAAACAACGCATTAAACCAAACTATGTTGCCGTCCTCATCGGAAATTATAATAGGCAAAGGAAATTTAGTCATAGCGTATTTATCGGAAGCATCCAGAGTTTTTGCAACTTTGTCCATATTCTTTACATTTACAAGATATCTTGTTCTATACAGATAATATCCCAAAAAGCCAAGCGCAAGCAAAATCAATACGGATATTACAACAAAAGGTTTGTTGAATCCCGACATTATCGCTATTGCAAGACACTCGATAACAACCACAACAAACAGAATAATCGCATATAACTGATTGCTGATTTTTTTCACACTACCACCTCCGTAAAAGAGTTTCAAAAATTAAATATCCATAATTATTGGCAAAACCATAGGACTTCTCTTAGTGCGCTCATACATCATTTTTGCCACCTCATCCTTGATTCTGTTTTTCATAACGTTTCTGTCGGAGTATCCGCCACCGATATAACTTTCGAGAATACGTGAAGCAAGTCGGCGAGCATCTTCAATAAGATGTTCCGCCTCCTTTACGTAAACGAATCCCCTTGAAATAACCTCGGGGCCCGCAACAACAACACCGCTCTCCTGGTCAACTGTTGCGACAACGACGATGATTCCATCCTGTGCAAGATGCTTTCTGTCACGTAAAACTACGCTGCCAACGTCACCGACACCGTAACCGTCGACAAGCACTCTGCCCGCAGGCACGGTATTCACAAGTGCTATGCCGCTCTTTTTAACTTCAACGACAAAACCATTGTCACCGATTATGACGTTCTTTTCGGGAATACCCATTCCCTGAGCAAGTTCAGCGTGCTTTCTAAGATGCTTCTGCTCACCGTGTACGGGAATAAAATATTTTGGCTTTACAAGCGAGAGCATAAGTTTCTGCTCCTCCTGACAAGCGTGACCCGAAACGTGAATATCGTGAATCCTTTCATAAACCACTTCTGCACCGAGTTTCATAAGCTCATTTACAACTTTACTTACCATTTTCTCATTTCCCGGAATAGGTGTTGCAGAAATGATAACGCAATCCTGCGGCGTAATCTCTATTTTTCTGTGGTCTGAAAATGCCATTCTTGAAAGCGCGGACAGTGGCTCGCCCTGACTACCCGTAGTTATGATTGTAACCTTTTCCGGTGGGAAACGATTTACCATATCAAGACTTACAAGCGTATTATCGGGAATTTTAAGATAACCGAGTTCAGTACCGACCGCAACGGAATTCTCAAGACTTCTGCCCGAAACCGCAACTTTTCTTTTATGAGCAACGCTTGTATCAATAACCTGCTGAATTCTGTGCACGTTTGAAGCAAAAGTTGCAACGATAATTCTCTTATCATCTGCTTTTGAGAAAAGTCTGTCAAAAGTTTCACCAACTTTGCGTTCGGACATACTGTAACCGGGACGTTCCGCATTCGTTGAATCGGACAAAAGGGCAAGCACCCCTTTATTTCCCAATTCGCCAAAACGTGCAAGATCTATAACTTCTCCGTCAATAGGCGTTGTATCAATCTTAAAGTCACCCGTCTGTACAACAACACCCGCGGGAGATTTGATTGCCAAAGCAACCGAATCAGGAATTGAGTGTGTTACTCTGATAAACTCAATATCAAAACAACCAAGCGACACGGTATCACCCGGTTTTACAACGTTGAGAGAAGTCGATCTCAGAAGTTCGTGCTCGCGCAATTTGCCTTCAAGCAGGCCGAGTGTAAATTTTGTGCCGTAAATCGGAACGTTCAACGTTTTGAGAAGATAAGGTAAACCACCGATATGATCCTCGTGACCGTGAGTAAGAACAATGCCGCGTATCTTATCGGCATTTCTCTCAATATAAGTAAAGTCCGGTATTACGAGATCAACGCCCAAAAGTTCCGGTTCAGGAAAAAGCATTCCACAATCGACGATGAACATATCATCCCCGCACTCATAAAGCGTAATATTCTTTCCAACCTCGTTTATACCGCCGAGAAACGCTATTCTGAGCGGAACGGCGGGTTTCTTTACTCTCTCCACACGTTTTTTTGCGGGCGATCTTTTCTTTGATGACGAACTTGTGCTCTTCGATTGCTTTGAGTGTGTTTTCGTCTCTTTTTTATTTGACTTATTATTAGCCATATTAACCTCCGTTTTCAGTATACAACAACGTTCGCAAGCCTCTGCCAAGCCGCGAAAAAAGTCGTCGGGTAATTCAATTTTGATATATATAAACGAACATATACAAGACAATATAAATTATAAATAATTATATATAAATACAAATATCATTTACGTATTGTATTATTTTACTATTTATTCCCTCCATTGTCAATAGATATATCATCGCAAAAAAGCCTCCTCTCAAATATATAGCGTTAATCAGTCCGTTTTATTATTGGCAAATTATCGTAAATTAATCTTTACCAGAATTTGCGGGCATAATATTTTATCATTGACATTACGTCGTAGTTTTGTTATTTTCATATTATCGATGAACGGATGGTGATTATTTTGGATAATCTCAAAAAAGTTGAAATATTTACCGACGGCGCGTGCTCGGGAAATCCCGGTGCAGGCGGTTGGGGTGCAATCATTCGATTTAAGGGGCACGAAAAGGAAATTTCAGGCGGTTGTCCCGACACAACCAACAACCGTATGGAATTAACTGCTGTAATAGAAGCACTCAAATGCCTTAAAGAAAAATGTGACGTAACGATTTACAGTGATTCACAGTACTTCGTAAACGCGATGACAAAAGGCTGGGCTTTCTCCTGGAAAGCAAAAAACTGGCGCCGCTCGGGAAATGAAAAGGTGCTTAACCCTGACCTTTGGCAAAACCTGCTTGATCTTTGGGAAAAACACAAAATTGAGGCAATATGGGTAAAAGGACACGCAGGTCATCCCGAAAACGAGCGTTGCGATGCGCTTGCTGTCGGTGAAATAAAAAAATTATCTGAGAATGGATTTTCACCTGAAAATGCGGATAAAATACTGGTTGTAATAGATATGCAGAATGATTTTATAAACGGCACGCTCGGTACGAAAGAAGCCGAAAAAATCGTTGACTGCGTTAAAAGCAAAATAGAAAATTTTGACGGTGACGTTTTTTTTACAAGAGACACCCATTCGGAAGATTACCTTTCAACACAAGAAGGCAAAAAACTTCCCGTCACGCACTGCATAAAAGGTACGTCGGGTTGGGAAATTCATCCCTTACTTGACAAGATCAGAGCGGATTTAAACTGCCCTGTTTTTGACAAAATTACATTCGGTTCCAAAGAACTTGCAGAACATCTTTGTCAACTCAACAAAAAAAATCCTTTAAAAGAAATTGTGCTTATAGGACTTTGTACCGATATCTGTGTGATTTCTAACGCACTGACCATCAAAGCCTTCCTGCCCGAAGCAACAATTACCGTTGACTCATCATGTTGCGCAGGCGTTACTCCCGAGAGTCATCAGAATGCATTGAATGCAATGAAAATGTGTCAAATCAACGTCATTTAAAATTGAATGAATAAAATTTCTTGCTCCTGTACAAAATAGTACGGGAGCATTTTTTACCCTCCATCATTCTTTGTACTTTTTTAAGGAGTTGATATAAATGTTAGACAAAATTGCATTGGCACTTACAATAGTCGGCGCAATCAACTGGGGAAGCATCGGTTTATTCCAGTTTGACATTGTCGCATGGCTTTTCGGCAGTCAAAGCGCAACAGTCAGCAGAATCCTCTACACTGTCATCGCTTTGGCAGGCGTTTGGTGCATCTCTTTGTTATTCCGCAGAGACGCTGTTGTCGAAAGACATCGCTAAAATCCCTTACGATAAATCCCGTCACACCCGATTAGATTTCGGATGCGGCGGGGTTTGTTTTTTATAAGTGTTATCAATACGAAATCGATAATATATATTAAATAAATTTACGTGCTTTGGGGGAATATAAATGCAAACTGATATCAAATGGTGTTCCCTATCCGCCGAATCAACTATCAAGCAATTGAAGTCGGATAGTGAAAAAGGGCTTTCTGCCGCTCAGGTTTCCATAAACAAAAGCGTTTATGAAAATAACGTGCTTGTTCAAAAAGGACGCAAGAACGTATTTATCAGATTTTTAGAACAATTTAAAGACCTGATGGTGATAATTCTCATCACCGCCGCAATTGTTTCCGCAGTCGCATCATATATCAGCGGTGACAACGACATCATCGACCCGATAATAATTCTTTCTATCGTAATCATAAACGCTTTAATGGGCGTAATTCAGGAAAGCAGAGCGGAAAAAGCCATTGATGCGCTCAAAAAATTATCTGCGCCGACATCAACGGTAATAAGAAACGGAAAAACAAGCAAAATTCCATCCGCTGAGTTATTGCCCGGAGACATAATACTTCTTAACGCGGGTGATATGATACCCGCCGACGCAAGACTTATTCATACATATTCACTGACCGTAGAAGAATCAAGTCTCACGGGAGAATCGACACCCGTTGAAAAATATCCGCATATTGTATTCGAGGAAAACACAATTATCTCCGAGCAAAAAAATATGGTGTTTGCAAACAGTGTTGTTTTGTCGGGCAGTTGCAAGGCGATTGTTGTTGAAACAGGAATGAACACACAGGTTGGAAAAATAGCAGAAATGCTTAACAATCAGACAACTCCTCCAACACCGCTTCAAAATCGCCTTTCCAAAACCGGAAAAGCACTCGGGTTGGGCGCGGTATTAATTTGCATAGTGCTGTTCATTCTGGGAACAGCCCAATCAATACCTCCCCTGGAAAATCTTATGATAGCCGTAAGCCTTGCTGTAGCGGCAATTCCCGAGGGCCTGACCGCTATTGTAACGATTGTTCTTGCAATCGGCGTGCAAAGAATGGCAAAATCAAACGCCATAATCCGCCGCCTGCCCGCAGTTGAAACTTTGGGCAGTGCAACCGTTATTTGCTCGGACAAAACGGGTACTTTAACTCAGAACAAAATGACCGTAACAACTGTTGCAACTGCAAGCGGAAAGCAGGATTTGAACAGTAATCGAGCGAAAAAAATTCTTCTTTTAGGCAGTATTTGCAATAATTCATCAAAAGATACAAGATCCGAAAATCCGACTGAAGCAGCAATACTGACCGCGTATGAAAGACAGTTCAAGGACGAAGAGTTTAAAAAATATATTAAAATTTTAGAAATACCATTCAACTCAAAACTCAAGAAAATGACCACTTTGCACCGCATAAACGATGACTTTATAGTCATTTCAAAAGGCGCAATCGAAAGGATATTGCCTGTATGCAATCAGTATTATGACGACGGTGGAGAAATACGCGACTTGAGCGAATCGATGCGTCACAGAATAGAAGGTATAAACGATGACCTTGCAAAATCTGCGCTGAGAGTCATTGCCGTTGCATATAAAAATTATCCCGAAAAGCCCGCAACGGATTCAATCGAAAATTCTCTTGTTTTTGTAGGTCTTATAGGTATTATTGACCCTCCGCGTCCCGAAGCAATAGAAGCCGTTGCAGTATGTAAAAAGGCGGGAATCAAACCCGTTATGATAACGGGAGATCACGCTCTGACCGCTGAAGCAATAGCCAGAGAATTGAACATTTGCGATAAAAACGGCAAGGCGATACAAGGCGTTGACATTGATACAATGACTCAAAACGAACTTGAAGAAAGAGTCAGAAATTGCAACGTTTTTGCACGGGTTTCACCCGAACACAAAGTAAGAATTGTCAAGGCTTTTCAAGCAAATGGAGATGTTGTTGCTATGACGGGCGACGGAATAAACGATGCCCCCGCCTTAAAAGCGGCTGACATTGGTTGCGCAATGGGAAAGGGTGGCACTCAGGTTGCCAAAAACGCCGCCGATATGGTTCTTACCGACGATAATTTTTCAACAATTGTATGTGCGGTTTCAGAGGGAAGAGGAATTTTTGACAACATTAAAAAAGCCGCTCATTTCCTTATTTCAAGCAACATAGGTGAAATAATCGTAATTTTTATATCAATTCTTTTGGGGCATCCGACTCCCCTTCTCCCAATTCAACTACTTTGGATAAACCTTGTCACAGACTCCCTGCCCGCTATGGCGCTCGGAGTTGAGCCGTCCGAAAAAAACATTATGAACCGCAAGCCAAAAGATTCAAAAGATGGTCTATTTGATAAATCAACTGTTGTAAATATTGCACTTGAGGGTGGGCTTATAGGTTCTCTTGCGCTGTTTGCATTTATGTTCGGGCAATTTATGTTTGGAAATTCAGGTATAAATGTTGCGCGGACAATGGCTTTTTCAGTGCTTGGACTTTCACAACTCATACACGCATTCAATATGAGAAGCGAACAATCGCTTTTCAAAATCGGAATTTTCAGTAACAAAAAAATGATTCAGTCGTTTCTGGTCTGCTTAATTTTGCAAATTTCAGTTGTTTCATTCCCCGCTTTGACCGGAATTTTTAAAACTACCCAACTTAACATTGACCAATGGTTGATAGTTACTGTTCTTGCCTTGGTACCACTGATTATTGTAGAAATTGAAAAAGCGATTATAAACAGAAAAAAAAGATAAAAAACGCCCGCAAACCGCGGGCGTTTTTGCTACATATTGATATTTTCTGAAAGTGCGAACAAATCCTCCATGGTAAGTTCCTCTGCCCTTGCTGTTTCCTTGATCCCGCAGGCCTTGAGTGCATCTGCAACAACGCTCTTTTTAACTCCCAAAACGGAACTGATTGAGTTCGAAACCGTTTTTCTCCTCTGTTGAAATGCTGCACGGACAATTCTGAAGAATTTACACTCATCATCAACTTTAAATTCTTGCTCATTTCTGATTTCAAGTTGAATTACCGAACTGTCAACATTGGGTGCAGGCATAAAAGAGCCCCTCGAAACATCAAAAAGTTTCTTTGCTATCGAGTAGTAATTAACAGCAACGGTAACCGCACCCGATTTTCTTTCTCCAACCTGCGCACAAAGTCTTTCTGCCGCCTCTTTCTGCACCATAACTGTTATCGTCTTTATCGGCAAACGGCTTTCAAGAAGGCTCATTATGATGGGTGAAGTGATGTAGTAAGGTAGGTTTGCGCACACAACCACGTCCATACCTGAAAAATGTTCCTCAATCACCTTGTGCAAATCTATTTTGAGCACGTCGGAATTTATGACCGTCACGTTGTCGAACTCGCTTAAAGTTTCGCCAAGAACAGGAATAAGGCGCTTATCAAGTTCTATACAGACAACTTTCCTGGCGCGCTTGGCAAGTTCACACGTAAGAACTCCGATTCCGGGCCCAATTTCAAGAACTCCCGTATTATCGTTTTGAACGCTGCTTTCTGCCATTCTCGGACAAACCGACGGATTGATGAGAAAATTCTGCCCCATCTCCTTGGAAAAAGTGAATCCGTGCTTTGAAAGTATTGATTTAATTGTTCCTATATCGGACAAAGCCATTATATTGCCTCATTTCAAACTATTTTGTAAAAGTATAACATATTTTTTTAAAAAACTCCACAAAATAATTTAAAGTTTTAAATATTATCACACTAAACCACTATTTATTTTTCCTATATAATTATGTAAATATTTAACATATTAATAATACCCCAAAAAAATTAGACAATTTATCATAATTTGCTATTGATTTATTATAAATTTTATGATTTAATAATAGATACATTAATTTTAGGCTAAGTACTATATAATGTGTCTATATTTGTTATCAAACACAAGATACCACTGCTTTAAAACGGTGATATTCAACAATGCAAAATTTATTTTTCATATAAAATTTAAGGAGGTTCCGTTATGTCTTTTGTAAACGGTATATGGAATGAAAAAGTTGACGTAAAAGATTTTATCGTCAAGAACTATACTCCCTATGATGGTGATGAAAGTTTTCTCGTTGCACCGACTGAGAAAACTGTTGCACTTTGGGATAAAGTAAAAGAACTTATGGCTGAAGAACGTCGCAGAGGCGGCGTCTACGATATTGATAACAAGACCATTTCTATGGTTAACTCTCACGAGGCAGGATACCTTGACAAAGAGAACGAAGTTATCGTTGGTTTTCAGACTGATGCCCCCCTCAAGCGCGCTATTTTCCCGTTTGGCGGTATGAGAACCGTTGTTCAGTCACTTGACGCATACGACAAAAAGGTTGACCCTTCCGTTGACGAAATCTTTAAATACAGAAAAACTCACAACGACGGCGTATTCGATGCTTACACAGACGAAATAAAACTCGCAAGACACGTTGGTATTATCACAGGTTTGCCCGATGCTTACGGCAGAGGTAGAATCATCGGCGACTACAGACGTGTTGCACTTTACGGTGTTGATTTCCTCATTGAACAGAAAAAAAACTCTTTCAAAAATATGAAAATTGACGTTATGGATGAGAATACAATCCGTTTGAGAGAAGAACTCTCCGACCAGATACGTGCTCTCCAGGACCTCAAAGATATGGCGGCAAAATACGGTTTTGATATTTCCAGACCCGCTCAGGATACAAAAGAAGCATTCCAGTGGCTCTACTTCGGATACCTCGGCGCTATCAAAGACCAGAACGGCGCGGCAATGTCACTCGGCAGGGTTTCCACATTCCTTGATATTTATGCAACACGCGACCTTGAAAGCGGCAAATATACTGAGGCAGAAATCCAGGAAATCGTTGACCATTTCGTAATGAAACTGCGTATGGTCAGATTCTTGCGTTCCCCATCATACGATGCACTTTTCTCCGGTGACCCGACCTGGACAACCGAAGTTTTGGCAGGCGTTGGCACGGACGGCAGACATATGGTTACAAAGATGTCATTCCGATTCCTCCACACGCTCACCAACCTCGGCCCTGCTCCCGAACCGAATCTCACTGTTCTTTGGAGTAAAGACCTTCCTCCCAACTTCAAAAAGTACTGTGCTCAGATGTCAATCAACACATCCTCAATACAGTACGAAAACGACGACATTATGCGTCCCAAATTCGGCGACGATTACGCAATCGCTTGTTGTGTATCCGCTATGCCCGTAGGCAAGCAGATGCAGTTCTTCGGTGCAAGAGCAAACCTTGCAAAAGCATTGCTCTACGCTGTCAATGGCGGTAGAGATGAGAAATATAACGTTCAGGTTGCTCCCCCGTTCGCTTCAGCAACTGAGAACGAATATCTTGACTATGATGAAGTTATGTTCAAGTTTGAAAGAGTTTGCGAGTGGCTTGCAAAACTCTACATCAACACATTGAACATTATCCACTATATGCACGACAAGTACTGCTACGAAAGACTTGAAATGGCTCTCCACGATGATGAGGTTATTAGAACCTGCGCTTGTGGTATCGCCGGCCTTTCTGTTGTAGCAGACAGTCTCTCCGCAATCAAGTATGCAAAAGTTAAACCCATCAAAGACGAAAACGGACTTGCTATTGATTTTGAAATCGAGGGCGAATACCCCTGCTTCGGCAACAACGACGAGAGAGTTGACAACATTGCAAAAGATATTGTTGAAATGTTCATGAGCAAACTCAAACAGATCAAGACATATCGCAACAGCATCCAAACGATGTCTATCCTCACAATCACATCAAACGTTGTTTACGGCAAGAAAACAGGTTCTACACCTGACGGCAGAAAAGCAGGCGAGCCCTTTGCTCCCGGTGCTAACCCGATGCATGGCAGAGATAAGACAGGCTGTATCGCATCCATGATGTCTGTTGCAAAACTGCCCTACGACTGCAGTGAAGACGGTATTTCATACACATTCTCAATCGTTCCCCCTGCACTTGGCAAGAGTGAGGATGAACGCTCCGCAAACCTTGTTGGACTCCTTGACGGTTACTTTGCGGAAAAAGGTCACCACATCAACGTAAACGTAATTGTACGTGAAGTTCTTGAAGACGCTATGCTTCACCCCGAACTTTACCCGCAACTTACAATCCGCGTTTCCGGATACGCTGTAAACTTTGTAAAACTCACAAGAGAACAGCAACTTGACGTTCTCAACAGAACTTTCCACACTCGTTTTTAGTTCTCAGAAAGAGGGTATAATTGTGCCTGACGGCAGAATTCACTCAATAGAAACATTTGGCTCATTGGACGGTCCGGGAATACGATACGTCGTGTTCCTGCAAGGCTGTCCTTTGCGTTGCCTTTATTGCCACAACGTAGACACCTGGGGTTGTGACTCCGGAACAATCAAGAGCGCGGATGAACTTGTCAAAGACATTCTCCGATACCGCAACTTTATTGCAAGCGGCGGCGTTACGCTTTCCGGCGGTGAACCGTTGCTTCAACACGAATTTGCAACGGAAGTAATCAGAAAATGTCGTGAGAATTCACTCCACACCGCGATTGACACCTCGGGCGCAGTGCCACTTAAAGTTTGCAAAGAAGCCATTGACGAGGCGGATCTGATACTCCTTGACATCAAAGCCTTCTCCCCCGATTTATGCAAAAAAATTACGGGACAGAACAACAAGAACGCACTTGAAATACTCAGATATCGTGAAGAAATCGGCAAACCCGTCTGGATAAGACACGTCATTGTCCCCGGGCTGACCCTTAACTATGCACTTCTTGAGGAACTTGCTGACTTCCTCAGACAGTTCAAGTGCATCACAAAAGTTGAACTGCTGCCGTTTCACAAAATGGGTGAATACAAGTGGGAGGAAATGAATATAGAATACCGCTTAAAAGACACCAATGAACCAACGCATACTGAAGTTGAAAACGCAAAGAAAATCTTTTCTGAAAGAGGATTTAACGTCTGATGAAATACATAATTCTTGATTTAGAGTGGAACACGGCGTTTGTCAAAAAAACGGGTTCGTTTCTCAACGAAATAATTGAAGTTGGCGCCGTGATGACCGACGAAAACTTCAACGTTATTGACACGTTTACACAAATAATAAAACCAAAATGTGCAAAAAAACTCTCCTCAAAAGTTAAAAAACTTACGCATATTCAGAACGCCGATTTAGTTAACGGTAAGCCATTTGCTCAGGTTATGTCGAGTTTTAAAAAATGGATAGGCGGCGGGGACAATGTTATATGCACTTGGGGCGACACGGATATAAGAACGCTCGTTGACAATTTCAAACTTTTCACGGGCGCAAATCATATCCCGTTTATGAAAAAATACTGCAACCTGCAGGCTTACGCACAGAACGCCATCACGCCATCACTTCCGCATCAACCGGGGCTTGCTCATGTTGCGCAGGAGTTGGGAATTAACGTTGATGAACTTGAACTGCACCGAGCGCTTGCGGATTGCTCACTCACAGTTCAATGTATCCAGAAGCTTAACAACCCAAAACTACTCAAAACTTTTATCCACACGTGTGACACAGAGTTTTACAAAAAATTGTTCTTCAAGCCGAAAATTATATCGGATATCAAAAATCCCCTTGTGGATAAAAGAGAGTTTTTCGGAAACTGTCCCGAGTGTAACACTCCCCTCACCATTCAAGGAGATTGGATTTTTAAAAGCAGTTTCTTCCGCGCGCCACATATTTGCGAAAACTGCAGCAAACCATACAGCGTAAATTTACGCTTCAAACTTCTTTTTGATGAACTTGAAATCAAGAAAAGAATTGATTTGATAGTTCCGAAAGAATCTGTTGAAAATGAGGAATCACCTGAAGAAGTAACGGTTTGATTTTCCTATAAGAAAAACAAAGGAGCCAAAAAGGCTCCTTTTTCTTTTTTAATATTTATTTGTAAACAACGTACATATAAATGGGAGTATATACTGTGCCAAGTTTATAAAAATAAGCACCCTTAACGTTATTTACATATCGAGCAGCAGCAAATATCGGATCGTTTTTCTCGTCAATTTCTCCATCAACACGTATAATTATATATTTTTTTGTAGTTTTATTGAATGCATCTTTTAGAGTTTGAGTTATATTACTAGCATTAACATTTTCAAGATTGCAGTCGATTTCATACAGATTATCGGGACACTTAGGCAATCCGTATACACTTCCCGTTGACGGCTGTAATTCGTCAGAAAAGCCAAACGTAAGCCAGACGGGAAAGTTTTTTGTAACAGCCGACCTTGCGCCTGTAACATCAACATTGTACCATTTCCCATCGATACAAACAGTGTTCCACGTGTGACCCTCTTCTTCGTTTCCTATTGTTACTCTTTCGAAGCAGGGCACTCCCGCCATATTACAAAGCATGGAATAGGCATTTGCGAAGCCATCACACTGTGTTTTACCGTTGCATAATGCATCATAAAGATAGTTTGCTTCCATTATATTATCATAGCGTCCATATGTAACGTTTTTGCCGAGGTATTTATAGAAATATTTTGCCTTTTCCAAATCTGTAAGTTCGGACGACATATTTGAAATAATCGACTCTGCCTTTTCTACTGCTTTCATCTTTTTAGAGTAACTATCTTCTGAAAAACTTTCTATATAAACGTGAATATAGTTGCTTCTATCCATCCCCTGTCCTATATTTTGATAATCACTCTGCGTATAAATCAGTATATTCTGCTCTATAAGCGCAGAGTCTCTTGCAAAACCGTTGAGAACTTTCGGCAAATAATAGGAATTGGTTACGCGCTCATCAAAAATAATGTTTGTGTAACAATTATCAAAAGCATATTCGAGAATATTGTAGGCGAGCCTAGACATATCATCCAATGCATTGTAATAGATATCAAGGCTGTATTTTGCAAATTCAGAACGATAGTCTGTAAAATCTTCAGCCTTCACAAACTCAACATCATCCAAATTAAGTTTTTCAACAAATTCACCTTTTTGAAAAGCAACATATAACTCTTTTTTCGGTTGGGTTGTGGTTTGTGTCGTAGTAGTTGTGTTTTCGATTGTGGTGGTTTGTGAGTTCTCCCCTTCTCCGCACGCAGTAAGAACTAATAAAATCAGTATAACACTTATTATTGCATATAATATTTTTTTCATCTTTCTACCTCCGGTTTCGGTCGGCATTACAATTTGATTGTAGTGCTAAATTTTGAAAAAATCAAGTTTGTACACCATAATCTTTTTGAGGAAACTTCTTCTTTTTCATTTTCACTTCTATATATTAGTCGTACGAAACAGCAAAAACTTTCACATTAAATTACAAAAAATAAAACTTTGTATATTCTTACAATTTTATTGTTGAAAATTAGGTGTTTTTAACGAAGTCAAAAATAGTTTTTAAACAAAAATAAAGGGACGATAAAAAGGATACTTCTCATAAGGATGTTAAAAAGCACCGACAGATTATCATAATCTGTCGGTGCTTTTACTATTCGATAAATTGGAATTTGCTTAACAAAGATTGTTCTCTATATACTCGATAAAAGGCTTTCTGTTCACCTTGTCCTGGTTGTTGATGTACCAGAGGTAGGATTCTTCCAAGCCCTCGTCTAATGGTTTTACATCGCTCATTAGTTCATGCTGCGAGGAAACGTCAAGATAATACTCATATGCATAAAAACTGAAATAATTTCTCTGTTCAATGTCTTGATAAACATTTACAAATGTTGCTTGTTTTCCCGCAGCCTTATAACAGAGTTCTACCCACTTACGAATAGAAATTGCATCTTTATTTCCAACATTAAAGATATGCTGCGACGGCTTGATTTCCAGAAGAATATCAATGAACCTGCATAAATCATGGACATGGAAAAATTGCAACTTCATATCCCCGTCTTTTGGCAAATAGAACTTTCGGTCAGCTAATGCACAATCAAAAACAAAAGATTCTCTGTATACATTGTTCATTCGGCCATACAAATACGGTGGTCTAAGAATGTAGGCATTGGGATTTCTTTTCAGAAGGGCATGTTCCGCTTCTATTTTGTCGGTTCCATACTTTCCCCAATATTTGTTCACAGCCAAAGTTGTATCTTCTTTGAACGGCTGAGGTGCATACTCAGGATATACAGCGCTTGAACTGATTAGAATATAATCTTTATAATTGCCCAAGGCGTCCAACAACAATTCCACATCATTGGAAGTATATGCTGTATCTATAACAGTATCAAACCGATATTCACGAAGGATTTCGCCAAGATTGTGTCGGTCTACTTCAATGAGTGTTACACCCGTGGACTGTTCTTTGGTGTTTCGATTAAGTACATATACATCATAGCCTTTGGCAACATAATACTCTGCGATATAACGACTAACGAATGCTGTGCCACCTGTTACAAGTATTTTTTTCATATTTGCACGCTCCGTCAAATTCTTATTTATCTAACTGTTCCAGAACCAGCATCGCATTTGTAAGTACAAATGCTGCTTTTTGGGTGATACCCAAACCCCTTTACAACAAAAAAATAAGTTATATTCTGTGCTAACGCACAGAGTGTTATTTTCACTTTGTGAAAGTGATATTACTCCCTTTGGTCGTAGTGGTATTTTATTCGCCCTAAAAACTGTCCGTAGGACAATACCACTATGCGTAAGCATAATATAACTGCGAAGCAATAAAACTCGCCTTTGGCGAATAAAACTGCCCAACATCCTTATGGGAAGTTGGGCAAGCATCGTCCCTTTTCAGATTATAAATCACTTTTCAATATGCCATTTTACGCCCTGTGGAGTGTCCTCAAGTATAATATTACGACTTTTAAGTTCATATCTGATTCGGTCAGCAGTTGCAAAATCTCTGTTCTTTCTCGCCTCTGCACGTTGTGCGATAAGCGCTTCAATTTCTTCATCAAGGCTATCCTTCTTGCGATTGTAAACAAGTCCGAGAATATCGCAAAGTTTGTCGAACGACTCTACCATTGCTTCACAAGCCTTCTTTGACGGGGCAACCTCATCATTAACCACTGTATTGATATCCCTTGTAAGATTAAAAAGAGAAGCGATTGCATCGGCTGTATTAAGATCGTCCTCCATAGCATCATCAAATGCTTTCTCGTGGATTTTAATGAATTCAAATACCGCATTATCCTTTTCAGCATTCTCCTGCACCTTAGCATTATCGTAAGCAAATTCAAGTGAATCACGGCAAGTATAAAGACGGTTTAGGGACGCTTTACACTGTTCAATAGCATCGTAACTGTAGTTGATGGGGCTACGATAATGCGCAGAAATCATCAAAAATCTTATGGGCTCATATCCGTATTTTTCAGCAACGTCCCTTACGGTAAAGAAGTTGCCGAGAGATTTTGACATCTTTGTGTTATCCACAGTTATAAATCCGTTATGCATCCAATACTTTGAGAACGCACAACCGTTATAACATTCGCTCTGAGCAATTTCATTCTCGTGATGCGGGAAAATCAAGTCCTGACCGCCGCAGTGAATATCAATGCTCTTACCGAGGTATCTGCCCGCCATAGCAGAACACTCAATATGCCAGCCCGGTCTGCCCTTACCCCACGGAGATTCCCAATAAGGCTCGCCCTCTTTGGACGCCTTCCAAAGAGCGAAGTCAAGAGCATCCTCCTTAGAAACTCCCACCTCAATTCTTGCACCTGATTCAAGGTCATCAATAGGCTGCTTGGAAAGTTTACCGTACTCGTCAAATCGCCTTGTCCTGAAATAAACATCTCCGTTCGACTCGTAAGCGTAACCTTTTTCTTCAAGAGTTTTTACAATGTTGATAATCTCATCAATATTTTCTGTTGCTTTTGGATGTACGGTTGCTTCCATAATATTGAGCCCTTTTGCATCAACCCAGAACTCATCAATGTACTTTTCGGAAACAGTTTTATAATCCGTTCCTTCCTCATTGGCTCTCTTGATAATTTTATCGTCAATATCGGTGAAATTCTGAACAAACTTTACGTTCATTCCTCTGTGCGCCATATATCTGCGCAAAACATCAAAAACACAGAGCGGTCTTGCATTACCAATATGGATAAAATTGTAAACTGTCGGGCCGCAAGCATAGATTTTAACTTCATGCGCATCAATGGGAACAAAATTTTCCTTCTTCCTTGTCAAAGTATTATAAATTCTCATTATTCTTTATCCTCCAATTTCTTTTCGAGTTCTTCAATACGCAAATACAATTTTTCAAATTCCTGCGCAACGGGGTCGGGAATATGAATCTGATCAAGGTCATCCACTCTAACACCGTTTTGCTTGACGATTTTTGCGGGCACACCAACCGCAGTTGAGTTTGGCGGAATTTCTTCAAGCACAACGGCGCCCGCCGCAATATTTGAATTATCGCCTATTGTAAACGGGCCGAGAACTTTTGCGCCCGAACCGATTACAACATTGTTGCCGATCGTGGGGTGACGTTTACCCGTCTGTTTACCAGTACCTCCGAGTGTTACACCCTGATAAATTGTAACATCATCGCCGATGATTGTGGTTTCACCGATTACAACACCTGTACCGTGGTCAATGAAAAGCCGTCTGCCTATTTGTGCCGCAGGGTGAATTTCAATACCCGTTTTTCTGACCGCGTTCTGCGACACGTAGCGCGCCAGAAAAAACATTTTATGTCTGTAAAACCAATTCGCTTTTCTATGCATTCTGATTGCTTTAAGTCCGGGATAAAGCAAAAGCACCTCTAAACTGCTTCTTGCGGCCGGATCCCTTTCTTTGACAACCTTTATATCCTCTCTGAGTCGTTTAAACATATTATCCTCCAATAAAAAACACCTGCACCGTTCATAACGGCGCAGGCGAATACTCGCGGTTCCACTGCGATTTGTAACTCAAAACCGATAACGGCGGCAACCGTGCAGAGATACTTTGTTCCCCCTGCAAACTAAAGGGTGCATTTCGGTAAGCCCTGACAAGCACTCTTTCAGCAACTGAGCGCCTCTCTGGTTATCAAGGTGATTTACTTACTTCTCCCTCTGAACGTTTTTGGTATTTTAAATTATATCAGTATTATAGTATTATGAAACTATTTTGTTGTGTTTATGTATTTCCTGTTCTGCCATACATAAACTATTCCCGACCAAGCAGTTATAATAACACTCAGCCAAAGCAAAGCCTTGGAAACTATCGGCACAATAATATCGTACCAATATAGTATATCCGTCATAATGGAAAAGTCAAGAGAAACCATAATTTCTCCCGCCGCTTTGAATGCAATTATTGCAATTATTGCGACAAGTTGAACAACAGTCTTGATTTTACCCCAGATATTAGCGGCGATGACGTTACCCTGTACAGAAGCAAGCAATCGCACAGACGTTACGATGAATTCCCTTGTAACAACGATAAGCGGAACCCACGCGGAAGTAATATCAAGTTGAACAAAGCCCATAAGCGCTGACAAAACGAGAATTTTATCTGCCACTGGGTCAAGGAACTTGCCGTAAGTTGTAACCTGATGATTCTTTCTTGCAAGCCTTCCATCTATCAAATCGGTAATCGATGCAACGATAAAGAATAAAAGTGCGATAAGATAATTATGCGGAATCTTGTTAATAAGCAAGATTGCCATAAATATCGGCGCCATAATTATTCTTATGGTCGTGAGTTTATTAGGTGTATTCAATGATATATCCCCTTTTACATTAATCGATGACTAATTGTCCTTTAAGGTCATAGTCATCATAACCTATAATTTCCAATTTTACAAGCATTCCCGAAAAAAGTTTTAAATCGGACGTAAAAATAATACAGGAATCTATCTCGGGTGCGTCAAAATACGAACGAGCACAGTAAAATCCACTCTCACTGTCGTAATAATCGACAACCGCATCGTAAACCCTACCAACCTTACTTTTATTAATCGCTTCGGAAACAAAACACTGCTCCTGCATAATAATTTCAAGACGGCGCTGTTTTATATCCTCGTCAACCTGCTCATCCATTGTTTCGGCAACAGTGTTCTCCTCAGGTGAAAATGCAAAGCAACCAAGTTTATCAAATTTAGTCGTCTTTACAAAACGTGCAAGTTCCTCAAACTCTTCCTCTTTCTCGCCGGGAAATCCAACCATAACGGTTGTTCTGATGCAAATTTCGGGCACTGTCTGTCTCATTTTATTTATAAGTTGCATCAGACTGTCATATGAACCACATCTGTTCATTGCCGAAAGTATTTTTTCATTACTGTGCTGAATAGGGATATCTATGTATTTAAGTATTTTTTCCTCATCAGCAATCAAATTGATAAGTTCGTCGTTAATCATCTCGGGATAACAATACATAAGGCGAATACCCGATATTGTATCAATCTTACAAAGTTCCCTCAGAAGTTCACAAAGCATAGGTTTGCCGTATAGGTCTTCGCCATAACGAGTTGTATCCTGCGCAACAATGATAATTTCGCGCGCACCGTTTGCGGAAATAGTCTTTGCTTCCGAAACAATACTCTCTATTGTACGGCTTCGCATTCTGCCCCTGATTTCAGGAATTGCACAATAAGAGCAGCAGTTGTTACAACCATCGGAAACTTTAAGATATGCCCAGTGTTTCGGCGTTGAAACAAGCCTTTCACAATCAAGCGGCAACTTATCCTTCGGCGGAAAACTCTCATACTTATACCCTTTTAAAACAGTATTGCAGACGTTTACGATATCGCCGTTTGCACCAATACCGATAACAGCATCCACCTCGGGAATTTCTTTCATTATTTCCTGCTTATACCTCTCGGCAAGGCAACCGGTAACGATTATCTTTTCAACTGAGGTTGTTTCCTTCAACTCAATTGCCTCAAAAATCGAATCTATCGCCTCCTGTTTGGCGGACTCAATAAAACCACAGGTGTTGATAATAAGTATCTGCGCCTGTGTTTCATCAACGGTTATTTCAAAACCGCTATTCTGAAGTTTTTTGAGCATTATCTCGGCATCAACCTGATTTTTCGGGCAGCCGAGACTAATCATTCCAACCTTTGTTTTCAAGATAAATCAATCCTCGTAAAATTCAATGTTTTCAAATTCACTCATCACACTTCGCACATCGGAGTAACTGTACCCGAGCCGCACAAGTAATGAAAAGAGCGAACCTCTCCCCTTTTCCGTCGCCATACGCGATAAGTACTTCTTTTCAATCAGCGTACGGATACGCTCGCGCTCTTCTCCACTGAGTTCACTGATTGCAATTTCTGCAATCTCACTATCAACACCTTTGAGCAGAAGTTCGTGTTTTATTCTTGAACGCGAAAAATATTTACGCGTCCACAGTTCATTTGCGTAAGTCGTCGCAAACCCCTCATCATCTATATAACCGAGTTCTCGCATTTTCTCAACTGCGATCTCCGCATTTTCCTTGTCAACTTTTCTCATCAGTTTCGTTTTGAGTTCCTTCGCTGAATGAGCGCGCATTGAAAGAAGATCTAACGCTCGGTTTTTGGCACGATAGGTTGCATAGTCGGACTTGATTTTTTCAACCTCATCCTCTGACAATTCACACCCGACGGACACTTTGCTCATAAAAAGAAACTCCTCATTAAGAGTAAAAGCATACTCTCCGTCAAGATGAATATGCTTTTTCTTTCCGCGGCCGTCAACAATATCGGTAACCGTCATAGATCAGTCCTCGTCATCGTCAATGATGATGTCAATTTTTGCAGCAGCCTGAGCCTTTGTCATCGGTTTCTGCGCCGGTGCAGCGGGCTGTGCTGCGGCAACAGCAGCGTTTATCTGAGCCCTTGCCTGCGACATTTTTTCCTTATCTTCCTTAACTCTCTGGAATATCTTTGCGCTGATTTCATCGGCAAGTTCTCTGTTTGTCCTCATAAGTTCCTTAACGTTGTCCCTGCCCTGTGCAAGACGACTCTCGCCGTAATAGTACCACGATCCGCCCTTTGAGATAATACCGTACTTCACGCCGACGTCAATAATTTCGCCGTCCCTTGAAATACCCTTACCATACATAATATCAAACTCTGCCTCTTTGAACGGCGGAGCAACTTTATTCTTAACAATCTTTACTCTTGTTTTTGTGCCGATATTCTCGCCACCAACTTTGAGAAGTTCAACTTTTCTTACTTCCATACGGATTGAAGAATAGAATTTAAGCGCACGACCGCCCGTTGTTGTTTCGGGGTTACCGTAAACAACACCAATTTTCTCACGAAGTTGGTTAATAAAGATAATGATACAATTAGACCTTGAAACAGCACCCGCAAGTTTGCGAAGAGCCTGCGACATAAGGCGTGCGTGAACACCTACGTGAGAATCACCCATTTCACCCTCAATTTCCGCACGGGGTACCAATGCGGCAACGGAGTCAACTACAAGCAAGTCAATCGCGCCTGAGCGTACAAGTGCCTCGGCAATTTCAAGCGCCTGCTCACCGTTATCCGGCTGAGAAACAAGTAGTGAATCAACGTCAACGCCAAGATTTGCAGCATATTCAGCATCAAGAGCATGCTCCGCATCAACAAAAGCAACTTCTCCGCCCGCTTTCTGTGCCTCCGCAACAGCATGGAGGGCAAGAGTTGTTTTACCGGAAGACTCGGGACCATAGATTTCAATTATACGGCCTCTGGGAAGACCGCCGATACCTGTAGCAAGGTCAAGAGTAAGAGAACCGGTTGAAATTGTTTCAACGTTCAATCCAACGTCGCCAAGGCGCATTACTGCACCTCTGCCGAATTGTTTTTCAATTTGTCCAATCGCTGTTTCCAGCGCTTTTTTTCTATCTACCATTTATATTTACCTCCACACCTTAATATTTAATAAGTGTTAAAATTAATTATAGTACATATTACAATTAAAATCAATAAAATTATACCACTTTTAGTGTCAAAAGCCATTTTTTCGTACATTATTTGTACATTCTAAAATATTTTTTAAAAAAACACTTGCATTTTTGAATTAGATTTGATAATATAACTCTGTTATGTAATTAGTTAGGCATTAAGGGAGGTGCAGATTCATGGCTAAATGTGAGATTTGTGGAAAGGGTGTATCCTTCGGTATTCAGGTTTCTCACTCACACAGACGTTCCAACAGAACTTGGAAGCCCAACATTATGAGAGTTAAGGCTATCGTTAACGGCTCTCCTCGCAGAGTTTACGCCTGCACCAGATGTTTGCGTTCAGGTAAGGTCACAAGAGCTATCTAATTGTGCTCAAAAAACTTCAAAAGAAGAACCGATGCAATTTCAGCATCGGCTTTTTTTGTGCCGTGAATAAATTTGACAAAAGCGGAAAATAATATCAACATACTTAGTTTTATATGGAGGTTGATATTATGAAAAACGATAACAAAAATCAGTATTCCGGAACAAAGACCGAGAAAAATCTTTGGGAAGCGTTTGCAGGAGAATCCAAAGCGCACGCAAGGTACACTTATTTTGCTACGGTTGCAAAATCGCAGGGGTTTGAACAGATTGGCGCTTTATTTTTGAAAACGGCAGAGAATGAACGAGCGCACGCGAAAATATGGTTGAGGGCGCTCGGCGAAATAGGCACTACGGAAAGCAACTTGCTCGGTGCGGCAGAGGGCGAAAATATGGAGTGGACAGAAATGTATGACCGTATGGCAAGGGAAGCGGATGAGGAAGGTTTCCACGACCTTGCAAAAAAATTCCGTGCTGTTGCCGCTATTGAGAAAACGCACGAGGAAAGATACAGAAAACTGCTCAAAAACGTTGAGGCAAAACAGGTATTTGAAAAATGTGACGTTCAGATATGGGAATGCCGTGTTTGCGGTCATATAGTGGTCGGCATGAAAGCGCCGGAAATCTGTCCCGTTTGCAGTCACCCGCAAAGTTACTTTGAAATTCATAAAGAAAATTATTAAAGTCAAAAGAGGGTTTACTTACGCAAACCCTCTTTTTATTTTGTATTAAGATTTTTAAGCGTTTCCTTTACCGCTTTAAGTGCATTCGAGGGAGAAGATATATCTTTTACAGCCTGCTCCATAGGGCAAAATCCCGTATCAGTGCGATTTTTTATTGCATCAACCAAAGTGTCATAGGAAAATTTAATCCCGTAAGTTTGAAACACCTCAACTGACGGTTTACTGATAACCGAAGCATAGACCTCCTCCACACCCAGAAGGACGTAAAGAAAAGCGGCGGCTTTGCCTACAACCTTATCTGCAGCAGAATATCCCTTTAAATATATCACGTCATCGAGCCACGTCAAAAGAGGCTTGACTCCCCTTTCAGTGCTTGTATATACACTGTCACCATCAACAAGAACGCAGGTATATTTGCCGCTATTTAATATTTCTTTTGCTTTGATAATATTACTCATTGTTTTTCAAATTCTCCACACGGTAAACGACAAGCGGAATAAGCGCCCATTGAAGTACCAACCCGAACAAACCAACAACTATACTGTTCCAGATAACAGACACAGGCACTGCTGAACTTGAAAAAACGTAAGTCGCAATCAAAATAGCAACGGCACGAACGCCTCTGCCCACAAACTGTGTAATTACAACCTTAAAAAACGTAGACATTTTTACGTCGCGGAGAACACCTGCGCACAAACCGTAAACGCAAAGTTCAATCACCACAAATGGTAACATGGCGGCTTTAGGCATACCTGTAAGAGCAAAACTTACGAGCGGAGCGATAAATCCTGCAACTGCACCCGCATAACGACCGGCAAGTAATCCGACAAGAATAATCGGTAAATGCATCGGCAAGAATGTTTCACCTAGCGCAGTGCCAATACCTGAAACCGAACCCATAACATGAAAAATTTGTGGTAAAGCAACCGCAGCAACAATAGCCGCAAAAGTTGCAAGCATTTGAACCTTGACGGAAAGTTTTTTTCTTTTTTTTACAGACGACATTTGCATACTATTCCTCCCCTTGAATCAACTTTAAAAATAATATAACAGATTTCTGATCATTTTGCAAACAAATATAAAAAGATTGCACCGAAAATTTATTTATGATATACTTCTATCAAATTTATTTATCTTGGAGGAAACGGTATGAATTATCGTAAGGATAAATACGGGAACGAACTCTCCATCTTGGGTTATGGTTGTATGCGTTTTTCAAGAAAGGTTGGTAAAGTAGACCTCAATAAAACTGAAAAAGAAATTATGACCGCTTTTAATAACGGTGTTAACTATTATGACACCGCTTATATTTATCCCGGCAGCGAAGCCGCACTCGGTGAAATTCTTGAAAAAAACGGCATTCGTGATCAAGTTTATATTGCAACCAAACTCCCACACTACCTTATCAAAAGCAGAGAAAGTCTTGAAAAGATGTTCGCAGAAGAACTCAAAAGATTGCGCACAGACCACGTTGACTACTACTTTATGCATATGCTCACGGATGTTGACACTTGGGAAAGGCTGAAGGGACTCGGCATTGTTGAGTGGCTCGAAGAGAAGAAAGCGAGCGGTGCAATCCGTCAGGTAGGATTCTCTTACCACGGCAACTCCGATATGTTCTGTCAACTGGTTGATGCACACGATTGGGACTTCTGTATGATTCAGTACAACTATATGGACGAACACTCGCAGGCGGGAAGAAGAGGTCTGCATTACGCACACAGCAAAGGTCTTGCCGTTATGATTATGGAACCTTTGCGCGGTGGAAAACTCGTCAGCCATCTTCCAGACGAAGCGAAGAAGATATTTAATAATTACGAAATCAAACGCACGCCTGCACAGTGGGCATTTCGTTGGCTTTGGAATCAGCCGGAAATCACAGTTGTTCTTTCCGGTATGAACTCGGAAGAAATGGTGCTTGATAACGTAAACACCGCTTCAATGGTTGAAGTCGGAGAAATGACCGAAAAAGACGAGGAAATGCTCCAAAGCGTTCTTAAATCAATTAACTCCAAGATGAAAGTTAAATGCACGGGTTGCGGTTACTGCGTCCCCTGCCCTAAAAAAGTTGACATTCCGGGTACGTTTGCAGCGTACAACCGAAGATACTCCGAAAATAAATTCTGGGGACTTGTAGAATACTTTATGTGCACCGCTCTTCGCAGTAATTCTACCGCCGCCTCAAACTGTGTAGACTGCGGCAAATGCGAGCAACACTGTCCTCAAGGAATTGAAATTCGTAAAGAACTTAAAAACGCTCAGAAGGAACTTGAAGGCCCTCTCTATAAATGCGCTAAAAAAATTGCTTCGTGGTTTACTAAATTCTAAAGAAAAAGACCGTTCCAAAAAAAGGAATGGTCTTTATATTTTTATTCGTTTGTCTGTTCAAATTCGGCAGCCACGTCTTTCAGCACTTCTCTTATATTAAGGTGTTGCGGACAAACTGACTCACACTTGGCACAACCTATGCAATCTGAGGCTTTACCACCGTTTTTGGTATGAATTTCATAATAATATTCGGGATTCCATGTACCGAACGTTTTTTTGCCATTCATACAAGCGAACAAATCAGGAATTGAAATCTTTTTCGGGCAACCGTCAACACAATACTTACAAGCAGTACACGGAATAAGATTTTGCGACTTAAAGATATCACAAACTTTTTTAACCGCACTGTGTTCATGCTCGGAAAGAGGAACGAAATTCTGCATAACGCTGATATTATCGTTCATCATATCCATATTCCCCATACCCGACAGCACCATCATAACACCGTCGAATCCTGCAGCATAACGTATAGCGTAACTTGCATTACTGCCGCCGTTCAAATCATCAAATACGGTTTGCGCTTCTTTGGGCAAGTCAGCAAGACAACCGCCTTTAACGGGCTCCATAACAATTATCGGCTTATTGAATTTACGACACACTTCATATACTTTGCGCGACTGTACAGCGGGATCTTCATAGTCCGCATAATTGAACTGTATCTGAACAACCTCCATCTGAGGATATTCAGTGAGTATCTGTTCAAGGACTTCCGCTTTATCGTGAAATGAAAGTCCTACGTGCTTAACCCTGCCTTGCGCCTTTAATTCGATCGCCGTTTCGTATGCACGGCACTGTTTAAACTTTTTGTAAACCGCATTATCCTGTGCGTGCATAAGGTAAAAGTCAAAATAATCAACGCCGCACGCTTCAAGTTGAGATTCAAAAAGCGGAAGTATGTCCTCGTTCTTTTCAAAAAACATTCCCGTAAGTTTATTGACAAGCAAATAACTTTCGCGCGGATGACGTGAAGTCAAACATTCACGAATAGCAATTTCACTTTTACCGCCAACGTAACCGTGGGCAGTGTCAAAATAATTAAAACCACCATCAATAAAAGCGTCAACCATTTTGGAAAATTCCACAGTGTCAACCATATCGCCATTCATCGGTAAACGCATACAACCAAAGCCGAAATTCTTTTTTATCTCCGGAAAATATTTATTCATAACGTCCCCTTAAATCTCACTATCATATTCAGCAACGTAGGGCAAATTCCTATAATGCTCACCGCAATCAAGTCCGTACCCGATTACAAAATAATCAGGAATTGTAAAAAGCGAAATGTCCGCTTTAAAATCAACAACTCGTCTGGAGGGTTTGTCAAGCAACGTAATAACATGTAAAGACAGTGGATTACGGGATTTAAGCATTTTTACAACGTCGTTCAAAGTTCTGCCCGTATCAATAATATCTTCAAGAATTACAACGTGATAATTGCTAATGTCCTTGTCAATATCCATCGTAATTTTTACAATACCGGTGGACACCGTACCCTCGTAATAACTCTTTGCGCACATAAAAGACACTTCACACGGCACAGTAACGACACGGCACACGTCAGACATAAACACAAATGCACCCTTGAGAATGCTGACAAGCAAAATCGGTCTGCCGTCATAGATTTTATCTATTTCCGCCCCCACGCGCTTTATTGCCGCTTTAATTTCCTCTTCGGTTATAATTACTCTTTTTATTTTTGAGTTGAACTCTTCAAGTGTTACAATATTACTCACCATTACCGTCTCCCGTCAAAACAATATTATTACAACAAATATATAACATTTTTCTGCTTTTTTCAATCAAATATTGTTAAAAATTTTAACATCATCTATTTTATTGAACTTTTACTTGTTTTAGAGTATAATCATCAAAAAAAGAAACAGGAGTATCCTTATATGACAATCACAAAAAATATTATATATGTTGGTGTTAACGACACAAAAATCGATTTGTTTGAGGGACAGTACAAAGTGCCGAGTGGCATGTCATACAATTCCTACGCCATTATTGACGAAAAAATCGCAATTATGGACAGCGTTGATGCGAATTTTACTGAGGAGTGGCTCAGCAATATAAAGAACGTTTTGGGAGAAAGAACGCCCGACTTCTTGATAGTACAACACATGGAGCCCGACCACTCCGCAAACATAGTAAATTTCCTTACTGTATATCCGAAGGCAAAAATCGTATCATCCGCAAAAGCGTTTTCTGTAATGAAGAACTTCTTCGGCACAGATTTTGAGGACAACAGAATAGTAGTTACCGAAAATGACACCCTTTGTCTTGGAGAGCACACACTTACCTTCATAACCGCGCCAATGGTACATTGGCCAGAGGTAATTATGACCTATGATTCAACAGACAAAGTACTTTTCTCGGCTGATGCTTTCGGTAAATTCGGCACAACCGGCACCGATGAAGATTGGAAAAATGAGGCGCGCAGATACTTTATCGGCATCGTTGGAAAATACGGCATACAGGTTCAGAATGTACTCAAAAAAGTATCAAAACTTGACGTGAGGACCATTTGTGCACTTCATGGTCCCATATTGAATGAAAACATTGAAAAATACGTAAATTTATATGATACTTGGTCAAGTTACAAGCCCGAAGAAGACGGAGTTGTAATCGCCTACACATCAGTTTACGGCAACACCAAAAAAGCGGTTTTGCTCCTTGAAAAAGAAATGAAAGAAAAAGGTGCGCAAAACGTGGTCACGTACGACCTTGCACGTTGCGATATGGCACAGGCGGTCAGTGACGCTTTCCGTTACAACAAAACCGTGCTCGCAACAACCACGTACAACGCTGAAATTTTCCCGTTTATGCGTGAGTTCATTACTCACCTCACAGAGCGCAATTTCAGTAACCGCACCGTCGCCTTGATTGAAAACGGCAGTTGGGCTCCACTTGCGGCAAAGGTTATGAGATCAATGCTTGAAAAAAGCAAAAATATAACATTTACAGAAACAACCGTCACAATTCTCTCCGCTTTAAGCGAGGAAAGCATCGCTCAATTAACCGCACTTTCAGATGAATTATTGACAAAAAACACAGACAAAGAAGTTTCGTGCGAAAAATCTGACAAGAAAAAGTCTTATAGATGTACGATATGCGGATACGTTTATGAGGGAGACAATTTACCCGCCGACTTCGTATGCCCTTGGTGCAAACGTGGCGCAGAAGAATTTGAGGAAATAGAATAAAACAGGGAGGAATAATTATGCCGCTCCAAATAATAAGAAATGATATAACCAAACTTAAAGTTGATGCAATTGTAAACGCCGCAAACTCCTCGCTTCTGGGGGGCGGCGGAGTTGATGGTTGCATTCATCGCGCAGCCGGAAAGGAACTACTTAAGGAGTGCAAAACTCTTGGTGGTTGCGATACCGGAGATGCAAAAATAACGGGCGCATATAATCTCCCCTGCAAATACGTAATCCACACCGTAGGCCCTATCTGGAGGGGTGGCAGCCAAGCAGAAAAAGAACTTCTTGAATCCTGCTATAAAAAATCTTTGCAACTTGCAAAAGATCACGACTGCCAAACCGTTGCATTTCCGCTCATCTCCGCGGGCGTTTACCGCTATCCAAAAGCGGCGGCACTCAAAGTTGCCATTGACACGATAAGCGACTTCTTGTTTGAAAACGAAATGACGGTATACATTGTTTTATTCGACAAAGCCGCCTGCCAGATCGGCAAAAAAATATTCCCCGACATTGAGGAATACATTGACGACCGCTATGCCGACGAACACACAAAATCAGACCGTGTACGTTTTCGTCAAGCGACATATAGTGTGAGTTGCGATAAATGCGCACCCCCCACAGAACTTGACGTAAAACTACAACAAATTGACGAAAGTTTTTCTCAAATGCTTTTAAGGAAGATTGACGAAAAAGGTATGACGGACGTTCAGTGCTATAAAAAAGCGAACATTGACCGTAAACTTTTTTCTAAAATCCGCGGTGACGTGCATTATCAGCCGCGTAAACAAACCGCAATTGCCTTTGCTATTGCGCTTGAATTGTCATTGGCTGAAACGGAAGATTTGCTTCAGAAGGCGGGATATGCACTCTCCCACAGCAACAAATTTGACATTATCATTGAATATTTTATATCCAAAAGTTTTTACAACATACACGAAATAAACGAAGTATTATTCGCTTTTGATCAGAGTTTGTTGGGGGTATAGTCGTTTTCCGTAATACCCCCCAAATTTAAGGAGGGTTATTATGATTGAAATCAAAGGCAAGCACAACACCGCTATATGCTACACAAATGCGGTTGATCAAACTGCAATTTCACAACTTATTGCAATATGTAATGAAGATGCTTTTAAAGACAGTAAAATCCGCGTTATGCCCGACGTACACGCGGGAAAGGGTTGTACAATCGGCACAACAATGACAATCACCGACAAGGTTGTACCGAATATGGTCGGCGTCGATATAGGTTGCGGTATGTTTACACTTACACTCGGCAAAATTGATATTGACCTTAAGAAGTTTGACGAAGCAGCGCATACCATCCCCTGCGGCAGAAACGTCTGGGACGGCAGAGTTGAAAAATTCGACCTTACTCCCCTGCTTTGTTTTCGCTCACTCAAAGACAGCAAGAGGCTCGAAAGAAGCCTCGGTACATTGGGCGGTGGAAATCATTTTATTGAGATTGACGAAGCCGACGACGGCACAAAATATCTCATAATACATTCGGGAAGCAGAAACCTCGGTACACAGGTTGCAAGAATTTATCAAAAATTAGCAATTGACCTTAATGCAGGTAAAGAAGATTATTTCAGAAAACGTGATACCATTATATCCGAATATAAAAATATAGGTAAACGAAAAGAAATACAGCGCGTTCTGAAGGAAATGGAAAGAGAATGGAAAAGTAAGAAACCCGCTCTCCCCGAAGACCTATGTTACCTTTACGGCTCATATATGGACGAATATATGCACGACATTGATATATGTCAGCAGTTTGCTAAAAGAAACCGCGAAAAAATGGCAGAAATTCTGCTGGATAAAATGAGCATAACTGCGCTTGAAAGTTTTCACACAATTCACAACTATATTGACGTTGAGGAAAAGATTCTTCGTAAAGGCTCGGTTTCGGCAAGGAAGGGCGAAAAAATACTGATACCAATAAATATGCGTGACGGCAGTCTTATCTGTATCGGCAAGGGTAACAGTGATTGGAACTTTTCCGCTCCGCACGGTGCGGGCAGGCTGATGTCACGCTCGGATGCTATTCAGAGACTTAAGATGGAGGAATATACGGAGCAGATGGCGGGTATTTACACAACCTGCGTTAACACTTCAACCCTTGACGAATCCCCTATGGCGTATAAGAATATGAACGAAATTATTGAAAACATTGAGCCGACCGCAGAAATTATAGCGCGTATAAAGCCCATATATAATTTCAAGGCGGCTGAATAATTTGTCGCTTTAAATGCGACCAAACAAAAGTTGATAATCTCTATAATGTGATTGTAAGGTTAGTAAAATCTTTCAATCACATTATTTTTGGAGGTTATTTTATGGAAAACATCAGCACTGAACTCGTATTTATTCTTGACAGAAGCGGATCTATGGGTGGACTTGAAAGCGACACCATCGGAGGATTCAACGCAATGATTGAAAAACAGAAAAAGATTGATGGAAAATGTTTTGTGACAACTATTTTGTTTGACAACGTGGCTGAAACAATTCACGACAGGGTCGACCTTGACGACGTTCCACAAATGACGGAGGATGACTACTACGTAAGGGGTTGTACGGCGCTTATTGATGCTCTGGGGGGCGCAATCGAGCATATTGAAAAGGTACACAAGTATATTCGTAAAGAGGATGTACCTCAAAATACGCTGTTTGTCATAACGACGGATGGTCAGGAAAACGCAAGCAATATCTACACAAGCAAAAAAGTCAAAAAAATGGTAGAAAAAAAGAAAGAGGAATGCGGATGGGAATTTCTTTTCATCGGTGCAAATATTGATGCGGTTGAAACCGCAAAAACGTACGGAATAAGTCCTGACAGAGCCGCTAACTACCATGCAGACAAAAAAGGTACGCGAGTTGTTTACGATGCGGTCGCAACGGCGGTTACTCACGCACGATGCCATACGCCAATGGCTTCAGATTGGAGCGCAGAGATAGACAAAGATTTTAAAAAGAGAAGTAAGGAATGATACAAATAAGCCTTGGAGTTCATACCCCAAGGCTTGTTGCTTCGTTTAATTATAATTTAACGTTTTGATTTTACAACACAAGAGGACCGTCCCCTTGTGTTCTTCCCTGTGTTTTTAGTCGCCTAACCTTTTGGCACAACGTATAAACGATTAATTATAACATCCCCCATAAAATAATTAAAAGCGTGTTGGATACTGTTGGTTTCATAATCATACCTAAAAACTATTGCGTGCGTTTCGCCCATACAATTAATAACCCTGCAGAATACATAAATTTGATCATCCACTATCTGAACCTTATCAAACAAATAAGAAAGATAGCCAATATCATCCCAATTCTTTTTCGGTTCGAGTTCATTATATAGTTTCGCAAAAACCTTGCTGGTTTGTTTACCTCTCTCTACGTCAAAGATTTTCTCTTCATTTCCTTTATAAAAAGAAATAGTGTGGTAGTCTAAAATCTCTGCTTTTATTTCATACATCGGATACTCGTAATCTGTTGCCGCAAATTCAGTTGAAACATTCGTTTTCAAATCATACTCTACGGTTTTTACTCCATCTGTCAAAACAATTTTACCATCATAATAAAAGCCGTTATCGTGCTGATAAACTCCATTTGATGGGTTATTATTATTTTGATCATAAGTCTTGTCTGCACCATCGCCAACACAAAATGTTCCACTATAGCGGATAGAGAATTCTTTACCATCAGAATTTATAGACGCTATATTCCATTTCTTTAATTTGTTTTCACTGTTTTGAAATCCAAACCATATTGTGTCACCTTGAACGACATACACTTCGAGAAAAGACCAGTCAGCGTTATTTTCCTCGAGTATTTTTTTGCAATCTATAGTCGTATTTTCAAGTACAACTTCCTTATAACGTACGTATGGAATGTTTTCAGTTGTTTCAACTTCAAGAGATTCAAACATACCTACCAATTCATTTGATTTACATCCTATAAACGAAAAACATAGGAGAATTACAAGTAAAATACATAAAATCGGTTTCATCATTATTACTCCCACCCAAAACAACACAACCCAGAGAACCGTCCCTTGTGTGCCTATTGTTTTTTCTAACCGTCCCCTTGTGTTCGCTAATCATCCCTTGTCTTCTTTTCTTTTTGTTTTTTCAACATTAATATGACCCAAATAACTGTAAGAATAATTGATATAATTGAAACCATGATTTTTAACCATTTGGAAAAACTTACAAAATTTGCACTAATAAAAAACGCCAAAGATATCACAATAAAAATTGCATAAAACAACCTATACTTTGAATACACATTAATCCCTCTCTTCGTTATATATATTATTTCAACACAGAGAACCGTCCCCTGTCTTTTGGTCCCCTGTCTTTTGCCCTGTGTGTTTTGTTGTGTTTGTTTTTATATGTTCCCTTAGCGATTCTGCAATTTCTATTTTAAAAACAATATCATTTTCATCAAATTTTAAATGAATACATTTACCATCAGCCATTGGATATTCACACAAATAGCCATAAGAGGTTGCCATTAGCCATTCGTATGGTGATGGTACTAATTCACACACCTCAAAAAATGAAGTCTCATTTATT
The DNA here is from genome assembly GCA_017560255.1 of Clostridia bacterium. GTDB lineage: Bacteria > Bacillota > Clostridia > Oscillospirales > Acutalibacteraceae > RGIG7273. The sequence goes on from JAFYOI010000055.1 coordinate 344,335, forward strand.
ACGACCTCTTTAAAATCATCCAATTCATAATACTCCTTTGGTTCCGGCAATGTCGTTCCACAACCACACAACAAAATCAAGCATACACACATAATAAAACATTTAAAAATTTTCATAAAACCCTCACCTACTTTTCGCTAACCGTCCCCTTGTGTTCTTGGTTTATGACTTTTTCAGTGGTTTCTAACCGTTCCCTGTCTTTTCTTTTATTTCCTCTATATCGTAACCATCCCTCGAAATATACCACTTGCCATTCATAATTATATCACTCACATTTTCCTCTTCTTTTGGCATAAGCGAACATTCACCCTCATGAATAGTAGAATCAAAGAAAAGACTGCCATCCGCTCTAAAAAACGCTGGATCCTCTGGATAGTTGTATCCAAAAGCACATATCCACTTAAAAATACTATCCGTTACTAGCATAAACAAATCGCGGGTTTGAGGACACACTTTGTAATAACGAAGGATATTTTGATTGAGAGCCTGTTTTGCACTATCAATATAAAGGGTTCCATGTGAATGTCCATAAAAATTGTATGCTTCCAAGAATTCATCCGAAACATCGTAAACCCTATATTGTTCAAGTTCTTCAGGGAATTTTTCCTCACCATACACACGAAAAGCAAACATAGAACAATATTCAAAGCATTTGTCTATCAATTTTATATAATCCTCACCACATATATCACGTGATCCACATTCATTTTCTAATGGATTTCTATCAAAAAATATATATGTCTTCATACAACGCCTCCCTTATTACGTGGCAAACCAAACCATACATGAAAATGATTATATTTACCATCAAAGACAAAATTTGATAGATGAAAATGGTTATAATGGTTTTATTTTTTTGGTTCATGAAAAATTGGAAAACCTTCGCCTAATTTACAAGTTATCGACAATGCATCTATAAAACTAAACGGGGAAAACTCAAGAGGGGGAACACAGAGAACCGTCCCCTTGTGTTCCTGTCTTTCTTCTTTACTCTCTCCAAACCGCCACAACACTTCCGTTGGTATAAATAATTGCGGTTGGTACAGCATAGTCGGTTTCAGCATCATCAATCTCGGCAGTAACCATCCAACAATCGCTTCCAACATCATAATAAGTTCTTATCGTATATTTTTCCGTTGGATAAAAATTCAATTTTTCTTGCCAAAGTTGTTTTCCCTTTTCAATTAAATCTTCGGCGTTTTCTATTCTTGACAAAACTTCATTAGCTGGAAATTCAGTAATTCCCCATTGATAATCGGCGATGTTAAATTCTCCTGTTGTAACTATAGTGGTTTCATCATTTGGTTCTGTTGTGAATGATATTTCCGTTTTTGTTCTGTCGGTCGCTGTAGTAAATTTGTCATTTCTAGACGATTCGGAATTTTGTGTCATACAACTAGCTCCTATACAAGTAAATATAATAATCATTACAACAATATAAATTTGTTTCAACAAATGCTTATATTTCATATCTTTTCCCCCTATTCTAACCATGGTTTATTGATTGAAACTGGTAAGTCTTCAAATATTAACAAAACTCAAGGGGACGGTTCTATTGTGTTATCTAAACTTTCTCACAATATTGAAACTTATCCCTGTTAATCGACTGATTTGCCGTATGGACAAACCTTTATCCCTCAATATTTTCAAATATTTATCTCTCTTATCATCATTTAGGTTTTAAAACTCCGTAGAATTTTTGCATTTACTATCCTTTTGTATAATCGCTCTTGCTTCTTCATCAGTAAGCCTAAAATCGAAATCTTCGATATCCAGACATCTGTCATCATTCTTTCGATTATTGAACCCAACAAACTGTTCTTTGCTTATGATATCAAGACAAAATTCAGTATCGACAATTTTCGTCTTGTTTACATACTCATTATAACTGCTGTATTTATAACCGTCAACACTTTTACAAATACCACACTTTATTGGGTTTTGATGTATATAGCGGATTACTGTTAAAAAATATGAATCATCCTCTACAGGTTCGCTCTTAAATCGGTCTTGGAACAGATGCCCTCTTCTGATTATTATACCACTTGCCGACCTCTAACTGTGCACAGTCAAAATACGCCGTACCCGTTGCAGACGTAAGGGCAAGGAATACTGAAAAATGCATCAATAAAGGGCGGTGATGTACCGCCCTTTATTTTTAGTTTAGTGATTGGTTGTCAACACAGGAGAACCGTCCCCCTAAGTTCCCTAATTAAATATTACTCAGCATCGGAGTCAAACTCAACGCCCGACGCAACAGCGTCGAAAACTTCCACTACTTCCGCTTTCGGAGCGGGTGTAAGAAGTGTTACTATAATAGAAACTATAATACCGATAATAAATCCGGGGATAATCTCGTAAATTCCTGTATCCTTGAGGAATACAAGCCAGAGAATATCAACCGCCGCACCTGCGATAATACCGGAAATCGCACCCGCAAAATTAAATCTGCGCCAGAAGAGTGAGAGCATAATTACAGGGCCGAATGCAGCGCCGAATACGCCCCATGCGTTTTCAACAAGGCCCATAATAGTGCCGGAGTTCGGGTTTGCAGCGATAAGAACCGCGATTACAGCGATTACAAGAACAACAATTCTGCCCGCCCAAAGCATCTCTTTCTCGGACGCTTTATCCTTACGGATGATGGGCTTGTAAACGTCGCTTGCAAAAGCAGAGGCGGAAGCGAGAAGTTGTGAATCCGCTGTGCTCATTGCTGCAGCGAGAATTGCGGAGAGCAACAAACCGCTGACAATTTTGGGGAACATATTTCTTACCATTGTGATGAACACGGTGGAACTGTCTGCAACCTCGTAGGGCAAGAAATGCGCAACAACACCTGCCGCAACGGAGAAGAGAAGAATGAGCACCGTCCAAGTGATACCAATTTTAGAACTCTTCTTGAGGTCTTTATCAGAACGCAAAGACATAAATCGAATAATGATATGGGGCATACCGAAGTAACCAAGTCCCCAACCAAGACCAGAAATAATCTCTTTCCAATCGCCGAACATATTCCAATAATTAGGAGTTGTTTCAGCAATTTGATTAATAATTGTAGTGCTGTTGTCAAAATTGATGATTGACAAAGCAAATATCGGGGCGATAAGCAATGCGCCGAGCATAAGCAAGCCCTGGAAGAAGTCCGTCCAACATACAGCGGAGAAACCACCGAGGAACGTGTAGCAAATTATAATAACTGCCGCTATGTACATTGCAACGTTCGCATCAATACCGATAACTGTATGAAAAAGCGTTCCGCACGCTTTGATACTTGAAGCGGCATAGATTGTGTAAGCAATAAGGAAAATAATGGCACTGATTACCTGCAAGGAACGATTCGATGAAAGAAAACGGTTTGTAAGGTACTGCGGGATTGTGATAGAATCATTTGCAGCGATTGAATATCGGCGCAAACGGGGCGCTTCAATAATCCAACTGAGCGCATAGCCGATAGCAAGACCGATTGCAATCCATGTCTGCCCAATACCAAATGCAAAGATTGAAGCGGGCAATCCCATAAGTACCCACGCACTCATATCAGACGCACCCGCCGACAGAGCGGAAACCCACGGACCCATTTTACGACCGCCGAGGAAGTAGCCCTTCTCACCGCCACTTTTAGAACGAAGGAAGAAGAACACACCAATACCGACCATAAACAGCAGGTACACGATAAAAACTATAGTTTCTGCATTCAACATAAGTTATAACACTCCTATTCCCGATGCAACAAGCATCATTTTGAATAAAACAATGAAAATCTGTATAAATTTTCAAACATAACCCGTATTATACTGCAAAAAAATACAATCTGCAATAGTTTTTACATTAATTTTACAAATTAAAGCGTTAAATTCATAATATGTGAATTTAGAAAAAAAGTCCAGGTCTTGCAACCTGGACTTTTTTGGCGGAGACGGCGAGATTCGAACTCGCGGGGGATTGCTCCCTAACTGATTTCGAGCGAGCGACATTTTATCCCCCACCGTCCCTTACCGTGCCTGAATTTTGTGTGCTTTTGGCTGCTTTCCGCCCATTTTGGAGGGTTTTTAGAAAAAGTGATAGATAACTGCAAGATAAATGAAAGACTAAACCAACGATTTATTGGAATATTTCAGGGCAAATAAATCATAAGGAGATAAGCAAAATGAGTAAAGAAAAACAAAGAGCAGAGCTTAAAAAGCTTCTCAAAAAATGTCCCGACGTACTAACCCCGATGAAGGCAGCAAGATGGTCACCCATCGGTAAGAATGCAATCTATGCCGCCATCAAAAGCGGCGAAATAGAAGCATACCTATATAAGAATGGTTACATATTCACCAAGGATTCATTGATTGATTACCTTGTCAAGCTCTCCGATGGCAAAGGGCGAGGCTATGCCCTGCGAGGTGATAAGGATGTTAAGTAATATGCCACAAGTTCTATCAGGCGAGCAAGTTCGATGCATTCTGCATATCGGCAAACGCAAATGTGCATGGATGCTAAATAATGGTTTTATCAAATGCCACAACTCCGGAAAGAAAACACGGAAATATACCGTGTTGAAAGAAGACCTGTTATTCTACATAGAGGACTCATCAAATCATCCCGAAAAATATGTAGCGCCATACGGTGAGTTCTCATCAGTAAAACATAATAAGCCCCGCCCGAGCAAGACGGGATTCCCCTATTCCCTACCCAGCAGTTTCAGGACATGGCTTGAAAAGGAGTTTGAGGAAATCTCTGATGCGCTTACCGTGCCTCAAGTCGTTGACATTACCGGCTACGCCGACAACTCCGTTGACCGATGGCTCCGCCAAGGTCACATACGGTATGTTAATGCACAATCCGCAAAAATTATTGCAAAGGATTGGCTAATCGACTTCTACTGCAGCTATGGCTACACCATAGCAAAAATGTCAGAAAAGCACATAGCCCTGATGAAAAAGTTCTTCAGCAAATAGAAAATCATAACCACCAGTTAAACTGGTGGTTATGATTTTATCTTATTTTTTAAAGATTCTTACTTGAAAGAGCTGTTTTTCAGCTTCCTTGTAATTAGCAAGTTTTTCATCCCATTCATGACGAATGCGGGCTTTCTTCAAGACTTCATCAAATGTGGAATCATTGAAAAAGACAATCTCTTTATCTGTAAAAAACTCTTTGCAGTAGGCTTTAAAAAGCGATTTAACCTCTTCCACCAAAGCATCATCTTCATATTCAGAAGGGCAATTTTCGATAACCCTTGCAAGATCATCTCTTAAATAAAACAAATCAATAGGTTCCTCATAATCTACTATTTCATCGTCAATAAATATTGGAACGGGCTGAGTGTCTATTCCGTTTTGCTTAAGTTTATATTTGAAATATGAAAACAAACTTTCGGCGCAAACATATGAATAATTGTATGCACACACAACCTTATATGCAGATAGTAGTTGGCTTAATAACGTTTGCTCATGTCTCGTCAAATATTTAGCATCATATGATTTTGATAATTCATCAAGACCTTTATAGTTTTTCCAAGATCGAGGTTCTTTCAATATATTTTTAATCGGAAATATTATATTTAAGCGCAAAGCATTGCGATTTCCTTTTCTAAAATAAAGAGCAGATATAAGCCAAGAAACTAATCCAGAAAATACAACAGTAAGCAATCCAAAAACATTTGAATTGATATAATTAGGGTTAACTAACCATTTAAAAAAATCGAACATATACTAACCTCCTAAACATGTTTATTATATCACATTTTATCGAAATTTCCAATACTTAACAATGTGAAAAGAAAAGGGTTGATGATAAAACGGTATCTAGCTACTGCCTAATAATAAATTGGTCTTTCGGTGAGAAAGACATTATAGGCTTTCTCACCTTATTTGCAACAATGCAGGAAACAGGTGCTGTGTCAAGGGCGGCCATGCCGTTCACTTTACCCTTGACTCCACACCTGTTTTCTGCTATTTCAGTTATCAATAATAGCAGCTTTAATCGGCTTATACTGCACCTATAGCTACGCCATTTTAACATAAGAGCGAATCAATCATCATTTTATTAAATCAATTTAATCAATTTGACTCAAATGATTAAATTGAACTTGACAAGTACCAAATTCATTTATATAATATAATTGTATCAAAATAGGAAAAATGAGCAAATTAAACACCGGAGATGATAATAATGAGAATTTACGATTACAACAAAAAATGGAAAGAGCTTTTAACTCCTGAAATCGTAACTATGCTTTTACAAATACATGAATTCAAAGGTGAACAAAACCTCTTTATAGAAGCGCAGAGCGACACACTTATTCAGCTTATAGAAATTGCAAAGATACAAAGCACAGAAGCATCTAATAAAATAGAAGGAATATACACTTCCGACGAGCGTCTTAAAAAACTTTTAACCAACAAAACAACGCCTCGCACCCGCAACGAGCAAGAGATAGCAGGATATAGAGATGTTCTTTCAACTATACACGAAAGTCATGAATTCATACCCGTCCGCCCATCCATAATATTACAACTCCATCGTGATTTGTATAAATTTAGCGGAAAATCCATTGGGGGCACATATAAAAGTCAAGACAATGTTATTGCAGAAGAGGATAATGATGGTAATCGTTTTATCAGATTCCAGCCCACACCTGCTTGGGAAACACCACTCGCTATAGAATCTATATGCGACGCGTTTGATGATACACTCGCCCGAGGTGAAGCTGACCCACTGCTTATAATCCCTATGTTTGTTCTTGATTTTCTTTGCATCCACCCGTTCAACGACGGCAACGGAAGAATGAGTCGCCTGCTCACTCTACTTTTGCTCTATCGCGCCGGATATATTGTTGGAAAATATATAAGCATCGAAAAGGTCATTGAGGAGTCGAAGGATACCTATTACGAAGCACTGCAAAGCAGTTCACAGCATTGGCACGAAGAAGAAAATGATTACGCTCACTTTGTCAGATATATGTTAGGTGTAATTTTGTCAGCGTATCGTGATTTCTCCTCTCGCGTCAAAGCTCTCACAACAAGCGGGCTGTCAAAACCCGAACGCATACAAGAAATCATCAAAGATACACTTGGAAAAATAACCAAAACAGAAATTATGCAAAAGTGTCCCGATATCAGTCAGGTAACCGTACAAAGAACATTAAATGATCTTGTTAAAAATGGCGATATTATTAAAATCGGTGGCGGCCGATACACATCTTATATTTGGAACAGGGAGAAATAATTATGATTACAGGTGAATTGAAAAACAAAATTGATAGTCTGTGGGATGTTTTTGCCGCAGGCGGACTCGTTAACCCATTGGACGTTATAGAACAAATCACATATCTTATGTTTATCCGCGACCTTGATGATTCGGATAACCTTCGCGCAAAAGAAAGCGCTATGCTTGGTCTGCCATACAAAAGCATTTTTGCCGATCAGGTTAATGTTGGTGAACGCAAAATTGATGGCAGTCAACTAAAATGGTCCGTATTCCGTGATTTTCCTGCCGGAAAGATGTATTCCACAATGCAGGAATGGGTATTCCCATTCATCAAGAATCTCGACGGTAAAAAAGACAGCGCCTATTCCAAGTATATGGACGACGCTATCTTCAAGTTACCTACTCCCCTACTTCTATCCAAAGTAGTAGATGCTTTAGATGAAATCTATGCACTTATGGCAAAAGCAGAAAGCAAAGATATCAAGGGTGACGTATACGAATACCTTTTAAACAAGATAACTCAATCAGGATTGATTGGCCAGTTCCGCACTCCTCGACACATTATCAAAATGATGGTCGATATTATGCAACCGAAGGCAGATGATGTAATCTGCGACCCCGCGTGCGGTACAAGTGGATTCCTGGTAGCTGCCGGCGAATATCTGAAAGAAAATCTCAAGGAAGAAATTTTCTTTAACAAGCAAAAGAAAGACCATTATATGAATCATATGTTCTTCGGCTACGATATGGACAGAACAATGCTCCGCATCGGCGCTATGAACATGATGACTCATGGCGTAGAGCATCCATTTATCGAATATCGCGACAGTCTTTCAGATCAGAATCCTGACAAGGACAAGTATTCTCTTATTCTTGCAAACCCACCTTTCAAAGGTAGTCTGGATTATGACACGGTTTCAACAGATCTTTTAAAAGTGTGCAAAACAAAGAAAACCGAGCTTTTGTTCTTAGCACTGTTCCTTCGTATGTTACGCATAGGCGGCAGATGTGCTTGTATCGTTCCTGATGGTGTTTTGTTCGGTTCTTCTACCGCACACAAAGCAATCCGTAAGGAAATCATTGACGGCAACCGTCTGGAAGCAGTTATCTCTATGCCTTCCGGTGTATTCAAGCCCTATGCAGGTGTATCCACCGGTATTCTGATTTTTACCAAAACCGGACATGGTGGCACCGGCAAGGTTTGGTTCTATGACATGACCGCCGATGGTTATAGCCTGGACGACAAGAGAACCCCTGTAAGCGAAAATGATATTCCCGATATTATCGCTCGCTCCCACAATCTCGATGCCGAAGATGGCAGAGAAAGAACTGACAAGTCCTTCTTAGTGTCGAAGCAGGAAATCATCGACAACGATTATGACCTGTCCATCAACAAGTATAAGAAAACAGTTTACGAAGCGATTGAATATCCTTCTACCGATGAAATTATGTCAAATTTACATGAACTTGAAATGGAAATCACCAAAGGTCTTGCCGATTTAAGGGGGATGCTTTGATGGCGAAGAAATCCACGGTACACAATCATGTCTACAACGTAACTGTAAACATTGATTATGAGCAACTTGCAAAGGCCGTTGTAGCAGAACAGAAAAAAATCAAAGAAAAAAGCAAGAAGCGAATGGATACACGTCAACTTCTAATGTCATGGTGCAACGGCATCCTATACGCAGCCCTATATTGCTATGCAATATACGAAATTATAACGATGTGGCAAAAATTTGCAAATAATGAAGGTACCAGCTTATATATGTGTATTGTATATACCATTGCAGGTGCATCATTAGCCATCTTGCTGTTTCTATCACAACAAGAAACAATGAACGATTCAAAAGAAGAGACAATTACGCATTTTAATACTAACATTGCCTTAATTGCATTAATTGTCGCCCTTGTCTCTTTAATTAAGAGGTGAAAAAATGGCAATATTTACTGATGTATTATTAGACGCAACAAAAAATGGTCGCAAACTACCAACCAACGAGTATAAAGAATCCGGTCTTCATCCGATTATAGACCAAGGACAAAACTATGTCGCTGGCTACACCAACGAAACAGAAGGTTTGTTTAGCAATGTTCCCGCTATCATCTTTGGTGACCACACAAGAGTAATAAAATATGTTGATACACCTTTTTTTATTGGAGCAGATGGCGTTAAGATCCTTAAAGCAAAAGATAATAAGGCAAACTACAAGTTTTTGTATTATGCATTATCTTCTGCTAAAATTCCTAACACAGGATATAACAGACATTTTAAATGGTTAAAAGAAGTTGACATTCCTAAATATACCGAACAGGAACAAATACAAATCGTTTCTGAACTTGATAAAATTACTACCTTAATAAATCTAAGGACGGAACAGCTAAAAAAACTTGACCAACTCATCAAATCCCGATTTATCGAACTGTTTGGTGACCCGGTTAGTAATCCGCATGGGTTTCCCAAAGTATCGCTTTCGGAACTGGCAGAAATAAAAATAGGACCGTTCGGTTCCTTGCTTCATAAAGAGGACTACATTGCAAATGGTCATGCTCTTGTCAATCCGTCCCATATCGTAGCCGGGAAAATATCTGTTGATGATGAACTTACCGTTTCAGATGAACAGTTCAGCGAGTTGAGCGCATACCATCTTCAAATTGGAGATGTAGTAATGGGACGAAGGGGCGAAATGGGTCGGTGCGCTGTGGTTCAGACCGATGGTTTGCTCTGTGGAACAGGTAGCCTTTTGATTAGAACCAAAGGCGATGTGACCGCTGATTATTTGCAGAAAATAATTTCGTTCCCCTCGTTCAAGAAGACCATTGAAGATATGGCGGTGGGACAGACAATGCCGAATTTGAATGTTCCAATAGTATCAAGATTTCAAATCATCAAACCGCCAATAGAGGTTCAGAAAGCTTATTATACCTTCGTCGAACAGACCGACAAATCAAAATTGGCAATTCAAAAAAGTCTTGAAAAACTCGAAACGCTCAAAAAAGCATTAATGCAAAAATATTTTGGATAAAGGAGAAACATTATGGAAACTTGGTCTTTAATTATTGGAATCACCTCGCTAATCGTAGGTATTCTATCAATAGTTCTTGCTATAGTAGCAATGATCGCTTCTAAAAAAGAAACAGATAGAAGTGCTAACAATTATAGGAACACCAAGGAACTGTTAAATAAAATAGAACACAAATCTGATCTTATTGATCGAGCTGTTCAAGTTCAACAGACACAGCTTGTTCAAATTATTAACAAGGCGTTAGATAAAATCGGTCAATCTCCAATTGAATTACAACCGGTAACAGAAGAAGATATTAACGCACTGTTTGAGGAGAAAAAGAAGCCTATAGACGCAGAAATAAGGAAATTAAAAAACAAAGTTGATGCTATACCCAAAATACATATAGGGAATGAACCTCCGCAAGATCCGAAGAATGGCGATCTTTGGTTTCAACCAAAATGAAATGCAAAGCCTCAAATATTAAACCAGTAAAGGAGAAAAATATGGACTATAAAAATATACCCGATTCTGAACTCGCTTCGGTAATGGTAAATTATATTAATCGAATCAAGCACCTCAAGGAAATGATAAGCTGTTATTTAGGCCGCTCAGATCGTGGATACGTTAAAGCTGATCAAATCAAAGCCGAATACAAAGAATTAAAAATCAAGTTACGCGATGACGCAGACTATTTGTCCTTATCCCGCAATCGAAATGGAAGCATTTTATACACCAATGCATTTGCGCCAAGCATTCGCGAAGCCGCAGCTTTTGGCTTTACAGTCCCTGTAAACGCAGCTGTAAATCAGCAAATGTACTCGGCTGTAGAAGAAGCACATTATAAATTAAGAAAATACAAGTCTCTCGAAGAATGGAGAGCATTAATCTAAGGAGAATATTATATGGATGTTGGAATTATTGTTAATATTGTTCTTTCGATTTTATCATTCGCATTGGCGGCGATTTCAGTTATTACAGTAATAATCACGCTTAGACAGAATAATAAAATGCTGGAGGCAAATTCAAGACCTTATATTGTAGCATATCTAGTATATGAAGAGTTTCATAATTGTGTTTACTTGTGTGTCAAAAATTTTGGTACAACAAGTGCAATCATAAATAGTCTGCAGATTACACCGGAAATTAATTTGTGCGAAAAAAGCAGCAATGAAGTATTGAACGATACAATGATTGCACCTAATCAGCAAGTTCACTTTTTAATTCTTGATGAAACTAAACAGGGTCAATTCCAAAGAGAAACATATGCAGGAACAGTTAGCATTACATACACAGATTGTTGTACAAGCAAACAGCATCAAGAAACTTACAAAATAACTACAGAATATACCAATGAAATTATGTCTTTGCGTTCAAGTAATAGTAGTATGAACAATCTTGATAATTCCATAAGAAACATAGAGAACATTCTTGAGTATATGAAGAATAGTAATATGTAGTACGAACACTGCCACAGCAAATTTGATGAAAGTGATAATTTCACAATCGCAATTTGCAAAAACACAATCATTCAAAGTAATATTTGCGAGGTGAAGTAGAAGCATGCTATATCGTTTTAGAACTATTGACAAATTAATAGGCGAAAAATATAAAGAGCTTAAAGATCAATATTTCTTTTTCGCTTCTCCCAGCACACTGAACGATCCTTTAGAAGGTTACGTGGACTTCTATTGGAAAGCCGATAATATTGCTTGGTTGGGATTGTTTAAAAACTATGTATGGCAGGTATATCGTACACTTAAAAGCGCAATACTGCAATGCCCACTTGACGATATGAAAAAAATGTATTTTACACGAACTGAAATACATCTAAAAGAAACACAACTTCCTCAAATCAGAAAAGAAATAGAGGACCGTTTTTCTAATGAGCCTATAATCAGTGAAATATCAACTATACTTGGAGAATCAGAGAAAGAAATAAATCAACCAGTTTTGCATCTTGTTCTTTCGTTGATTCATTTATTGGCATTGTTTCACGCTAATAAATGGTTTGAGAGCAAGGGAATTCAAGTGTTCCATACGACGGACTGGTTGATTAAAAAAACAACCTTAATAAAGAGCACACAATATAAAAAAATAGTTGAAATTGTAAAAGGGATACTTGCCAACGAAAAAGAGGCAGAATCGATATTAATATTAGACCAAAACATACGATTTGATGCTGTAACGAAAATTGGTAACATTCCGAAAGAAGCTGAAATATCCGAATATATTCTCTTTGATTTTCCAGAACATTATACAAAGCATGTTGTAAATCTTGCCTATGAAAATTGGCAAACAGTATGTTTTAATCGCTCATATTCAGACCCAAAAATGTGGAGTCATTACGCAAATAATCATACTGGTGTGTGCCTTATGTTTGAATTCAACAGTGCGGAATGTGTTCAATTAGAGGCTCTTAATTCATTGTCGGGGGATAAAACGAAAAGACTATATATCAAACCTGTTGATTATACATCACCACCATTGCGAATCAACTTTTTTCTCACACTGGGAAATCTGTGGGGAGATGAAAGAACACATTGGTTTTATCGTGATAATGATAAAAGTACAATATTGAATTCAATTCTTAAAAATGTTGAAAAATGGAGAGATGAATATTGGAGTAACTTTGAAAAAAGATTTTTACACAAAGGTTCTGCTTGGAAATCCGAGGAAGAAGAAAGAATAATTTTAGATGATAGTTTATATGACCATTTATCCCCCGATCAAAAGAAATATAAATACGATTTCAACAAATTACATGGTATTATCTTTGGTATCAATACAAAACTAAGCGATAAAAAGGAATTAATCAAGATTCTAAAAGAAAAATGTATCGCAAACAAAAGAGAGCAATTTCACATATATCAAGCACGATACGATGCAGAAAAAGAATCAATTGTAGCAGATTTAGTTTTGATTATAAAAAACAATTCAAACTAAATTAAAAACAGGAAATTTCTTATATGAAACGAGGCGGCACAATGACCAACTTTGATTTTTTAACAAAGGACAAGCAGTTTGAAACCTTTTCAGGCATTGCAGTAGCAGCTGAAAAGACGTTACATATTGATTTACCTACTTGTGCTATAAACTGCCGCAGGGCAATGGAAATGGCTGTTAAATGGATGTATTCCGTTGACAGTTCTCTCGTTATGCCTTGGCAAGATACTTTAGTAAGTCTTATGAACACTGAAGAGTTTCGCGATATAGTCGGCACAGATATTTGGCGAAGAATGGATTTTATTCGTCGTGTTGGCAACAATGCTGCGCATACAGAAAAAAAGGTCACCAAGGAACAGACTATGCTATGCCTTGAGAACCTGTATATTTTTATGGATTTCGTGGCTTATTGTTATGCAGCGGAATATAAGCAAGGTGCGTTTAATCCCGAATTGTTGAAAGATACTCCCGCTGAAGCACCCCCTGCCGTTCAAATACCCGATATTGATCTTGAAGCCTTGATTGCAGAAAACGCAGCACTTAAGGCCGAGCTTACCGCTCGCCGTGAAGAACAACAGCAGACTTATGTGCCTAACCCCCTTGACATTTCGGAATATGAAACAAGGAAAATATACATTGATTTTATGCTTCAGGATGCAGGTTGGACAGAAGGCAAGGACTGGATTAATGAATACGAGCTCCCCGGCATGCCCAACAAATCGGAAGTTGGTTTTGCAGATTACGTTCTTTTCGGCGATGATGGCAAACCTCTTGCCGTACTTGAAGCAAAACGCACCTGTGTTGATGTATCTAAAGGCAGGCAACAGGCAAAACTATATGCCGACATTTTAGAAAAGAAGTTTGGTCGTCGCCCCGTTATTTTCCTTTCAAACGGCTTTGACACCCGCATTACCGATAACCTCTACCCCGAACGCAAGGTTGCAACCATCTATTCAAAGCGTGACCTTGAAAAGATGTTCAACCTTCAAACAATGCGAACAAATTTAAGCAGCGTAGTAGTAGATAAAAACATCGCCGGACGTTATTATCAGGAAGGTGCGATCAAGGCGGTCTGCGACAGTTTCGGCAAGAAAAACCGCAGAAAAGCATTATTGGTAATGGCAACGGGTTCGGGTAAAACAAGAACTGTTATAGCCCTTTGCAAAGTTTTGCTTGAGCACGGATGGGTTAAGAACATCCTTTTCCTTGCTGACCGCAACTCTCTTGTTACTCAGGCAAAGCGTAGTTTTGTAAATCTTTTACCCGATTTATCAGTAACAAACCTTTGCGAAGAAAAAGATAACTATACCGCCCATTGTGTTTTCTCAACTTATCAGACTATGATGAATTGTATTGATTCTGTTAAAGACGAAAAGGGAAAACTCTTTACCTGCGGTCATTTTGATTTAGTTATTTGCGATGAAGCACATCGTTCTATCTACAATAAGTATCGTGATATATTCAACTATTTCGACGCACCTTTGGTGGGTCTTACCGCTACGCCCAAAGACGAAATCGACAAGAACACCTATGAAGTGTTTGAACTTGAAAGTGGCGTACCTACATATGGTTACGAGCTTGCTGACGCTGTAAAAGACGGATTCCTTGTTGATTTTATGTCCGTAGAAACCAAACTTAAATTTATTGAGCAAGGCATCGTCTACGACGACTTATCAGATGAAGATAAAGAAGAATACGAAGCGACCTTTTCACATGATGGCGAGCTGCCCGACAAAATCGGTTCATCCGCACTTAATGATTGGATTTTTAACGAAGATACAATCAAAGAAGTATTGAATGTATTGATGACAAACGGCATTAAGATTGATTATGGTCAAAAAATCGGTAAGACGATTATCTTTGCAAAAAACCATCGCCACGCTGAAAAAATATTTGAGGTATTCAACAAAGAATACCCCCACCTTAATGGATTTGCAAAAGTAATTGACAACAAAATCAACTATGCACAAAGTGCTATTGACGAGTTTTCGGATGCAAAAAAGTTGCCACAGATTGCAATCTCTGTTGATATGCTTGATACAGGTATCGATGTTCCAGAGGTTCTCAATCTTGTATTCTTTAAAAAGGTAATGAGTAAAGCGAAATTCTGGCAAATGATTGGTCGTGGAACTCGTCTTTGTCCCGGTTTGATTAATGGTGAAGATAAGAAAATGTTCTATATCTTTGACTTCTGCGGAAACTTTGAGTTTTTCCGAATGGGAGGAAAAGGAAAATCTGCCAACCAGATCGCTCTACAGGGTGCAATCTTTAATCTTAAAGCACAGATGGCGTTCAAGTTGCAAGATCTTGCTTATCAGACTGATGAATTAATTATCTTCCGCAGAGAGCTTGTAGAGGATATGGTAAGAAAGGTAAAAGAACTGAACAAAGAAAATTTTGCAGTTCGTCAACATCTAAAATATGTTGAGTTGTACGCAAATGCCAACAACTATACCGCCCTTTCTTATGAGGACACTTTAACCATCGCCAATGAACTTGCGCCACTTATCACTCCTGACGAAGACGACCCCAAGGCCATGCGTTTTGATGCGTTAATGTATGGCATCGAACTTGCTTATCTTGTTGGAAAAAAATACAACAAGGCACGTAGTGATTTATATAAAAAGGTTTCAGGAGTTGCCAGCGTTGCAAACATACCCGAAATTATGGTGCAATCAGAGCTTATCAACAAGATTCTGCACACCGATTATGTAGATACTGCAGGCATTAACGAGTTTGAAAACATACGTAAAAGTTTGAGGGATTTGATTAAATATATCCCTTACAATGGCGCTATATACCACACAAACTTTGATGACGAAATCCTCTCAATTGACTGGAATGAATCGGAACTTGAAAACGACGACCTTAAAAATTACAGAGCAAAAGCAGAATTTTATGTTCGTCAGCACCAAGATAACAAGGTTATTGCTAAACTTAAATCAAACATCCCCTTAAGTTCTGCTGATTTAAAAGAATTGGAAGAAATTTTATGGAGTGAAGTCGGCACAAAAGAAGACTACGAAGCAGAGTTTGGAGAAAAGCCTCTCGGCGAATTCGTTCGCGAAATCGTAGGTCTCGATATGAATGCTGCAAAAGAAGCGTTTGCAAAGTATCTAAATGATGTAAACCTTGATTCAAGACAAATTTATTTTGTTAATCAAATTATTGAGTATATTGTGCATAATGGTTTGATGAAAGACTTATCAGTGTTACAAGAGTCTCCTTTCACCGACAAAGGTAGCGTCGTGGAAATATTTACTGACCTTACTGTGTGGATGGGCATTCGCAAAGTTATCGATCAGGTAAATGCAAACGCTATTGTGGCATAAATATTTTATTTGCTTGATGAATAAAAAGTCTGGACTTGTGGGATGTTATGTGGTATGTGTTTGTGTTGCATAGAAAGGAGTGCAGCGCAAATGACTATACTTGAAGATTTGTTCTATGGCAACATTGTTCCGTGTGAGAGGAATTACAAAGATAAAAACAAGGCGGATAAGTTATTGAACCTGATATGCCGGAATGAAAACGAGCTGATTGCTACTTTCACGAACAAGCAAAAGGAAATCTTTGAAAGGTTCAAGGACTGCGCCAATGAACTGTCTTGTCTGACCGAGCGTGAAGCGTTCAGTGCAGGGTTCATTATGGCAACCCGGATAATGATGGAGGTAACCCAGGAGTTGGAGAAAATCGAGAATATATAAAGACTCGCTCTTCCCTGTTCTCTGTACATTAAAAACAAATAAGAATACCCATCGGATAAACAGAACTCTGTTTTATCCAATGGGTATTTTTTTATTTCTGTTAAATTATAAATGGTGTATCAACCTTTACGCCATTTGCGTGGAGCTCCTCACAAGAGATGTCAATATCATCGTTCCAGACGATACCATATCCACCTTGATCAACCGTAACAGAACAAAACAATTCAGGATTATCCTTGAGTGGTAAAAAGAAACTATATTTTTCAAAAAGTGGTGAAACATAATAAATTTTCGTTACACCTTCGGCAAACTGCACGCTGAGTTTGTAATCAGGTAAAGCGTTTACATTCTTTACTTTATGGAACATTCAAAGCCCTCCCCTTCAATTGAATTTTATCACGATGCAGTGATTTTATCAATACAAGTTTTTATTTTGTTTGTACCTTACAATGGCTTTCACAACCTCATAAATACAGGCACGAGCATCTTCGGGAAGTTTTTCAAGTTCTTGTGCAAGTATTGAGTTCTTAACCTCGTATCTCGTAACAAGAACATCAGCAAGCAACAAGCCCGGTAACACCTCCAGGGCATTGACGATATCTATAAATTTATCAAGTCTTGGAAGTCGCTCCCCTCGTTCAATCATACCGATATAGGCAACACTGAGCTTTGTTAGTTTGGCAAGATCTTCTTGTTTCATTCCCCGTTCTTCTCTATACTGTCGTATACGTTTTCCGATTAACAATTTCATTTTTAAAACCTCTCACAATTTTATAATTGTAAATACAATCATACAACATAATTTTTATATTTAACAGAAACGGCGGGTTACTATTATATAACTCTCTGTATATGTTTTTATAATTTTCTTCGTATTGTGATTTGCAAAATTTTCTGTTACAATAAGTAAAACAAAAATGAATGGGTATGAAAATATGCAAAGAAACAGAAGAGTATATGCAGGTTTTTATAGAAAATACGATAGCTCATGGATTTACGTTATTACCGTTGTCAAAGACGTTGATACCGGTGCGCAACACGTAATATTTCACAATGGTGTTGATGCCTGTGAATGCAAGGCACACTCAATGACAAAAGAATCTTTTTGTGAGATGGTTGAGGTAGATGGCGAATGGGTTGATAAATTTACTCGTCAGACTACCACGCGAATAACCGACACTCACATTGAAAACCTGAACGATAGTGGTTTTGATGGTCCTGTCAGGGTTCATAGAAAGGATGAAGAAGTGGATGTATATTCCTGCCGTTCATATAGGACCGCCAAAAATTACATTGACTATGCTAGAGACCTTCTCAAAAATTATAAATTAGATAAAAAACGATATAAACTAAGCATGGAGCAAAAACGCTTTATCGGTATTGATGGAAAAACCGATTTTAAAATGATGGAGGAGGATCTCGCTTTTCTCAGAGATTGCCTCAAAACAGTGTTAAACCAATATGTAGAATTTTTTAAGGAACGATATATTCAGGGCAAATCAATTCGCAAGTACGCTGAGGAACACGAAATCAACCGTGGCAGTGCCGAGTATTTAAACAACAAGCTTGTCCGTGAGCTTGCCGGACTTCTTAAATCCCGTGATATATCAGACGGTATATGCAGATTAAAACAGAATTAACATACAGTTAAGGACGCCTACTTTTCAGTGGGCGTCCTTTTTTTATTTTTAACTTATTATGACAATTCTATGACAAAATAGAGCGAGTTCTGCAATGGGGCTGTGAAAGGACTTTTTGAAAATGGCATCAAGAATTTTTATGAAAAAGCACAGACAGGAGGTGAAATATTTTTGCCATATTCAAAAGAGCCAAATAAAAAAAACAAAGGGTGATTAGAAATCAAAAAACAATCAAACGGAAAGGAAGTAACTTAATGTCAAAAGCAATTATCAGGAAAATGTCAGAGGTGCAGTTGCAGGAGGTGGAGTGGCTTTGGAAGCCATATATACCCTTCGGAAAAATCACTATTATTCAAGGTGATCCGGGAGAAGGCAAAACGACCTTTGCTCTCAGGCTCGCTGCGGCCTGTTCCTCAGGCGAACCTTTGTGCGGTATGGAAATCACAGAACCATTTAATGTGATTTACCAGACAGCAGAGGACGGACTCGGCGACACTATCAAGCCGAGACTTATTGAAGCAGGCGCAAACGAAAATATGGTGCTCAATATTATTGAGGACACAGACCCGCTTTCTCTTTCAGACAAGCGTATTGAAAAAGCGATAACTGAAACAAATGCAAGGTTGATGATACTCGACCCGATACAAGGTTACATTGACAAGAACGTTGATATCAACCGTGCAAATGAAATTCGCTCCGTACTGAAAAAAGTTGCGACCGTTGCCGAAAGGACGGGATGTGCAATTGTTCTTGTTGGCCACCTGAACAAAGCCAAGGGCGCAAGCGCTCAGTATCGTGGTCTTGGTTCAATTGACTTTCGGGCAGCCGCGCGCAGCGTTCTTCTTGTCGGCAGATTACGAAAAGACCCGAGCATACGAATTGTTGTTCACGACAAATCTTCATTGGCTCCCGAAGGTAAATCTATAGCATTCAATCTTGGAAATAATGAGGGATTTTATTGGGTTGATGGTTATGATGAAGTCACAGCGGAAGAACTGCTCTGCGGTTATTCTGCCGAAACTAAAACGGCGGTGGCCGAGGAATTGATTCGGGATATGCTTGATGACGGAGAAGAAGTGATGGCAGATGAAATATTCCGTGTTGCAGAAAGTAAGAACATCTCACGAAGAACAGTTAACGAAGCAAAGAAGAAAATCCCGAACATTAAAACCCGAAAGGTTGGAAAGGGTTGGGCATGGTCAATCAGCGAATAAAGATTGCAACATTGCAGCATGTATATTCTGCATCGTTAAAAAGATGACACTCAAAAGTCTTTGCATTGTTGCATTGTTAATTTATCCGAGCAAATCACGCCAAATTTCGCCCTGTGTGCCATCTTGATACCCGAGAGGACATAACTGCTCCCCTCCCCGTTACAAGGGCAATTTTGGGAGGATTTTGAAAAGAGGAGATTCATGCGATTCCCAGACTTTAGTCTGGGGCAAGCAGAGCGTCCGGCAATCCACACGGTCGCATAACTACGGGCAGCAGCCCGAACCCACTGCTAAATTCAGAAAGGAATGATTGAAATAACAGAAAACCGCAGACGTAATGAAACGCTCAGCATCCGCCTGACAAAGGCAGAAAAATCAGCAATTATTACAAAAGCAAAGAAAGCCAGGATGAACCTGACCGAGTATATTCTGGCGATATCAAAGGACACAAAAATCACGTTACCACCCGACACAGCGCCAATAGTTCTGGAACTCAAGCGCATCGGTAACAACCTAAATCAGATTGCGGCAAAGGTTAATTCGGGCATTACCTACGTTGATAGCCTCACGCAGGTAATTGAAAATCAAAACAAGATTTACGATTTGCTTTTGAAATTGACGGAGGAATGTAAATGGCAACGGTAACATTTATCCCTGAAGCAAAGCAATCTCTAAGCGCTATGCGTGGTCTTATCAACTACTGCTTACAGGACTTCAAGGTACGTGACGAGCAAAGTGGCCGCAGACTTGTGGGCGGTGTTAACTGCAACGGAGAAAATTGTTACACCGAGTTTATGGCAACGAAGAACACATACCACAAAACAGATGGAATAAATTTCTATCAATACGTGCAGTCGTTCTCTCCGAGAGAAAACATTTCTCCTGAGAAAGCACACCAGCTTGCGCTGGACTTTGCATCAAAAGCATGGCCTGGGCATGAGGTTTTAGTAACAACCCACTGCGATGCCGAGCATATACATTCCCATTTTATCATTAACTCTGTCAGCTTTGAGAACGGATATAAGCTCAGGCAAAACCCGCAGTCGCTCATAAAACTACGTTTACTCAGCGATGAAATTTGCAAATCGTATGGCCTGACAACACTAAGCTCATACTCGGGTGGCGGTTCAAAAATCTCAAGCAGAGAGTACAGAGCCGCATTCAAGGGCGAGAGTTGGAAATTCAGGTTGATGTCAACCATTGATTCAGCGATGAACAAAAGTGGTAGCAAACAAGATTTTATAGCCGAGATGCATCGGCGAGGATATGAAATCACATGGACTGACGAGAGAAAATACATTACGTTCACTTGTCCGAATGGTAAAAAATGCAGAGATAAAACTCTGCACGATGATAAATATTTAAAGGAGAATTTAGAATATGAATTATACTTCAGGCAACAACACTACAAAAACAGGAGGCAGTTTGGTAGAGAATCTTACAAAAAAGAATGCAGAACAGATACAAGCACTCGCAACGAGTACGCTCCCCGTTATGGTTCCGATTCAGGAAAAGGATTGGGACACAATGGTAGATTTGCTAAAGGCAGCGGTAAATTTTTCGCCGAAGGTGTACAGGCTGATAGACACATTGTTGACGGAAGAGAAAATGGCATCAATGATGCAGTCGTTGGTGAATATAGAGCAGGATTATTTTCAGCAGATTATCAGGGAGATGGAGAGCAAGCTGAGAACCCAGCAAACAGCGGTGGAGAATATTCTGCGACAGATGAAGGACAACGTACAACAGGCTGGGAGTCATCTCGAAAAGACTATGAACGATACCTTGGAGAAGGGCAAGAAGTTGGAAGAAGCAATCACCTCGGCTCAGAAGAAAACCGACCGTCGCACATGGATAATCCGCACAGCGATATCGGTAGGCTCCTCAGTAGTGGCAGCGGTATTATCAACTCTGCTCTGCTTTCTCTGTCTGGTATAACTGATGAAAACGAGGACCCGGAGGAACGCCGCAGAAGAATTGAAGCCGAGCAAAGCGCATCAAACCTTGGTGCAGTTATCGGTATTGCGGTAGGTCTTGTTACTGCCGCAGCCGAAAACTATGGTGACGATTTCCCGGAGGAACTGGCAGAAGAACAATACGAAATCGATTTTACTATGTAGTCTGTAAAATCCCATATGAAATTTTAAGAAAGGAAGCACTATGAACTGTAGAAAATATTATTCTATGTTTAAAAACGAACCCGATATTTTAACCGTACCCGATGTGGCAAGACTGCTGCAGCTTGGCAAAAACAACGTCTATGGTCTTATCAGAGAAGGACGCATCGGAAGCATCAGGCAGGGCAAGAAAATTATTGTACCAAAGGTTTGCCTTGTTGAATTTTTGGCTGACATCAACAACTATCAGACATCGTCCCCGTCAGTGCCCAATAATCTCTGGACTTGTGACGATTGTTGTGATAGTGTTGGTGTTGCCCGAGATATTCCAAAAGAAAGGAGCGTGAACAAATGAAAGAAGTTACAGGTCATCTGACCGAAAGAAACAACAAATGGTATGCGGTCATCAATCTCTATGATGAGAACAGAAAGCGAAAGCCGAAGTGGCAAAATCTTCACATAGAGGCAAACCGTGGAACAAGGCGTGAAGCGGAGCAACGTCTGCATCAGATTCTTGGCCAGTACAATACGGACGACCTTTACTTGTACGACACCATGTCCCATTCCGCCAGAGAGCGTAGCCGAATAGCACATATGCAAGTGATTGACTACCTGCCCGAATGGCTTGAATCACACAAAATAAACATCTCTCAAGTCACCTATGATGGCTACAAAACGATGATAAACTCACGTATGATTCCGTTTTTCGGCAAGTTTGGTGACCTCAAGGTCAAGGACATTACGGGTGATGAAATCAATGACTACTACCTCAGTCTGCACAATGCCGGACTCAAGGGAAGAACCGCACAACGCCATCATGCGATGTTACACCTTGCTTTTAAAGCGGCAGTCAAGCGACGAATAATAGCGAGTAACCCCGTAGAGCAGGCAGACAGGCCGAAGGCGCAGCCCTACATCGGCAAGTATTATAATGCCAACGAGTTAAGGGAACTGCTTGAAAAAACGAAGGACGACCCGATACATCTCGTTATACTGCTCGCCGCCTACTATGGGCTCAGGCGAAGTGAGGTAATAGGGCTTAAGTGGTCAGCGATTGATTTTGAAAACAAAACCATCAGCATCAACCACAAGGTGTTAGAGGGTAAAAGAGGTATTGAAGGAATGGACGTTATGAAAACGAAATCGTCATATCGGACACTCCCCCTCATACCGCAGGTTGAGGAGGCCTTACTTGCCGAGAGAGAAAAGCAAGAGGAAATGAAGCGGGTAATGCGCCGAGGCTACAGTAAAAAATACACCGACTACGTCTGTGTCGATGCAGTCGGTGAGATTATACGGCCCGACTATGTGTCCGACCATTTCAAAATTATTCTTAAGGATAATGGGCTGAAACAGATACGTTTCCACGACCTGCGCCACTCCTGCGCATCGCTACTCCTCTCAAGCGGAGTGCCGATGAAAATGATTCAGGATTGGCTTGGTCACAGCGATATGGGAACTACTGCTAATATCTACAGCCACATTGACAGCGAGAGCAAAAAAGCAAGCGCATTAGCAATAGGAACGGCATTAGGATAAAAAGAAAGAACTCCTTGAGGGCGAAAGCCTTCAAGGAGTTTGGCGGAGAGTGAGGGATTCGAACCCTCGTGCGATTGCTCGCAAACTGATTTCGAGTCAGCCCCGTTATGACCACTTCGATAACTCTCCATATTAAATTTATTTGTAACGGCTAATGCCTGATTACCATAGTGTAAGAAAACTGCAAGATTCAATCTTGCGGAAAATGCAAGAGCAGATGGCGTTAAAGCCAAGTGTATGAGGAGATTGCTCAAAATGATCGTAGAGTAGAGCAGTCGGTTTCGAGTCAGCCCCGTTATGACCACTTCGATACGTCTCCATATATGTTAAACTCCAATTGGAGTATAACGAACTATTTATTTTTCATCGAACGGGGCGCCCCGTTATGTCCTGTTGCGGTACCCAAAATTTGTTGCTCGCTTTCTCTTCGCCAAATTTTGACCGCTGCCACTCCTTTTTGCTCGATTTATCTGCCACCGGCAGCGCTCGCAAACGTCCCCACTTCGATACGTCTCCATATATTGTTACTGTGAGAATTTTAACAAAAATAGTTCGGTTTGTCAATAAAAATTCCCGTTTTATCTTGCCCTGAAATTACTTAAATTTCAGGGCAAAAAAATAACCACCCTACTGGGTGGCTACTTTATGAGTGTCGGCATCGACCTATCTTCCCGAGCAGTCTCCCGCTAAGTATTTTCGGCACGAATGAGCTTAACTACCGTGTTCGGAATGGGAACGGGTGGGCCCTCATCGTCATAAACACCGACTAACAAACAAACATTGTTCATCTGTCAACAAGTGATATACTACCATATAGTTTTTGAAATTGCAAGCATTTTTTTATGAACATTTTGTTAACAATTATCCGTTTCGTTTTTCCTCATTCCCGACCAAAGTAAAATTATAATTTGAGCAGGAATTCCAATTATAAAAACAAGATAAAAATTGTTACTATCGAACATAAGCAACGACAGATATATTGCCGCCAACACTGACCACACAAGCAGCGATATTATCAGATAATTCCGACGCTTCTTGCCCCATATGTTATTGAACACAAGCAAAACAATAAACGATACCGGCACTGAATAAACGAACGTCATCCATTCACACGAAAGATTATTGGGAATACCTTCAAAAAAAACGTACAACACCGTTGCAATAAGCCAGACAAGTGCGGTTGATAATAATGTTATCATCAACCGATTTTTCTTCACTATGGGCGTAAATGCAACCAGCGGCATATCTGCCTCACCGTGTTCCTCATTAAGCAAATAATCGACTGTAACAGAGAAGAGGTCGGCAATCTCCTTTAAAACGGAAACATCGGGGACGCTCTCCCCCCTCTCCCACTTACTTACCGCCTTATCCGAATAAGACAATTTTTCAGCAAGTTCAGCCTGTGTCATTTTATTAGCCTTGCGAAGTTCTATTATATTTTGAGCGATAACCAATTTAATATCGTTCATTATATCATCCTTTTAGATTTTTATAGCCTTTCGGATTCTCGGCAGTGCAAGAGTCACGAAAAGAGCCATTATAGCAACCAAAATAGCGCATTTGATGGGATTGAACATGGTTGCAACAAGAGCGGCATTTTTTGCACCCTCCCAACCTATCTCTGTTTCCAAGAAGTACTTGAAGAACAAGGGTGCAATTCCCAAGTTTGCAAAATAGCCGACAACAACAGTGATACCCGTTGAAATTACACTTGCAAGAACAATGCCCCAAGCCATCGTGCCACTAGTTTTATTTTTCTTATACAATCCCCTGATAACTGCACTGTAAGGAACGGCAAAAGCGCAACCGACAACGAAATTCATAAGGTTTCCAAAGCCCATCTGTGTGCCCATTCCTTTAACAACAAGTTCAAGGATATTCTTTATAAGTTCAATAACAACCGAATATATGGGGCCGAAAAATATTCCGCCGATTATTGCGGGAATATCGCTGAAATCCATCTTCAAATAATTGGACGGTAAGAGCACAAATTCCCAAAGCATAAGCACGAAAGCAACGGCACTGAGCATAGCAACCGATACGAATACGAAAAGATTACTTTGTGAGCCTTTTCTTGTTGTGAGCGTTCTGTTTGACATAATTTTCTCCTTCCGTTGTCTAAGAAAGAAAAACCCCGCACAAAAAAGTGCAGGGCAAAGAACGCAAAATAATTGCGTAATTCTTCTTCCATCCGGACTTTACCGTCGGTCTCGGAATCTCACCGAAGTCAGCTTGCGCTCGTGGACTAAGTTAAACTACTACCACCGGTGGGGAATTTCACCCCGCCCTGAAGACAACTCAATTAAATTTATTTCTCTAACATAATACTACACCAGTGCCTTTTTGTCAACAAGATTTTAACTGATCTTAAGTTTCAAACGCAGTTTATCGCTTATCATTGCGATGAATTCGGAGTTGGTCGGTTTGCCCCTTGAATTCTGGATTGTATAGCCAAAGTAGGAACTGAGCACATCTACGTCGCCCCTGTCCCATGCAA
>JAFYOI010000008.1 GCA_017560255.1 Clostridia bacterium
CATTTTTGCCTCTGTAGCTCAGTCGGTAGAGCAGTGGACTGAAAATCCACGTGTCACTGGTTCGATTCCGGCCGGAGGCACCAAAATATGCGGATTTAGCTCATCTGGTAGAGCGCCACCTTGCCAAGGTGGAGGTAGCGAGTTCGAGCCTCGTAATCCGCTCCAATTCTACGGACGTTTAAAGCAAAAACTTTAAGCGTCCGCTTTTCTTAAAAAATACGGCGCTATAGCCAAGTGGTAAGGCAGAGGTCTGCAAAACCTTTATTCCCCGGTTCAAATCCGGGTGGCGCCTCCAAAAAATTCGACAAGTTTCGACTTGTCGAATTTTTTTATCCATTGCGAAAGCAATGGCATATCATCAACGATAGCATCGCTATCGTTGTATCTCATCAGTCCGTCAGGACTGTATATCATCACGCTTTAGCGTGTATCAAAAAGCTTTCGCAATGATGATAGACAACTTCTTGCGAAGTTGATGATATGCAATTTCTTGCAAAATTGATGATATACAAGGCTTTGCCGTGATTAGGGAGCGAGTACGCGAAAGGAGCGAACTATGGCTAAAAATTTATTGCTCGAATATTCGGAAGAACTTGCCACAAAATGTGAACTACTCTGCAAATCTATCAGCGGTAATTCCAACACAGTTTTCCAACTTCGCAAATCCTCGACCGCGCATATTTCATCATTCTGAATAAGATCGACGAGCTTGACGGCACAAATGAGAAACTTTTGAGGTATTACAGCGAGAATATTGAAAAATATAAAGAAATTGTGATATAATTATTTAAACTTAAGAAAGGTGGAGTAGTTATATGAAATCCGTAAACAAATGGTTTATATCATTGGGTTTTTCCGTACTCCATGCGATAGCGCTTAGCGTTGGTATTTATTGTTTTCTTGATGTTTTTAGCGGTTTTCTTGTGGCGGCGGTATTCGATGAACCGCTTCTGGCAAATTACCCCAGATACGTTCCGTTCTGCATCGTTGTCGGGCTTCTTGCTTTGATTGCTTTTATTCTGATTTGTTGGTTAAATACGAAATTGTTTAAAAAACATTCTTTTACCAAACCAATGCTTGTTGTGGAAGCGATTGTCACACTTGCGCTTACAGTGCCGCTTGTAATGGTGTGGGCAGATTTTTTTGCTTATCTGCATAAGATTTTTTAGAACACAACTATTATTGAAAAATATATCATTCTGTGCTATAATACCGCTAAGGCGGTGAGAAGATGAAAAACAGAGTTTTCCTTATTTTGTCGATACTTCAATTACTTATAGGGTTGGTGCTGGTTGTTTCATTCGTCGTTGTTGCGATTGGCGGAATTGACGTAACGCCGTATATTTCAACTCTTGTTATTGCCGTATTCTTTGTTGTGATGGGAATTGTCAGCCTTGTTAAATGGAAAAAGAAAAATTAGATAGAAAAAAGAGCATTTTTCCGTAAGTTGTGAGAGATGCTCGTTTTTTATACGTAAAATTACTTGCGCACAGTGATTTGGTGTGATATAATAAATATTTGTAATTGTTTGACATAGGGTGGTGAAAGTATTGATAGTTCTTGCGGCTTTGTGCGGTATGATGGCTGTTATGGCGTTTTTGTCGGAGGAAATTGCGGCGGGCATTTTTCTGGTAATCGTATGTATGCTGTGGCTTTTTGTCGGCGTCAGCGAGGTTTCGTCAAAGACACGTAAAAAGGATTTGCACGTAAACAGTCTGCAGAACAATATGTTTTACAATCACCCGATGGTAAAGGAGATACTTTCTGCGCTTGATGAAAATGGGTGCTACGAGTGCCTCAGTTTTGAAAAAAGTGGTGCACTTCAATGCACACGTAGGAAATTTGGCGATAATGATATCGCTGAGTTTTATTATGAGTTTGAGTATGACGGGGAGCATTTTACGGCCTCTCTTGAAGAGCAATGCGAACTGCTGAAAATTCTTAAATATTATCTGCCGAATGGTGACACTTATCAGATTCAGGCGGCGTACGACAGGCGTGAGTACGAGGCTTTTCAGGAGGACACCACCTACGGCAAAATTTTGCCGCCCTCTCCGCAGTATTATATGATGTTTACCGATTTTTATGACGACAGGTGTTGGAACAGTGATATAAGCAGGTGGGAAAGAGTTTGAGAATGTAAAAAAGCGCAGACCGCATAAAACTATATATAACAAAGGACTCTACGGATTGCTATCCTGTAGAGTCCTGTTTTTATTTAGTCATTTGTTGCGTCACCGCTGCCGCTGATGGGGATAACTTCGCCCAGATACGTTGGCTTCGGCTTGAAAATTCCCATTGCAAAATCCTTGTTTCTTGCAAGTATTTCGCGTATTTCACGTGAAGTCTGGTCGGAATAAAGGTGATAGTCGCTTGCTACACCGTAGGCCTCAACTCCGAGTTGTTCGGCGATATAGAGGGCGCGTGTGAGGTGGTATTCCTGGGTTACGATGATAATTTTATCGGCTGCAAAGACTTCTTTTGCCCTGTACACACTTTCGTAGGTTGAAAAACCCGCGTGGTCCATAAAAACGTCATCCGAGGGAACGCCGTTATTGATAGCGTATTGTTTCATCGCGTTTACTTCATCGTATTGTACTGTGCCGTGGTCACCGCTCATAATTATTTTCGGTGCGGCGCCGTTTTTGTAGAGTTCAATTCCGCGGATCAGCCTGTCCTCAAGTAATGAGCAAGGCGTGCCGTCGCTGCTTACAAAACAGCCAAGTACGATTATACAGTCAACGTCGCTCAGATTTGCCGCTTGTTCGGGGGCTATAATCCGCTTTTCTCCGACGGATTTTACGTAGGCATTGACAGTGAAAACGCCGATTGCGCCCACAAGCATAAGACAAACTAAAACAATTGCAATTTTCTTAAAAAACTTCGTCCTCATTTTTATCCGTCCTTTCTCTTGATTTTATATTAGCATAAAGAAAATATCTGTGCAATAAAAAACAACGGAAAATTTTCCCGTTGTTTTTTGTATATTTTTACTTTTGTTTAAGACTTCTGATAAAGGAAATTGTCAGCGTAGTGGAAATTATCATAGCGATGAAGTCGGCAACGGGGGAGGCTATCAACGTGCCGTCAATACCGAGATAAATCGGCATAATTATGACGAGCGGAACGAAGAATATCAGATCCCTTATCATCGAAACAATGGTTGCCTGAACGGGTTTACCAGATGCCTGAAAGAAAATCGACGTCATTTTTATTACGCACGTAAAGAGGATTAGTCCAAGGAAAATGCGGAACGTTTTTTCACCGAATACCCAATAATCCTCGGGATTGGGGATATTGGTCGGCTGACCGAACATAGCGACAATTTGTCTTGGCATAAACTGAAAAAGCAAGGTTGAAACCGCGCCCACAACGATGGTGCACAGCAGTATTGCCTTGTAAATTTTTCTCACGCGAGTATAATTTTTTGCACCCATATTGTAACTGATTATAGGCTGACAACCGAGGACGATTCCCACAACTACGTTAATGACGACTGTGAAAACCTTGGACTCGATGCCAAGAATTGCAATCGGAATATCTGCACCGTAATGCGACTGCGCACCGTGTTTTGCGAGCATCATATTGCAGACGATGACGACAACAACAATTGTGATTTGTGTAATAAACGTTGATATGCCAAGTTTAAAAGCGCCGGAGAACGCTTTGAAGTCGGGGATAAAACTCTTTAACGTGAGCCTGAAAGTCTTTGTGTTGAAGAAGTAGATAAGAGCGATGAGGAAAGATACCGCCTGACCGATGCCCGTAGCGAGTGCCGCACCGAACATACCCCATTTAAAAACGAAAATAAAGAGGTAATCAAGAACGATGTTGATAACCGCGCCGATAACGGTTGATGCCATCGACCAGTTGGGACTGCCGTCCGCACGTATAGCCGCACCCATCATATTTGACAGCATATACACGGGCAGGAAAATTGCAATTATGTTTGAGTATTCAATAGCCATACCGAGTGTGTTGTCCGATGCACCGAAAAACGTCAGAATCGGCTGAGCAAACGGGACGAAAAGCGCGGCGATGAGAACGCCACATATGAACGTCAGCGTAACGCCCGTGCCTATTGCTTTGTGAGCGTTTTCTGTATCGCGCCTGCCCTGACAGATGTTGAGATATGCGGCACAACCGTCACCAACACACCACGCAACCGCCTGAGAAATGACGAAGAGTGGAAAAACGATGCTTGTGGCGGCGTTGCCGAGTGCGCTAAGTTCGCTGTTGCCAATAAAAATCTGGTCAACAATATTATAAAGCGCGCTGATGACCAATGAAAAAACGCAGGGTATTGAAAATTTCAGCATCAGTTTTGAAATTCTTTCGGTACCGAGAAAATGATAACTTTGTTCCTGATTCATAAATCCTCCGTAGATAAACGTTGTCATAAAAAGAACGCAGAATTTTTGTAAATTCCACGCTCTTATATTATATTGAAATGTCTGCTGCTTGTCAATCGCGTCATTACAAAAGCGCGGCGAGTTCTTCAACGGATTGTTCCGTTGTTGCCCAACTTGAAGCAAAGCGCACAACCGTGTGGTCATCGTCAACGCGCTCCCAGAAACTGAACGTAACTTTTTTAGCAAGTGCGTTGAGTTTTTTGTTTTCAAGGACGATGAAAATCTGGTTGGTGATTGTTTCAATAAAGAATTTATAGCCTTTTTTGCGGAAAGCGTCCCTCATTTTGTCCGCCATATCGATAGCGTGACGGCTGATTCTGAAATACAAATCGTCGGTAAAAAGCGTGTCAAACTGAACACCGAGTACGCGGCCCTTAGCCATAATTCCACCGTGTTGTTTTGTGCGGGTGAAGAAATATCTGGGTGTGTTATTGTGGGTGAAAACAACCGCTTCGCCACAAAGCGCGCCAACCTTCGTGCCGCCGATGTAGAAAGCATCGCACAGGTTTGCAATGTCGTTGAGTGTTACGTCCGTACCTGTGCTCATAAGTCCGTAACCGAGTCTTGCGCCGTCGAGGTAAAGCGGGATGTCGTACTGCTTACATATTTCGGACAACTCGGTTAACTCCTGCTTTGTGTACAGCGTGCCGTATTCTGTCGGGTGGGAGATGTAAACCATTCCCGGAATTACCGTGTGCTCAAACGTTTCGTCAAGGTAGAATTCGCGCAAATATTTTCTGAGCACGTCGGGCATTAATTTGCCCATTGTGTGCGGGAGTGCAAGCACTTTATGGCCTGTACGCTCAATCGCGCCCGATTCGTGACCGTTGATGTGTCCCGTGTTTGCGCTGACAACGCCCGCATATCTGTCGAGCAGAGAGTCAATTACAATCAGATTGGTCTGTGTGCCGCCGACGGTAAAGAAAACCTGAACGTCGTCCTTGCCGCAGGCCTTTTTGATTTTCTCTTTTGCCGAGGCGCAGTATTTGTCCGCACCATATCCCGTCAGAAGTTCATCGTTTGTTTCGCACAGACGACGGAGAATTTCGGGGTGGGTGCCGTTATTGTAATCGCTTTCAAAAGATAACATTATTATCAAACCTTTCTTTTAATTTTTCTGACTGCTGTTTCAATCACAAAAAATATCACGCATCCGACGGCGTAGCAGAGAATGTCTATAAATGAAAAATCCGTACCGATTATTGTGCGGAAAAATTGGATATGACCAAGCCCGAGCAAGTTTACAACGTCCAGATATTGAGCAACCTCAACCGCTACGGCAAAGATAAATACCCACAGCGCAAGTGCTTTCGGTTTTCTGGTGCAGAAAATTCTCACAATGCAACACAGAAGAATTACAACGAGGATATCTCCGCCGAATGGGCGGATGAATTTGTCGTCAACGTAGAGTGCGATAATGATTTCGACTACAAAAATAATGAACGCTATAACGGCATACCAAAGCCGAGATTTTGCTTTTTTAGTCATAACAACTTCCTCTTTTCGTGATGATGAGATTATAACACGGATTTACACTGTTTTCAAACAATTTAACAAAACTGCCCATCGGGGTTTCCGATGAGCAGTAGTCTTAAAATTATTTTGCAAAGTCGATTGCGCGGCTCTCACGAATGAGATGAACTTTAATCTGTCCGGGGTATTCAAGTTCTTCCTCAATGCGCTTTACGATGTCGCGCGCAACGATAATCATCTGGTCGTCAGATACTTCGTCGGGCTTTACAATTATGCGGATTTCACGTCCTGCCTGGATAGCGAATGAACGCTCAACTCCGCTGAATGAAGTTGCGATTTCTTCAAGTTTTTCAAGACGCTTGATATAATTCTGAACGTTCTCACGTCTTGCACCG
This sequence comes from Clostridia bacterium, assembly GCA_017560255.1. Lineage (GTDB taxonomy): Bacteria > Bacillota > Clostridia > Oscillospirales > Acutalibacteraceae > RGIG7273. Next base: position 6,281 of record JAFYOI010000008.1, read on the forward strand.
GGTCTTGCGGCAGAGATTGCATCAGCCGCCTGAACGATGCAGGCAACAACTGTCTTTGCCTCAACGTCGCCGTGGTGGGCGTGGATAGCGTGGATGACGCCTTCGCTTTCCTTGTATTTACGAGCCTGCTCAACACCGAGTTCAATATGTGAACCTTCGTGCTGATGGTCGATTGATTTACCGATATCGTGGAGCAAGCCTGCTCTGCGCGCCATTGTTACGTCGGCGCCAAGTTCAGCGGCGATAAGTCCTGCTATGTAGGAAACCTCAAGAGAATGGTTAAGAACGTTCTGTCCGAAACTTGTTCTGTATTTGAGACGTCCCAAAAGTTTGATGAGTTCGGGGTGGATACCGTTGATTCCTGCTTCAATTACAGCACGTTCACCCTCCTGCTTGATTGTGTGCTCAACTTCTTTTTGAGCCTTTTCAAACATTTCTTCAATTCTTGCGGGGTGAATTCTGCCGTCGGCGATAAGCCTTTCAATAGTGATTCGGGCAACCTCACGTCTTACGGGGTCAAAACTGGAAATAGTGATTGCCTCGGGTGTGTCGTCGATAATAAGGTCTACACCTGTCATACTTTCAAGGGTGCGGATGTTACGTCCCTCACGGCCGATGATTCTGCCTTTGAGTTCATCGTCGGGGAGCGGAATTACGGACACAGTAGCCTCTGCGGCGTGTCCTGCAGCACAGCGCTGAATAGCGCAAGAGATAATGTGTTTAGCCTTTTCGTCTGCTTCCTCATGGAGTTTTTGGTCATATTCCATGATTTTTGCGGCTTTCTCGTGAATGAGTTCATCTTCAAGAGTCTTGAGCAAGTAATCCTTAGCCTGCTCTTTTGTGTAGCCCGAAATTCTTTCGAGCATTTCAAACTGGCTCTTCTTGATGGAGTCAACCTCGGCGAGTTTTTCTTCGACGTTCTTGAGTTTCTTGTTAAGGTTTTCTTCCTTCGTTTCAAGATTTTCAAGTTTCTTGTCGATGTTTTCTTCCTTTTGTACAAGTCTGCGTTCCTGTCTTTGTACTTCACTTCTGCGCTCACGAAGTTCCTTATCGGCTTCGGTACGCAAGCGGTGAATTTCGTCCTTGGCTTCAAGGAGAGTTTCCTTCTTCTTGGTTTCTGCCTCGGTAACAGCGGCGGTGACAATTCGCGCAGCCTCCTGCTTGGCGGTAGCAATAGTGTTCTCGGTGGCGTTACGGCGGTAGATTCTACCTACAACAAAGCCGATAACCGCGCCGATAATGACTGCTGCGATGCCAACTATGATATACAAATACCACATGGTCATACCTCCTTTTTAAATTTTCAAAGTTCTAAAATTCTATATCAGCAAAATGAGAAAAATAAGATATATAGGAATTTTATATAAACAGCACTGACCAAGGTGCTATCTGTAATATTTTATAGCGAATTTGCATAAATGTCAAGGTGTTTAAACCGAAAGTTATGTAATTTGTATAGAAAAATATACTAAATGTATAGTTCTGCAAAAGAAAATGCCCCTATCCGTTGCGGTAGGGGACAAAAATAGTAGATTGTCAGCCGTTTGCTTTGTTTCGCATAAACATCAATATGTGTTTTTCTCTGCGGGATACCTGTACCTGTGACATTCCGAGAATTTCGGCGGTTTTGCTCTGGGTGAGTCCTTTAAAATAGCGCAGTTCAATAAGTCGTCTGTCGGTTGGCGCAAGCGTATTCAGCAGTCCGTCGATAAACAAAGAGTCGGAAAGTTCATCCTCGGGTGATGGTACGGGCACGTCAATCTGCCCTTCGGAGTCATTGTCGGGATTGGCGGTCAGCGAAAGCGGCGGTCGTGAGGCACACAGTATCTCTGCAACCTGAGATGTATCAACGCCCAGAACCTCCGCCAGTTGCGAAAGACTCGGTTCATATCCGAGTTCTGTGGTCAGCCTGTCTTTTTCGCGTTGGGCAAGTCGCGATTGTTCTTTTAACGCTCTGCTGACCTTGACCGCGCCGCCGTCGCGGAAAAGACGCCGTATTTCGCCGAGAATTGACGGGATTGCATAGGTCGAAAAGGCGAAACCGAGACTTTCGTCAAAGCCGTTTGATGCCTTTACAAGTCCCAGACACCCCGCTTGAAACAAATCGTCGTATTCAATACCCCTACCGCAGAACTTTTTTGCGCAGGTGTGGACAAGACCGAGGTTGTCCTCGGCAAGAGTGCTACGCTCTTTAAGCATATCTGACACGCTGTTGGATTTTTTTTCGTATTGTGACGGTTGTGCCCTGACCTAATTTTGAACGTACGCTGATTTTGTCACTGAAACTTTCCATAACGGCAAAGCCAAGACCTGCACGCTCGCTTCCGCCCGTTGTGAAAAGTGGCTCCATAGCCTGTTTTACGTCCTCGATTCCACAACCCTTGTCCCGAATTTTAACGGTGACAAGGGAGGAGTCGGACAAGGTAACGGTTATGTAAATTTTGCCGAGAGTTTCTTTGTAGGCGTGAACTATGCAGTTTGTGACCGCCTCACTGACACAGGTGCGGATATCGTTTATCTCCTCAATCGTCGGGTCAAGTTGTGCCACAAAAGCCGCCACAGCAACCCTCGCAAACCCCTCGTTTGACGAGCGGCTTTCAATTGTCAGTTTCATTTCGTTGCTTTTTTCCATTTTTATACCTCCGATTTGCTTATTGTAGCAAGGTTTTCGAGCCCCGCAAGGCACATCACCTTATGCGCCTGCTCGGACACGTTGACAACGTGCAGAGTGCCGCCGAGAGAGTGAATCAGTTTGTAGCGCCCCATAACAAGCCCGATTCCCGAACTGTCCATAAAACTGACGTCGCTGAAATCAAGCACAAGCAGTGAGGGCTTGTACTCGTTTACGGCGCTGTCAATCCTTTTTCTGATTTCGCCCGCGCAGTGATGATCGAGTTCGCCCGTAAGATATGCAATAAGTATTTCGTTTGAGCCCTCAATATTTACCGCCATTTGTATTCCTCCTTAATTATTCGCCGATTTGTGACAAATTATTCAAAAGATTTTGTATCTTGTTTATATGATAAAATATTCTGTACGCAAAAAAAGGCGAAGTAAGGCGGTGAAAAAGTAAATTTTGGCAAAACAAAAGGACTGCTGCAAAAAAAAGCAACAGTCCATGTGTTTTTTGAATTAATTAAAGAATCATTATATCGAAATTACCGTCCAATGTGTATTCCATGATGGGAGAAGTTGTTGTAGTAGTGGTTGTTGAGGGAGAACTCGTTGTAATAACGTCCTCAACTTCAAACTCAAACACTTTCATCTCGGGCTTTTCGTACTTCATTTTATTCCCTCCAATATATCCGATGAAAACAGTATCGCATAATTAACAATGATATTCTATCATATACTTCAGAAAAAATCAACACCTGTTGATATGTAAAAACTACTGAAAATTCGAATTTTCTTTCAGTACTTTTTCAACCAACGTTTTGATATCGTCAAATGTGTTCAGGTACGAGGCTTGTCGGCGGTATTCGGCCGCGCCGTGTAGACCTTTCATATACCAGGCGGTGTGTTTGCGCGCTTCACGCATACCGATGAATTCGCCTTTGTATTGACAGAGTTTATGAATATGAGCAAGCATAGTGCTCATTTTTTCCTCAAGCGTGACGGGGGTGGGGATTGTACCGTCTTTGAGGTAGTTTATAATTTCTCCGAAAATCCAAGGGTTACCCATAGCGCCTCTGCCCACCATTACCATATCGCAACCGGTGTACTCAAACATCTTTTTTGCATCAAAAGCGGAGCAGATATCTCCGTTTCCGATGACGGGAACGGATACGCATTCCTTGACCGCCTTGATTACGTCAAGATTTACGGGCGGAGTATACATCTGTTTTTTTGTCCTGCCGTGGACTGCGATTGCCGCCGCACCCGCCTTTTCGCAAAGCATTGCAATTTCAGGCGCGTTTATTGAATCGTCGTCCCAACCCGCTCTGATTTTGACTGTTACGGGGAGGGGGACGGCATCAACAACCTGCTTTACAATTTCGTAGGCAAGGTCGGGAGTTTTCATCAGTGCACTTCCGCTTCCGTGTCCCGAAACTTTCGGCGCGGGGCACCCCATATTTATATCAATCACTTCCGGTTTATATTCAAGCGCCTTGACCGCTGCATCCGCCATTGTTTCAGGTTCGTCACCGAAAAGTTGAATCGCGCAGGGATGCTCATTTTCTCCAAGTTGCATTAATTCTTTCGAGCCTTTGTCGCCACGGCTGACGCCTTTTGCGCTGATAAGTTCGGTCACAACATAGCCGGCGCCGTGCTGCACACATAATTCACGGAAAGCACGGTCGGCAACGCCTGCCATTGGAGCAAGCGCGACGGGGGAGTCGATTGTAAGGCTTCCTATTTTTATCATAGTGAATTCTCCTATTTTGAAACTCTGAAACATACGACATCAAAGCCGTTATATTCAATAGTTGAATGCTTAACTATTTCGTAGCAGGTGAAAAGTTCAATACCCTCACTTTGCCACGGGAAAAGCACAATAATTGCATCGTCGGGGAGCAGGTCGGGGTTGAGATTTACTTCGTCAATAAAATATTGATTGTCAAATTCATTATGGTTGTTGCCAACAACACCGCGCTCGGCTATGTAGTAGCAATTCGGCATATCGTACCCGTCCTCACTGTAAAGGGCAATACTGCGCTCGTGCAACGAATTGTCGTAACAAAGCGCGCCATCTTTCCATGAATCAGCAAAATCAACTTTCCATTTGCTGAAATTAAGGTGGATGATATTATCGTCCGTTGTTATTTCCATTTCCTTGTGGATTTTTTTGTAAAGGCTGTTCAATTGTGCAAACTTTGAATTATAAACAACGGAATCGGTAATGTCGGGCATTGGATTTTCCCAAGCGAAAGCGTGGGTGTTGATTATTTTGTTGCCCGAAAAATCGTATGATGCGAAAAGGTGATTTGAAACAAAATCGCTGCTGAAGAAGAAAGAGGAGAGCATAAATAGTGAAATTGTCGCTAAAATGCTATACCTAATTATATATATATTAATGCAGCGGTATAAAATCACCGATGCGAAAAGGGCGAGATAGAGAGTCGACAGATTGTGGTATCGCACGTGCGCGTGGGTTACGTATACGAGGCAATAGAAAAGGTATGCGAAGAATGAAACAATTGTAGCGAGCGTTGCGGGGGCCGCTTTGAAAATAAATGAGAGCGATATGCGGTTCTTGATAAGCAGGAAAACGCCCCCGATAATTATGATTAACGTTGGAATCCAGTTAAATTGGAAAATGAAAATCTGTGCGAGTTTGAGCGCAATATATCTCAAATCAAAGGTGAAGCAGTTGGGTACGTCGCTTGTCGCCGCTGAGGACAAGAAAGAATCTGCCCAGATTTCCAAAAAGAAAATGAAATAGACGATGATTATTGCAAGCGGAATAAGCAAGCAGATGCGGTTTTTGAAAACATTTGCTACGCCTTCCTTTCGCTTTACACTTTGGATGATTTCAAAAAACAGTACGCAGCAGATAATTATGATGCCGATTGCCGTGCCCGGTAGTTTTGAAAACAACAGACATAGCGCGCTGACGGATGCAACGATTTTTTTGTTATATAAAAGTGCGCAGATGAATATTGGTGCAAAAGTTAAAATCGGGAAATCTGAATTAAGACAAAGGCAGTTGGTTATAAAGATGGGGGAAAACGCGAAAATCGCCGCACCGAGCGATGCAAAAACTTTGTTTTTTATTGTTTCGCCTTCCGTATAAAACAGAACTATCTTGTACGTACAGAAGATGCTGACAAGAGAAATGATGAGATTCTGAATGATTACCGTTTCATATCCGCCGAAAACAACTTGTCCCGCGGTTATAAATAGACCGTAGGGAATCATCGGGTGCTTGTGCCAGGCGAGAGCAAGGAAACTGTCCGGAGAGAAGTTGAATTCCTGTGCAGAAATCAACGCTTTATAAAAGTATAGTGTTTCGTCGTACTGCGGGCCGTTGCCGACGTAGCAGAGCACAATTGTACCGAAAATAATCATAACGGGGATAATTGGTGAAAATCTTGGCTTAATTTTGCCGCACTTTCCTGCTGACATCAAAATCATAGCGGCAAGTGCGATGCAGACTATAATCCACGGAATGAAGGCGAAACCAAAAAGTTCGCGCTTTCCTATTATAAGGGCGGCTATTGCCAAAAATGACGGAATGCACACGCATAGCAGTTGTTTGGCTGTGTTTGTTGTGATTTTGACCATAAAGCGCCCTCCTTTTGTGTAAGTTTGATGAACACATTATAGCAAACTTTTGCCGAAAAACAAAGGCTTTGTACAATAAAAAGTATGTAAAATTGCACAAAGTACTTGTTTAATTTATAGTACGTGTACAATGAACGAAAAGCGACCCGCATCTTTGTTTATATTGCACAAAAATACATATATTCTTTTATAAAAAATGGAGATTCTGTCAACAAAACGGCAGTTTTTATTGACTTAAAGAAAAATAAGTGATATTATTTGTACAGTGATAGTAAAAAAAGTTGTGCGAAATGCACAAAAATGAATTTTGGAGGCGTTAAGTCATGACAAAGAAACACACAAAAACTACAAAGATAGTTGCAATGATCCTTGCACTTATGATTGCAGTGGCTCTTTTTATTGTCCCGACAACTACAGGTTCTGCAGCAAGTTCTTTCAAGACAGTAAATTACGGTTTTAATCAGCAGTACCTCAGATACGTTCCTTCAACCTATAAAGCAGGAACAGAAGTTCCGCTCGTAGTTGCACTCCACGGCTGTTCACAGACTGCTTCACAGTTTGCAACTTCCACAAAACTCAACAAAATGGCTGAGAAGTATAACTTCATCGTTATCTACCCGCAGCAGGCTACAACACGTCAGGTTATTATGTGCTGGAGTTTCTTCTCCTCCACATCCAGAAACTCAACTGAGCCGAAGATGATCGTTAATATGGTTAACCAGGTCAAGTCCCAGTACTCCATTGATGACGAACAGGTATTCGTATGCGGCTTCTCCGCAGGCGGCGCAATGGCTTCCACATTGGCTCTTTGCTACCCCGACGTATTCGCAGCAGCATCCGTTACATCCGGTTTGATGTACAACAGCTGTAACATGATGACTTACGCAACAGCAATGCTCTACGGTTCTTCCAACTCTCCGACATCCACAGGTAGATCTGCTTACTCTGCTGCAGGCTCCAAGGCTCACGTTATTCCGATTATCACATTCCACGGAATGTATGATACAACTGTAAACGTAGTTAACTCTTACCAGATTATGACTCAGTTCGGTACTTTCAACGATTTGGCAGACGATGGTACACTCAACAGTTCCATTAGAGGCGATTCCGACAAGCAGACAACAACTTTCACATACATCCATTATGAGCATTACGATGCAAACGGTGATGTTATCATGGAGAGATACGTTGTAAATGAACTCGACGGTATCTACGCTCACGTTTGGAACGGTGGTGACGGCATCAGCTACAACAACGCTGCATCCACAATCGACCAGACAGAACTTATGCTCGAATTCTGGTTCAGAACAACCGGTAATGACAAGGAAGTAGAAGAGGAGACCACCACAACAACCACTACAACTACAAAGGCTCCGACAACAACCACAACAACAAAGGCTCCCACAACAACTACAACTAAGGCTACAACAACCACAACAACAAAGGCTCCCACAACAACTACTACAAAGGCGCCTACAACTACTACAACAACCAAGAGAACAACTACAACAACTACAAGAAGAACAACTACAACAAAGAAGAGTTTCTTCAATCCCTGGTGGCCGTGGTGGTAAGATCCACTAAAAGATAATAATAAACACCTGCTGATCTTCAGCAGGTGTTTTTTTGTAAAAAAAAGGACGGAGAGTATCCGTCCTTTTAATATTTATTCTGCCTTGCTTATGGGGGCAACGATTGAAAGCGCGGTGCGCTCGTTGTCAAATGCGTTTTCGAGTTTTTTCTGCACGGAGGCAAGAGTCATTGAGCGATAGATATCAATGCTTTCAAACAGTCCACAATGTTCAAAATGGCAACCGACCATCTCGTTCGCGATGTAATCAACATCATTTAAACTCATTATCGCTCTGCCATAGAGAAGTTTTCTTGCGTTATTAAACGCTTCCTCATCAATTCCTTTTTTTTGCAAGCGCTCAATTTCTGCCTTGATTTCTTTTGCAACCGCTTCGGGATTTGCCGATTCGCCTTGGAAAAGCACCGAAGCGTAACCGTTGCCACAAAAATACTCCGAACCGAAAGCGTCGTTAATAAGTTTCATATCGAACAATTTTTTGTAGAGTTCGGATGAAGAACCCGCAACCGCTTCAAGTAAAACCTGCATTTCAAGTTGCTCTTTGAGCGATTTTTCACCATCGCACTCATCTTTATATCCGAATGAAAATACGGGAGATTTTACGTCGAGTTCAATTTTTACAAGGTCTGTTACAACTTCGCTTGGTTCTTCGGGCATCTGACGTTCAAGGTCGCAAAGTTCAGCCTGTGTGGTGATGACTTTATCAACAACCGACATTACCTGCTCAACGGTAACGTTACCGGCAACGCAAAGCACCATATTGCGAAGATTGTAAAAAGTGTTGTAGCACTTATAAAGCAGTTCGGCATCAATTTTTCTGATACTTTCGGTTGTACCTGCAATATCAATTTTAACGGGATGATTGTGATATAATGCGCCCAGTACGTTGAAGAAAACTCTCCAGGATGGTACGTCGTCATACATCTGAATTTCCTGTGAGATGATTCCCTGCTCTTTTTCAACCGTTTTTTCGGTGAAGTAGGGGGACGTTACAAAGTCCAGCAAAATTTCAAGTGATTTGTCGAAATTATCCGTGCATGTAAAGTAGTAGCAGGTCTTATCAAATGAAGTGTACGCGTTTGCGGATGCGCCTGTTTCGGCGTATCTTGCAAAGGCATCGAGTTCTTCACTTTCAAAAAGTTTGTGTTCAAGGAAGTGTGCGATACCCTCGGGGACAATGGTGAATTCCTCGTTTCTGTTTTTGCGGAAAGTTGTGTCAATTGAGCCGTATTTTGTGCCAAAAACAGCGCAGCAAGACTTGTAGTTCGCCTTGGGCATAACATATACGGTCAAACCGCTTGAGTGTTTTACACAATAATAGCGTTCGTCAAGTTGAGTGTTAAGAATTTCCTGCATCTGCCTTTGCCTCCTCTCCCTGAAGGAAATATACGGTGTCAAGTCTGACTTTCTGAGCCGCCTGCTGCACCTGTTCGGCAGTTACGGCTTTTATTTTTGCAATTGTGTGTTCGGGCGTAACGATTTCCTTGCGCTTGATTTGTGACGTGCACCATGAGTCAAGCGTTTCGGGTGAGTCATAAACGGAGTTGAAGGAGTCGACGAGACCCTTTATTGATGCGCTCATTTCGTCCTCGGTGAATTCACCGTCCTGAATTTTTTTGAGTTGGTTTGCAATTTCAGCAAGAGCGGTGTCTTTCTTTTCGGCAAGAATTCCGCTCTGCACAATCATAATGCCCTTTTCCTTGCGCAACGCTGATGAGCAGTAATAGCAAAGACTGAGTTTTTCTCGCACGTTTGTAAAAAGTTTTGAGTGGGGGCTGCCGCCGAAAAGGTCGCACATTACTCGGTAAGCGCTTGTGTTTTCGCCCTCTTTCTCAAGGCCCATACTGTAACCGAGCACCAGTTTGCTTTGATTTACCTTCTGCCTTTCCGTGAATTCACGAACTTCACCGCTGCAAAGGTGCATTTTGGTCGTTAATTCAAACGCGGTCTGTCTGCCGAAATCTGTAAACGCCTGAGCAAAAAGGTTGGAGATTTTTTCGCCGTCACAGTTGCCGATGATGTTTACCTGCACAACGCTCTTAGACAGGAGAGTTTTCCACGCCTCAAAAACGGATTCAGCGGTCAGGGCGCTTATCTGCTCCCTTGTGCCAAGTCTGTCAATCCCGTACACGTCATCGCCGCACATATATTCAATGCATTTTTTCTGTGCATATATGCGTTTTTCGCTATCATCCGCATCAAGAATTTCAAGGATAATTCTCTTTTCTCTTTCAACGTCTTCCTCGCGGAAGCAGTAGTCACTCAAAAGTGGATTTGTAAGAATTTCACATAGCAATTCGGCGCACATTGTGGAGATTTCTTCACCCTCAAGGGCAAAACGGTCGTCAAGCGCAGTTATCCCAAGACGGATAATCTGTGCATCGCCGTGTTTGAGTACGTCCGTTGTGAGCGCCGCACCGTACAACTCGCTTAATTTGCGGTTCATCGACGTAAGGTCGGGATATTTGTGGCAGAGCCTTGAAAGCATTGCGGAAAGCACAGCATAGTGCGCGGCAGTGTCCCTGCTGAGCGGGACTGCCATATTTACGGATATTCTGAATATTTTGAAACTCTCTGCTTTGATGAAACAGGAGCGTACTGACGGACAAAGTTCCTTTGTTATAACAGTCAAAAAATCAACCCCTATAATGAATTTGTTTTTTCCGTATTCTGACAGTATACCACATATATGCAAAATTCTCAATCACTTTTTATTTTTGCAGCGTGCCAAACGAATATTTATTAAATTATACCCATATTCACGATATTAAATCTTTGACATATTGCTGATTTTGAGTTATATTAATAAGATGAGAAAGTTTAAATGAAAAGGGGAGTTATCGTGTCGACAAAGACAAGGAATAATAAACAAACGGGAAAAAAGAGTGTTGGCATATATGTTCTTGGAATTTCTCTTGTAGCGGTTTTGTTCTGCGCGCTGATAGGGTTGCTGCTTGTGCGCGACAGCGCTGACTATGCAACAAAGCAGATAGCGCTTGATTACTATGAGAGCATTGTGAAAGACGACTCCGAACAGATGAAGGAGTTACTCTACGATAAGGATGTTGCTAAACTTGTCAACGTAACTACGGATTTTGACAAATATTTCAAAAGCATCACCGATACAATTCTTTCGCAGTACGGCGAAGGCTTTATGGTGACACTTGAAAACTTCGAATATACGGATTTTGACGAGACGGTGAAAAAAAGATATGAAACCGCATACGATGTTAAAATAGCGCAGGCGGGACTTATCGGTTTTGATATTACGTTTGCATCAGCACCGACGGCAAAACTTGACGGAGGCACGGAAAGCGTAACGCAAAACACTTTCAGAGATAATCTTGTTATGATAAAAATTGACGGTGACTGGTATCCCGCAACGTCAATCGGTCTTGAAAACGGACTTTCACAGAGGTATCTGACGGCGCTTGAAGTCGGTGATATCAGAGTGTCCATAGCGGAATACAACTTCTTCTATAATTTGCTTTCCTCGGGACTTGAGGAGGGACAGACTCTTAGCGACGGCGAAGCGCTCAGTTACGTAACGGAAGTTTACACAATGTATGCGGCGGCGCAGAAAGAGGGCTTCAAACCCGACGAAAAAGACGTTGAGGAGATGGAAAAGCAACTCGAGGAAATCAAGAAAAAAGCGCAGTCCTACGGTGATGATGCAGAAATGTACTATTATACAGGCAATTACGGATACGGAATGACTGCGGATTTGCTCTATGATGTTTATTATGCACACCTTGTGATGCAGTCCTACATAGCAAAAATCAGTGACGATACAGATCCCACAAACACTGAGATAGAGGACTATTACAACAAACACAAGGATATGTTTGATACGGTTGATTTTGTTTTTTATGAGATTTATTCGGGGGTTGAGGGGTCTCTCTCGGATGCTACCGACCGTGCTTCTCAGGTGCTTGCAAACTCAAATTCCGTTGAGGAATTCAAGGCACAGTGCGAATTGATTTATAATGGCTTGAGCGAAGATGAGAAGAAACTCAACCTCTATCAGAAAGAGGCCGTTTTCGGTGAAAATTACACATATTACGACTTCCAGGACGTTGCAAAAGAGTTTCGTGACTGGGTGTTCAGCGAGGGTCGCGTAGAGGGCGACAAGAAATACTTTGCGGTTGACTCGGGCGATGAGGATATCGGCTATATCGTCGCTATGGCGTATATGATTTCGCCGCGCCACAGAGCAGAGTACAATACGGTTAATTTCTCCTATGCAACCGTTCTGAAAGAGGCGGGCAGCGAGCAGGAGATACTTGATCGCTTGACAAAGGCGAAGGACGATTGGATGGCTGGCGACAGGACGAGCGAAAGTTTTGAGGAACTTGCTGATTCGTTTTATGAAAGCGAAAATAAGAATGAGGATGGCGGCTCTTATATCCAGATTGCAAAAGGCGATATGATTGATGAAATTGACGTATGGATTTTTGATGAAAGCCGCGTAAAAGGCGATTGCGCGATTATCAAGAGCGAGAACGGATATCATCTGCTCTATTTTGCGGGCGAGGATATTGTGAAATGGCAACTTGATGTCAAGGCGCAGATTCGCTACGACGCCGTTTCAAAGATTTATGAGGACACTTCCAGAAGCGAGGGTCTTGACGTTCTGGGTATCAACGTTGTAATGTATTGTTAATCGGGAGGAAATTATGAGTATCGGTAGTGAATCACTTGAAAAACATTATCAGTGGAAGGGCAAACTTGAAATTGTGGCAAAGGCAAAGGTAGATGATGCGAAAGCGCTTTCCCTTGCTTACACCCCCGGCGTTGCTCAGCCCTGTCTTGAAATACAGAAAGATATAAACAAATCATACGAACTTACGGGCAGACAGAATCTTGTTGCCGTTGTTACCGACGGTACGGCAGTGCTTGGTCTCGGTGACATCGGCCCCGAAGCAGGTATGCCTGTAATGGAGGGCAAATGTGTGCTGTTCAAGGAGTTTGCAAACGTTGACGCATTCCCGCTTTGCATAAAGTCCAAGGACGTTGATGAAATTGTCCGCACAGTATATCTTCTTTCGGGCAGTTTCGGTGGTATTAATCTTGAGGATATTGCGGCACCGAGATGCTTTGAAATTGAGCGAAAACTCAAGGAAATCTGTGACATTCCGATTTTTCACGACGACCAGCACGGCACAGCGATTGTTGTCGGTTCGGCTCTCATAAATGCGCTTAAACTTGTCAGAAAGCAGATGGCTGACGTTACAATCGTCGTATCGGGCGCGGGAGCGGCAGGTGCGGCAATAGTGAAGCATTTTCTCAATATGGGCGCAAAGAATATCATAGTCTGTGACCGCAAGGGAATAATTGCAAGAGGGGACGAAACACTCAACGATGCAAAGAAAGAACTTGCACAGATTACAAACGTTAATAATATCACGGGCACGCTTGCCGATGCTATGAAGGGCGCAGATGTCTTTGTGGGCGTATCGTCGCCCGACATCGTCAGCGAGGAAATGGTAAAGAGCATGAATTCCGATGCGATAGTTTTTGCTATGGCAAATCCGATTCCCGAAATTATGCCCGAAATCGCGTTGAAAGCGGGTGCAAGAGTTGTCGGCACAGGTCGTTCAGATTTTCCGAATCAGGTAAATAACGTGCTTGCATTCCCCGGAATTTTCAGGGGTGCGCTTGACGTGAGGGCAAGTGAGATTAACGAGGATATGAAACTTGCCGCAACAAAGGCAATAGCTGACCTTGTAAGTGAGAGCGACCTTTGTGAAGAGTACGTAATCCCCGCTGCTTTTGATAAGCGAGTCGGTCCTGCGGTTGCCGAAGCGGTAAAGCAGGCAGCAATATCCAGCGGCGTTGCAAGAATTAAATAATAAATTTTACAGAAAATAAAAAGTCAACCGCATAGAGCGTTACTCTAAAGGGTAGTTTAGGAGTCCGTGACCTACCACAGGAGATAGTATATTTTCTGTTTCTATAACTCGGAAACCGCAGATAGATTTTCTGCGGTTTTTGTGTTATAATAGGCGTGAGAACAAAGTCCTATGAGTTTGTTGGTGATAAATATAAATAAGAAAATGAAGGAGAATGAGAATATGGCTAATTTATCGAAGGAAGAAAAGAAAAAAATTATGAAATTATGGGAAGCTGACCAAAATAGTGAACATATTCTTTCGGAAGAAAATGTACAAGAATTGTTTGAATACATAGAAGAACAATTGGCTAATTCGGGCTGTGATCATACATTACTACATACAAAACAATGGCTTAAGGATCATATTTCTCCTAAGAAGATTGATAGTGTAATTGCAGAGATAACAGATATGGGTGGATATTGTGATTGTGAGGTATTGCTCAATTGCTATGAAAACTATGATATTGGGTGAGTAAATATGATGCTATCAAAAACATAAGAGCCTCCCTTGTGTAAAGGGAGGTGGATTTTTGCTGTAAGGCAAAAAGACGGAGGGATTGTAATGCAGAGAAAACATAATAAAGACATTGTTCCAATTGCGAAAATGTTGCGAAAGAATATGACTAGGGAAGAAAAACATCTTTGGTATGATTACCTTCGCAACTATCCCATTCGTTTTTCTCGTCAAAAAGTTCTCGGGCGGTATATTGTGGATTTTTATTGTGCCGAGGCAAATCTTGTTATTGAACTTGATGGCTCGGGACATTATACCGATGAAGGAAAGCGACACGATGAAGAAAGAAGCGCCTTTCTGGAAGAATACGGATTGACAGTTATAAGAATACCTAATACCGAAATAAATGAAAATTTTCAGGGTGTTTGTGAGTATATTGATCATCTTGTAGAACAATTACTCCGTTAGTTTTGCGGAACGGGGGATATTGCGTATGCGGGTAAAGTTTTAATGAGTGGAGTTTTTATATTTATTTCATTTTACAATCCTCCCGACTTCGCTTTGCTCAGCCACCCTCCTTTACACAAGGAGGGCTGATGCTGTACCTGTTTACAGAGTGCTATTATCAGGGTTGCCTCCTAAAATAAAAATCAATTATTTAATCAAGCAAAAACGGCAGGAGTTTAATCCTGCCGTTATCTTTTTTAATAATATTTATTCGTCAAATGTGAAAGAGCCGGAAAGTAACGTGACGGAATCTGAGCCGACCGTAAGTAGTCCGCCGTCAGCGGTTGCGGATTTTACCGTACCGTCCTCGAGCAGAATCTTACACGGGCATTTTACGATTGAGGTTACAAACGGGGTGTGTCCCGCCATGATTGCGAGGTCACCCTCAACGCCTCTTACGTCGAGTTTTACCGCCTGACCGCAAAAACGGTTGCCGTCGGGGGATGAAACTGTCAAATTAAACGTCTTCATTACTGCGCCTTCCTTGCTTTTTCTACTGCTTCGTCGATTGTGCCGACAAACAGGAATGCCGATTCGGGCAAATCGTCGTGCTTGCCCTCAATAATTTCTTTAAATCCACGGATTGTTTCGCTGATGGGAACGTATTTTCCGGGGAATCCCGTAAACTTCTCCGAAACGTCAAACGGCTGGGAGAGGAAACGCTGGATTTTTCTTGCGCGCTGAACGAGCATCTTGTCCTCTTCGGAAAGTTCGTCCATACCCATAATAGCGATAATATCCATAAGTTCATTATAACGCTGGATAATTCTCTGAACTTCTTTTGCAACCTTGTAGTGTTCCTCGCCCACGATTTCGGGGGAGAGGATGCGGCTTGAAGATTCAAGCGGGTCAACGGCGGGATAAATACCCTGAGAAGCAATACTTCTTGAAAGTACAGTTGTTGCGTCAAGGTGAGCAAAAGTTGTAGCGGGGGCGGGGTCGGTCAAGTCGTCGGCAGGCACGTAAACGGCCTGAATTGACGTAATTGAGCCCTTCTTAGTTGATGTAATTCTCTCCTGCAAAGCACCCATTTCGGTTGCAAGCGTCGGCTGGTATCCAACGGCGGACGGCATACGTCCAAGAAGCGCAGAAACCTCACTGCCTGCCTGAGTGAAACGGAAGATGTTGTCAATAAAGAGAAGCACGTCCTGTCCCTCTTGGTCACGGAAGTATTCAGCCATTGTAAGTCCGGAAAGACCGACTCTCATACGCGCTCCCGGCGGCTCGTTCATCTGACCGTAAACGAGAGCGGTTTTACTGAGTACTCCCGATTGTTTCATTTCATTGTAAAGGTCGTTACCCTCTCTCGTACGCTCACCAACGCCTGTAAATACGGAAATACCGCCGTGCTGTTTAGCGATGTTGTTGATAAGTTCCATAATAAGAACGGTTTTACCAACGCCTGCGCCTCCGAAAAGTCCGATTTTACCGCCCTTTGAGTAGGGGCAGATAAGGTCGATAACCTTGATACCTGTTTCAAAAATCTCCGTGCTTGTTGCAAGTTCGTCGTAGTCGGGCGCACTGCGGTGAATGTCCCAACGTTCCGTTGTTTCGGGTGCGGGACCGTTGTCCACCGCATCGCCAAGCACGTTAAAAATTCTGCCGAGAGTTTCTCTGCCTACGGGTACGCTGATGGGCGCGCCCGTATCGGTAACGTCAGTGCCTCTGCAAAGTCCGTCGGTTGACGCCATAGCGATACATCTTGCAACGTTGTCGCCGATGTGCTGCGCAACCTCTACCGTCAAAGTCCTCTCACCGATGGGTATTGTCAACGCGTTGAGAATAGGCGGAAGTTCGCCCTCTTTAAAACGTACGTCAACAACAGGTCCCATAACCTGAGTAACACTACCTATATGTGAATTTCCCAAAACATTCACTCCTAACTGCCGCTGCCGGCAACGATTTCTGTGATTTCCTGCGTGATAGCGCCCTGTCTTGCGCGGTTGTATCTGAGTTGTAACTCGTCAATCATTTCCTTCGCGTTCTTGCCCGCTGAATCCATCGCCATACGCCTTGCGGAAACTTCACTTGCAAAACTCTCACGTACGCACGCGGTGAGAGTGCCTGCAACGCATTCCCTTGCGGCGTTGTTGAGTACGGTTAACTGATTCGGTTCAAAAATAACGGACGAAGCGCCTTCGCTTTCGCTCTTTTCAAAGGGGAGGACCCATTTGATATGAGCCTCTTGTGCCATAACGGAAATATATTTTGTGTAAATTATTCCGAGTCGGTCAAATTTCTGCTCCTCAAAGTCGGAACAAAGCGTGTCGGCAAGTTTTGCCGCATCGCTGTAAGAGAATTTTTCAGAGGAAATAACCGTGTTGGAGTAGCGCTCGCAAGCGCGTTTTCCGATCGGTATAAATTCTGCATCGCCAAGCGTTGCCGCAAGTCTGAAAACGTTTGCGTTATAGCCACCCGCAAGACCCCTGTCACCCGCGATTATAATGATGCGGGTTTTCTTCGGCTCTCTTTTCTGCATATAGGGGCTTTTGGCACATTCTCTGTCCGAAGTGAGCAAACTGATTGTATTTTCAAGCGCTGAAAGATACTCACGCCCTTTGAGCATGGCATCATTTGCGCGGCGTATTTTTGAGGACGCAACAAGCCCCATCGCCTTTGTCAGTTGCAGTGTTGAGTTGACACTCTTTATACGCACACGCAGAGATTTTGTGTTTTCTGACATATACGATTACACCTGCAATTCTTCAAGAGTTGCTTTAAGTTCGTTTTCGTCGGATTCGTCAAAATAACCCGACTCAATTCTTTCAAGCCATTTGCCCTTTTCGTTTTCAAGTTTTCTGAAAAGTTTTTTCTCGTATTCATGAACCTGCTTGACTTCAATTTTGTCAAGGTATCCGTTGATTACCGCGTAAACGATAGCAACCTGACAACCAACGCGAATGGGAGCATTTTTGCCCTGCTTGAGCACTTCAACAATTCTTTCGCCCAACGCAAGACGAGCCTTTGTGTCAGCGTCGAGGTCACTTCCGAACTGTGCGAAGGACTGAAGTTCGCGGTACTGTGAATAGAGGAGTTTAAGTTCACCCGAAACCTTCTTCATAGCCTTCAACTGAGCGGAACCGCCAACACGGCTAACAGAGATACCGGGGTTGATAGCGGGCATAATTCCCGAATGGAAAAGTTCTGTTTCAAGGAATATCTGTCCGTCTGTGATTGAAATTACGTTAGTGGGAATATATGCGGAAACGTCGCCCGCCTGTGTTTCGATGATGGGCAAAGCGGTGATTGAGCCGCCGCCGTATTCTTTGGAAACGCAAGCCGCGCGTTCAAGCAAACGGGAGTGGAGGTAGAAAACGTCGCCGGGGTAAGCCTCACGTCCGGGCGGACGGCGGATAAGAAGCGACAGTGCACGGTAAGCAACGGCGTGTTTACTCAGATCGTCGTAAATAATAAGTACGTCCTTGCCTTGCTCACGGAAATATTCAGCCATAGCGCAACCCGTGTAGGGCGCAATGTACTGGAGTGGTGCGCTCTGTGATGCGCTTGCGGAAACAATGATCGTGTATTCCATAGCGCCGTTACGTGCAAGTTCATTTGCAAGAGAAACAACGGACGTGTTTTTCTGTCCGATTGCAACGTAAATACAAATTACGTCCGTGTTTTTCTGATTGATGATTGTATCGATGGCAATCTCGGTTTTACCCGTCTGTCTGTCACCGATGATAAGTTCACGCTGACCTCTGCCAATCGGAATCATGCTGTCGATAGCCTTGATACCTGTCTGGAGCGGTACGTTTACACTTTCACGCTCAATAATTCCGGGTGCATCGGATTCAAGCGGGCGAGTGCCACTGTACTCAATCGGGCCCTTGCCGTCGATGGGGTTTCCGAGCGCGTCAACAACACGGCCGAGGAGTTTTTCACCAACGGGTGCGGAAAGAACCTTGCCCGTTCTGTTTACCTTTGAGCCCTCTCTGATATAGTTATTATCGGAAAGGATAGCAACGGAAACGGTTTCTTCCTCAAGGTTCTGAGCAACACCGAAACCGCCGCTCTCAAATTCGAGCAACTCGTTTGCCATACAGTTACGCAAACCGTAAACACGCGCGATACCGTCACCGACAAGAATTACAGTGCCGGATTCGGTCATCTCGATACGGGATTTATAATTTTTTATTTGAGTTTTAATGATATTACTGATTTCTTCAGGTCTGTTCATCAGTTAATCACTTCCTTTACATCGTGCAGACGTTGTTTAATGCTGCCGTCAAATATTTTACCGTCAATTTCAATTCGTATGCCGCCGATAAGAGAGGCGTCCTTGATGCAATCAAGGTCAATCTGCTTACCGACAATTTTTTCAAGTTTCCGGCACAGAGCAACTTTTTGGCTTTCGCTCAGATCTACAACGGAGTAAACCGTTGCGGTCGTGCGGTTAGACGCTGCCTGCACAAGTTTTTCAAATTCTTCAATACAACCGCTCAGCAAGTACGCCACTCTGTTTTCACAAAGGATTTTGATAAATGACAGTACGTATTCGGGCACGCTGTCGCCAAACGCTTCGTCAATTGCGGCGATGCGTTCCATAAGCGGTATTGCAGGAGATGTGAGGAAATCAACGTATTCGGGAGTATCCTCAACGATCTGTTCAACGCTTTTAAGGGCTTGCGAATACTCGTTGACCTGATTTTCTTCAAGTGCGAGCATAAATAACGCTTCACCGTATTCTCTACACGTTTGCGTCATTGTCGTCACCCATTTCCTCTATAAAGGAATCAATAAGACCCTTATGGTCGTCCGCATTAATCTCACGCTCAAGCATTTTTTCGGTAAGAAGTGTGGAAACGTCCACAATTTCTCTCTTGATTGTGCTTTCCGCCTTTTTCATTTCGAGTTCGGCGTCACTCTGAGCCTGACGAATGATACCCTGCGCCTTATCCCTTGCGTCTGCAATAATTTCCTGCTGACGCTCGTTGGCGATATCAACCGCGGATTTGATAACCTCATCGGCCTCTTGTTTAGCGTTTTTCAATTTTTCTTCGTACGCTGCCTGATCAGCCAAAGCCTGCTCTTTTGCCTGCTTGGCAGCATCGTACTCACCGTCAATCGTGCCTTGGCGCTTTGCGAGCATCTTCTGTACGGGCTTGTATAAAAACTTCTTGACGAGCAAGAAAAGAATTACAAGATTTACGAGGGATACAAGCATTTGCCACAGATTGATGGAGATTACGTCTAATGACTGTATCATTTAAAAATCACTCCAACCGATGTAACTGAAATTAGCCGATCAGTCCCATTGTTTCAACGAGAACATCAACAAGGATGTTCGGCGCAACGAAAATGAGAAGGATTGCGATTACGAGCGCGTAAAGACCGGTTGTTTCAGCGATAGCACAACCCATAAGCATGGTTGTTGTTACGTCGCCTTTACATTCGGGCTGACGGCCGATTGCTTCACAAGCCTTTGCAACTGCGTTACCTTCACCGATACCGGGGCCGATACCTGCGATCATAGCCAAACCTGCGCCAAGAGCGCAACAACCTAAAATAATACCAAGTGCGAGTTCCATTTTGTTTTCCTCCGTCCGTGAAATTGTTTATTTTTTGCTTTTCGCCGCTTTACGTTCTTTACGTTGCATATAGGCGGTAATGTCGAACGCACCCGAAACGTAAACCATCGTAAGCATTGCGAAAATGAAAGCCTGAAGACAGCCGCTGAAAACGTCGAAGTAAATTGACAATACAGCGGGAATACCGAATTGGAAAAGCGGAATGTCCGCTAAAAATCCCGGCAAAGCGCCGAGGAGCATTGATGAAAGACCTGCAAGAGCCGAGCCGAGAAGTACGGAGATAACCGTACCCGAAAGAACGTTGCCATAGTGACGGAACGCCATTGAAACGGGAGTTGCAAATTCGCTGACGAAATTTATCGGAGCGAGCAACGCGACCGGTTCAGTGAAACCTTTGAGGTAGGCGAGCGGGCCGCATTTCATTTTGAAGTAAGTGATGATGATGAATACCAGAACTGCCCAACCGCCGACGACGTTGATGTCCGAGGTGGGAGGGTAGAGACCCAGAAGGCTGGAAAGAGATGAGAAAGCGGAAAGGGCAAGAATTGCAACGATGAACGGTGCAAAGCCCATAAAATATTCACCCATATTATCTTTTACAAGTTTGTCCACTTTTTCAACAATCATCTCTGCAAAGTGCTGACGCTTGAGATTGATGCGTTCATTCAATCCGTGAGTCAGGTACAAACATACGAACAGAATCGTAATAATAACAAGCAGTGAAGTGATTTGCGATTCTGTAACGGGGAAATCCTGAATCGGCATCGGGATTGTGAAATAAATCTGCGCGCCCGTGATTGAAACGCCCTCAGTTGCAGGTTTTGTCAGCAATTTTAGAATTACTCCCGCAACGAGCGGCAGAATCATCATAAGGATATAGATTATATCAACGATTTTAAATTTAAGTGATTTTTCAGATTCGCTCAAAGGTTGACACCTCCGAAATTATTTTGTCTTACGGAAAACGGGGAGAAGTGCGATTGCAATTCTCGGGAATATATAAGGAATAACAACTGCAATAAGATTGAATACGGGGACAAGATAGCCGACAATTGCGACGGCAAAAAGCATAAGCAAACGCGACGTCTGTGAAAGTCTCATTGTTAGTTTTGATTTCTTTTCATCCTGTGTAACGGCTTTTTGCACCGTAAGTCCCAAAAGGAAGAAATTTAAAACTGCAGCAAATGCGCCAAGAAGGTTGCCGAAAAGCACAGTCAGATTCCATTTGCCGATGATTAAAAATACCGACTGCATAAGCACGCTGAGTATTACGGTAAATGTGGCAATATATGCAGTTTCTTTTAGCACAACGCTGCTGATTTTTTTCACAGAGATATGCTCCTTCCCTCAAATGTATTAACTCAAATTTTAACATATTTGATTTTTGTTTGCAACACTTATTTGTGAAAATGTTACAATAATTATTTTTAAATGTGACCGTTGACAAAAAGTATTTTTGCCATTTGTAAAAAACGTATGCAAGAGTTAGTCGTTTTAAATAAAAAGTTAGTCGTTTTAAGCAGATTTAAAACGACTAACTCGGTTATTGTTCGGTTTTGAGTTCGATGATTACCACTTCCGGTCGGTTGTTGAAGCGGATGGGGAACAGGCTGTTGCCAAGTCCACGGCTGACAACCATATCCGTGCCGTCCTGCGAAAATACGCCCGCATCGTATTCGGGAAAAAATCCTTGGCTGGGGGAGTATAGCCCGCCGACAAAAGGTAAGCGGAATTGACCGCCGTGAACGTGACCGCTCAGAACAATGTCAACTCCCGCCTCTGCGTATGTTTCAAAAAATTCCGGGCGGTGAGAGAGGAGGATTGAAAATCCGCCGAGGGAGTTGAGCGCATCTAATTCTTGTGCATTCATATTTAAAGCGATGCCGCCATTTTTACAAGTGAGGGGATCGTCAATTCCGATAAGAGAAATTTTTTCTCCGCCCACTTCCAGTATTTCTTCCCTGTCCTCAAGTATGATTACACCGATTTCTTCAAACCCCGTTTTTAAACGCTGATATTCCGCGTCGGATACAAGACCTTCGTGGTTGCCCGAAACGTAATAGCAGGGCGCAACTTTCGCCGCCCGACTTGCAAATTCAAGCGCAACGCTCACGTCCGTGCGGCGTGAGTCGATAACGTCGCCCGTGATTGCAATCAGGTCGGGCTTTGCATCCTCCAATATTTTGATAAGTTTTTCATTGTTATTGCCGAATCGGGCATTGTGCAGGTCTGAAACAAGGGCTATTTTAAATCCGTCAAAACTCTGCGGGAGGGATTCTTTTATAATGGTGATGGGTGTTGCTTCAAGAGCAAAATTACTCCACACCGTCCAGATAAGCAACACAATTAAAGCAACAATGAGTAAACGGTGTATTAATTTTCTTTTTCTCTTTTTTTTCATCTGTACCCCTCCAATCTATACATGACACTTATATGTAATATATAACAAAATTTGTAACGGGTTTTTCGCAGGAATATAAAACACCTTGGAAAGTTTATTCCCAAGGTGTTTATTTTACGCTAAATTATAAACCAAGTTTTTCGATGAGCATTTTTGCACAATCGATCTGATTCGGGATGTTGCCGTTTTCGTCACGGACTCTCCAGATATCAGGAGTGATTTCGTCGGCAACGTACATCTTGCCGTTCTCATCATAACCGATTTCAATTTTGAAGTCGATGAGTGTAAGACCAAGGGGAGCGAGTTCCTTTTTGAGAACTTCGCCAACGCGCTCAAGAATACCGAGAGCCTCGTCGTACTGACCCTCTTTGAGCAAGCCTTTCATAATGCAGATACGCTCGCTGATGAGCGGGTCGCCCTGAATGTCGTCTTTAAGAGTAACCTCGGTGTAAACGGGATCAAATACGATACCCTCTTCCAAGGTGAAACGGCGGCACATACTGCCCGCTGTGAAGTAACGAAGAACGAATTCAAGTTTCGGAACGGTGAGGTTGCGAACCTGCATAAGTCCCTGCTCAACGTCAGCGTTGATATAGTGAGTGGGAATTCCGTTCTTTTCCATAAGTTCAAAGAAGTATTTGGAGATAGCAAGGCCGATTTTGCCCTTACCTTCAACACTGCCGCCAACGCTGTTTGAACCGGGGTCGAATACGCCGTTTTCACCTGTAGCGCTGTCCTTAAAGAAAAGGCTTACAATGTTTTTTTCCTCGTCGAGAAGAACGTCCTTTGTTTTTCCTGTGTAAAGTGTTTTCATACTTGAAATCCTCCTTGATGGTTTGAATTGTCCTGTGTATGTTTATACCATGTTATTTTATAACTGTCTGACAAGAATATTATAAAAGATTTCTCGAAAAATACAAGTGTTTTTGATAAATTAGCAAAAATATTAGTTCTTATGATTTTCAGTAATTTTTCTTATATATCAGTCGTTCGCCTTGAAAACGTCAGCAACCTCGCTGATTGTAAGGAAAGCCTTAGGGTCAATCTGATGAATAATCGTCCTCATACGCGCAATCTGGAAGCGGTTAACAACGAAATAAATGATTGTTTTGTCAGTGTTGGAGTAGCCGCCTTTTGCGGAAATTTTAGTTGTACCGCATTCAAACGCCTCTATCAGCGCGTCGCTGATTTCCTGCGGTTTGTCGGTGATTATCATAACGGATTTCGAGCGGTCGAAGCCTTCAACAACGAAGTCGACCGTTTTGAGTCCCGCAGCGTAGGTGACGATTGAATAGAGAGGAAGAATCCAACTGTCTATAACGAATCCGCACACAACGTACAGGATGACGTTGTAAATCATCACGAAAGTGCCGACGGTAAGACCCAGTTTCTTTGAGAAGATAACCGCCATAACCTCAACGCCGTCAATAGCGCCGCCGTAACGGATAGTAAGACCGCTGCCGACGCCCGAAATGATGCCGCCGAAAAGGGCGCACAGGAGCAAATCCTGACCTGCGAGCGGGGAAGCGATGCTGACGTCGATTGGCAGAATATCTGTAATCATCCACGAAGCAAAGGAGTAGATGCCGACGGTGAAAAGGGAATATACGGTAAACGCTGCGCCCTGTTTTTTAAGACCGAAAAGGAAGAGCGGCACGTTGAGAATCAAGAGGAAAAGTGAAAGTGAAACGTGTCCGTTTGCAAGTTGCGAAAGCAGGATTGACGTGCCGGAAATGCCGCTGTCATACAAGTTTACGGGGGCAAGAAAAACGGTAACGCCGAAAGCGTTTATGCAGCCTGCGATAAAAAGAGCGATGAAATTCTGCCACTTTAAAGTTTTTAGTTCATTTATTGATTTTTTGAGAAGCCCATTTGTTTTTTTAGACATATTTAAAATACCTCATATTTTTGTATATACATTAAATTATAACATATACGAATGTCATTTTCCAATGAAAAATAAAAAACTTTCGGCAAAATTTAATGGCGGCAGGGGATTCCTGCCGCCATTTGAATTTTTTTTAACAGTAGATTAACCGTTGATGTTGTAGTTTTCGTTGATGAGGTTGATCGCTTTGCAGAACTTGTGTGTGTAAACGAGCGGGCCGATAACGATGAATGCACCAAGGATATTCCAACCCCAGAAAGAGCCTGCGCCGAAACTGTAAGCGATGCCTCTGCGAGCCAGTTCGTTGCCCATTCTCTTGGAAATATTATGGTACCATACGAGCGGCACGATTCCGAATGTAAGCCATGAGAAGATGAATGCTACAAGACAGAAGTTCATTGTTTTCTTGCCGTCATATTTGCTTGCAACAAGGTTCATTTCCTCACCGACCAATGTCATCATAACGAGCGGGTAAATGCCGAACGTGATGAGGGAAAAGATTATGTACTTGAGAAGTCCTCTTGTTGTCTTGAGTTGTCTTACGGGACGGTTTGCGCCTTCGATTGCGCAACCGCAACTGACGCAGATAACTGCATCGTCATGTACCTGTGCTCCACATTTTGAACAGAATTTCATAGTAATCTCTCCTTTATGATTTTAAATATTTATTTTGTTTTCGTCATCCATACACAGCAAGCAGATACCTGCAATCAGATTGACGAAAATAAGGGCGCAAACTTTAAGACCTGTACTGATGGGTTTGTTGTCGCGCATACGATTGAAAATTGCAATAGTAATCGGTAAGCACCACGCAAGCGGAATGATGAGCCAACCACAAGCAACACAGCCAAGAATGAGGAAAATCTTGACGATGAGTTGCATTACGTTGTCATCGGAATTGTTGACGACGGGCTTCGGCGGCGCTACCGAGCAACCACATTTTACGCAGATAACCGCTTCTTCGTGAATCTGCGCACCGCAGTGAGTACAAAATTTCATAGATTAACACCTCTTTGTTAATTTATTGTAAACAATTTTATCATATTAGCGCAAAAAATGTCAATGGGTGTCGAGGCGGATGTTAAAAAAATATTAACAAATTTTGCTTTTTTGTTTGGTGTCTGAGTTTACGTAATATATAACTGTGAAAAAATAATTTTTTCGCAAGTTTTTACTAAAGAATACAAAAAATCGGCTTGAACGTAATTCAACCCGATTTCTGTTAGTTTATCTGATTGTAATTTCAATATCTCCCGTAGAGGTGGTCAGTTCGCATTTACCGCCTTTTGTTGTGTGGGGAACTTCAATTTCACCCGTTGAAGTTTTAGTTATAAAAACTTTGTCACTGAGCAAACTGCCCTCAATATCGCCCGTGGAGGTTTTTACATAAATTTCGTCCGCATCGCAACGCTCAAACTCAACGTCGCCTGTATTTCTCTTGATGCTGAATTTATCCGTTGCGATGACGCCGATTAATTTGATATCACCTGTGCTGCCCGTTGAGTACAGGTTTTTGCAATCAAGGGCGTTGATTTTTGTTTTTCCCGTACCCGTGGTAATGGATACGTCACCGTTGCATTCTATCATTTTTAACTCTATTCTGCCCGTTGATGTTTTAAGGTCGAGCGAACCCGCACCTAAACCCGTAAGATTAATCGCACCGGTGCTCAGTTCGATTCTGATATTACCCGAAGCGGAAGCGAAACAGTTGACAGCGCCTGTGCTTGCACTGATACCGATATTTTCAAATGAGAAACCGGACGGAATATCAACGTCGCCCGTACTGTTGTTTACATTAAGTGAGGTTAATTTGTCCATTGGCAGATATACGGTTATTTTCGGCGTGTCAAAGGAAAAGTTGATGTAGTTGTACCATTTGCGGCTGTCTGCGACGTTAATGACGAGGGTGTCTGACTCAACTTTAACGTCGTGTTTTACTTTGGATTCCTCGTAACAGACAATTTTGCACTTACCGTCCTCGGATGGTAAAAACACAACGTCAGCGGTTTTGGTTGTTAATGCTATTTTTTCAAAGTCGTTGGTTATTTCATAAGTGTTTGTTTCATATTTAACTGTACCGAGTTTTCTGAAATCCCAGTTTAACAGAGTCATCACTCCTATGAATACGATGCATCCTATCAATACGAGGCAGGCCGCTATAATAAGCCACGTTTTTGCATTTTTACTCATTATGCTTCCTCCTTTTTAATAAAACAGTTTTTAATACCGAGAACAATTTTCTTTGTCAATACGACGGAGAGTTTTGTGAGTGCCTTGCAAGCGAATAGCAGGAAGATAAAAAGTCCCGCACACAAAATTCCTGCGCCGATTACGAAAATTCCCTGTGCCGTTGAGCCTGTGTAAATAAAGACTATTCCCGATATCACTGAGCCTACCGCAGTTGCCGCCAATGAAACGTCAACTGCCCAGAGCGAAACGATAACCGCCCACAGAGAAACCCAAAGGCTGAATATGACGGCGAGTGCACCGATGAGCAGCGCCGCCCAAACGGGTGAGCCAACCGCAATAAGCACGATTTCCCACGCTCTCAACTTCCTTTTCGATTTTATTTTTTCTTTAACAAGTTTTGTAAGAGGGGTGTCGGCGATGATTTGTGATACTATATCGTCCACGCTTCCCATTTCATTTACAGCATCTTCTTCCGTAATCCCGTCCTCAATTCTGTCATCAATCATCTCACAGTAAAAAGTTACTCTTTCTTCTATATCCGCCTGCGGTAAACCGCCGAGTTTTTCGCGCAACTGTGTAATGAATTCCTGCTTAGTCATCGCCTTCGTCCTCCTTTATTACAAATTTATATATGGACATAATTTCCTTCCATTCCTCTTTGAATTCTTCAATCCTTTTCAAGCCTTTTTCGGTTATGTGGTAATATTTCCTCAATCGTCCGCCGTGCTCAGCGGTATGCACCGTAAGCATCTGAGCCGTTTCAAGCCGCTTGAGAATTGTGTAAAGCGTTGATTCCGAAAGTTCAATATAGGGCTTTACGTCCTTGATTATTTTGTAGCCGTAAGAGTCCTCGGTTTTAATCGCTTTGAGCACACAAACGTCAAGTAGTCCGCGTTTCAACTGAATATCCATACCATACCTCCTTTTACATAATACATCGTAACACGAGGTATTATGTTTGTCAATAGGGAAATTGATATAAAAAAGAGTTATTGGATTTTCGTTTGAATCCAATAACTCTTAATTTTTTTATAGCAAAGAAAGAATTTTTCGCTTGTACTCCAGAAACTCTTGCGTGAGAGGGAAATCGTCGCGGCGGGGTTTGGTTTCATTGATTACGATTTCCTGTGTGATACGGGCGGGCGAACCGCTCAGCAGATAAATTCGGTCTGACAGCAATATAGCCTCGTCAACGTCGTGCGTGATAAACACGGTTGATAATCGGATATTTTGCATCAGGTCAAGATACCATTTGTGCATTGATGCCTTTGTCAGTGCATCGAGTGCGGAGAACGGCTCGTCGAGCAGTGCAACCGAACGGGAAAAAATATACGTGCGCAAAAGTGCGGCGCGTTGGCGCATACCGCCTGAAAGTTGCGAGGGATATTTTTTCTGTGTTCCATCAAGGCCGAAACGGTCAAACAGGGCTGAAACTGCGGCACGTGCGACTTTTTTCTTTTCACCTTTCAGCAATAAAGGCAGAGCAACGTTGTCCTCAATGGTGCGATAGGGCAGCAGCATATCTTTCTGCAACATATAACTTATGTGACCCGATTTGTTCGTTACGTCCTCTCCGTCAAGCAGAACAGTGCCGCTGTCGGCTTGCAATATGCCCGAAATTATATTGAACAGCGTTGATTTGCCGCTTCCGCTGACACCGAGCAAGCACACAAGTTCACCCTCGTTCAGTTCAATGGAAACATCCTGCAAAACGGGTTTGCCGTCAAAACTTTTGTTTATGTTTTTAACTTCTAATTTTTTCATATTACTTCGGTAGATAGTCGTTAGTGAAGCCGTAATCGACTTTGATATCGGTTTCAAGCAGGTCGTTATCGTTGAGCCATTGATAGAAAGCGCGCCAACGGCTTGCATCAAACTCGCCCCAACGGGACGCATCCGCTACGTACTCATTGGCAAGATACTCCTGACTTTTATATACGAGTTCAGAGTTCGATTTGAGTTCGGGGGCATACTCCATCAGTATATCGGCGGCATCCCTCGGGTTTTCTACCGCGTAGTTGTATCCCTTTGAAACGGCATCAATAAACGCCTTGGCGGTTTCGGGATTTTCATTCAGCCAATCGTTGTTACCGATAATAACGGGTGTATAGTAGTCGAATGCGGGGTCAATATCCGCAAAGGCAAAATAATCCGTATCAAGTTTAGCAACTTCACACGCGATGCCCGCCCAACCGTAGAAAATCCATATTGCATCCACCGAACCGCTTTTAAGTGCGGATACTTCGTCAGTAACGGTTGAGGGGATGAGTTCAACAAGGTCAAAATTGCCGCCGTCGGCTTTCATTACGTCGCGGATCGTCGCTTTCTCAACGTCCATATCCCACGTTGCATATTTCTTGCCCTCAAGTCCCTTTGGTCTGTCAATTCCCTCACCCGCACGGGAAACGATGCCTGAGGTGTTGTGCTGAATTACTGCGGCAACAGCGGTAACCGGCAGGGGAGATTCTCCGATAAAAGCGGGTGCCAACGAGTCCTGAAACGAGATTCCGAATTGTGCTTTGCCGGAGGCGACAAGTGTTTCCGCGCTGTCTGCAGCGGGCTGGACTATTTCTACTTCAAGCCCCACCTGCTCAAAATAGCCTTTTGCCTGAGCGACGAATAAACCGGTGTGATTTGTGTTGGGAGTCCAGTCAAGAACAACGGTGATTTTGGTTGATTTATCAGTATTGTCCGTGCATCCCGCTACGCTGAATACGAGCGCGAGTGCAAGTATAAAAATTATAATCTTTTTCATATTCTTCTCCTGTTTTTCATATTTTTCTCTTGTGTTTTTTATCAAGATAATTGTACGGCATACATTTTTTCTCCGCAAAATTTACCAGTGCCATAAGTGCGAGGGAAATTATGGATATGAGAAAAATTACCGCAAACATTTTGTCAAAAGCAAACGCTTTTTTAACGCGGGTCATATAAACGCCCAGACCTCCGAAACCGCCCAGCCATTCGCTTATCACCGCGCCGACAACACTGTATGCCGATGCGATTTTAAGCCCAGAAAAGAACTGGGGTAATGCGGAGGGAAATTTTATGTAACGAAAAATCTGCAGTCGGGTTGCGCCCATTGAGCGAAGCAGATTTACCGCATCTTTGTCGGCACTGCGAAAACCGCCCAGCAGACCAACTGTTATGGGAAAGAACGTCGTAATGACTATCAGCACGATTTTCGGCGTCATTTCATACCCGAACCAGAGCACCAGAAGCGGCGCGATGGCTACGGACGGAATAGTCTGAGTTATTATCAGTATGGGATTGAACGCTTTATACAGAACGGTGAAATGGTCCATCAATATTGCCGCAAGGAAGCCGACACCAACGCCGAAAAACAGACCGATAAAGGCCTCTTGCAGCGTGATGAGGGAGTGTGACCACAGCGCAGGTATTTCGCTTATGAATGCCTTGACAACCGCTATGGGAGAGGGGAGCATATACGGCGGAATCAGTCCCGACGAACACACCGCCTGCCATATAGCGATGAGCGAAACTACTGCAATAACTGACGGCAGATTACGCCTGAGCATGTTTTGAAACCTTCTTGTCAATGGTCAGAATTTCACCCTCGGGGCGATAAACTACCTTGACGTATGCTGACACACTTTCCGCGCCTGCACGAATTGCGACGTGCTGACATTCTTTGACGATGTCCATAAGTTGATTGTAGTCCTCCCCCTCGATTGTCGTTTCAAAAGGGCCGACGTGGCAGTTAAGGCCACTGCTTCTGATGTACGCGATGACCTCGTCAACAATGCGGATGAGTTCATCTTGGTTCGGGACTACGGGAAGGACTTGGATTGCGATACTTGCTTTCATATTTTTTACCTCCAAAACAAAAATGCCTTCGCCGGAAATCCCAGCGAAAGCATTTGGAAGTACGTTTTAAATTTCTGCAATATAACGCAAACCGACAACGCACTGTTAAAAATATGCTCCCTACGCTGGCATTATCCAGATCAGGTTAATGGGTCGCAGGAACACCTGCCTCTCAGCCCGTCGATTCGGACTCCCCTTGTCGTGAGTGATTGTAGCACGGTGATTTTCAGTTGTCAATAGGGTTTACAAAAAAAGATAAAACCTACGCACAACTGATGATATGCGTAGGTTTTATTATGAAGTCAGATTTAAATTAGAATGCTGTCCAGCCGCCGTCAACGGGGAGAATTACGCCGTTAACGTAAGCGGAGTCGTCGCTTGCAAGGAAGAGGGCGGTTCTTGCAATATCTGTCGCCTCACCCGGAGCGGGAGCCAATGCCTGAACGGGTCGTACGCGAGCGAAACCGTCCATATTGGGCATACCCATTGCGGAGCCGATTTCTGTATTGATGCCGCCGGGAGCGATGATGTTGCTGCGGATGCCTTCTTTCATATAGGTGAAAGCGATATGCCTTGAGTAAGCGTTTACCGCTGCCTTGGATGCGCAGTAAACAGCGCCCGCCGCCTGATGCATAGAGCCGACGGAGGAAACGGTGATGATATTACCGCCGTTACCTTGTGCGAGGAAAACCTGACAAGCCTTTCTCATAGAGCAGAGCGGGCCGTATACGTTGATTCCCATTACGTAATCGTATTTTTCATCGGTAACGTCAGCCATAGCCGCCATATCGTCCATAACACCTGCGTTATTGACAAGAACGTCTAATTTGCCGAATTCAGAAACAGCGAGGTCGATCATTGCTTCGCAGTCCTCTTTTTTGGAAACGTCGCCGGTAAATACAACCAATTTGCCGGGAGCGTCCTTCAATGACTCCTGGAGAGCCGCCAATCTTTCAGCACGTCTTGCAACGGCAACAACGTTTGCGCCCTCGTTTACAAAGAGTTCAACGATGCTTTTACCCATACCTGCGGATGCGCCGGTAACTACCACGGATTTGTTTGTTAATTTCATAATGGTCATCCCTTTCTTTTTTATAATATTTACAAATTCGCAATGCAAATTCATAAATTTATTATGCCATAAAATCGACAGATTACAATATTTTTCTTAAAGGGATTTTCTCCGCGATAGAACGGAAAATAAAAAGATGCCCTGCCGTAAAAAGCAGAGCATCCGAAAAACCAAGTGTAGTCAATGTGTAGTCACTGACGAAAACAGGAACTCAAAAAGCCCGTAAAATCAAGGGTTTTCGAGGTTTCCAACTTACTCCCACTCGATTGTGCCGGTTGGCTTCGGGGTGAGGTCGTAGAGGACACGGTTGATGCCTTCTACTTCGTGGGTGATTCTCTCCGTAATCTTGTGGAGAACAGCGTAGGGAATCTCCTCAATTGTTGCGGACATAGCGTCCTTTGTATTGATTGCGCGGATGATTGCCGGCCAACCTTCGTAGCGGCTTTCGTCCTTCACGCCAACGCTCTTGATGTCCGGAATTGCGATGAAATACTGCCATACTTTTTCAGCCAAGCCGCAGTTGTCAAATTCTTCACGGAGGATTGCATCAGCCTCTCTGAGAGCGTGGAGTCTGTCGCGTGTGATTGCGCCGAGGCAACGAACGCCAAGACCGGGACCCGGGAACGGCTGACGGTAAACCATAGCGTGCGGAAGACCGAGCGCCTCACCAACCACTCTTACTTCGTCTTTGAAAAGGAGTTTTACGGGCTCAACAAGTTCAAACTGCAAATCTTCGGGCAAACCGCCAACGTTGTGGTGGGACTTAACAGCCTTTTTGCCCTCTGCCGCGTTGATACTTTCGAGAATGTCGGGGTAAATTGTGCCTTGCGCAAGGAATTCGATGCCTTCAAGTTTGCGGCCTTCCTCAGCGAAAACCTCAATGAACTCCTTGCCGATGATTTTGCGTTTCTTTTCGGGATCTGCAACCCCTGCCAAGAGATCAAGGAAACGGTCGGTAGCGTCAACGTAAATGAGGTTAGCGTCGAGTTCCTTACCAAAAACTTCGATTACCTGTTCACTTTCGCCCTTACGCATAAGGCCGTGGTTAACGTGGACACAAACGAGTTGTTTGCCGATAGCCTTGATGAGCAAAGCGGCAACGACGGAACTGTCAACACCGCCGGAGAGGGCGAGCAACACCTTGCTGTCGCCTACCTGAGCGCGAATTTCAGCAACCTGCTCGTCGATGAATTTGTCTGCGAGTTCTTTGGAAGTAATGCGTTCCATATTGTCGGGACGTTTAATGAGTTCCATTGATATTCCCCCTTAACTAAATGATTTTGTAGTATAACACAAAACCCGCCCTTATGCAATATTTTAAAGGCGGATTTTTGTGAAAAATTTTTTGAAATTTTTGTAATAATTTTAGGAGAAAATGATGAAACTCATAGGAATCGTTTCGTTACATAATAAGATACCCCAGCGCCATCAACAGTAATTCGTCCGCTTCCTCTTGCGAGAGCAGCAAAATCAGAATAACGACTAACAATCGGTCAACGTCGCCCGAAAATATCGGTAGTGAACTGCTCGGGCGGCGCTTTTCTTCCCGTGGTTGTTGTGGCTGTGCGGATTGCTCAACCGGCTTTTCAACGTGGGGTGCTAACGGGGGCTGATTTGAAAGATAATCGAGAGGCAACGCCGTTGATTTTGCAGTGTGGTTGCTCAACGGCGGCGCACTTCGTTTGAACGTTTCTCCTTTATTTTCGGGTTGTTCGGGCGCTCTGCTCGTTCGCTGAGCGTTAGCCTTTTGAACGGCATTCTGAGCGCGTCTTTGCATTTCCCGCACCCGCTGCACTGCCTCGGACTGCATTCTCATCATATCGTTGTAACCGATGTTGTCTGCCATTTTTTCACCCCACGTTTAAAACAAATTCTGCTCACGCAGTATCGGCAAAGCCGATATGATTTTTAAAAGCCGTATTGCTTCGTCCGCTCTATGTTGGCGTTCGGGGCGCAGGTGGGGCTTGAGCGCACGGATCAGATCGCAGCGGCTGTCGTCCCTGTTCATCGCCTGCATAATCCCCGAAATTTTTGAAATCATTTGCGGGTCAACTCCCATTGAGCCGAACAGACTGTCCGCGCCGTTGTTTTGTGGTTCTTCCTGCTTGTTCTGAGAAAACAGTGCGGCGGCAGTTTCTTTCAGATTTTCAATATCCTGTGCGCTGAGATTGGAAAGAATATCCGTTATATTGTCCATTACTTCTTTTCTCCGAGTATTTTCATCAGTAATTTCTGCGCCTGGGGAGTTGACAAAAGTTCGCGCGTTGCGTTCTTATCGCTGAGAATCTTTTGGAGAGATTTTGCCTGCGCGGGACTTAATTTTGAGAGCATTTTGTCAACGTTTCCCTCCTGCGCGGCGGATTGGATTGTGTCTTTGTCAACGCCGCTGACTTTGGATGCCTCCGAAAGAAGATTGTTAATCTGCTGCTGATTGAAATTTTTGTTATCGTTCATTGAAATCACCGCCCGTTTGTTATAATATATGATTGGAACGCGATAAAAATGACTTTGGAATTGATCGTAAGGAGACGCATAAATGAAAATTCTTGTAATCTCGGATACGCATAAAGATATTGCATCGCTGAGAAGGGCGCTTGACAATCATCCTGAAATAAAGCATGTTTTCCACTTGGGCGACCACGTGGCAGACGTAGAAAAAGTCAGGGGCGAATATCCCGAAAAAGAATTCTACTGTGTGCGAGGAAACAATGATTTTGGCTCGGATTGTCAGTTGAATGGGATAGAAAAAATAAACGGCAGAACAATATATTATACGCACGGACATAGTCAGCGTGTGCATTCAAATTTATCGCATCTTCTTAAAGAGGCGCAACAGTACGGCGCGGATATTGTGCTTTTCGGTCACACTCACGTAGCGTTTGCGTGGGAGATTGAGGAGGTTCACTTTTTTAACCCCGGCAGTGCGTCACGACCGCGCGATTGCGGTAAAAGTTACGGCATAGTAGAACTTTCGGATGAACTTCTTTTCGTTTTTAAATCGCTTTAAATTATTGTAAAAATCATCAGCATTTCTTCAATTTTTTTATAAATATCATTAAACTTGTTTATCGGCAGGGGGTTTTTCCCCTTGCCGATTTCCACTGTAAAGCCGGGTTTTGCGAATTCGTTGATAAACCAGTCTTTGAATCCGCCACCAGTTGCTATTTCTTCATCGGGCGCCGTAAGGCTGTATCCACTGCTTTTTGCAAGAATTTCTCCGATAGCACGCGACTGTCGGGGTGTTTTTTTGCCGAAATTCCAATAGATTTCCTCACCCTGCGAGTGCAGTGCCATAACCTTTCGCACGTTGAATTCACGGCACAGTTCACATAACGCTTTCGTTTCATTTTCACTTTCGGGCGCATAGCCGCCGAATCTTCTTGGCGACGGAGAAAAAATGCCGTTTTTCTGCTCGGTTTGTTTCAGGATTTCCCATTCGGCATCAAAATTGTGATTTATATCAACACCTCGTGCATTTGCGTTCCAACTCGACAAATCGCCACCGCTTATGTCGAGTACTGTTTGCGCGTATTCTCCCGCGCTGTCTGCGCCCGAAAGGGCGATTTCAATCCCGTCGGGATTAATGCAGGGGACAATTATCACACCACGTGTTGCCAGCGATTTCGGCACGTCAACGTCGCAGATTGCATCGTCGGCATAAGCGGCGGAGCAAATCCTTTCCGTAAACTTCAACAGTACCGAAACCGTCAGCCATTCAAGCGCGTGAAAACCGCCCGCGAAAAGAGTGGGGTTACCCATGTTTCCGACAAAAAGGGTATAAATATCCCGTCCGACGTGACTTTCACCTATTTTTTTCGCCTTCATAAACGGATATTTTTGCTCTAATGCTAAAATCGTTTGCCTTTGGGTATTGTAATTAGGTTCAATTTCGTGTAAAATCATAATGTTATACACCTCCGTTTAGATATGTATTATAATTTGACTCTTTTAATTACAGGGGAGATTTAAGTATATGGAACTCAATGAAAAGACGTTGAAAAAAGAAATTGTCTATCAGGGCAGGAAGTTTGCTTTTTGCTCGGACGAGGTGCTTTTGCCTAACGGAGAAACGTCGCGCAGGGATTACGTTGCCCATCCCGGCGGAGTGACGATTGCGGCACTTGATGAAAACGATAATCTCTACTTTGTGCGCCAGTTCCGCTATCCATACGGCAGAGTTATTCTTGAATTGCCTGCGGGTACGCTTGAAAAGGACGAAGACCCGATGGATGCTGGGTTACGCGAACTGAAAGAAGAAACGGGCGCAATTTGTTCAAAACTCGAAAGCCTTGGTGAATTCTACCCCTCGGTAGGATATTGCAACGAGGTCATCTATCTCTACTACGCAAGGGTTGAGAGTGTTGAAATGCAAAGTCTTGACGAAGACGAGTTTATAAACGTTGTTAAAATTCCGCTTAAAAAGGCGGTTGAAATGGTACTCAACAATGAAATCAAGGACGGAAAAACTCAAGTGGCAGTGCTTAAACTTGCCGCAGTTATGGGGGAATAGTGAATGTTGGGCAAAACGAAGAGGATTAATTTGCTAAACGTTGTTGTCAGCGCAGTATTTCTCGTTTGCTGGTACTTCCTGTACTCAAACGTAAATTTTGCGGCAGATGACTATTTGTACGCGGCGTTTTCCGACAACGTGTTTAAAAGTGTGTGGAATTACTACTTTGTCGGCAACGGCAGAATTCTGATAAATCTTATTGAAGCGTTTCTGATGAAATTTGACAAATACCTGCTTGTCGCAATAAGTCCGTTGCTGATGATTTTGCTGACCGCTCTTATAAGCAAATTTGTCAATATGCTCAGCGAAAAAGAGAATAAGTACGTTTACGTTTTCACGCTCATTTCAATGGCGGCTATGGATGTTTTGCTTGCGCAGGAGGTTTATTATTGGCTCAGCGCAACGGTTACGTATCTTTTCTCGGCAACTATGTTTGTTGCAACGCTGATTATTTTCTTCTACCTCAAAGCAAACCCGGACGTTTCGGGGAAGAAAAAGGTGGGACTTGTGGCGCTATGTATGCTCTGTACGTTTTCTATGGAGCAGTTTTCGCTGATGACAACGGGTTTTATCACCGTGATGCTTGTTTATGAACTCATCACAACCAAGAAAGTAAAACCGTTGCATCTTGCGATTTTCGCACTGTGCGCGGTTGCAACTCTGTCGGCGCTTGTTGCCCCTGCAAACTTCGTCAGACTTGATAACAACTCGGGCGAGGGCGGCGGAATCCTCTCATCTGCAACGCTCAGCGCGGTGATGGATGCGATATTCTTCAATTACTCATCATTTTCTGCGATGCGTTTTGTTGCACTTATCAGTGTGATAGCGCTTGCAATCTTCATTTGCAGGAAGAAAAAACTTCTTGCCTGCATCAGCGCGGCTGAACTGCTGATAGCGGTGCTTGTATCGTTTGCTAAGGTTGAGAGTTTTGTGCTTGTTGCGCTCGGACTGGTACTGTTTTTAATCAGCATCGTCGGCGCGCTCGTTGTGTCGGCAAAGGACGGACAGACGGCGGTTTCAACCGTTACCTTAATGGTGCTTGCATATATGTCGCAGGCGTTTATGCTCGTCGGTCAGTTGCATAACGACAGAATGTATCGCATTTCATACACGGTTGTGCTGACGTACATAATTCTGGCGGCTTATCTGGCAACAAAGGTCAGGTTGAGCGTTTCGCTGCTCGGTGTTGCGGTGCTGTTTGCTTTTGTCAATATTTACGTCGGATTGCCGCTTGTTGTGCTTGCACTTTTGCCGGTTATTTTTACCAAAACGGAGAAAGCAAGCGTAGTTTTGATCTGGGTTTTCGGTGTTGCGCTTATCTGTGCATCACTCATTCCCAATGCGATAAAACTTGACCCGTATGACAGGTTGGTTGATTATAACGAAGCGCAATTGCGTTCGGGAAATAAAGAGATTACAATTTACTGCGTAGAGGAAGACGATATGGACGTCATCTACTACTGCAATTATATGGTCAGAGTGCTTGACTCAAACCTCAGTGTTGAGGGCGGATATTATGAAACCCTTTGCTACGATTACGACGGAGTGGTGTTCAGAAATTACTACGGTCTTACCGATGACCAGACTGTCAATATCGAATATATTGACAGTAATATTACAGAATTTCTTGCCGAGGTCGGCTATTAATACACAGGATTTGGAGAAGTGTTTATGAATTACGAAAAATTAGCGCAGATTTTATTTCCCGATATAGATAAGGAGCCGTCTTATTACGAGGAGATGTACCCCGCAAGACCACTTGCGGAGGGACAGAAAGTAACAAGATTCGCCCCCAGCCCGACGGGATTTTTGCACATCGGCGGACTTTTTGCGGCGTTTGTTTCAAGACTTACCGCGGCTGACGGCGTTTTCTATCTCAGAATTGAGGACACCGATAAAAAACGTGAGGTTGAGGACGGCGTTACGGGAATTATCGAAGGACTCCGTGCTTTTGGCGTAACGTTTGACGAGGGCGTTACGGGTGTTGATTCACAGAGCGGAGAATACGGTCCGTACCAGCAGAGCAAGCGTAGGGAAATTTATCAGACTTTTGCAAAGAAACTTGTGCAGGACGGGCTTGCATATCCGTGCTTCTGTACAGCCGAGCAACTTGACGCTATCCGTCAGAAGCAGGAGTCGGAGAAACTCAACCCCGGATATTACGGTGAGTTTGCAACCTGCCGACAGTTGACGCTTGAGCAAATTGAAGAGAAAATCAATAACGGTGAAACTTACGTTTTGCGTTTCAGAGCACCTAACGGTGATAAAAAGATAATTCTTGATGACTTGATTAAGGGTAAAATCGAAATGCCCGAAAATAATATGGATATCGTGCTTCTTAAGTCGGACGGAATTCCTACTTACCATTTTGCACATGCGGTTGACGACCATCTGATGAGAACAACCCACGTTGTAAGAGGTGATGAGTGGATTTCTTCTTTCCCCGTACACGTTCAACTTTTCAAAGCGTGCGGATTCCGTGTGCCGAAATACGCGCATATCTCCCCGATTATGAAGGAGGATGACGGAGGCAAGAGAAAACTCAGCAAGAGAAAGGACCCCGAGGCTGCTGTTGGTTATTATGCAGAGGTTGGCTATCCGGCACAGAGTGTTACCGAGTATTTGCTCACGATTGCAAACTCTAATTTTGAGGAGTGGCGCAAAGTTAATGCAGATGCGCCGCAGTCAGCATTCCCGTTCACTCTTAAAAAGATGAGCCAGAGCGGCGCTTTGTTTGATCTTGTCAAACTTCACGACGTGAGCAAGAACGTAATTTCAAGAATGACCGCAGAGCAGGTGCTTGACGGTGTTAAGGAATGGGCAAAGCAGTACGATGAGGAACTTTATGAACTTATCGCGGCGGACGAAAAATATGCACTGGGCATTTTCACTATTGACCGTTATAATGCAAAACCGAGAAAAGACATCGGCAAGTGGAGCGATGCAAGGCAGTACGTTTCTTATTTCTACGATAAGATTTTTGAAAGAACGGATGCCCTGCCCGAAAATATCGATGGTGAGGAAGCAAAGAAAATTCTTAACGAATACCTCGGCGTTTATAACGAGCAGGACGATAAAGACGCTTGGTTTGACACAATAAAGGCTATGTGTGAACCGCTTGGTTATACTCCGAACGTTAAGGAATACAAGAAAAATCCCGAAGCGTTCAAAGGCCACGTCGGTGATCTTTCCGCAGTTATCAGAATTGCCGTTACGGGCAGAAAAAATACTCCCGATTTGTATTCAATAATGACTTTGATGGGTGTTGAGCGCGTCAAGGACAGAATAAATGATTTTATGAACTCACTCTAATGAAAGGCGTTGAAAGTATGAGCGAAGAAATTTTGAGAAATGACGAGCCGACCCTTGCCGGCAATTTTATACACGATGCGATTGATAAGGATTTAGAGGAGGGAGTTTACTCAAGGGTACAGACCCGTTTCCCTCCCGAGCCCAACGGCTATCTCCACATCGGTCACGCTAAGGCGATTACAATCGACTTTGAAACGGCAAAGAAGTACGGCGGTACTTGTAATTTGCGTTTTGACGACACAAACCCCACAAAAGAAGAGGTTGAGTACGTTGACTCCATAATGGAGGACATCAAGTGGCTCGGCTTCCAGTGGAATAACGTCTATTATGCATCCGATTATTTTGATTTTATTTTCGAGTGCGCCGTTAAACTTATCAAAAAGGGCAAGGCGTTCGTCTGTGAACTTACACCCGAACAGATGCGAGAATACAGAGGCACTCTCAAGCAGGGCGGTAAGGAAAGCCCGTATCGTAACAGAAGCATTGAGGAAAACCTCGATTTGTTTATGAGAATGAAGAACGGAGAGTTCCCCGACGGCTCAATGGTGCTCAGAGCGAAGATTGATATGTCATCACCGAACCTCAATATGCGTGACCCGATTATTTACCGCATTATGAGAGCAACTCATCACAGAACGGGC
Source organism: Clostridia bacterium (assembly GCA_017560255.1). GTDB lineage: Bacteria > Bacillota > Clostridia > Oscillospirales > Acutalibacteraceae > RGIG7273. The sequence continues at coordinate 46,324 of JAFYOI010000008.1, forward strand.
GACAAGTGGTGCATTTACCCGATGTATGACTTTGCTCATCCGCTTTCCGATGCCTGTGAGAATGTTACTCACTCTTTGTGTACTCTTGAATTTGAGGACCACAGACCGCTTTACGATTGGTTTGTAAATGAACTTATCGACGGTGAAAAGCCCAGACAGATTGAGTTTGCAAGGCTCAACCTCAACTACTGCCTGACTTCAAAGCGTAAGTGCCTGAAACTTGTAAACGATTCATACGTCAGCGGTTGGGATGATCCGAGAATGGCAACTCTCTGCGGTATGAGAAGACGTGGTTATCCCGCGGCGGCAGTAAGAACCTTCGTTGAGAAAATCGGCGTTGCAAAGGCTAACAGTGTTATCGACTATGCACTTCTTGAGTCCTGCGTAAGAGATAATCTTAATTTTAATGCTGAGCGCGCTATGGCTGTTTTGCGCCCGCTTAAAGTTGTTATCGACAACTATCCCGAGGGAAAGACCGAGGAGATTTTTGTTGACATTAACCCCAATAAACCTGAACTCGGTAAGCGCAGACTTGTTTTCTCAAGAAATATCTATATTGAGCAGGACGACTTTATGGAAGAACCCATCAAGAAGTATTTCCGTCTTTTCCCGAACAATGAAGTTCGTCTTAAAGGCGCATACTTCGTAAAATGCGTTGGCTTTGATAAGGATGAAAACGGCAATATTACCTGCGTTCACTGCACCTATGACGAAACGACAAAGGGCGGCGATTCACCCGACGGCAGAAAGGTTAAAGGCACTTTGCACTGGGTAAGTGCGGACGACTGTATCAAAGCGGAAGTAAGGCTTTATGACCGTCTTTTCAGCAACGAAAATCCGTCCGATGAGAGTGGCGGTGAATATACCGTAAATCTCAATCCCAATTCTTTGGAAGTGCTTGAAAACTGTCTGATTGAGGGTGGGCTTAAAGACACTAAAGTCGGCGATACGTTCCAGTTCTTACGTCAGGGATATTTCTGTGTTGACAAAGACAGTACGGATGATAAAATAGTATTCAACAGAACGGTTGCTTTGAAGGATTCCTTCGTAAAGCAGACCAAAGCCTAATCGGAAAGGAAGATTTAAGTGTCTGAAAAGTCATATAAAAGACAACTTGCAATAATTTGGACGGTAATTATTATTGCAATCGTTTTGATTATTGGAGCGACAGTTGCGATTATACTTTCAAGCGGCGGCACACAGCAGGTGGAGAAAAACGAAACTTTCGTAACCGTTGAAAACTACGTCGGTAAAAAATATGACGAAGTTCATACTGACGGCCTAAAGTTTGAGAGCGTTGAAGTTTTCAGTGAGGAAGAAAAAGGCGTTGTAATCCAGCAGAGCGTTGCCGAGGGTACAAGCGTCAAGAAGGGTACGACCATTGTTGTAAACGTAAGTAAGGGCAACAGTGAGGTTGTGGTGCCGTCAATTATCGGCAAGACCGAGGACGAGGCGGTAAAAGCGCTCAGAGATAACGGATTTGAAGTTACCGTCCGCTATATTCTCAACTACAACGACGGAGATGTGGGTACTGTAAAGTCGTGCTCACCGTCCGTGGGTGAAAAGGTTTCATTCGGCAGTAAGGTTACAATCAGCGTGTATGGTGATGACCTGATGGTGACCACCACGACCACGACAAGACCTACAAGTTCAACCGAAAATACCGAAACAACTGTACCCACCACGGTGCCCACAACCACTCTGCCCACAACCGCACCAACAACCGAACCTGTAACGTCAGACCCGACGGTTGACAGCGGCGCACAAGAGTAAAAAGTACATAAAAAATCCCGTGATTCCGAATTGGTGAACCACGGGATTTTTATTTTTTCTATATTGTTTAAATGTCGATTTTTATGCATTTTCCGTCAACTACGTGGTAGGCATTTTGCGCGAGGGAGAGTAAGGGGCGGTCAGTTTTCGGCGCATCGGTATATGCGTTTTCAAATACGGTTTCGGACAAGTCGAAGCATTCTTTTATGCGGATGATTTTTTCCTGACGTTTGCAGTTGTTGCTGAGCATTCTGCCGCTTTTTTTATCCGCCTTTGTGCCGATTGTCATGTAAACTTCAAGTTCGCTGCAAATTCCCTCAATCAGAAATTCGGGAGAGGCAGAGCAGATTACCGCGGGATTTTTTCTGTTTTGCGGTTCAAACCATTCGTTGATAAGGTGGCGGTTTTCCTGCCAGAATTCCTTTACAAATCGGTCAGTGTCAATGAAGCGCACGTATGATAACATCAGCGTTTTGCCGAATCTGTTTGTGCGGCGCAATCGCATCAGGCAAACACCGAGAAGTTGAACGGGGGACAGTAAAGCGAGGTATGGTCTGCGCCTGAGGCAGTATTTCCAGAACTCCACACTGCAATCTTTTTTATATACAGTTTTGTCAAAATCGTATAAGTCAAAAACCACTTTGCCACCGCCTTTCCGCTCTATGATACCGCAACGACGGCAAATAGTCAAGGATTGCCGATAATACCACGTTTTATCTTGTAAGGGTATTTTTAAAAAAATTGCAAAAATTCTTATATAGTTTATTATTGAATATAATATTAAATCTATTGAAAATTGTAATAAACTGCGATATAATACGCTATGTATGCAAACCTCGTACTTACTGAGGAAGGATTGTTGACTATGAAACAAAGGGTAACTGTGTTTGTGTGGAACTACTTTACCTATGATGCGCGAGTTATGCGTGAGTGTTCAGCGTTGGCGGAAAACGGCAACGACGTCACTCTTATTGCTTTACATAATACTTCGGATAAAAACTGTGCCGTGAATGAAACTGTAAACGGCTTTGACGTTGTCAGAGTTAAAAAAGGCTTCCCCGTTATCAACAAGGGTTACCGACTTTTTGCGCGACTTATCAAAAAGCCGATTGCGGCTGCGTTGTTTGTTTTGTTGTTTGCGGTGTTTGTGGCGGCAATGTTCGTACACTGTCTGCCTGTTGCAATTGTTGCGCTGTGTCTTGCGGCACTGTTCGTTGTTTCGGTTTTTCTCAAAGCGCCGAAGCACCTTGCAAATCTTGGCGGTATTCTGAGAATGATAAAAGTCGGCAGAAAGACGAATGCCGATATCTACCACGCGAACGATCTGAACACTATGTTTCAGGCGTATGCCTGTGCAAAGTTGTTCCGCTTGCGTAAAAACCGCAAAAAGATTGTTTATGATTCCCACGAAGTGCAGACAAGCCGTACGGGTTATGGTAAGGGAATTTATACGATAGAAAAATTCTTTATAAAAAAAGCGGACAAGATCTTCTGTGAAAACAACACAAGGGCAAAGTATATGGCGGATTTGTATAAGATGGAGTTACCCACTCCCGTTTACAATTATCCCGAATACTTCGACCTTAATGATATTGAAGCCGTTGACCTGAAGGCGCAACTTGATATTCCTGCCGATTGCCCGATTCTGCTTTATCAGGGCGGCATTCAGTATGGTCGCGGACTTGACGTGCTGGTGCAGGCAATACCGCACATAAAACGCGGTGTCGTTGTGTTTATCGGTGACGGCAGATTCAAGCCCGAACTTCTGAAACTTATTAAGCAGTACGGTGTTGAGGATAGAGTAAGGCTCATTGGAATGGTGCCGCTCAGGCAACTTGCAAGTTACACTGTGAACGCTTATCTCGGTTTCCAGATTCTCAACAACGTTTGTTTTAATCACTATTCAGCCGCTTCAAACAAACTGTTTGAGTACATAATGGCGGGTGTGCCTGTTGTCGCGGCAGATTTTCCCGAGTTTCATAACGTAGTAAAGAAATACGACGTGGGCGTACTTGTTGATTCGCACGATTACAAGTCGATTGCGGCTGCGGTTAATTTTCTGCTTGATGACGAGGAATACAGGGACAATCTGAGCCGTAACTGCTATGCGGCGGCAAAAGAACTTAACTGGAATAATCACAAGGATGAATTTATCGGAGAATATGCAAAGATAGAAGCGGTTGTATAATCGCGATGAAAGGTAGAATGAGCAGATGAAAAAATTGATGAAAAAATTGCTTAGAAGGATAGTGCTTGCGGTAAGAAGCGTCGAGAATGAGATTGACGGCACTGCGACTCCTCGCCCTTTTATGCAAAAGAGTGGTGAACTTATCGTTGACTATATGTACAGAGATATTATCAACGATGAGATTTCAGTGCGTATACCGTACAACAGGCTTGACTGGTACGTAACGAAAAGGAACGTTGCAAAGTTTGACAGTGTTGGTATTGATATAAACTCCGATAACGTGAGAATTTATGCGGCGTACAAGGAAAGAAACTGCAGTTTCGATATTCCCGGTACGGGTGGATTTTCTCTTGATGCGGGTAAATACGTAGTTTGTTTCAACATCGCTTCTTCCGCTAACGTCGGTGCAAGGATTTTTGTTCACGCGTACAGTTCGGCGGGTGATAAAGAGGAACTTGTACGTCTTGATGCAAACAATATGATGGCGTTTGAAGTGAAGGAGGAACATAAAAATCTCCGTCTTTCCGCGCAGGTATGGGGTAACGGCAGAATTCAGTTTGATACCATTGAATTCCTGAAAGTTGATAACAATCTCAAACTTTCTTCTTCCGGTGCTTCCGGCTCTTATTCGGGCGCATCTTCGGGTATCATTCCTATGAATGAAAACCGAAACTATCTTGTGCCGAGAGAATTTGTCGGTGATTTGTGGTATAAGAACAACAAATCGGTAATCGTTGAGGGCAACACAATCACCGTAAACGAGAATTTGACAAAGGCATTTTTGTCCTATCTTGATGATAACTGCGGATTTAAACTTCCGCCGGAAAACCCGATTGAACTTGAATACAGCCACTGCAAAGTCGGCTTCTACGGCAAGTCCGAAGGTGTTGATGCTGAACTTTGTATCATCGGCTACGCCGAGGGCGAAAAGAAATTTTTGTTCCAGGTGCCGCTTAACAGTGAGCAGGTGCTTTTCTGCCCGTCGGGAATTGAGTCCCGCGTTGCTCTCAAAATCAGCGGCAAGGGCGGCCTGAGGGATATCAGGATTGAAGTTTCCGATGCAAGTGCAAAGAAAAAAGACGTTATTGATAAAATTAAAGCAAACTCCAAGAAAATCGCATCTTCACCGCTCAGCGACAAGAAGGGTTCCCCGTATAAAATCGGCGTAATTTTTGATGAGTTTACGTTTGATTGCTTTAAGAATGAGGCACAGTACGTTGTGCTTAATCCCGATAATTTCAGAGAGCAGATTGAGCAGGAGAAACCCGATTTTATTCTCGTTGAATCTGCTTGGAACGGTAACGGCGGCCTTTGGAAAGATATGGTTTCATATATTGAACGTCAGGAAACACAGCCCCTTGCAACTCTTTTGAGTTTCTGCAAGGCGCGCGGAATAAAGACTGTTTTCTGGAATAAGGAGGATCCCGTAAACTTTGAGTGCTTTATCTCTGCGGCAAAGTTGTTCGACATTGTTTTCACAACCGATAACGACATTGTGCCGAAGTATAAGGAACTTGTCGGACACGAAAATGTTTTCGCATTGCCTTTTGCAGCAAACCCGAGTATGCACAATCCTATCGGCAGACGTAAGGCTCGCGTGGGAGAGGTTGCGTTTGCGGGCAGTTGGATGGTAAGGCATGAGGACAGAATGACGGATATGCTCCGTGTGCTCGGTCCTGCCGTTGACTATGATTTGACAATTTTCGACAGGAACTACAATAAAATTATGCCCGCAAGTTATCGCTTCCCCGACCCCTATGCACAGTTTGTTGCGGGCGCGCTTCCGTTTGAACTTATGAGTAAGGCGTACAGGATGTACGATATCTTCCTCAATGTAAACTCAATTCAGCACAGCACAACAATGTTCTCAAGACGTGTGTTTGAACTTCTTGCAAGCGGTACGGCGGTTGTTACGGGTTATGCGCTCGGTATAGATACACTTCTCAATGGTCTTACCTTGCTGTGTAATACGCAGGAGGATACGAAGCGCAGTCTTGAAATGCTGATGAATAACCCTGAGATAAGAGAGCGTCTGTGTGTTCGCGGAATAAGAGATGTTCTTGAAAACCACACGTATTTCCAACGCTTCAGCACGATTCTTGACAAGGTCGGACTTGAAGCATCGGGCGCATTCGCAAGGGATATTACCTTTGTCGGCGTTTCCGAAAAGCCGGAGGATACTCAACTGTTCATCAGTACATTTGAGTCGCAGGTCGGCTGTGACAATAAGGAACTGATAATTGTATTGCCGAAGAATATCAACGTGCCGATGAAGTTAAAGGAAATTCCGGGTGTTAAATTTGCCGTTTGTACGGACAACAATTTGGCGCAGGTGATTGCGGACAACGCAACCTATGGTTTGATTTCCATTATTTCTGCTGATAGTTATTATGCGCCCAACTATGCAAGGGATATGCTTACGGCGTTTATGTATTCCGATGCTGCGGTAGTGGGTAAGTCGGCGTACTTTGAGTATGACCGTGCGGAATCCGTGTTGTTTGTAAAGAACAGCAGCGGTGACTACAACTACACAAAGTCCGTAAACAAAAAGACTTTGATGTTCAGAAAACCGCTTCTTGAACGCGTCGGTACTTGCCGTGCAGATATAAACGAACTTGCAAACTGGATTACCGATACGGCAAACAGAAACGAGTTGCCCGTTTATTCGTCCGACCGCTTCAATTTTTGCCAGATGGCTGAAAGCGGTATGAATCTGGCAACAGATAAATTCATCTCTTATACGGACAGTTTCGTCAAGTCCGTCAGTGTTTAATCTATACGTTTTGGAAGGGAGGTTTGCCCGTGCCAAAGGCTTCTGTAATTGCTTCAAACGTCACGAAACAGTTTGAAGTCAGGGATAAAGTTGCCGGAAAAGGTATGTTTTCAAAACTCAGACCCAGCAAGAAAAAGATTTTTACCGCGCTGGACGACGTTTCGTTCGAAGCGTATCAAGGCGATGCGATCGGTGTTGTCGGTACTAACGGCAGCGGTAAGTCAACACTTATGTCAATCGTGACGGGGCTTGTCAAGCCAACGAGCGGCAGGATTATAACGGCGGGTGAAACCTCGTTGCTTGCTGTCAACGTCGGCCTTAACGGCTTCTTGACGGGGCGTGAAAACATAAAATATAAGTGCTTGATTCTGGGTTATGATAAATCACAGGTTGAGGAAATTACGCGCAAGTCGATTGAATTTGCCGACGTGGGCGACTTTATTGACAGACCCTTGAGGACCTGGTCTTCGGGTATGAAAATGAGGCTTGGTTTTGCAGTTTCCGCATTCCTTGACCCCGATATATTAGTCATTGATGAGGCTCTTGCAGTTGGTGACGCGGTGTTTGCAGATAAGTGCCGCGAAAAAATCTGGGAGTTTCGGGAGAATAAAAAAACGATTTTTCTGGTGTCGCATTCAACGGGGGGAATAAAACGTTTTTGCGACAAGACGATGTGGCTTAACCGTGGCAAATTGGTGGATTATGGGGATACTCCATCAGTACTTGCGGGTTACAGCAGTTTTATCGACAGCCAAAGAAAGAAAGTTTAAAAACAGGAGGATAAGAAAATGAATTTGTGTGTTATTGGTTTGGGTTACATCGGCTTGCCGACAAGCGCTGTTTTTTCAAGCAACGGTTGTAAAGTTACGGGTGTTGACGTTGTGGAGAGCGTTGTTGAAACAATCAACAGAGGCGAAATCCATATTGAAGAGCCCGGTCTTGGCGAAGTAATCCGTGAGTCCGTTGCAAAGGGAATGCTTACAGCGTCCACAACGCCCGTAAAGGCTGACGCTTTCATCATTTCCGTTCCGACTCCGAATCATCCGGACGGAAGTTGTGACCTTAAGTACGTTCTCTCCGCTTGTGAGAACATTATGCCCTACGTTGAAAAGGGCAACGTGGTTATCGTTGAGTCGACAATCGCGCCGCGTTCAATGGACGATTTTGTAAAGCCCTTGTTTGAAAAGAACGGATTTACAATCGGCGAGGATTTGTACCTTGCTCACTGCCCCGAGAGAGTTTTGCCCGGTCAGATTCTTTATGAACTTGTTTACAATAACAGAATTGTCGGCGGTATTACTCCCAAGTGTACGGAGAAGGCGGCCGAGGTTTACGGACTTATCGTTAAGGGTGAGATTATCAAAACCGAAGCAAAGACGGCTGAACTTTCAAAGTGTATGGAAAATACTTTCAGAGACGTTAACATTGCTCTTGCAAACGAACTTGCAAAGATTTGTTATGAACTTGACATCAACTGTCTTGACGTAATCAAACTTGCAAATAAGCATCCGCGTGTTAATCTCCACCAGCCCGGTCCCGGCGTTGGCGGTCACTGCCTTGCTATTGACCCGTATTTCATTTTCGCAAAGGCTCCCGAAACGGCAAAAATCATCAAACTTTCAAGAGATACAAACTGCTCAATGCCCGAGTTTGTTGCAGAGCATGCAGAGCGCCTTGTTGCAGGTATTGAAAATCCGAAGATTGCCGCTTTTGGCGTAACGTATAAAGGAAACGTTGACGATATGAGAGAGAGTCCGGCTATGGACATTATTTTCTTGCTCAAGAATAAGGGCTTCAACGTTGCAATCTTTGATCCCCACGTTAAGAACGATGAGTTCGTTTCCTGTATGGAGGCTTGCGAGGGCGCTGATATTGTTCTCATTCTTACCGACCATAACGAGTACAAGACCCTTGACCACAAGGCGATGGCTTCCGTTATGAGAACACCCGTCCTCTTTGACACAAAGAACATCGTTGCTGAGCAGGACGGCTCGGGACTTAAAGTCATTAATTACGGAAATCTTTACAAAACAAAATAAGTTTAAGTATAATTTAAGAAAATCTGATTATTATTACCACAAGATGTTTTTTAACATAACTTTTTTCGAAAGGACTGTTTTGCTATGTTTGAAGAAAACAATCTTAGAGGTAGAGATGATCTCGAGCAAAATGTACCGCAGAACTCGGAAACTGAAGGTAGACCGAGCGGCGTTTCTCATTACTACTACTCTACTACGCCGAGTTATCAGACTCCTCGGTACAGCGCGCCCGCCAATACGCCTGCACCGTCGGATGCTCCTATGGCTCCTTCTGTCCCCGCAAATCTCACAGCGGGTAAGAAACCTCGCAGAGATAGGAAGAATGGAACAGTATCACGGATTGTGGCTATTGCTATTGTCGTGATTCTTTCCATTGTTCTGGGAGGAGTCAGTGGCTATGTTGTTGCTGATATGAAACAATTTGGTACAAGTGGTGGAAAAGTTATTATTTACGAGTCGTCAGGCAACGATTCGATGTCGCAGATTCTCGATTCCGATGCAACTATCGCTGAAATCGCAAAGAAAGTTGCTCCGTCCGTTGTTGAGATTACAACCGAGGTTGTAAAAAGCGGTGGATTTATGTCGCAGTATATAGTTGAGGGCGCGGGCAGCGGAGTGATTATTTCTACCGATGGATATGTTATCACCAATAACCACGTAATAGAGAATGCAAAAACAATTTCCGTTATTCTCAATAATGGCGAAAGTTATCCCGCCCAACTTATCGGTACGGATGTTCTGACTGATATTGCCGTTGTTAAGATTGAAGTTACGGGCCTCATTCCCGTAACCTTTGGCAGTTCCAAAAATCTTGAAGTGGGAGATTTTGCCCTTGCGGTAGGTAATCCCCTCGGCGAACTCGGCGGTACTGTTACAAACGGAATTATAAGCGCCCTTGAACGAGAAGTTAAAATTGACGGTATAAATATGACTCTTTTGCAGACGAACGCCGCAATCAATCCCGGCAATTCGGGCGGTGGACTTTTCAATTCATCGGGTGAATTAATAGGTGTCGTTAATGCAAAAGCGGCGGGAGAGGACATTGAGGGTCTTGGCTTTGCCGTACCGATTGATATTGCCAGACCGGTTGCGGAGGATATCATAACAAACGGTTACGTTACAGGCAGAGTTATGGCGGGGGTCCAGCTTCTTGACGTGCTTGATTATGCGACCGCATTCCAATATCGTGTGTCTGAACTTGGTCCGTATATTTACGTAGTCAATGAGGACAGTGATGCTGAAAGAGCGGGTCTCAAATCGGGTGACCTTGTAATGAAAGTTGATGGTACGCTCGTTTATGAGAGCAGTGAGATTGTCGAATTGATCAATGAGTGTGAAGTGGGCGATACGCTAACCTTTACCGTTATGAGAAATGGCAAAGAAATGGAAATTCCGTTGACGTTTACAGAATACAAACCTAAATAAATAAAAAGCCTTGGCAAACCAGGATTTGCCAAGGCTTTTCTGTATGACAAAAATCATACGGTATTGCGTAGTTCAAAAGAGGATAACCGATGAATGTTTGCAGTAGTTGACAGATGAGGAAAACCGGCGCCCCTTGCCTTCGTCGTTGCAAAATGCGCTCGTTCGTTTCTGCCTATTCGGCAAAATGTTCACTCGCTCCTGCGCTGATGGTATTATTAATCGTCATCACTTACCAGCAACAGACATCTCATTGATTTTTCCATCCGCGTAAGACCGCGGCGGATATGTTTGGTTACGTTTGCACGTGAAGTACCGAGAATTTTTGCAATTTGTGAGGAGTTGCAGTTTCTGAAATAATACATATCAACACAGAATTTTTGCTTTTCCGTCAATTGCTCGTCCATAATATCGTGTATTATAGGAAGTATTTTTTTCGTTGCACCTTTTTTACAGTCTTTAAAAAACGGGCGGTTGGCGGCAAGGTGATGGGCATACTTGTCCATTTCTTCGTTAAATCTCATTCTTCATCATCTCCGTAGTAATTTTCAAGCAGATGTGCAACGTACTTCATATCGCGTGACATATCATACAGTATGAGTAGTTTTCGCCGTACTTTCAGCAGTTCTTCGCCCCGTGCCACTTTCAGCAGCGCCCTTGTCCGTTTGATTGATACCTGGAGCAGTTCGTCCTGATCCCGATATGTACGTCCTAATTCTTTTAACGTCATTTTTCTTCCCCCTCAAATAACACGAAGTGTGTTATTTTTGATTAAATTTTTTTGCGGAGTTTCTCACTTCTCCGCAAAAGCCTTGATTCGAGAATAGCACAGCAAATTAAGTTGTTCAAGGTGTGAATTTTGTCGAAGGGATTTAGAGTCCTAATAATAGGACTGTAAACGTGAACGTGGGAAAAATTACTTGTAATATGCCACAGTGTGTGTTAAAATTCAACAGGGGTGAGAAAAAAGTGCTGGGAGATAGGATTAAGGAACTGCGGAAGCGAGATAAAATGACACGTAAGGAACTTGCGGCAAGATTGGGTGTTTCATTGAGTACAATCGGTATGTATGAGCAAGGGAACAGAACCCCCGACAATGCAAAACTTGAGAAACTCTGTGAGATTTTCAACGTAACTCTTGATTACCTTATGGGTCGCAGGACGATGCAAAGGACGTTGCCGCACTCAAACGACATTATCGAAACGTTTGACCTTATGGCATCGGACATTCTTGAACACGGGGGACTGATGTTCAACGGTGAGCCGATTGATAAAAATGAGGTTGAGCGCGTTGTGGAGGCGATGCGTTTGGGTATGATGCTCAGGCTTCAGCAGGATCTGGACAAAAAATAGTTTTGATTTAATGAGAGGGCTTGAGAAATGGAGTATGTTAAAAGAATTGTGAATTCTTTGGTGGCTGAAAACGGCACTAACAATCCGTTTGAAATATGCGATGCGCTGGGAGTGTTCGTTTTTTATCCCGAGTTGCCGGAGAATGTGCAAGGTTTTTACTACAACGTAATGGGATACAAAATAATCGGTATAAATTCTTCGCTTGACGATGAGCAACGTCGCGTTATATGCGCGCACGAGTTAGGACATTCGTTGCTTCATCCCGATATGAATGTATTTTTTGCGATGAAGCAGACGAATCTTCTTACGGAGAAGTTTGAACGTGAGGCGGATTATTTCAGCGCCTGCCTGCTTCTTGACAAGTCCGTTATCAACGAGTTGCGCCGCGGTGCAGAACAGGTGACGGCGAGCGCGCTTTCATCGCTTTGCCGTATGCCGCAGAAACTCATTGACCTGTGGCTTGAAGGTGTAAAATAAAAATATAATAAACTCCGTAAGCATATAGATAGTAGAAAACTTGTGCTTACGGAGTTGTGTTATTATGATGAATTACGTGTGGGGCGGAATAGTTATCTTTTCGGTTGTTTGCGCACTTATAGACGGCGGAATGGGCGCGTTGACGTCGGCTATCATCGATTCAGGAGAGCAGGCGTTGACGATTTTCCTCGGCTTGTACGGAATGATGGCGTTATGGGGCGGGCTTATGAAGATTGCCGAGAGTGCGGGCGTGACAGATTTTATCGCGCGGATAGCGTATCCGTTTTTGCGGTTTCTGTTTCCAAAATTAAAAAAAGGCGGTAGGGAAATACAGGCGATTTCAATGAATATCACTGCCAACCTTTTTGGAATTGGCAATGCGGCAACACCGTTGGGGATTGATGCAATGCGAAAACTGCAACTGATAAATCCCGACAAAAACGTTGCAACGGACGAAATGATTGTTTTCGTAGTTATGAATAGCGCAAGTATGCGCCTGATTCCAACAACGGTTGCTATGCTCAGGGCAAATCACGGCAGTAAAAATCCAATGGAAATTCTGCTTCCCTCCATAATAACTTCGGCTTGTGCGCTGACGGTAGGGCTTATCTGCACAAAACTATACGGCAGATTTTGTCGGAGGGGACGGGTATGAGTAACTTTGGTGCATACGCCCTGCCAATATTGATAGCGGTTATAGTGATATGCGGTATAATAAAAAAAGTCGGCGTCTTTGACTGCTTTACTGATGGTGTAAAACAATTGCTTACGTCGTCTTTAGGAATACTTCCCTCACTTATGGGGCTGATTTTTGCGGTCAGCCTTCTGAAAGCGTCGGGAGGACTTGATTTAATTGTAAAATTACTGACCCCCGTTGCCGAATTTCTCGGTATACCATCGCAGGCGATGCCCCTTGCAGTTGTATCACCCGTTTCGGGTAGCGGCAGTCTTGCCGTGTTTGAGGGAATACTCAGTGAATTTGGACCCGACAGTTTTATCGGGCGGGTGGCATCGGTAATGGTCGGGTCGAGCGAAACCTCGCTCTACGCCGTTACGGTCTATTACGGTGCGGTTGCCGTCAAACGTACCCGCCATACGATTGCGGCTGCGCTTACTGCGGATATGACCTGTTTCATCGTCAGCGCTATGACGGTGCGGCTGTTTATGTAATTATGCTTTGAATTCGTTAATAAATTCACTGAAATATTTTTCAGACAATTCAATAGTTGAAGCAACACAGGGCGCATATTCAGTGTCATTTTTTAACTCCGTTGAAAGTTTTGAAATGTTGTAAAGTTGATTTTTTTGCATCAATTCGGAGATTTCAAGAGTGATATGCGTTTTAACTTTATTTTTCGACGGTGCTTTAAGGTTGAGCGCGAAAACGAGATTATACATTGATAAAGTAACGTATTTTTGGACCGCATCAATGAGTTTTTTGTTGCCCGTATTGATAACGGTGTCCATCACGTTGCTAACACAGTCGCGCATATTTTCAAAGTCGCTGCCGCTGTTTACGGCTTTGTTTCGCACGTCACTGCAACCGAGGAGATAGTCGCAACTTACACCGTAGTAATTGGCGATTGTTATGAGCAGGTCAAGACTGCATTCTCTCACGCCCTTTTCGTAGTGGGAGAGGAGTGCCTGAGAAATATTAAGGTCAAGCGCAACAACCTTCTGACTTAATTTGCGCTCCTTACGAAGTGCAGTAAGGATGACGGGAAAGCGACTCATAAAAATTACCTCCGAAATGAAAAAATTATACAATTTGTATAATGGAATTGTATTATACTATACAAAAGTGATAAAGTAAATTGTCAAAAAAAACTAAATTTAGCAAGGAGTTTTTGGATAAATTATGAAAACCTATAAAATACATCTGATTCGTCACGCATTAACACAGGGAAATATTGAGGCAAGGTATATCGGTCACACGGATTTGCCCGCCGTTGAGGAGGGACTTGAAATAATCCGTGAGTTGAGGGAACAGGGATTGTACCCCAAGGCGCAGGCGTGTCTGACAAGTCCTCTTACCCGTTGTGTGCAGACGGCAAGGGCAATTTATCCCGAACTTCAGCCGCTTGAAATTCCCGACCTAATTGAGTACAATTTTGGCGAGTTTGAGGGCAGAACTGCGGATGAACTTGTTGATAACGAGAGTTTCAAGCAGTGGCTTCGCGGCGGGGCGGATGCAAAACCCGCGTACGGAGAATCAAATGAAGATTTTACAAAACGTATACAAAAGGCGTTTTGTGCCGTAGTTGACGGCCTTATGAAAACGGGAACAACCGAGGCGGCAATCGTCACCCACGCGGGTGTAATAATGACCATTCTTTCTTCTTTCGGAATTCCCGAGTTGCCGATGAGCGAATGGACTATGGAGGGCGGAGCAGGTTACACAATCCGCGTTACACCTACAATTTGGATGCGTGGACAAAAGTTTGAAGTAATCGACTATTTCCCGTCCGAGAGAGATACAGAGGAGTAATATGATAACTGAAAATCAGGTCGGCAAAAAGGAAAATTTTGTCGGGTTGACGGATGAGCAGGTAAGCGAGCGTGTAAGTCAGGGTCTTAGTAACGTTTCTGTTATCCCACCTTACAAGACGGGTGCACAGATTATCTTTTCAAACGTCTTTACATATTTTAATTTTATCTTTGTGGCTTTTGCTGTGTTGCTGATTATCGTCGGCTCATACAAGAGCCTTACTTTCGTGCCTGTAATTGTGTTAAATTCGCTGATAGGAATTGTGCAGGAATTCCGTGCAAAGAAGATTCTTGACAAATTGACGATAGTAAGCGCACCGAAAGCGACGGTTATACGAAACGGAAATGAAATGCAGATCAATTCCGAAGAATTGGTACGTGACGATATAGTCGTGTTTGGTGCGGGTAATCAGATTTGCGCCGACGGAATTGTTGTGGGCGGTCAGGCAAAGGTGAACGAGTCGCTCCTTACGGGGGAATCAACTCAGATTATAAAGAATGAGGGTGATAAACTCCTTTCGGGTAGTTTCGTAACGTCGGGCAGGTGTATCGCACGCCTTGAAAAAGTCGGGGCGGAGTCGTACGCGTCAAGGCTTGCTGTTGAGGCGAAAAAATCCGACGGTGTGGGTAAACCCGAAATGATGCGTTCACTTGATAAAATAATTAAATTCGTTGGCATAGTGCTCATACCCATTGGTGTTGCGCTGATGCTCATATCGATGCTGGTAATAAAAAACGATTTTAAACAGAGTGTTGATTCAACCGTTGCGGCACTTATCGGTATGGTGCCCGAGGGGTTGTATCTGCTTGCAAGTGTGGCGCTTGTTATGAGCGCGGTTAAACTTGCATATCGCAAAGTTTTGACTCACGATATGAAATGCATTGAGGCGCTTGCGCGTGTTGACGTGCTTTGTGTTGACAAGACGGGTACCATAACAAGTCCCGAAATGGCGGTTAATACGATTGTGCCGCTTAACGATTACGACGCCGACAAATATCCCTCGCTTGAACAGGCGGTGGGTGATTTTGCAAACTGGATGTACAGCGATAATGAAACCGCTCTTGCGCTTAAAAGATATTTTGACGGCAGGGAGTGTTCGGTGCGAAAGGCCGACAACGTGACTGCGTTTTCTCCCGAGTTCAAGTATAGCAGCGTGACCTTCGGTTCGGTTCATTACGTAATGGGGTCACCCGAATTTCTGCTTCGTGATAAATACGAATCGGTCAGTGAACAAGGCAGGCTTTACTTTGAAACGGGGCTTCGAGTGTTGCTTTTCGGAACTTGTGAAAATCAGCCCGACGGCAATGAAATAATCGGAGAAGTGACACCCCTCGGCCTGATTGTTTTTGAAAATCCCGTGCGTGAGGGCGCGTATGAAACGTTTAAATATTTTGATGAGCAGGGTGTTGAAATCAAGGTAATATCGGGCGATAATCCACTTACGGTTTCCCTTACGGCTCAGCGGGCGGGAATTAAAAACGCCGACAAATACGTTGATGCCTCAACTCTCACAACGCCCGAAAAAGTGTCGCAAGCGCTTCGTGAATGTGCCGTGTTCGGCAGGGTAACGCCCGAACAGAAACGTGAATTTATCCGTGAACTCAAAGCGCAGGGCAGGACGGTTGCAATGACGGGCGATGGAGTAAACGACGTACTTGCGCTCAAAGATGCAGATTGCAGTATTGCGATGGCATCGGGCAGTGATGCGGCGGCGCAGGCGTCACAACTCGTTTTGCTTGATTCCGATTTTTCCGCTATGCCGTCGGTTGTCCTTGAGGGCAGACGTGTTGTAAACAATATCAGACGTGCAGGCAGTCTTTTCCTTGTTAAGAATATTTTTTCAATATTGACGGCTTTACTGTCGATTTTTGCAGCCTTTACTTATCCTCTCATTCCGTCGCAGATTACGCTTGTCAGTGTTTTCACAATCGGTGCGCCCGGATTTTTATTCGCGCTTGAAACCGATAAAAACAGAATAACGGAAAACTTCATCCTCTCCGTTGTCAAGAATGCCGTACCCGCGGGAATTACGGACTTTCTGCTTGTCGGTGCACTAATGGTGTTGCAAAGCGTTATAGGGTTTCCGATTGAGCAGATTTCAACCGCAGCAACGTTCATTCTCTGTGCGGTGGGTGTTGTAATGCTTTGCAAAACGGCGCAGCCGCTCAATCTTTACAGAGCGGGTATAATCGTTGTGATGATTATAGGCATTATTCTTGCGGCGTCTATCTTGTGGAGTTTCCTTTTTGACTTCGTTGCGCTTTCGCTGACGTCGCTTGTTGTTACCGTGTGCCTGTCGCTCGCATCAATACCGCTTATGATATGTTTTACAAATATAATCCGTTTCTTAGAGAAACGCTTTAACAATGTACATTCATAAAATATCTGTTGACAAAATGCAATTTAAAAGATATAATAATATAACTTTAATATAGTCAAAGGCTATGAAGAGGCAAAGACGGTTTGCCGCACGTACAGAGAGCCAACGGTTTGGTGGAAGTTGGCGGTGTGCTTGCCGTGTATAACTCACCTTGGAGCCGCCCGTCCGAATTTTTAAGACGTGCCGTTAGTCGCGTTAAGACTCAGGTTTTTGACCTTTGAGGGTTGCGTTGCAACTGAATTTGGGTGGTACCACGGAAGATTTTTTCGTCCCTTGTTTTTTAACAGGGGACTTATTTTTTTATCTCACAGGAGGATTACTTATGCAGGGATTCCAAAAATATCTGCCGTTTCAGCAGATAAAGATAACGGACAGACAATGGCCGAGCAAGGTTATTGACAAAGCGCCTATCTGGTGCAGCGTTGACCTTCGTGACGGCAATCAGGCGCTTGTTGACCCGATGAGCCTTGAAGAAAAGTTGATAATGTTCAAATCGCTTATAGATATCGGATTTAAGGAGATTGAAGTTGGCTTCCCCTCCGCTTCCGAAACGGAGTATGAGATTCTCAGAGCGCTTATCGATGGCGGTCATATCCCCGACGACGTTACGATTCAGGTGCTCGTGCAGGCGAGAGAGCATCTTATCAAAAAGACTTTTGAGGCAATCAAAGGCGCAAAAAACGTAATAATTCACTTCTACAATTCGACTTCCACTCTCCAACGTAAAGTTGTTTTCCAAAAGGAGATGGACGGTATTATTGAAATTGCCGCAGAGGGAGCAAAACTCATCAGAGAGTTGTCGCAGAAAGCGATTGCGGACGGCATCAACATCCGTTATGAGTATTCTCCCGAAAGTTTCTCGGGTACGGAGATGGATAATGCAATTGCCGTTTGTGAACGTGTGCTTGAGGAACTCGGCGCAAGCGAGGAAAATAAAGTTATTCTCAACTTGCCGTCAACCGTTGAAATGTGCACAGCCAACACCTACGCTGACCAGATTGAGTATTTCTGCCGCAATATGAAACACAGAGAGCACGCAATCATCAGTTTGCATCCGCATAACGATAGAGGTACGGGCGTTGCGGCGGCTGAACTTGCTTTGATGGCGGGCGCGGACAGAGTTGAGGGTACTTTGTTCGGCAATGGTGAGAGAACGGGTAACGTTGACATCGTAACTCTTGCTATGAATATGTATACTCAGGGTGTTGACCCGATGCTTGATTTCAGCAACATCCGTCAGATAAGAGAAATGTATGAAAACGTTACGAGGATGAAAGTCCATGAGCGTCAGCCCTATGCTGGTGACCTTGTGTTTACCGCTTTCTCGGGTTCGCATCAGGACGCAATCAATAAGGGCGTAAAATATATGCAGGAGAGCGGCACACCGTACTGGGAAGTGCCCTATCTCCCGATTAACCCCGCCGATGTGGGCAGACAGTACGAGCCGATTATCCGTATCAACAGCCAGTCGGGCAAGGGCGGTGCGGCATTCGTAATGCAGACTGTTTTCGGTTACAGTTTGCCCAAGGCTATGCACCCCGAATTCGGTGATATAGTTCAGCACGCTTGCGACAAGAAGGGCAAGGAACTTATGAGTGAGGAGATTTTCGACCTCTTCTCCAAAGAGTACCTTGAATTCAAAGGTCCGCTTGTGCTCGTCAAGCACTCTTTCAACGAGGAATACGACAATGACGCTTCAACCGTTGAAGTCAACGGAAGAATTATCTATAACGGACAGGAAAGCACTATCAAAGGCAGCGGTAACGGTCCCGTCGATGCGTTCTTCAACGCGCTTAAAAACGTCGGAATTGACGGCTTTGAATTTGTTTCTTACAGTGAGCACGCTGTTTCTAAGGGCGCTGACTCAAAGGCTGTTTCCTACATTGAATTGAAAGCGCCGAACGGCAAGAATATCTTTGGTGTCGGCACTTCGCATAATATCAATCTTGCACCGATAAAGGGCGTTGTTTGTGCAATCAACCGCGCAATTATCAGGGACGGAGAAAAGAGGTAATCAGAATGAAAAACTATAACGTAACCGTACTCAAGGGCGACGGAATCGGCCCCGAAATAGTAAACGAGGCCATCAAGGTTCTTGACCGTGTTTGTGAACTTTACGGATTTAAAATCAACTATAATTACCAACTCATCGGCGGCAGCGCAATTGATGAAACGGGCGTGCCGCTTCCGCAGGCAACGGTGGATGCTTGCAAGGCTTCCGATGCCGTACTTCTCGGTGCGGTAGGTGGTCCGAAGTGGGATAAACTTTCGGGTAACGTAAGACCCGAAGCGGGACTTCTTGCAATCCGCTCCGCGCTTGGACTTTTTGCAAATCTCCGCCCCGCACAGATTTTTGCGCCCCTCAAATCCGCTTCTCCGATTAAGGACAGCATTATTGGTGATGAACTCGACCTGCTCGTTGTGCGTGAACTTATCGGTGGCATTTATTTTGGCGAGCGTGGCAGAAAAGAAGTTAACGGTGCTCCCGCCGCTTACGATACCGAGATGTACTCCGTGCCCGAAGTTGAGCGCATCGCGAGGGTTGCTTTTGATGCCGCAAGAAAAAGAAAGGGCAAGTTGATGAGCGTTGACAAGGCGAACGTCCTTGAATCCTCAAGACTCTGGAGAGAAACCGTTATCAGAATTTCCGAGGAATATCCCGACGTTGAACTGAGCCATATGTATGTTGACAACTGTGCTATGCAACTTGTAAGAAATCCCGGTCAGTTTGACGTTATCGTAACTTCAAACATTTTCGGCGATATTCTTTCCGACGAAGCGTCAATGATAAGCGGCTCAATCGGTATGCTTGCATCTGCAAGTCTTGCCGAGGGCAGTATGGGACTTTACGAGCCGATTCACGGCTCCGCTCCCGATATTGCGGGTATGGGAATTGCAAACCCGCTTGCGACAATCCTTTCAACCGCTATGATGCTCCGTTACTCTTTCTCCGAGAATGATGCGGCACAGGCAATTGAAAACGCCGTAAACGAGGCTCTTGCAACCGCAAGAACACCCGACATTTACGAGGAGGGCAAGGAGAAACTCTCCACTCAGCAGATGGGTGACCTTGTTGTAAGCCTTTTGAAATAATTAAATGAATAAAAATCACATCTTTGGGAAATTTATATTTAAAATAAATTTTTCACCGAGGATGTGATTTTTTGCATAAGAAGGAAATGTCGCAAAGGATGGTTAAGTTTTTGCGCGTAATGCTGATTGTTGTGCTTAACGCTATGATTATTTTTTGCGCCGTATACCCCGACATCAATGAGCCTTACTCAACCCCGACACTGTCCCAATACGGCTCACGCGGCAGCGAGGTGCGCCAGATTCAGACCAAGTTAAAAGAACTCGGCTATTACAAGGGGAGCGTTGACGGGATTTTTGGCAAGCAAACACGAAGTGCAGTGATTGCTTTTCAGAAGAATTGCGGTTTGACAGCGGACGGCATAGCGGGGCCGAAAACACTTCTCTATCTTGGAATTACGAGTAATTCCTCGTCAGGTTACGGCGGCTATTCGTCGGCGGACGTTGAACTGCTTGCCCGTGTAATCAACGCCGAAGCGCGGGGGGAGAGTTACGTCGGACAGGTTGCCGTCGGCGCAGTTGTGCTCAACAGAGTGGAACATTCCTCGTTTCCCGATACAATTTCGGGCGTTATTTATCAGAGCGGCGCGTTCAGTTCTGTCTACGGCAAGAATTGGTACGTAACGATAAGCGACAGTGCGCGCAAGGCGGCAAAGGACTGCATAAACGGCTGGGACCCGTCGGGAGGCGCAATATATTTTTACAACCCTGCAAAAACGTCAAACAAATGGCTTCGTACAAGACCGATAACAACCGTAATCGGCGGACATACTTTTGCAAAATAGAATAAAAAAACAAACACACCCTGAGAAGTCAAGGTGTGTTTTGATTTACAACGTAATATCAAGCAGCATCATCAGCGAAAAGCCGACGATGATTCCCATTGTTGAAACGTATGGATGAACGTTTCGGGTGCTCTGACATTCGGGGATGAGTTCGTGCACGGCAACAAGTATCATCGCGCCCGCCGCAAAGGAAAGCGCAAACGGGAGCAGAGCCTCCATATAAGTGACCGCAACCGCGCCCAATACTGCGGCAATCGGCTCAACCATACCCGAAGATTGACCGTACAGAAAACTTTTTGTCCGTGAATATCCTTCACGGCGCAGGGGGATTGAAACCGCCGCGCCCTCGGGAAAATTCTGAAGCCCTATGCCCACCGCAACGGAAATTGCCGACATAATCTCAACCGTTGAAACGCCCTTGTTTAGCGCTCCGAAAGCAACGCCCACAGCAAGCCCCTCGGGAATGTTATGTAGCGTTATGGAAAAGATGAGCATAATTATCCGCGTTGCGCGGTGGGAAACCTCTTTATCTGTTCGCAGTTTCAGCCGCGCCTTTGTGACTATTTTATCGGAAATCCAAAGGAAAATCGCGCCGCTTATAAAACCTATTGTGGGAATCAGCCAGTGGGGGAGTGAGGATTTCTCCGCCCGTTCAATTGCAGGTTGTAGAAGTGACCAGAAACTTGCCGCAATCATAACCCCCGCCGCAAACCCCATCATCGTGTTGAGAATTTTGGGGTTGACTTTTTTGAAGAAAAACACCGTAGCCGAGCCGAGCGCCGTCATCAGCCAGGTGAAAATTGTTGCAATCAATGCCGCAAAAACAAAGTTGATGTTTTGCAAGGAATCCATTTTAAAACCTCCCTGCAAGCATTATATGTTGCGTCGGCTGATTGGGACAACGTTATTTTTCGTTTTGTGTCTGCACCATTGTCGGTAACCCCGGATTTTTATTAGTGCTTGTCAGCGGAATTGAGATACTTGAAAATAAAATCAATACTGCCGCCACCATAATCTGCACCCGCTCAAATGTCAGAAATTTTAAAAGGGAGTGTTTTACGTTCTGGCTGCGTGAATAACACTGAAAATGTACGGGTTCATCTTGGAGTGGAGAGGCTTTTTCTGTGCTTGTGTGAGCCGCCAGGCAGGGGGAGGCGGTTATAATTACCCCGTAGGTTTCCTCGTCAACGTTATTTTTTAGGTATAGTGCAAAATCTTCCTGCAATTCACGGAATGACTGGTGCCTGTTGAAAGGGTATTTGTTGCACGTTTTATCAAGTATTGCACGTAGGCGCAAATCACAGTGACCGCTTGAAATGAGCAGATCGCGCAGAAGGACACCGAACGAGTACAGCGCAGTATTCTCGTTGATTATGCCGAAAACCTTTGTTTCAACCGCCGCATATTTGCTTGTCGTTAAACGCTCTTGTGACAACTCAAAACCGGTCATTTTTTTGAAACACTCTTCAATTCCGTCTTTGATGCCGGCTCTGACGTTTTCGCACACGTCAAAGCCGATTTGTGCAATCATTTTTGCACTAAGTACGCTTCGCCCCACATATTCGCCGTGGAAGGTGAGCAGTTTCTTGTCTAGTCGCAGAACGACGTCGGGAACGGTTGGCACGGCAAAAATTAATTTTTCCGTCATGTAAAAATCCCCCTTTCGCAACTAAGCAAAATATGTTATAATATAAATAATATTACTGCACACGTGGCAAAAAAATGCACGAAAAATAGGAGCGGAATAAAAATGGATGGTAGTATCAAATATGAAGATATGACTTTTGAAGCCGCGCAGGAGGAAATGAAACCTTGTCCGAACTGCTCTGCGCGAACGGTCTATAATGCTGATATGAAAAAACTATTCTGTGAATATTGCCACGGCAGTTGGGAACTTGATATAACGCCCCACGAAGTTGCCAAGGAAAACGATTATTACGAGGCGGCTAACAGAGAAAACGAGGACTGGACGAGTAAGAAAATCACAATTGAGTGCAAGTCCTGCGGCGCCGTTACCGAATACGCCGCCAACGTGCAGGCAACGACCTGCCCGTTCTGTAACAGCGTTCAGGTCACGGAAAACGAACTGACAAAAAAGACGATTGCACCGTCCCACCTTATTCCTTTTATGTTCGGTGAGGAGACGGCAAGGGGTAAATTCAGCCAGTGGCTTAAATCCAAATGGCTTGCGCCGAAAGCGCTCAAAAAGATGGCCAAACTTGATAAAATGAAAGGCGTTTACTATCCGTACTGGACTTACGATGCCGACACTTTTTCCAAATATATTGCCGATAGCGGTAAGGATTACACCGTGACCGTACAGAAAACAAGGATTGAAAACGGCAAGACGGTTGTCTATAACACAACCGAAACCCGTACTAAGTGGGTGCGTGTTTCGGGTCATTATGATTTCTTTGCCGATGACGTTCTCATAAACTCAACTCATGAGGACGTTGCAAAAATCTGCCACAAGGTTGAGCCTTTTGACCATAGCGCGCTTATTCCTTATGACCCTCAGTTTCTTGCAGGGTTTGCTGCACAGCGCTACACCGTGGGTCTTGTGGACGGGTTTGAACTCGCAAAATCAAAAATTGCCCGGATGATAGAGGCCGGAATTGACAACGAGGTGCGCAGAGTATATCACGCGGACCACGTACGAAACATTCACGCAACAACGGAATATAGCAACATAAAGTTTAAACACATTCTTTTACCCCTCTGGATTTCTTCCTATATGTATAAGGGCAAGATGTACCGCTACATAGTCAACGGACAGACTGGCAAGACGAGCGGTGAAGCGCCGTTGTCGCCGTTCAAGGTTGCTTTGCTTGTGCTCGGTATTGTGGCTGTAATTGCGGGCGTTTGCTGGTGGTTCTACTCAACACGTTAAAAGTTTTTTAAATATTACAACATTTTGCACAAAAACTATTGCAAAATTGCGAGGAGTGTTATATAATTAGTATACAAAAGGCGGAAAGCCTTTTAGCAAAGGGGGAAATAAAATGAAGGTTAAATTTATCGCGAAGGAAACAAAACTTGCTGAAAACACTCAGGAGAAGATTACTTCAAAACTTGAACTGCGGCTGAAGAAGTACTTTAAAGATGAAGAACCTGAGGTTTCTGTCAAGGCTTCCAAGAATAAAAATCTTGGTAAGGTTGAACTTTCCCTTAATTACTACGGATATAAACTGCGCTCCGAGTCGAGTAGTATTGACGGCATTTTTGCCGCGTTTGATAAGGCGCTTGACACAATGGAAAGGCAGATGGAAAAGTGCAAAACGAGGGTTACAAGGACTCGTTACGATTCCATCAAGAACGTTGAGGTTGATATGAGCGTTGAAGTTCCGACACAGGATGAATTCACTTACAAGGTTGTCAGAACAAAGGTTTACGATATGAAACCGATGGACGTGCAGGAAGCAATTCTCCAGATGGAATTTCTGGGACATAATTTCTTCATGTTCTGCCGTACCGACGGCAAGATCTGCACGGTTTACCGCCGCGACGACGGCGACTACGGCTTGATTGAACAGGCATAAAATTTGTGGGTAAATATTCCGCTGAATAGATTAAAAAGCACAACCTGCTTTTGCGGGTTGTGCTTTAAGTTAGAAAGGTGATAACGATGAATTTGTTTAAAAACGCTCTTAGCAGTGGACAGGTTGAGGGCTTCTGTATAATCAAAAGCGTTGAACAGCGCACAACGCAGAGGGGACAGATTTACCTTGACCTTGTTTTGTCCGATGCGGCGGGCGAGGTGAACGCGAAAATCTGGGATTACAGTGAGGGTCGTTTCGGTAAATACGAAGTCAACGACGTTGTCAAGGTTCGCGGAACGCTTGATTCGTGGAACAATATGCCCCAACTCAAAATTGACAGGATAAGAAAGGCGAACGAAGCCGACGATTATAAATATGAGGATCTGATTGACTCCGCGCCGTTTTCTTCTGAGGATATGTATGCGGAAATTGTGCGTATTGTGGGCGCGTTCAAGGATGCCGACTTAAAGAAAATAATGCTCGAAATCCTTGAAACAAACCGCCCGCAACTGCTTATCTGGCCTGCAGCAGTGAAACTTCACCATGCGATGAGGGGCGGACTTTTATACCATACGCTTTCAATCGTCAAGGTTGCGGACAGCGCGTGTAAGTTTTACACTTTCCTTGACCGTGAACTTCTTATTGCGGGCGCAATATTGCACGACCTTGCGAAAATAGAGGAACTTGACGCGACGGAAAACGGCTACGCGACCAATTACACGGCGGAGGGAATGCTCCTCGGTCACCTTGTGAAAGGTGCGATGAACGTTGAGCGTGCGGCAGAAAAACTCGGCACACCGAAGGACCTTGTAATGCTGCTTGAACATATGGTTATTTCTCACCACGGAGTCCCCGAACACGGCAGTGCGGTTATGCCGATGTTCCCCGAAGCGCAGATGCTCTCAATGCTGGACGAAATTGACGCGTCAATGTTTGAGTTTGCGGCAGCGCTCGACGGCGTACCCACGGGCGAATTTTCGCAGAAGCAGTGGGCGCTTGATAACCGTAAAATCTACAACCACGGCCGCGGTGGCTACTTCAAAACACAGATATTTTAAAAATTAACCATACATAAAATAACGGGACGATGCTTGCGAGACTTCTCATAAGGAAGTCTCGCAGTTTTATTCGCCTATGGCGAGTTATATTGCTTCGCAGTGATATTCGGCTAACGCCGAGTGATATTGCCTGCGGCAGTTTAAGGCGAATAAAATAACACTACGACCAAAGGGAGTAATATCACTTTCACAAAGTGAAAATAACACTCTGTGCGTTAGCACAGAATATAACTTATTTTTCTTTTTTGTCGTAAAGGGGTTTGGGTATCACCCAAAAAACAGCATTTGTGCATACAAATGCGATGCTGGTTCTGGAACAGTTAGATAAATAAGAATTTGTCCAACTATTCACAACATTAAAACTTAAGGAGGCTTTTGATATGATTGATAAATCAAGAGAGTATTGGCACGGAGATTGTGCAGATGACATTGACGAATTTTTGAAAGAGTACACCGAAGTCACCGATATAGATATTAAATCTGTTGTATGTCATGCTTGTGGAAGCGATGTGCTATCTTTACGAATTGATTGTAACGAAGAAGCAATCCAAGTCAAATGTCCCGCATGCGGAGAAAAGAAAATTATTTTGGATTGCGAAGAAGTGTGGGAAGATGCAAGACCCAGACTTAGCAAGTGTGCTGTGTGTAAAACATCAAAAGAACATAATGTAAAAGTAGGGTTCATCCGCAGAGAAAACGGAGATGCGAAGTGGGTGTACATTGGCAGCCGTTGTACGAATTGCGGTGTCCTGGCTTCATATCTTGATTGGAAAATCACTTATGGTCCAACCGACGAAATAGAAAAGAACATCTAACAGTCCAATTCCAATTTATCGAATAGTTAAAGCACCGACAGATTATCATAATCTGTCGGTGTTTTTTAAATTCCTTATGAGAAGCTGCCTTTGCATCGTCCCGTTTTCTGTTTAATAGCGTAAATTTTAAAATCATATCGTAGGGGGTGACGTCCTCGACGCCCAATTTAATTTTTCAGAAATTTCCGATGGACAACCGATGGTTGACATTACGCAAAATACTTCAAGCCATCATTTCCCATTCGGCTGGTACTGCACAAAAGCGTCCTCGTCGGGCACTTCTCCCTCCGTGCCGTTTTTGCTCATCAGGTCAATCGGGTCAACAAGTGCGCCGTTATGCCTGATTTCCAGGTGAACGTGGCTTTCGTCGAGCGCTTCGCACGGAATTTTTTCAAGCGTACCTATCGGCTGACCTATGCCCACCGTGTCGCCGACTTTAAGCGCGGTTGAAACGGAGCAGTATTTTGCAATTACGTTGTGCGCGTGGTCGATTTCAACAACCTTGCCCAACATTTCGTCCTCGTATACGGCAGTCACCGTACCCTTGTTGATGGCGTAAACAGTATCGCCGACGTCGGCGAGGAAGTCAACGCCGTTGTGCGCGCGGTAATCACCCATCGTCTGCGAGAAAACGAGTTCCGATGAGTAGAATTTTGAAACCTTACCGCCGACGGGGTTGAGGTAGAAACTCGAATACGGAACCTGCGTGTCGATGATAATTTCATCGGGCACGGAGGGTTTGGTTGTTGTTGTGGTCGTTGTTGTAGTGGTGGTGGAGGGAGCGGTAGTGGGTTTGGTTGTAGTCGTAGTGGTGACGAGCGGAGCATCAATCGGCTGTGACTGATGCTGCTGATACGAAATTGATAATACGGCAATTATCGCCGCGATTACGCATGCGGCGAGTGCCGCATAAAACCCCCGACCGAAGATAAGTTCTTTAAGTTTTTTTGACTTGCTTTTATTATTTTGGGGCATTTTTGCCATTCCTTTCACTGTTGATTATGGTTACAAATGCGATATAACCGCCATCGCTGCCGCGCCGATTCCCGCTGCGGAAAGCAGTTTGATAAAGGGAATAATCCGATTTTTTTTCGTTTTCGGCATTGAGTCGATTGATTCAATTGCGCTTTTGGAGAGTTTGTCCGCTTCACTTTTGAGCACCGACGAGCAAGCACCTTTGTATTCGGGGCGGACGATAAAAATAATTCTTTCAAAGTAGTCACACTCGGTTTGATTGACCTCAACAATCTGTCTGTTTACGCCTTTTATCATTTTTTGGTTCCTCCTGACGATGCGGTTAATTTCACTGTATATTTTTGCCCTTTGTGCAATATTTTATACATCGTAAAAATCGGATTTTGCTTGTCAAGAGGAATTTTCAAAAAGAATATTACAATTTGTAATACCAAATCTTTCAACATTGAAAATCAACACCTATGTTGAAAACTATGTTGAGAATGTTGAGAAATGCTTATAAAAGGCATATTTTTCCACCAAAAATGCCTGAAATGATGTTGAAAGATGGGCGTGAGAGCAAAAATCACTTTACAATTTGTTTTATATTTAAAAAAACTATTGACAAAGTTTGACAATAAAATGAACATTTCAACACGTTGCGAGTGAATATTTTTATTGTCAAGAAAAATCTTTTCGTCAATATGCCGATTTTACAACGTTGAATTTCCAACATCGGATATTTTAAATTTTTCTTTCAATTTCGAGCAAAAAGTGTTAGAATTACGATATATAAATTAAGGATGGATGTGGGCGCTTGTACAGTGAAAAAATAAGCAAGGGGACAACCCTTGACCTTGATGCAACTTTCAACTGCGGACAGTGTTTCCGCTTTAACAGGCTTGACGACGGTTCTTTCGGTGGCGTGGCATTCGGCAAGAGCGTGCGCTTTTTTGACGAGGGAGAAAACGTCAACGTGCAGTGCGAAAGCAAAGAGGATTTTCTCCTCTGGTGCGATTTTCTTGATATAGGCAGAAATTATGAGCAGATAATCGGCTCTCTTTCGGGTGAGGAATTGCTGTACCGTATTGCCGATTACGGCAGGGGGATAAGAATTCTCAGACAAGAGCCTTGGGAAGCGCTTTGTTCGTTCATCATTTCGCAGAATAATAATATACCGAGAATTAAGGGGATCATTGAACGCCTTTGTGAAAGTTTCGGTGACAGGTTGCCGAGCGGCGAATACACCTTCCCGTCCGCGCAAAAAATCTCCGCTTTAAGTGAGCAGGATTTAGCACCGATTCGCGCGGGATTCAGAATCCGCTACATACTTGATGCCGCGCACAAGGTTGCAAGCGGTGAAATAGTACTTGACAAACTGAAAACCATGCCCTACGAGGAAGCAAAAGCGGCGCTCAAAACAATTTGCGGAGTGGGGGACAAGGTCGCAAACTGCGTGTTGCTTTTTGGCTTGGGGCATATTGACGCGTTTCCCGTTGACGTGTGGATAAAAAAAGTTATGGACAGCAAATTTCCGAGCGGCTTGCCCGAATGCGCAAACGGAAACAAGGGCATAATACAGCAGTATTTGTTCTATTATTACAGAGCGCACGCGAATGAACTTGAAACGGAATAAAAAGTGTGCTAATATTGGAAAAAGAAAGGGGAGACCTTATATGAAAATCGGATTTATCGGCGCAGGTAATATGGCGTCGGCTATTGTAAAAGGACTTGTTGGTGCGGAAATTATCGATTCGAAGAATATAAGCGTTTTTGACGTTGACAAAGACAGAAGCAAGGCTCTTGCAAAGGAGTTCGGCGTGACTGTGAGCAGGGGCGAAAATTCTCTTGCGGGCGATTGCGACGTTGTTGTTCTAGCGGTAAAGCCCTACGTGCTTGATTCACTTCTGCCGAAAATCAGCCGTGCGCTTGAAAAGAAAAATCCGCTCGTTGTGTCCATCGCGGTCGGCAAGACGCTCCGTTATATTGAGGATTTGCTCAGTTACTCTCCCGCACTTGTGCGAGTGATGCCGAATATCAATGCGAAAGTCGGCGGCGCGATGAGTGCCGTGTGCAAAAACGACAAGGTAAGCGACGAACAGTTTGAATCCGTTAAGGAAATTTTCGGTTGTGTCGGTGGTGTTATAGAGATTAGTGAGGCGCAGTTTTCAACTTTTGCGGCTGTTGCATCTTCTTCTCCCGCCTTTACCTATATGTATATTGATGCGCTTGCACGTAGCGGTGTCAAAAACGGAATGAGCAAAGCGCAGGCTTTGAAAATAGCGGCGCAGTCAGTACTTGGCAGTGCAAAGATGATTCTTGAAAGCGATGAGCATCCGTGGGCGCTTGTTGATCAGGTTTGTTCTCCCGGCGGAACTACCATTGAGGGTGTTGCTTCGTTGCAGACAAACGCGTTTGAAGCGGCGGTAATCAATGCCGTTGATGCCGTAATCGCAAAGGATAAAAAGATATAAAATCGTAATAAAATATATCGCTCCCGTCATAGTTATTACTACTATGTAAAAGGGAGCGATTTTTTTATGGATGGGAGAAGAACAAGATTAAAATTTATGGTGATAACGAGGAGTGGCATAACTGCGATATTGTGCGTTGCGGTGGCGGTGATTTTCGCCGTATGCATTGCGGCGCGTACGGTCAGCACGTCTGCTTCCGCACCCGCTCGTAAAATACCGATTTACAGCGTCGGTACAACGGAGAAGAAAGTCTGCCTTACTTTCGATGCTGCTTGGGGCAACGAAGATACGCAACAACTTATCGACATTCTTGCACAGTACAACATAAAGGCAACGTTTTTCATCGTTGGCGAATGGGTTGATAAATATCCCGAGAGCGTGAAGGCACTTTCGGATGCGGGGCATTCAATCCAGAATCATTCGGATACGCATCCGCATCTGCCGCAACTGTCAAGGGAAAAGGTGATTGAAGAACTTGAAAATTGTAATGACAAAATTGAGGCAATCACGGGAGTAAGGCCCGACCTTATTCGTGTGCCTTATGGAGATTATAACAATGCGGTTGTCGAGTCGGCGGAGAGTATCGGAATGTATACAATCCAGTGGGACGTTGACTCTCTTGACTGGAAAGACCTCAGCGCACAGGATATTCACGGAAAGGTTGTGAATAAGGTGAAAGAGGGCTCGATAGTGCTGTTCCACAACGCCGCACTGCATACGCCCGAAGCGTTGCCGTCGATTATCGAAAGTTTGATTGAAAAGGGGTATAAATTCGTAACTGTCGGGGAACTGATTTACAGGGATAATTATACCGTTGACCACACAGGTCGCCAACAGTCGAACACGACCGAACCGACAAAAGATGCACTTTCAAATCAGATTGAGGTTTAAAATTAACATCGCAGGGCGGGGGCTTGCTTCCGCCGTTTTTTCGTTATAAAAAAGAGGCTGAAAAACTAAGTGTTTTTACAGCCCCTTTATTATTTTATTTGCGTGTGCCGTCGTCGTTAAACGTTTTTTTCAGTGCGCGTTCAGTGAAGAAAATGCTCACAATCAAGGCGATTATCTGCACCGCCGTAACAATAAGACAGAGAATCTCAAGGGTGTTTTCGCCACTGTTGTGGAACGGAATATGCACCCCGATGGTTACGACAAGCATTATAAGACCGAGTTTCCACCAAAGTCCGCCCATATGTTTCTGGGCAAATTTCCAGGTGTCAATATTTTTCATTGAAAGTTTCGTTCGGTATCCCATTACGTAATTTACATTTTTGGGAGGAATTTTCCACATAAGCAATCCTGCAATAGTTATGATAACCGGGATAATTAAATCGCATATAAGCACAGCCCACCACATAAATCTACCCTCCTTTTTTATTTGTTATTATAACATATATACTGTCGGATGTAAACAATATCGGTTTTGTTGCCATCTTGACAAATTTATACAACGGGTGTATTATTGTATTAGTACAGTAATACAGTTAAAAACAAAAAGGAAGGGGGATTATTGTGGCGTGGAGTTTTGATAAGCACACACCCGTTTATATCCAGATTGCCGAGCGTATTCGCGGCGGAATAATCTCCGGCGAATATCCGCCCGAGTCGCAGATTCCCTCGGTGCGCCAACTTGCGTTTATGGCGGCGGTCAATCCGAACACCGTACAGCGTGCGTTGACGGAACTGGAGGATGAGGGGATTATTTACTCCAAAGGCACGTCGGGACGTTTTGTTACCGACGATGCGGGATTGATTGACGCCGCGCGACACAAGGTTGCAAAAAGCATTGTAAGCGACTTTGTAGAGCAGGCGAAATGTCTGGGCATTACAAAAGAGGAAATCATTCGAATGGTAGAGGAGGTTAAAGAATGAGTATTTTAGAGTGTAAGAATCTTCGCAAAGCGTACAAAAAGGGGCGGTACGTGCTTGACGGACTCAATCTTGAAATTCCCGAGGGAAAGATTGTTGGCTTGCTCGGCCCTAACGGTTGCGGAAAATCAACTCTTATCAAGATAATTGCAGGTCTTCTGCAAAAGAACAGTGGCGAGGTACTCGTGGACGGTAAGGAGATTTCCGAGGAAACGAAGGCGATTGTTTCCTATTTGCCCGAACGCACTTATTTCAACGCATGGATGCGCGTGAGCGAACTTGTGGATTATTTCAAGGAGTTTTACGAGGATTTTGACGAGAAGAGGGCATATGCGCTTCTCAAAGACCTCAAAATTGACCCGACGTCAAAACTCAAAGCACTTTCAAAAGGTACGAAGGAGAAGGTGCAGTTAATCCTCGTTATGTCGCGCAGGGCAAAACTTTATCTGCTCGATGAGCCGATTGCGGGCGTTGACCCTGCGGCGAGAGAGTATATTTTGAGCACGATTATCAGCAACTACAACCCCGAAGCGACGGTTATCATCACAACCCATCTTATAAGCGACGTTGAGCAGGTGCTCGACGAGTACGTGTTTATTTCCTATGGCGGAAAGATACTCAAGCAGGGCTCTGTTGACGAAAGCCGCATTGAAACGGGATATTCACTTGATGAACTTTTCAGGGAGGTGTTCAGATGTTCGCAAAACTTTTAAAGCATGACTGCAAGGCAATTTTTAAGTATTGGTGGATTGTGTCCGTCATATCTGCGGGCGTTTCGTTGGTTGCAGGTATTGCACTATCGATTATGAATGTTGGATATACTGCGCACAACTATATTCAGACCGCCGCAATTATAATATTTTTCTTTTGTTTTTTTGCGATAATCCTCCTGCCATTAGTTACGCAACTTCTTACGTTTATCCGCTTCCGTAAGAATTTCTTTACCGATGAGGGATACCTGACGTTTACCCTGCCCGTGAACAAATCAGCGTTGCTTGGCTCAAAAACTCTCGCTTCGCTCATTTTTTCAGCGGCGAGCGGTATTGTGTTTTTTCTGGATATTTGCATAGTGTCCGGTGTGGAGGACTTGGATAATATAGGCAATTTGTTTTATGAAATTTCCCATATGTTCAAAAATATTTTCAATCCGTTTGAATGGAACGTTTTTGTTACGTTTATTCTCACAATTCTCATTGGTATTGCGTGTGCCGTTTTCTTCAATCTGTTTATTTTCTTGTGTATCACAATTTCGAATATGCTTGTCAAAAAGCACAGATTACTTTTCGGTCTGGCATTGTATTACGGTTCAAGCATCGTTTTTGTTCTGATACTTCAGTTCTTATCAAGTAATGGCATATTTGAATCGCTTATGCTTGCACCGGTGTTCAGCGAATGGTATCCCGTACTTATCTTGTTTGGAGTGTTCGGAATTATTGCTGCATTCTGTGCGGGGGCTTATCTTCTCGAAGTGCGCCTGCTCGACAAGCGCCTTAATCTTGAATAGGGGGTGGGGAAATGAAAAAGATAGTTGTTTGTACGATTCTTGTAATTGCTGTTCTTTTCTCTTGTGCAATCCCTGCCTTTGCCGCAGAAAGCGGTGAGTGGATTCTCAGCAAAGGCGCCGGGTACATACAACGCGGGGATAAAACGTACAAACCCGTTGAGTATTACTGCGTTGAAGGCACGTATAAATTTATTGGTGAAAATCCCGACGTAGAAGAACTTGAGTTTTTGGATGCCGCTACAAGAGAACGCTATTGGGGGGCATACATTGAATGCACACCATCGTCCGAGGACCACGTTGTTTCCTGCTATATGAGAACGGCGGCGGGAATATACTCCGAATGGACAAACGTACTCTACGTTGAGGAAAGTTATCTGGAAACTTATTCGCAGGTGAAAGATGGAAATACGAATTCTTACGTTGCAGAAAACGGACCCGGAGTTCAGTTGAAATTCGGCGCTGACGTTTATAATAGTTTTAAAAACGGTGCGGCTTTATCGTCCTACCGGATGGACGATGATTTCATTAAAAACTGTTCAAAAATGGATATGTACGCTGTTGACGATGCAACGACTTTTGCATACGTTAGCGGAGAATTCCTTTACGACAATGTATCGGAAAAATTCTACGTTTTGCCTTACAGCGAATACGATTCGTCCTATTTTAACTCTGACGGTACGTTCAAGTTCCAGAGTTCAAAGGAATATAAACTTTATGAGATTGTCGATGATACTTTCAAGGCTGAACTGAACGAACTTCTTGATGCTGTGCCCGAGGATATGGATTATTACTGGACTCTTGGCAGAAATGCTTCGTACATCAGACATAAGGGCAGGGTTTATAAACCCGTTGTATTTGATTCTGATGCGCTTCATCAGTTCATGACGGGGGAAGATCACAGACAGTATCTGTCTTTTATTGATTCGGAAACAAAGAGCAGATATAGCGATGCTTATGTGATTTATACGGATGATTCCGAAAAATACGTATTGAACTGTCAATTGAAAATTTCGGGCGAGTGGACAACGGTGCTCTTTGTTGAGGAGAGTTATATGAACACTTTTATGCAACTCAAAAAAGGTAACACCGACTACTTTGCGATTAAATCTTTTGGAAAGAGTTGGTCGTTTACGCCCGAAGAATACGAAAAGTTTGACGATGGAGAAACTCTGGTTTCACCCGAGGGTGAGTTTGGATTCGCATATGATTTCAGCGGTTATCCCGTATATGCGGTTGACCCGCAAAGCGATCTGATGTATGCGGTCGGCGAGATTCTGTATTATTCGAGTGGATGGGATTTTTATTTCCTCTCTTACGGTGAATACGACGAGTCATACTTTACGGGTTATCAGGGACGTTTTGATTTAAGTAATTATAATGAGGTCAGACTTTATAAAATTGAGGACGAAGACTTTACAGAACAGTTATACAATATTGTATCATTTGTACCCG
Organism: Clostridia bacterium; assembly: GCA_017560255.1. GTDB lineage: Bacteria > Bacillota > Clostridia > Oscillospirales > Acutalibacteraceae > RGIG7273. The sequence continues at coordinate 80,757 of JAFYOI010000008.1, forward strand.
ACGATGATCTTGGCTGGCTTGCGGGTGAAAAAGTAAGTCCCACAACAACCGCGGTGGTCGGTGGAATTTTCTTTATCGGTTTGCCGCTTGCAGTGTGTGCATTCTGCGTTGTGATGCTTATAAAATCTAAAAAGAAGATGTATCGTTTCCCGCTTATCGCACTTCTCAGTGCGGCGGCAATCGCTGCATTTACATCACTTGGCATTATGCTCTGGATTATCCCGTAGAATTAATAAGAAAACTGCCCCGAAAGGATTTCCTTTCGGGGCAGTTGTTTAATGCTGTTTATTTTTCAATGAAAAGAATACCGAGGCAGTTCGGGCCGCAATGGCTGGAAATAACCGAGCCTGCATTTGAACAGAGGATTTCTTTGAAATATCCCTTACTCTCAACTTCCTTTTTAACGGCGTTAACAAGCGCCTCGTCAGAGAGGGAGTAGGTGATGAAAATTCTTTGATCGTCAATTCTTTCAATATTCTGGAGTGTGTCATTAACGTAAGCAACGGCGCTCTTGATGATGTTTCCGCGGAATTTCTTTGCCGAGCGCATTTTGCCGTCCTCAACAACAATCTGCGGTTTGAGGTTGAGCATTGCCGCACCGACCGCCTGAAGCGTTGAACAACGGCCACCGCGGTGGAGATACGTCATAACGTCGATTACGAAACTTGAACGTACTTTCGGACGGATTGCTTCAAGTTCTTTGATAATTTCTTCTGCGGAAAGTCCCTTATCTCTGAGTTCACAAGCGCGCATAACCTGCAAACCGATACCGGTTGAAAGGTTGAGCGAGTCGTAGGCAAAAATCTTTGCGTCGGGGAATTCCTCCGCAGCGATTGTTGCGTTCTGGACTGTGGATGAAAGACCGCTGGAAATACCAATATATATAATGTCGTATCCCTGCGCAACGTAGGGTCTGAAAAGGTCTTCAAAGTCAGCAACCGAAGCAGCAGCAGTTTTGGGTGTCTGCTTGGTGCGGTCAGAATATGCAAAAAGTTCTTCGCAGGAGGTCTCAATGCCGTCCTTGTAACTTTTTTCATCCATTACAACGTAGAGCGGGAGAATGGTGATATCAAATTTTTCAATGACTTCTTTCGGTAAGTCGCAGGTTGAGTCTGAAAAAATCTTGATCTTGTTGCTCATAAAAACACTCCATCCTTCTTAATTTTTCATAATAAAAGTATAAGGACAAAAGCGATTATAAAATGCTTTTGCCCTTATTACAAATTGGTGACCCGGACGGGAATCGAACCCGTGTTACCGCCGTGAAAGGGCGGTGTCTTGACCGCTTGACCACCGGGCCTCAAGCGTGAATCCAAGAAAAAGTGGTAGCGGCAGTCGGATTTGAACCAACGACACTTCGGGTATGAACCGAATGCTCTAGCCAACTGAGCTATGCCGCCATATCTTAGACACGAATGATATTATACATAAAGCAAGGGCACTTGTCAATAAAAAAATTCAATTTTTTCAAAAAAAGTTTGAGAAATCGCGTTATTTGACACCCCAACCGTCAATATCCTTTTTCTGTAATGCACCGATTATCTTATCGCGCAGGTGCTCATAACCCTCGTTTCGTTCCAAGTTCCAGATAAAGTTTTTCATTCTTTCGCGCTCCGTTTCGCCGTCGGCAGGGCATTTGCTTTTGACAATTGGAAGATTTGCATTTCGCACTGCGGACAAAACCGCTTTTTCGGGTGTCAGAACCATCGGACGAATTGAGTACAGATCCTTACGTGAAAGATAGGTGATGGGGGAGAAACAGGAGATTGTGCCGCCGTTGAGAAGATTCATCATAAACGTCTCAACCGCGTCATCAAGATGATGACCGAGTGCAATTTTGTTGCAACCGTATTCTTTGGCGGTGTCGTGGAGAAGACCGCGGCGCATACGCGCACAAAGACTGCACGGATTTTTCTCCTTACGCACTTCAAATATAATATTGTATAACTCGGTGCGCTTGACAACGTACTTTACATTAAGACGTCGGCATAATTCCTCAAGTTGCGAGAAATCGCCGTCTTGATTATGAAAGCGGTAGTCGAGCGTGATTGCGACCAGTTCATATTTTTTGGGGTAAAAACGGCGCATTTCGGCAAGAGCCGCAAGCATAGCAACACTGTCTTTGCCGCCCGAAAGCCCGACGGCAATCCTGTCGCCGTCCTCGATCATATTGTATTGGTCAACTGCCGAGCGGATATGGCTCATCAATTTCTGTAACTTCACTGCGCAACCTCTTTATATCATCAGAATATAAACTGATTATAAATTAAAAAGTCGGCTTTGTAAACAATTTATTTTAAAAATCATAAATGAGTAAAGTGTATGAAAAAGTGAGAAAAAACGAGGAAATAAGAGATTGTGAGTTGTAAATTAAAAAACCGCTAAAAAAGTGTTGACAACTCTTGACCGCTGTGTTATTATACTCCTTGCGTAAACGGCAATGTATTGCCAATCCTGTGTTCAGACGCAGGAAATATTTTGATGGAGGTTGAGTTTATGTCAACTTATATGCCCAAAGCTTCCGAGATTACACGTAAGTGGTACGTTCTCGATGCTGCAGGAAAGCCGCTCGGTCGCGTTGCTACTGTTGCTGCTGACCTTTTGCGTGGTAAGTACAAGACAACTTTTGTTCCGCACCTCGACTGCGGCGACCACGTAATTATTATCAACGCTGATAAAGCAATCCTTACAGGTAACAAACTTCAGGCTAAGATTTACTACCGCCACACAGGCTGGGCAGGACATCTTAAGGAAACAAAGTACGTTACTCTTATGAAGACGAAGCCGGAACTCGCAATGAAACTTGCAGTTAAGGGAATGGTACCGGATACCGTTATCGGCCGTGATGCTCTTTCCAGACTTCGCATTTATAAGGGCGATGCCCACAAGCATGAGGCTCAGAAGCCTGAGACTTGGGCATTTTAGTAGTAGGAGGTAACCGAAATGTACGATAACAAAGCTTATTTCTACGGCACCGGCAGAAGAAAGAAGTCTGTTGCAAGAGTTCGTCTTTACCCCGGCACCGGTTCAATCACAATCAACGACAGAACAATTGACGATTACTTCGGTCTTGAGACCTTGAAACTCATCGTTCGTCAGCCCCTCGCGCTCACAGGCACAAGCGAGAAGTTTGACATCGTTTGCAGAGTTGCAGGAGGCGGTGTAACAGGTCAGGCTGGCGCAATCCGTCACGGCATTTCCCGTGCACTTCTTTTGGCTGATGAGAACTACCGTCCCGAACTCAAGAAGGCAGGCTTCCTCACTCGTGACCCGAGAATGAAGGAAAGAAAGAAGTACGGACTCAAGGGCGCTCGTCGTGCTCCGCAGTTCTCCAAGAGATAATTACAGCCTTACGGCGATTATTTCAACACAAACAAACCCCGAAGCCTCACGGCTCCGGGGTTTTTATTTTTGCTTGATTCTGTCGTTGATATTTGATTCACGGAAAAATAAACCCCGTTGCAATTTGCAACAGGGTTCATTTTATTTATATGGGTTAGGGTTGTTCGTCCTGCCGAGAATATAGTCTGTTGACGTTTTATAAAAATCGGCAAGTGCAATAACAAAGCGGGTGGGGATTTCTCTTTTGCCCGTTTCGTAATTGCTATAAACTCTTTGGTCAATGCCAAGATATGCGGCAATTTCTTTTTGAACCAGATCTCTGTCTTCTCTCAGGTCTTTAAGTCTTGAATAATACATAACATCACCTGAATTAAAGTATATGTACTATCAAAACGTAGTATTGATTTTACTATCATATAATAGTAAAATACTTTTTGAGGTGGTTTTATGATTCGAAAGATTGTGGTCGCAGGTTGTCGGTATTACACCAAATATGAAGATGCAAAAGAATTTATAGATCTTTGTATAAGTAGAATAAAAAATAAATACACTTTGGTTTTTGTTTCCGGTGGATGTTCGGGTGCTGATTCTTTGGGGGAAAGATATGCAAGGGAGAATGAATATAAAACGGAGATATATCCTGCTGATTGGAGGAAGTACGGAAAATATGCAGGACCAAAACGAAATGAGGAATTGTCGAGCATCGGGGATTATTTTATTTGTCTCTGGGATGGCAAAAGTAAAGGAACAAAATCGATGATAAATTATGCGAGGAAAACGGGAAAACCTGTTAAAATTAAGATGATATAAAATTGCTCTGCGTTATCAGATCGTATAATTTTGTTTATAAATATCTGAAAAAAGAATGTAGGGGAAACTGTGTTTGTACGTCAGCCTCCCTCTGACGAGGGAGGTGGCACACGAATGTGTGACGGAAGGAGAGAAAAACAAAATTGGTAACTAAAAATTAAACCGATTACAAACACAAAAAGGGAATGACAAGTGTCATTCCCTTTAATAATCGTTTCAATTTTACCACAGTTTTACAAAAATCTGCACCCATGCGCCCTCATAATAAGCAATTACAACGTGCGTGTACTGTGTGCTGAGAATGTTCTTTTTGTGGTCAGCGGAATTCATAAACGCTGTCATTACGTCCTCGGGAGAACCGTAACCACGCGCTATGTTTTCTGCGCCTGCCTGACAAACACTCTTATCAAATCCGGGGGCGGTCCACCATTTTGTACCGTCGGGGCGGTTGTGGGAGAAAAGAGTCATAATCTCTTTTGCACGTGTGTTTGCACCCGTTTGACCTGCCGTATAGTAAATAAGTGGGTCTAATCCATTCTTTTTACGCTCGGCATTAATGAGGTTGAGCATCTTTTCGTCAAAATTTGCAACGTTTGCCGACGTTGCGGGTACGTAAGTAACCTGCTCTTCACCGCAACCCGTACACGTGCGGTATTTTACGCCGGGCGACGTGCTGGTCGGCTGTGAATCAAACTTCCAGGCACCCCAGGTATGATACTCTGTCGATGTTGACGTCGTGCCGCATACTGAGCATTTTTTTGTAACTTTGTGGGAGTTAATATCGGTTCTCACACAACTTACTACAGAGAAAGAATGTGCCTTTGTGGTAGTGGTGGTTTTCTTTGTGGTAGTGGTGGTTTTCTTTGTGGTCGTAGTCGTTGTCTTTGTGGTCGTAGTCGTTGTCTTTTTGGTTGTTGTGGTTGTTGTTTTGTTTGTCGTGGTCGTTATTTTGTTGGAAGTTGTTGTTTCACCGTTATTTTTGGTTGTTGCGGTTGTGTTGTCGGACGGTGCAGTAGTTTCGCCCTGAGAGGAATCTTCGTCGGGATTCGTCGTGGTTTCACCGCCTGTGTTTTCAGTGGTTGTGGCACTGGTTACACCATCCGGAGAGTGATTAACGGTGGTTGTGTGTGTCGTTTCATCCGATATATTCGTTGAATTTTCACCCGAAACGAAAGTGGTCGTCTGTGTTGTGGTTACTTCACCGCAGGCAACAAGCGAAAGTATAACAAGTATAATCGCCAAAACTATCGTGAGTTTTTTCATAAATGTTCTCCAATCAATCTGTATATTCAATCTAAAATTGTTATGTGTTTATGGATATACACAGTAATTATACCATAAAAAATATATTCTGTAAAGTGGTAGTGTTAACAAATTGTGAAGGAAGAAAGTTGTTGAAAAAGAAAAAACGCTCCCGTTTCCGAGAGCGTTCGATTCGTTATTAAACTTCTGTTGACCATCCGAATGTATCGGTAATTTTACCCCACTGGATACCGGTGATTGTGTCGTAGACCATCTGTGAGATTGTGCCGATTTTGCCGTCGTTGATTATCATTCTCTTGTCGTCCCAGAGGAGTTGACCTACGGGAGAGATTACAGCGGCTGTACCTGTACCGAATACTTCCTTGAGTGTGCCGTTCTGTGAAGCCTCGTAAACCTCGTCAATAGAAATAAGTCTTTCGTTTACGGTGTAGCCCTTACTTCTGAGAAGTTCGATTGTTGACATTCTGGTAATACCGCTGAGAACGCTACCCTGAAGTGCGGGGGTTACGATTTCGTCACCGATTACAAAGAAAATGTTCATTGTGCCGACTTCTTCGATATATTTACGATGCAAACCGTCAAGCCAGAGCACCTGAGTGAAGCCGATTTTTTCAGCCTCGTCCTGCGCTTTGAGAGAAGCGGCGTAGTTACCCGCGGTCTTTGCAAAGCCCATACCGCCCTTTACGGCGCGGACGTATTTTGTTTCAACAACAATGTTTACGGGGTTAAGTCCCTCGGGATAGTAAGCACCAACGGGGGAGAGAATTACAACAAAGAGAAGATGTTTTGCAGGGTGTACGCCAACGTGGGGGTCAACCGCAAAAATGAACGGACGGATATAGAGGGAAGTTCCTTCTTCGGTTGGAATCCAGTCCTTATCAACGTTTACAAGCGCTTTGATAGCCTCAACGCAGAATTCTTCGTCAATCTGCGGAATGCAAAGACGTTCATTGGACACGTTGAGTCTTGCCATATTTTTCTCGGGACGGAAAAGGAGAATTCTGCCGTCATCTGCGCGGTAGGCTTTAAGTCCTTCGAAAACTTCCTGACCGTAGTGCAGACACATTGCGGCGGGGTCAAGAGCAATTGGTCCGTAGGGGACGATTCTGGGGTTGTGCCAACCCTCGCCCTCGTCATAGTTCATAATGAACATATGGTCGGTGTAGTAGCGGCCGAAACCGAGATTTTTCTGGTCAGTCGGTTTGGATTTTAAATTTTTGCTGAGTTGAACTGAAATCTTTTCCATTTTTACCACTCCATATATATTTAGTTTCTGTTCTCTCTGTTTTGCTGCTTCAATCTCTGCTCTTTGGAGAGGATTGCCTTTCTCAGACGCAGGGATTTGGGCGTGATCTCAAGAAGTTCATCGTCCTTGAGGAATTCCATATGTTGCTCAAGACTGAGAATTGAGGGGGGAGTAAGCCTAAGCGCTTCGTCCGAGCCTGCGGCGCGCATATTTGTAACGTGCTTTTTCTTGCACACGTTACAGACGATGTCCTCGCCTCTGGAACTTTCGCCAACTATCATACCTTCGTAAACATCAACACCGGGGCCGATGAAAAGTTTGCCTCTGTCCTGCGTGTTGAACAGGCCGTAACTTGAACTTACTCCGTCCTCGTGCGCTATGATTGAACCCTGATTTCTCGTTTCAATCGGACCTTTGAAAGGCTCGTAGCCGAGGAAAAGTTGATTCATAATACCGTTACCGTTAGTGTCGGTCATAAACTGTGAACGGTAGCCGATGAGGCCTCTTGAGGGAATTTTGAATTCAAGATGAGTGCTTCCACCGTCACGCGTACCCATGTTTTCAAGTTCCGCTTTACGTGTACCGATTTCCTGCATAATTGCACCCACGTACTGTTCGGGCACTTCGATTATGAGCAGTTCCATCGGCTCGTGGAGAACTCCGTTGATTTCTTTGAAAATAACTTTCGGGCGTGAAACCTGAAACTCATAACCTTGACGGCGCATAGTTTCAATGAGTATTGAAAGGTGGAGTTCACCTCTGCCCGCAACCTTGAAAGTATCAGCGGATTCGGTTTCTTCAACCCTCATACTTACGTTTGTTTCAATCTCTTTAAACAGACGGTCACGGAGGTTTCGTGAGGTAACGAATTTGCCCTCACGTCCGGCAAACGGGCTGTTGTTAACAATGAAGTTCATTGAAATTGTCGGCTCGTCGATTTTTACGAACGGGAGCGGCTCGATGCAGTCCGCAGCGCAGAGAGTTTCGCCGATGTTGAGGTCGGTAATACCTGACACTGCAACAATATCGCCGAGTTTTGCGCTGTCTGTTTCAACTCTTTTGAGTCCCTCAAACTGATAGAGTTTGGACACCCTGACGTTTTTGGTCGTGCCGTCTGCTCTGCATATTACAGCGTTGTCGCCCGTCTTGATAGAACCTCTTTCAACTCTGCCTACACCGATTCTGCCGACGTATTCATCGTAGTCAATATTTGAGAAAAGCACCTGTACGGGTTTGTCCATTTCGCCTTTTGGTGCTTCAATTTCTTTAAGAATCGCATCGAAAAGCGCGCGCAAATCGTCGGTTTTTTCGTGCGGGTCGAGGGAAGCGTAACCGTCACGCCCCGAAGCGTAAACAACGGGGAATTCAAGTTGGTCATCGTCCGCACCGAGTTCAATGAACAAATCGAGGACTTCGTCCACAACCTCCTCGGGACGAGCACCGATTCTGTCAATTTTATTGACAACTACAACGGCTTTTTTCTTGAGTCCCAACGCTTTTTTAAGCACGAAACGTGTCTGTGGCATACAACCCTCAAACGCGTCAACAAGCAAAAGTACGCCGTCAACCATCATCAGCACGCGCTCAACTTCGCCGCCGAAATCGGCGTGGCCGGGGGTGTCGACAATGTTGATTTTTGTGTCGTTGTACCAGACGGCAGTGTTCTTTGAAAGGATTGTAATACCTCTCTCGCGCTCAAGGTCGTTTGAGTCCATAACTCTTTCCTGCACCTGCTCGTTTGAACGGAAGATACCGCTTTGACGGAGCATCTGGTCAACGAGAGTCGTTTTGCCGTGGTCAACGTGGGCGATAATCGCAACGTTTCTTATATCCTGTCTGATATCCAAATTTTTTCACCTTCAATCAATTTACAACTTTTTATTTTACCACTTTGTAATAATATTATCAATATATAAGGCGACATTTTTTGTAAATAAAATTTAAAAAATTACTCAAATTTGTGCTATAATCATTACAGAATGGGGGAGTAGGCTTGATTATTGAAAAATGCGAACTGTGTTACCGACGTTGTTCGGTGCGCAGAGAAGAAGATGAAAAATCGTCGGGATTTTGCGGTATGCCGTCAATTCCCTCGGTTTGCCGCGCTGATTTACACTTTTATGAAGAGCCGAACATAAGCGGAGAAAACGGCTCGGGCGCAATCTTTTTCAGCGGGTGTGTTCTGCGGTGCGAGTTTTGTCAGAATTATGAAATAAGCAGGGAAAATTGCGGTGCAAAGGCTGACGTATCAACGCTTTGTGAACTGATGAAAAAACTGTGTGAAAAGGGCGCTCATAATATAAATTTTGTTTCGCCTACACCTTATCTTAAAGTGATTGCGCGGGCACTCAGACAGTATAAGCCGCCAATTCCGATTGTCTACAATTGTTCGGGTTATGAAAACCCCGAAGCGCTCAGAGAATTGGAAGGACTTGTGGATATTTATCTGCCCGATTTTAAATATGCCGATGATTCTTTGGCGGTTAAATATTCCGCTGCACCGGATTATTACAGGGCGGCTGTTGAGTCGATAAAAGAAATGTACCGTCAGGTAGGACGGGTTACTCACGACGATAATGGAATGATGAAAAAAGGCGTTATGATACGCCATCTGATTCTGCCCGATTGTGTGGAAAATTCAAAGCGGGTACTACGGAGTATACGTGATAATTTTTCCGCCGACGCCTACGTCAGCCTGATGGCGCAGTACACACCCAATGGATGCACAAAATCCGTTGAATTATCAAGGAAAATTACTCCGGACGAGTATGACGGGGTGTGTGATTTTATGCTTGAACTCGGCTTTGAAAACGGCTTTGTTCAAGAACTGAGTGCGGCTGATGAAAAATATGTTCCCGTATGGGATATGAAGTGATGAATTACGGGCGTTTTCAAGTTGCTTTTTTTCTTGACATAAATGGTGCCGTCGGGTATAATATACTGATAAATAATGTATAATTATTTTTTTGAAAAAGGATTGAATTTTTGATAGGAGAAAAGGTAATGAAAAGTGAATTCGGAATTACCGGAAACGATTTCATAAAATTGCATACGTTTTCTCTCTCCGATGATATGGTTTTGAACATTGCAAGGGAGATGCACAATGGCGTGCTGACCGTAAATCATAGACTTTCGGGGATGAATGGTTTTGATTTGGAGAATTTCGACTGGTCAATAAGGTACGGCATAGGTACAGCGGTTCAGTTTCAACTCGGGCTTCACGCGCTCAAGCCCGTTGAGTTTCTGACAAAGGCATTTGACCTTGACGGCGACGTAAAGCACCTTGAACTTGCGCTCAGATTTGTTGAAAGTTGGTCGGAGTACGAGTCTGATTCTTTCAACGCACAGATAAATCCTAATTTGTGGAACAGCCGTTGCGCTGCGCTTCGCACGGAAAATCTGATTTATTTTCTCCTTGTGGGCAGTGAGTCTGAGTTTTTCAATAAGACGACTAAACAGTTGATTTTAAATATATTGCGAAAGCATGGGCGGTTCCTCTGTGATGAGGGGAATTATCAGTTTTACAGCCGATACAGCGTTTATCTCAACAGAGCACTTTTGTATCTGTCTTTCATTTTCGATTCCAGGGAAGCGGACGATTGGTGGAAGTGTGCAAAGGAAAGATTGAGTAAAGAGATTGACCACTGTTTCACCGCTGAAATGGTACATATTGAAAATTCGTATATGTACCAACTTACGATTGTACGTCTTCTTACGGAGATTGCCGAAATATTTACTTTCGGTAACGACGGATTCGGAAAAGAAATTATCCGAAAACTTGATAAATGTTCCGATTTTCTGGCTCATATGCTTAAACCCGACCGCTTGATGCCAATGGTTGGCGACACGCAGAGTATCCACGTCCCGCTCAAAGATTACAGGTCAAGGACGGATACCTTTGCTTACTCGGCAACAGGTGGAGAAATCGGAGAAAAACCGACGGCGCGCGCGGCTGTATTCCCACAGGCAGGGTATTTTGTCGCAAGAGAGTATTGGGATGCAAGCGAGGGCGCAGATGAAGTTACGGTTTATTCGGACTGTGTATGGACAATGTTCAAATCGGGCTGTCTTTCAACTGCGCATAAGCATCATGACGATTTGTCTTTTATGCTTTATGCAAAGGGATACGACGTCTTTGTTGACAGTGGATTTTTCAGTTTTAACTCAAAGAACGTTACAAGGCGCGCACTCACAAATGCCGTTTCACATAATACGGTTATCGTAGATGCAGAGAGTTATGAACTGCGTTCATCTAATCTATCGGACGTCGGATTATGCGATTATGTGATTGACCACCCTGACGGGTACAGTTATGCCTGCGGATTCAATAACGCTTACAACAACGTCAGCATTGAACGCCATTTTTATTATTTTGGTCAGGCGATTCTGATTTTTGACGATATACACGCGGTTTCAAGCCATCGTTACACGCAGATTTTCAATCTTGGTGAGGACATCAAAGTTGTGAGCGTCAGCAACGAAGAAGCGCTTATGCAGATAAGCAAGACGGGCTACTATGCGCGTATCCGCCAACTTTCACCAACACTCCTGAGCAGTTCAATGCAAAGCGAGGGGAATATTTCAAGGGTGGCCAATAAACTTACTTCTACAGGTCGCCTGAGTTTTGACGTCAATGGTGCAAATACCTGCTTTGTTACGCTTATAACGATTGAGGACAGAAATGGCAACACGGTCGGGCTTGATATGTTCGATTATGACGTGCAGCGAAAGATATTCTCCTTTGTAAACGCAAAGGGCGCAGATTGTGCGATAAAACTTACGAGTAACGAAAAACTCCAGAAGATTTTCGTTACCAGTGCGCGAGAAGATAACGACTTTATTTTTAGTGCGGGCGCAAACGTCACTGACGTTAAATTTGCGTGGTACGTATACGAGCGTGGCATATCTTCGTGGAAGTTGGTTTTCAAAACGCCTTACGCACCAAAGGGAATTCTGCAATATCGTTTTGAGGAGGGTAAAAACTACCGTGTGAAAGTTTTTGCGACTTCGCAGAGTGGTGAGCAGATGAACGTTATTGCCGCTAATATCAGTGAGCAGGAACTTGTGCTTTTGCCTCAGATTGATGTGGATTTTGAGGATATGGGGGATAGGTTCGTGTTCGTCAATCATGCTCAGCAGGCGGGTATGCTTTACGCCTGGTACGTTTACAGACAGGATAACGGCGAATGGGGCCCGATACATAAGGGAGTATATACAAGTGAAAATACTTTCGAGTACGTGCTTGAAAGGGGCAATAATTACAGAGTCAAGGCGTTCATTCTCGGCAGTAATGGTAGCCGTAGGGACGATATTGTTGCCGAAATAGAACTTTAAAAGATTAACAGGAGGAATGAGTTATGGCAAAAAAGTCAAAATGCGACGTATGCAGTATGAAAGTTTCGTCATTCGTCAATGACGGCGTGCGTGTTTTCTCAAATGCCACTACTCTTGGGGAAGAAACGTTTTACGCTTGGGAGATTGTAAACCCCGTTACAAAAAAGGCTGTTTTTAAACAGCCCTTTACAACCAATCCGGTTTTTGCTTATTCGCTGGATAAATATGACAATATGAACGTTGTTGCCAAAGTCAAGGGTGACGTTGAGTTGACCTGTGTTGTGCACGAAGTGGACGTAAAACCGATTGCAGACGTTAAGGTTATGTATGCGCGCCGTTCAAATTTTTTCAGATTTACGAATATTACAGATATAGACGGGTTGAACTTTTCGTGGCAGGTGCAATTCAAGCCTAAATCTAAAAGACAATGGAAGAATGTTGCCGACATTACGGGCAATGGAGAGAAAATTTTTGAGTACACTTTTGATGAGGGTAATGATTACAGGGTGATTGCAATTATCAGCACCGACGATGCAGGGTACTCGTCGCGCGTTGTTGCTGAAATATCGGCGGCAGACCTTGAATTGCCGAAAATATTTTAATCTACTGATTTTTAAGGAGGCTGACGGACGTGAGCAGACCTTTGGCGGACAGATTACGTCCGAAGGAATTGAGCGATATGGTCGGACAACCCCGACTTTTGTCGCAGGGAAGTGCGCTGAGGAAAATTATCGACAGCGGCAAAATTTCAAATATGATTTTTTACGGCCCGTCGGGAGTGGGTAAAACAACTCTTGCGAGTATCATCGCGTCAAAGACGGACAAGAAACTTTATAAACTCAATGCAACTACGGCTTCAACTTCCAATATCCGCGAGGTGTTTGAACAGATTGACACCATCGATGCGATGAACGGAATTTTGCTGTATCTTGATGAGATTCAGTATTTTAACAAAAAGCAGCAGCAGTCTTTGCTTGAATTTATTGAGGACGGAAGTATTACTTTAATTGCATCCACAACGGAAAATCCGTATTTTTATATTTACGGTGCTTTGCTTTCACGGTGTACGGTATTTCAATTTGAAAGCGTGAGCGCGGGGGAGATCTGCAAGGCAGTGAACAGAGCGGCCGATTTTCTTTCGAAGGAGAACGGGGTGAGTTTTTCGTTTTCGGACGGAGCAGATTTGAGCATCGCTCAGGCTTGCGGCGGCGACGTGCGCCGTGCAATCAATATTACCGAATTGTGTGCGCTTTCCGCAGAAAACGGGATTATAGATAATGAACTTGTGCAGCAATTCTGTACCAAGGGCGCGATGTATTTTGACCGTGACGGTGATACGCATTACGATATTTTGTCGGCGTTTCAAAAGTCTTTGCGCGGTTCCGATCCCGATGCGGCGCTTCACTATCTTGCGCGACTGCTTGAGGGCGGAGATATGATTTCGGCTTGCAGACGGCTTCTTGTTTGTGCGTGTGAGGACGTCGGGCTTGCCTATCCTCAGATTATTCCGATTGTTAAAGCGTGTGTTGACAGTGCGCATCAGTTGGGATTGCCCGAGGCGAGAATACCTCTTGCCGATGCGGTTGTGCTTGTTGCAACAAGCCCCAAGTCAAACACTGCGTATATGGGCATCAATATGGCGATGGACGACGTGCGCAGCGGTCGTGTAGGGGATATTCCCGCTTATCTGAAGGATTCGCACTATTCGGGTGCAGAAAAACTGGGACGGGGCAAGGGATACGTTTATCCGCACGATTGCGGCGGTTGGGTACAGCAACAGTATTTGCCCGATTTGCTTAAAAACAGAAAATACTATCAGTTCGGGAACAATAAAAATGAACGCGCGGCGGAGTTGTTCTGGGAAAAAGTAAAAGGGAACAAAAAAGATTAAAAGAATGGGGGCTTGTGAAAATGAAAATAGTGACTGTTATTGTGCTGATTGTTGCTATTCTGACTGCAGGGGTTGCACTGAATTTTGCGATCGGTTCTTCACAATCGCCCCTGTATTCCGATAACAGTACGGGCAGTAACGTTACGGGGATTACCGATGAAAAGGAACTTCTTGAATCAATTGCAACTGACTCTCTTAAAACCGGTGAAAAGCCGCTTTTCGCTACGCTCGAAGATGAGATTTACAGTACGCAGGATTTTGCGGAATTTTATTTGGTTACAGGCGACGGAATAGACAGGATTGACGGGATGAAAACGCTCAGGATTTCCGCGCTTGTTTCGGGCGAAGTTTGCGAACTTGTGATAAACTACGTTGAGTATGACGGCAAGGTTGTCGGCGGTGGAGTTTACAGTAAGACGATTGAAGAAGCGGGCGTGTATGAGGTTGAAATCAATTTGCGGTGCGCCCTGACAGAGATGCCTACCGCGCTTGACGGAAGAGAGGGGGAGAAACTTCTCCTTGTCGGGTTTGAAGCGGATGACTATTACAGCGAGGCGTTTGCCATAGACCTGAACGGCGGATATTCAAGAAATTTATTTTCTCAGGATGAACGTGACCGGAAAAATTCCGAGGGTTACGTTATGCTTACCGATGAACTTATAAAGAATTCGGGAGAATACCTGTATTTCTTTTCGTCGCGCGAATACGAACGTCCGCAGGACAGCGGATTGTTCAATAAGGAGGCCAATATTGATTTGTTCAGGACAAAGGGCGGCGTTGATGAATTGGTGGCAAAAGAAGTGCATCACCATTACCTCTTTTTTGTTGGCGACGGACAACTCTCCTTTATCCGCAGTAAGTTTGCAACCCTCACCTATATGCTTGGCAGTGTTCCTGTTATGAGTTACAAAGAGTTGGGCTTTGAAGTGGTGCAACTTAATCTTGATACGATGACGGAAAGCATGATACGCCAATTCAACGTTTCTTTTTCGGCGGAATATAAAAGATTTGGCGATTATCTTGTCAGATTGTCAACGGATACCTATGATGCGGTACAGGTTTACAATATGATAAACAATACCGAAAAGACTTTCAACAACGTCGGAGTGCGGATGCTTCTTGTTTTTGACGTCAGTGATGACGGGCGTTATCTGGCTATCGGCGGGTCTACTACCACGGTTTCGGAACTTAATCAGTGCATTCGGTTTATCGATACGGTGAGCGGAGAAACGCTGATCGTAAAGGGCAAGGGACTATTCCTTGCGGTTGATGAACAGTTTGGATTTATTGATTCCGATAATTTTATAAATACGTCCTTTGTCGGAAGCGGAGAGGATTTTACTTTCCACGTTACCGACATAAAGGAAATTTTCAAAAAGTTTAAAGAAAGTGTGGAGAATTAACGATGAAAAAGATTTTGGCATTTATTCTTGTTGTTGCTGTAATGGCGTGTTTTGCGGCTTGCGGCAGTGACACTGATACAACCACAACAATCACAACCGTTCCGACAACTCTCAGTCAGGCTGATGCAAACCGAGTGGGCTTTGCAAAACTCGGTTTTGAGGAATTGATGAATTATCTCAACATCTGCGCTGCTTACGGAGTGCCGATTGAGGTTAACGACAACGACACAATTGATGATATTATTGCAAGAATCCGTCAGGCAGGCGGAGAAGTTGCGGCTAACAATATCCTCACTTCAAAGAAGTTTTTTGATTATGCAAAAAAGAATCCCGACGTTGAGAACGGCACGGGTGTTTACGTTATAAGAGAGGAAGCGGACTGGCTTGCCCTTTACGTTGACTAATCGGCGAAAAAATCGTAATTTTTTTAATATTCCTGTTTAATATTGAATTTGTTTATGCTATAATATTAAAGTTATGTCACTTGTAAAGGGGTAGTATAAAGTGGTACGTAGAATTTTTGTAGAAAAAAGAGCGGGCTTTGACGTTGAGGCGGGCCATATTTTTGCGGATCTTAAGACGAATCTCGGACTTACAGGTCTTGAAAAGGTGCGTGTTATCAACAGATACGACGTGTCGGGAATTGCTGACGAATGGTTCGGTCAGGCAAGAGCGACAATTTTCTCTGAGCCCAACGTTGACTATGTTTACGATGAATTGGAAATCGGAGACGGAGAGAGAGCATTTGCTATGGAATATCTCCCCGGTCAGTACGATCAGAGAGCGGATTCCGCTGCTCAGTGCGTACAACTTCTCACTTGCTCTGAGCCGCCCGAGGTTCTCAGCGCAAAGGTTATCGTGCTTGTGGGCAAGGTAAGCGACGAGGAGTTTGAGAGCGTTAAGAAATATATGATAAACCCCGTGGAGTCACGTGAAGCAAGTTTCGACCTGCCCGAAACTCTTGAGCAGGAGAAGCCGGTTCCCGCTGATATTGAGAGCGTTAGCGGCTTTATCGGTTGGGATGACGAGGGAATTCAGAAATATCATTCCGAAATGGGCTTTGCAATGAGCCTTGCTGACCTCAAATTCTGTCAGGCGTATTTCAGAGATACGGAGCACAGAGAACCGACTATTACCGAACTTCGCGTAATTGATACTTATTGGTCCGACCATTGCCGTCACACAACCTTCCTCACACGCCTCGAGAAAATCGAGGTTGAGCAGGGCGGACTTTCTGCAGCGATTGAAGAAGCGCTTAACAGATATATGAGCGTGCGCGCCGATATCTATAAGAATAAGCAGAAGAACGTTTGCCTTATGGATATGGCTACAATCTCGACAAAATTGCTCAAATCAAAGGGATTGCTCGGCGATTTGGATGAGAGCGATGAAATCAATGCTTGCAGTATCGAAATTCCCGTTGTTATTGACGGCAAGGAAGAAACCTGGCTTTTGCAGTTTAAGAACGAAACTCACAACCACCCGACCGAAATCGAGCCTTTCGGCGGTGCGGCAACTTGCTTGGGCGGTGCAATCCGTGACCCGCTTTCAGGCAGAGCGTACATATATCAGGCAATGAGAATTACGGGCAGTGGCGACCCCACACAGCCCCTTGAAAAGACTCTTGAGGGTAAACTTTCACAGAGAAAGATTACAACCGGTGCGGCTGCGGGCTACAGTTCCTACGGTAACCAGATCGGTCTTGCAACGGGTCAGGTTAAGGAACTTTACGATGACGGCTACGTTGCAAAGAGAATGGAAATCGGTGCGGTAATCGGTGCTTCTCCGAAAGAGAACGTAAAGCGCCTTGTTCCGCAGGCAGGGGATATGGTAATTCTCCTCGGCGGCAGAACGGGACGTGACGGTTGCGGCGGCGCAACGGGCTCATCAAAGGCTCACGACTCCTGCTCAATCGAAACTTGTGGCGCAGAAGTTCAGAAGGGTAATCCCCCCACAGAGAGAAAAATACAGAGATTGTTCAGAAATAAATCCGTTGCATCAATGATTAAGAGATGTAACGACTTTGGTGCGGGCGGTGTCAGTGTTGCAATCGGTGAACTTACCGATGGTTTGCAGATTGATCTTGATGCAGTAATGAAGAAGTACGACGGACTTGACGGTACGGAGTTGGCAATTTCCGAATCCCAGGAGAGAATGGCTGTTGTGGTTGATGCGCAGGATGCTCCCGCGTTCATCCGTGCGGCAGGTCAGGAAAACCTTGAGGCTAATATCGTTGCCGTTGTAACTGAAGAAAAACGCCTTAGAATGAACTGGCGTGGTGCAACAATCGTTGACCTTTCCCGTGAATTCCTTAACACAAACGGCGTTACACAGACTTCGAGCGCAATCGTAACCGCTCCCAATAAAGAGGATTGCTACCTCACTGCAATTCCGTGTG
The DNA here is from genome assembly GCA_017560255.1 of Clostridia bacterium. Lineage (GTDB taxonomy): Bacteria > Bacillota > Clostridia > Oscillospirales > Acutalibacteraceae > RGIG7273. Next base: position 98,444 of record JAFYOI010000008.1, read on the forward strand.
AAGTCAAGGGTAAGAGCGGCATTTCAGCCCTTAAAGCAAACCTTGCAAGACTTAACGTCTGCTCACAGAAAGGCCTTGTTGAGCGCTTTGACTCAACAATCGGCGCGGGCACTGTAAATCTTCCCTTTGCTGGTAAGTATCAGTTGACCGAAGAGCAGGCAATGTGCGCTAAAATTCCCGTGCTTTCGGGTGAAACGGACGATGCTTCCGTAATGAGTTACGGTTTCATTCCCGCTATGGGTAAATGGAGTCCGTTCCACAGTTCAATTTATGCAACGGTTGAGGCGGTTTCAAAACTTGCCGCAGTCGGTGCAAATCCGTTTAAATCAAGACTTACTCTCCAGGAGTATTTTGAAAAATTGCTCGATAAGAAAGAGAGATGGGGCAAACCCGTTGCGGCTTTGCTCGGTGCTCTTACAGCGCAACTTGAACTTCAGATTCCCGCAATCGGCGGTAAGGACAGTATGTCGGGCAGTTTCAATGAAATGAATGTTCCACCCACTTTGGTATGCTTCGCTGTAAGTATGACCAAGGCTTCAAAAGTAATTTCCGCAAGTTTCAAGGGCGACGGAAGTAAAGTTTATATGTTGCCCGTTCCGATGAATGAGGAAACCCTCGTTCCCGATTGGGAGAAATACCGCACCTTGCTCAGAACAGTTTACGAGTACGTTTACGGCGGCAAGATTTCCGCGGCAAGCGTTGTCCGTGAGGGCGGTAGTGCTTATTCCGTATGTTCAATGGCATTCGGTGACAAGAAGGGCTTTAAGTTTGAGGGCGGACTTTGTGAGAAACTCCTCTTCGCTCCGCTTGCAGGTTCATTCGTTGTTGAACTCAAAGATGGTGAGGAACTTCCCGCTGACGTTGATGCGATACTCCTCGGTACTGTAAATAACAGCGGAATCTTTGAATTTTGCGGTGAGAGCGAGAATGTTGACGCTCTTATCGACGCTTGGAAGAATACGCTTGAAAACGTATTCCCGACAACCGCTGACTTCAAGGTAACGATGACACCCGAGGTCAAGGACTATACTTTCCGTAGCGGTACGGCATCCTCAATCAAGGTTGCTCAGCCCAGAGTATTTATCCCCGTATTCCCCGGCACAAACTGTGAATATGATACAACAAGAGCGTTTGAGCAGGCGGGCGCAAAGGTAAAGACACTTATTGTTAAGAATCTGAGCGCTGCGGCAATTGAAGAAACAATCAAGGAAATCAGCAGCAGTATTGCTGAGAGCCAGATAGTAATGCTCCCCGGCGGATTCTCCGGTGGTGACGAGCCCGACGGTTCAGGTAAATTTATCGCAACAACTTTCCGCAACCCCTACATCTCCGAGCAGGTTGCTGAACTTCTCGGCAATCGTGACGGTTTGATGCTCGGTATCTGTAACGGTTTCCAGGCACTCATCAAACTCGGACTTGTACCCTACGGTAAGATTGTTGATATTTCCGAAACTTCACCGACACTTACGTTCAACTCAATCGGCCGTCACGTTTCCTGTATGACTTACACAAGAGTTGCTTCCGTTAAGTCCCCGTGGCTTATGAATGCAAACGTAGGCGATATTCATACCGTTGCGGTATCTCACGGCGAGGGACGTTTTGTTGCTACGCAGGAAGATATGGCAAAACTTATCGCTAACGGTCAGATTGCTACTCAGTACGTTGATCTTAATGGTCAGCCAAGCGCTGATATCGCGTTCAACCCCAACGGTTCAATCTGTGCGGTTGAGGGTATCACAAGCCCCGACGGACGTGTACTTGGTAAAATGGGTCACAGCGAAAGAAAGGGCACAAACCTTTACAAGAACGTTGGCGGCGAGAAAGAGCAGGGAATCTTCTTCTCGGGCGTTAAGTACTTTAAATAAGGAGCAGTATTTTTATGAAATACGTTGTTGTATTATACGATGGAATGGCGGATTATCCCGTACCTGCGTTGGATGGCAAAACTCCGATGATGGTTGCAAACAAGCCGCTTCTTGATTATCTTGCACAGAGGGCGGAAGTCGGACTTGTAAAGACCGTTGCTGACGGACTCAAACCCGGCAGCGACGTTGCAAATCTTTCCGTTATGGGATATAATCCGAAAATTTATTATACAGGCCGTTCACCGCTTGAAGCGGCAAGTATCGGCGTTGATCTCAAACCCGACGACCTTGCTTTCCGTTGCAACCTCGTAACTCTTTCCGATGAGGCAGATTACGCGGATAAAACAATGGTTGACTACTGCGCGGGAGATATCAGCACTGAGGAAGCGGCAGAAATCATTGAAAGTGTACGCGAAAAGTTCTCAACTGAGAAATTTGATTTCTACGCAGGCGTAAGTTACCGCCACTGCCTTGTATGGCACAAGGGCAATCCTGCAAGGGATTGTTTCACCCCGCCCCACGACATTTCGGGCAGAGTCGTAAGGGATTACCTCCCCACCGACGCTGACGTTGCGGAACTTTTTGAGATTATGAAGGAAAGTTATGATTTCCTTATGGAGCATCCCGTGAATAAGCGTAGAATTGCCGAGGGCAAAAACCCCGCAAATTCTCTCTGGTTCTGGGGACAGGGCAGAAAACCCCTGCTCACCGCATTTGAGGAACTTTACGGCAAAAAAGGTGCGGTTGTTTCCGCGGTTGACCTCATTAAAGGTATCGGCAAATGTGCTGATATGAAAGTTTACGAGGTTGATGGCGCAACGGGATATATCGACACAAACTTTGAGGGTAAGGCGCAGGCTGCTTTGCAGGCGCTCAAAGACGGAGCGGATATGGTTTACGTTCACGTTGAAGCACCCGACGAGTGCGGTCACAGAAATGAGCCCGAGAATAAGGTTAAGTCTATTGAACTTATTGATAAGAGATTGCTTGCGCTTATTCTTGAGGGTATGCAGGAATATGACGATTACAAAGTAATGATACTTCCCGACCATCCCACTCCGATTGTAACCAAAACCCACGCAAGCGATGCCGTGCCGTATCTTATCTATCGCAGAAATAATGAAATTCACAGCGGTGTTGAGAATTTCAACGAAGAAACTGCAAAGAATACTGAAAGATATATTGAGGACGGCTTTGAAATTATGAAGTATTTCCTTGAGGAAAACTAAAAAAAGGGGAGAAAACAAATGCAGCATATCAATACTAAATGTGTTCAGGCAGGCTATACGCCCAAATCGGGTGAGCCCAGAGTAGTGCCGATTTATCAGAGTACAACTTTTAAATATGACACGGGCGAAGCAATGGGTGCTTTGTTTGATTTACAGGCGAGCGGATATTTCTACACACGTTTGCAGAATCCGACCAACGACTGTGTTGCGGCAAAGATTGCTGAACTTGAAGGCGGCGTTGGTGCAATGCTCACATCATCCGGACAGGCAGCAAGTTTCTTTTCAATCAGCAATATCTGTTCTGCGGGTGACCACTTTGTAAGCACAAGCACAATTTACGGCGGTACTTTCAACCTTTTCGCAGTTACAATGAAGAAGTACGGAATTGACGTCACTTTCGTTGACCCCGATGCTCCTGAAGAAGAGATTATGAAAGCGTTCCGCCCCAATACAAAAGCGATGTTCGCTGAAACAATCGCAAACCCCGCTTTGATTATCACCGACATTGAAAAAATGGCTCGTATTGCTCACGCAAACAACGTGCCCCTCATTGTTGACAACACTTTCCCGACCCCCATCAACTGCCGTCCGATTGAATGGGGCGCAGATATCGTTATCCACTCAACAACAAAGTATATGGATGGCCATGCAACAAGCGTTGGTGGTGTAATTGTTGACAGCGGTAATTTTGATTGGGAAAAAGCGGGCAAGTTCCCCGAACTCGTTGAACCCGATGAGTCCTATCACGGCGTTTCCTACGTAAAGCAGTTCGGCAGAGCGGCTTACATCACAAAGTGTACAACTCACCTTATGCGTGACATAGGTGCAATTCCTTCTCCGAATAATGCGTTCCTTCTCAATATCGGTCTTGAAACCCTGTTCCTCAGAGTTGAAAGACATTGCCAGAACGCTATGGAAGTTGCAAAATTCCTTGAAAATAACGAGAAGATTGCTTGGGTAAATTATGCAGGACTTGAGAGTAGTAAGTATCATGACCTTGCAAATAAACTTATGCCGAACGGCACTTGTGGTGTAGTTTCTTTTGGCGTTAAGGGTGGTAGAGAGGCTGCATCAAAGTTTATGGAAAATCTTAAACTCGCCGCAATCGTAACCCACGTTGCAGATGCACGCACCTGTGTTCTTCACCCCGCAAGCACAACACACCGTCAACTTACAGACAAGCAACTCGAGGAGTGCGGAGTCGGTGCAGATATGATCAGACTTTCCGTAGGTATTGAGTACGTTGGCGATATTATTGCAGATATCGAGCAGGCTTTGGCAAATATTTAATTAAAATGACTTGAACGTAAAAAGGCTTGAGAAACGCGCGTTTCTCCAGCCTTTTTTTTAAATGTTTTAATTTTTAACTTTCTTCTCCATAAACGTAAATGCGATTGCCAGAAGAAGTTTTATTACGTTGGCAATAAGCGTTACGTATGCAAGACCCCATATCTGATATTTCGTAGTGAAGTAATATGCCGCAACTATGTAGCCGACACCCCAGATGGTCTGAATTGCCATCTGTATTGCCGCCTTGCCCTGAGTGAGCAGTATCGACATAAACATCGTTGAAATAAAACCGATGATAACGCCAAGGTTTACAATGAGATTATACTGTATTACCGTGTCGTAGAGGTCGGGATACGCCAGTTTTATAAATATCGGTGTGCCGATTATGCAGCCGACGTAGAAAACACCGCCACACGCGAGGGCGATGCCCGTAAACTTAATGAGTTGCTTTTTCGTAAGGCCCGAATCTTTGACCGTCAGATACGAAAGAATGAGGGTGTTTATCGGCTGCACAAGCATCATTATCGTCTTTGAAATCAATGAAATGACGTGGTATTCGGTTACCATTCCCTCAAAAGCGACCTGCTTGAGTATAACTTTATCAAACTGATTTACGCAGTCGCGCACAACTGAGGAAAACGCGAGCATAACGAGCGGTTTTGTGATTTTTGCCCTGTTGCCCGACAATCCGTCGTTTCGGAACATCTTACCCCAAATGAAAGAGTAGAGCAAAGCGGCAACTTCGCCTACGGTGAAGATAAGGAGCCATATATCAGTTAATAAATACAGCCCAAAGCCGACAAGGTAACCGACGGATATTGCAACGAAGTAGAGGGAATACCCCTTGAATTTCAGGTCAAGTCTGAATTCAGCCACAACGTACATTCTCAGAAGGTACAGTACGGAGAAAACGGCAAAAGCAATAGGAAATATAAAACCGTCGCTGTCATAGAACGCAACGAATCCGCAGACGAGAGCGCATATCGCCGACAGAATTGCCGCAAACGGTACGAAGTCGCGGTTTGTAACGTCGCACTCTTTTCTCATCATCAGTCGGATGTTTCCAAGTGCGCCGCCGAGTGCGGTGGGGACGATATATATTATACCTATAAAATACAATATTTCATCTGTGACAGCGCTTCCGTAGAAGTGGTTGATTAACGGATAGACAATCAGTTGGAGTACACCCGTCAGCACAACCGTGCCTAAAATCGTATATATCAGATCCCACGCGGTATTTCGCACATTGTTCTTTTTCAACTGGCGGTCACTCCTTCCGTTTTTTATTTCTCAACAAAGGAATTGTACCATTATGAGATGTTGTTGTCAAGCAAACTCAAAGGTCGTCGGCATCCTGTTCGGGAATATCATCCGTTTCCGACGTGCCCGTATAACTGCCCAAAACGTCCGATACTATATCGGATTTTTTACGGAAACTTTCAGCAACTTCAAGCGCTGATGGGTTCTTTGTGTTTTCTTTTTTATCCATAATTTTTTCTCCTCGTGTTTTTGTAATATTTTGACCGCAAAGGGTGAAAAAATACATATTGTAACGAGGGAAAGTAAGTGGTATAATGATATGAAAAGATAAATTTCAAGGTTAAGGTGATAGAAATGACAAAAACCGAGATTGTTGAACAGATAAAAATCGCGAAGAAAGAGAAGAACGCCGTTATTTTGGCGCATACTTATCAGAATCCTGACATAATAGATATTGCCGATGTGACGGGCGACTCTTACGCGCTCAGCCTCGCTGCAGAAAAACTCGGTGAGAAAAGGGTTGTAATGTGTGGTGTGCGCTTTATGGCGGAAACGGTCAAGATTCTTTCGCCCGAAAAAGACGTAGTCCTTGCAAGCGAAGGTGCAACCTGCGCTATGGCGGAGCAGATAACACCCGACAGAGTGCTCAAATTCAAAAAGGAAAATCCCGACGTTTGTGTTGTTGCTTACATCAACACAACAACCGCGCTCAAAGCGGTTTGCGATGTGTGCGTAACGTCTTCAACTGCGGTTAAAATCGTAAATGCGATTGAAAATAAAGATATACTTTTTATCCCCGACAAAAACCTCGGAGCGCACGTCAAGGCGCAGTGCCCCGATAAAAACATAATTCTCTGGGACGGTTATTGCCCCGTACATAATCAGATTACCGCTCAGGATGTTATTGATGCAAAAAATCAATATCCCGAAGCGACTGTTGCTATGCACCCCGAGTGCCCCGCTGAAGCACTTAAACTTGCCGATATGATAGGCGCCACAAGTAACATTATCGATTATTGCAAATCCTGTTCAAATCCCGTAATAATTGCAACCGAGCGCGGCGTGTGCGACTATTTGTCGCTTAAAAATCCTGATAAGAAATATTATCAACTTGCCGCTGACAAACTCGTTTGTCCCGATATGAAAATGACTTCTCTTGAGGACGTGCTTGCCGCAATCAACGGTGAGGGCGGAGAAGAAATCGTACTGACTGAGGAAGTGCGACTCGGCGCAAAGGGTTGCATTGATAATATGATTAAGTATTCAAAATAATATTTCTTTTTGTGAAAGGACGGTGGAGAATATGCCTAAACAAAACACCGAGGCGATGAAAAGACTCAGGCGCAAGGCTATGACTCTGCCGCTTGAGCCCGGAGTATATATAATGAAAAACAAAAACGGAGACATTATATATATAGGAAAGGCAAAAAAACTCAAAAACAGAGTCAGTCAGTATTTCGGATCGAATACCAATCACGGAATAAAGACGATTAAGATGGTAGAAAATGTTGATGAGTTTGATTACATCGTTGTTGCCAGTGAGTACGAAGCACTCGTGCTTGAATGTAGTCTTATCAAACAATACCGCCCGAAGTACAACATTCTTTTAAAGGATGATAAGGGTTACAGTTATATAAAAATTTCGGGTGATGAATGGAAGAAGATCACTCTTGCAAAGCAGAAACTTGACGACGGCGCGCAGTATCTCGGGCCGTACACAAGTTCTTATTATATTTCAACCGCGCTTGACGAGGCGGCAAAGGTTTTCAAGTTGCCGACTTGCTCCAAGATTTTTCCGAGGGATTACAAAAAAGGTCGTCCGTGCCTCAACTATTTTATCGGCAGATGCTCTGCGCCTTGTGCAGGTAAGGTGACAAAGGAAGAATATGCGGAAAGTGTAAATGAAGCGATAAATTTTTTGCGCGGCGGCGTGAAATCCGTTTCCGTTAAGGAGATGGAGAAAGAAATGTTTGAAGCGGCGGAGAATTGTGAGTTTGAGCGTGCGGCGCGGCTTCGTGACCGTATTCGCGCGTTTGAAAAATTAAAAGAGAAACAGGTTGCCGTTTTGCTCAAAGAGAAGCATGCGGATGTCTTTGCCGTAGCACACGCGGCGGATGCATCCTGTATGAGCGTTTTGCGAATCAAGGACGGCAAGATATTTGACGCGGAAAACTTTATAATCGACACCCCCGAGGATGCAAAAAACGAACTTATGCAACTTGTTGTTGGTTATTATTCAATAAGGGACTATGCGCCCAGACTTATAATTCTTGATTTTGAAGTTGATGACCCTGCGCTTTTGCAACAATGGCTCAGTGAAAGGTTCGGATACAACGTGCGTGTTGTCGGTACCGGTACGGCGGAAAATATGCGTCTTGCCCACCTTTGCCGTAACAACGGCGCGCAACATCTGTCCCACCTCACAGGCAGGGGAACAAAGGAAATGAAGGCGGTTGACGAACTGGGCGTATTGCTCGGGATTGGCAAAGCGCCGACATATATTGAATCCTACGATATTTCTCACACGGCGGGTAGTGACCCCGTCGGTGCGATGATTGTTTTCAAGGACGGTAAACCCTATAAGACGGCGTATAAAAAATTTGCAATCAAAACGGCTGTCGGCGGAGATGACTGTGCCTCAATGTACGAGGTAATCAGCCGCAGGGCTCAGCGTTACCTTGATGAAAAGGGTCTGGACGGCTTCGGTACTTTGCCCGACGTGATGCTCATTGACGGCGGTTTGCCGCAGGTGAATGCCGCAAATTCCGCCTTGTCGGAAAAGGGTATTTATACGGCAGTTTTCGGTATGGTCAAAGATTCAAAGCACAGAACCCGTGCGCTTGTGAACGAAAACGGAGAGATTGCGATAAATATGCACAGAGGGGTGTTCTCTCTTATAGGTAATATTCAGGAGGAAGTGCACCGTTTTGCAATTACTTTTCATAAATCGAAGCACACAAAATCTGCGCGCGCAAACAGTCTGACAAAAATTGACGGAGTTGGCGAAAAACGCGCCAAAGCGTTGTTTTCATACTTCAGAAGCATTGAAAAAATCAGAAACGCAAGTGTTGAGGAACTTTGCTCTGTGCCGACCATCACAAAACCGATTGCGGAAAATATTTACAAATGGTTTAGAAAAGAAGATTAAATCTGGTTTTCCAAAATTTGAAATTGTTGTTGACAATACCGCGTGTGTATGGGATAATAATTTATTATCAAGTTTTAAAAGACGGGTAGAGATATGAGAGTTATAACAGGTACAGCAAAGGGTATGAGGCTCAGGGCGCTTGAGGGTGATACCGTAAGGCCGACATACGACAGAGTTAAAGAGGCAATTTTCAGCATAATTCAGTTTGACATTGAGGGCAGGCGAGTGCTCGATTTGTTTGCGGGTTCGGGGCAACTTGGAATTGAAGCGCTCAGCAGAGGCGCGCAAACGGCAACTTTCGTTGATTCGAGCAAGGATTCAATAGCGGTTATAAAGGAAAATCTTGATAAAACAAGGCTTTCCAAAAGCGCCGTTGTGTTGCAGACCGATGCCGTCGGATTCATCAGGAATTATCGCGGAGTGGAGTTTGATGTGGTGCTTCTTGACCCTCCGTACTATGAAAATTTGCTTTTGGAAGTGCTTCCCTATGCGGCGCAGCATACTTCCGAGAGCGGCGTAATCGTTTGCGAAGCGGCGGGCAAGAGTATTGAATTTCCCGCACAGGTCGGAGAATTCATCCTCACCGTTAACCGTAAGTATTCTCATACAATTGTCGGTGTTTACAGACATCGCAGTATAGTGGAGTAGTTTCTGTTTTGCAGGAGTGATATTAAGTGAAAAAGATAGCAGTTTGTCCGGGTAGTTTTGATCCCGTAACGCTTGGTCATCTTGACGTAATAACAAGGTCGTCCGCACTTTTTGATGAGGTTATCGTACTTGTGAGTTTTAACCCCGCCAAAACAAACACAAGTTTTACACCCGAGGAGCGCGTTGATATGCTTGAGCGTTGCACAAAGCATTTGCCCAACGTGCGCATTGACAGTTATTCGGGCCTGATTGCGGATTACTGTGCGCAGAATAACGTTGCCGCGGTGGTAAAGGGGCTTCGCGCTGTTTCCGACTTTGAGTACGAGTTTCAGCAGGCGCTCATCAACCGCAAATTGAACGAGAAAACTGAAACGGTTTTCATCACTTCACTTGCGGATAACACCTACATAAGTTCGTCCGTTGTAAAGCAACTTTGTTCTTTCGGTGGTGATATTTCTACGTTTGTTCCGCAGGAAATTCTTGGAGAAATACTTGAAAGATTGTCAAAAAAACAGTAAAATAAAATTGAACTCAGGAAAATAAAATTAATATAAAAAGAAGGGACTGTGACCAATGGAATTTGATAGAAATCCTATTGCAGAGATTGAGGAACTCCTTGACGAACTTGAGGATCTTATAGAGAACTCAGCGGGCGTTCCGCTTTCCAAGAAGAAACTTGTATCCGAAGATGAAATTTTGAGAATTGTTGAGAGTATCAGAAGCAATTTGCCAACCGAGATTATGCAGGCGCGCCAGATTGTTAAGGATAAGCGCGAAATCGTTATGCTTGCAAAGCGCGAGGCTGACGATATTCTTGCAAAGGCTGAGCAGCAGGCTCAGGCGCTTGTTGAGAAAGAGGCTATCGTGGGACGCGCAAAGATGCTCGGACAGGAGATTGTTGCGGGCGCGCAGAGAGAGTCAAGGGAGATCTGCAAGGCAACGGGTGCATACCTTGATCGCCTTATTATGCAGACCGACGATGCAATCTGCTCCAGCCTTAACGAACTTCGCAAGGCAAAGAGTATGCTCAAAATTGAGAGCGAAAACACACCTGTGCCGATGGAAGCACCGAAAGGTAACACGGGCGAGGATGAGGAATAATACCCTTTTCGCATAGGACTTTTGACCCGTAGTCTGAACGGGTTTGGTTAGTTATGCCGTTTAAAGCACTGTTGATTTCCTCAGCAGTGCTTTTTGATTTTTGAAAATATTGTCAAAAAACTCTTGACGAATGAGTATACTGATGATATAATAACTATTCGCAGCGCGTGTGCGTTGCTATCCTTGCTCCGTCTCAACGGGGCCAAAAGACCAGAAGGAGGTGCCGAATATGGCAGCAAAAAAGTACGAGGCAGTTATGGTTTTCACCGTTGCTAAGGGCGAAGAGTTCACACAGTCTCTTGTAGAGAAGTTCAAGGCTCTTATCGAAGCAAACGGAACCATCGAGAGCGTTACCGATTGGGGTAAGCGTCATCTTGCGTATCTTATCGACGACGAAGCCGAGGGTTACTACACTCTCTTCAACTTCACCGCTTCGCCGGAGTTCCCTGCTGAACTTGACCGTGTGTTCAAAATCACAGACGGTGCGTTGCGTTCATTGATCGTTTGCAACGGTTAGTAGGAGGAGTTTGCTATGATTAACAACGTTGTTTTGATGGGCAGACTCGCAGTCGATCCTGAACTCAGGACAACTCCCACGGGAGTTTCCGTAACGTCTTTCGCAATCGCTGTTGAGCGTTCATACGCAAAGCAGGGCGAGGACAGAACAGCGGATTTTATCGACATCGTCGCTTGGAGACAGTCGGCGGAATTCATCACCCGCTATTTCCGCAAGGGTTCAATGATCGCAATCGAAGGCTCGCTTCAGACAAGAACTTATACCGACAAAGACGGCAACAAGCGTAAAGCGGTTGAGGTTCTTGCAAACAGAGTGAGTTTCTGTGGCTCAAAGAATGAAACCGGTACAGCGGGCGCGTCCCGTTTTGACACTCCCGGTTCTGCTTCCGGTGCGGCTTACACAAGTGGCGGCGCAGGCGATTTTGAGTCAATCGTAGATGATGAGGATTTACCGTTTTTTTAAACGCTTAAGAAACCAATAAAGGAGGAAAACTGTAATGGCATACGAAAAGAATGCAAGAAACGATCGCCGCGGCGCAAAGAAGGGTCGCAAGAAGGTTTGCAACTTCTGCGTTGAGAAGGTTGAGTGCATCGATTATAAAGACGTACCGAGATTGAGAAGATACATCTCTGACAGAGCAAAGATTCTTCCCCGTCGTGTAACAGGTACTTGCGCAAAGCACCAGAGAGAGCTCACAACAGCAATCAAACGTGCAAGACATATTGCTATTCTCCCCTATACCGCTGATTAATTTCAGTTTCGGGAAGATTTTGGCAGGATTGGTTAAAAACAGTCTGAACGTAAACTCCTTGGGATTTACTCCCAAGGAGTTTTTACTTTGTGCGAAATCGCACCTTGACGTACCTTTGTACGCCTGACGGCACAATTTCACCAAATCAGCCGTGTTTTTACCTCAATCCATATTTTCATAGTTTCGTTCCGTTTCGGGAAGATTTTGGCAGGATTGGTTAAAAACAGTCTGAACGTAAACTCCTCGGGATTTACTCCCAAGGAGTTTTTACTTTGTGCGAAATCGCACCTTGACGTCCCGCAATAAATGAACAATCTGAAATCTTCTCGTAGGGGCGGGCAGTGCTCGTCAACCTAATTTTGCTCATGTTTTCGCGGATAACCAATGCTCGTGCTTCTCGTCAGATATGCTAAAAAACATTACAATAAATTGGAAGATATAACAAAAATAAATTTTTTCCAAAAATCTCAAAACTTTTTTTCGTTTCAAACGACTAATATATATAAGGGAAAATACGGATTGCAAAAAATGTCACCTTGTTTTTTTGCAAACGGGTGATATAATCAAATTGCGGGAATGAAGAAAGGTAAGGGATTATTATGAAAAAACTCATATCTTTATTGTTGGTTGTAATAACGCTGCTCTGTATTGCCGCGTGTGGTGCTAACACTGACGTTGCCACAACGACGGCTACAACTACCGTGCCTAACGATTACTACACCGGGGTGAGTCTCGACGAATACCTTGAGGACATTTTCTCGTCAGATGGTTTCAAATACGTTTGTTCAACCGACGAACAGAAAAACATTGTAATAGAAAAAGATGATGCAGAGGAAATGTATACTTATATAATGAAACAACTTGCGTATGCTGAAGAAATAAAAAGTGATACGACTGATGGTAAAAGTATTTACATAGTTTTCCAGGACGGAGAACCTTTGTTGCTGTCTGATCAGACGGATGCACCCGACGATTCCGCAGCATCGGCTGATGATTTAGTTGCGGCAAAGCATCGTTTCTATGGGGTTTTCTGGATTTACGAAAATGATTACGCGGTTCATACCGGCTCGCCCTTTATGTCGTTTCAGGCATATTACCGGATGCCCGAAGGAACGTACGAGAAAGTCGAAGAAATGCTTGAGAAACATAAAACCGCACTGCAAGACAATCCCGCAACAACTACAACTAAACCCGCCGGCGCGGTTTTCGATCTGAACAACGTAGAGCGCATTACGTTCTATTCGCACTACGGTGCGGGTTTTGGCAGTGACGTGCCACAGGAAGATATGGCGGAGATTACCGCTTGGCTTGCTTCTTTTACTTTTGGCGAAAAGGCGCCCGAACCGGTGCCACCCGGAACAAATACTTATTATGTTGAAATAGAGTATCGGGACGGAACAGTTATAAAACAAGGCCTGGACATAATAAAAATTGACGGGGTTTCCTATGAACTGGAAAGCGATGATGCCCCCTTGTGTCTGGATAATATAATATAAACGGAGATACGATTATGAAAGAAGTTCTTTTGAGTGCCGACGGCCCCGCATATTTATATCTGGTGCCCGACGAGATAGCGGATAATCTGGAAAAATATTGTATGGATTTCTGCGACAGATGGATATGGGGCGGGCCCGAATCATCACGATTTATTATTAATAACGTTGCCTGTTATGGCGTTGATGATTTTATTTATTACCTTAATAAATACGTTTGCCCCGATGAAAAAGCGAGGCTCATAAGAACTTTTACAGCCTCCGTACCGAAACAATACCGCTTCCACCCGTATTTTAATTTTTGATATGCAAACTAAAAAGATAAATTACCTATTGACAAACGGGTAAAACTCTGCTAAAATCTGTTAGACAACAAAGAAGAACTGTCTTTCGTTCTCACCTCTGCAGAGGGCTGCATGGGGTCAATACGGTAAGTGCGCGGTGTTATTGCGCCTTGTTTGTGTTGAATTGCGGTTGACAGTGTCAATCGCTTTTTTGTTTGTACTCAATTTTACTGGGGGTGCTTTACTATCAGCAGCAAGGAACTGCAAATTAACGAAGAAATTCGTGACAAAGAAGTAAGAGTAATCGGTGCCGACGGTGCGCAACTCGGAATTATGAGCGCGGCGCAGGCGTTGGAAGTTGCCGAAAAGAGCAATCTTGATCTTGTAAAAATTGCTCCGCAGGCTGTACCGCCCGTGTGCAAAGTTATGGACTACGGTAAGTACCGCTTTGAGCAGGCCAAGAAAGAAAAGGAAGCCAAGAAAAATCAGCACGTTGTTGAGATTAAAGAAATCCGACTTTCTTTCAAGATTGACGTTCACGACTTTGAAACGAAGGCAAATCATGCAAAACGTTTCCTCACCGCAGGAAACAGGGTCAAGTGTTCAATCCGTCTGAGAGGACGCGAAATGGGTCATCCGGAGATCGGATATGAAGTTATGACAAAATTTGCAGAGTATTGTGCTGATTTTGGCACAGTAGACAAGCCTGCAAAACTCGAGGGACGTACAATTCTCATGTTCCTTGTGCCGAAGCAGGGCAAATAATATTAACAGGAGGAAATTGAAATGCCGAAGATTAAGACACATAGCGGAGCAAAAAAACGCTTCAAGATATCCAAGAAGGGTAAGGTTATGAGAGGTCACGCTTACAAGAGCCACATCCTCAACAAGAAGACAACAAAGCGCAAGAGAAATCTTCGTAAAGTTGTTGCAGCAGACGCAACAAACGTAGCACAGGTTAAGCGTTTGATTCCTTACAAATAAGCCGTAAGGGTAACTAATTTTTGATTATAACGGAGGTAACAATAAATGGCTCGTGTTAAAGGTGCGATGATGACTCGCAAAAGAAGAAAAAAGGTATTAAAACTTTCAAAGGGATATTTCGGCTCTAAGAGCAAACTCTTCAAGACCGCGAAAGAAGCGGTAATGAAGTCCGGCCAGTATGCATACATCGGCCGTAAGCAGAAGAAGCGTAACTTCCGCCGTCTCTGGATCACTCGTATCTCTGCTGGTTGTAAGGCAAACGGCATGAACTACTCTACGTTCATGAACGGTCTTAACAAGGCTGGTATCACTCTTAACCGTAAAATGCTCTCCGAGATCGCTATCGCTGATCCCGCTGCATTTACTGCTTTGACAGAGAAGGCTAAGGCTGCTTTGAATTAGTCTGAAATACGCTCGGGCGTTTTTTACGCGCTCGGGCGGTTTTTTAATACAGGCGGGGCGGTGTTTTTTTGAAAAAAATAACAAGCCCGACTAACCCCGCGGTTAAACGTATGTCGCTTCTGAATTCCTCAAAGGCGGCACGATACGAGCAGCGGAGGTTTGTGACAGAGGGGCTTAGGCTGTGTTGCGACGCAATGCTCAGTCACGTTCACATTGAAAAAATTTACTTCACAAGTGCCGCGTATGATAAGCACACCGATGAGATTAAAAAACTCATTGCCTACGCTGACAGTGCGTGTGAAATAAGCGATACGGTGCAGTCACGCCTTTCGGAAACGAAAACTCCGCAAGGTGTTTTTGGCTTGTGTGAAATGAAAACACAGGGCATAACAAGCGCAGATATAATCGGTGGCGGACGATATATCGCCCTCGAGGGTATTCAGGACCCGTCAAATCTCGGCGCAATCGCAAGAACTGCGGAGGCGTTAGGGCTCGATGGTATGATAACTTTCGGTTGTTGCGATATGTATTCTCCAAAGGCACTTCGTGCGTCAATGGGTGCATTTTTCAGATTGCCGATTATGGTTAGTGACGATATTTTATCCCTTACTCAAAACCTCAAAGCGAACAGTGTTAATGTCTTTGCCTGTGTTCCCGACAGGGATGCGCGTGATATAAGGGAACTGAGTTTCGTTTCCGCAAGCGTTGCAGTTGTCGGTAATGAGGGCAACGGCATAAGCGAGGGGCTTAAAAATATCTGCTCAATGAACGTAACCGTGCCGATGGCAGGCAGGGCGGAATCGCTCAACGCTTCTCACGCGGCAACGGTCATTATGTGGGAAATGATGAGGCAGCAAAATGGGAAGTAAGTATTGGGTATGGCTGCAACTTGCATTTGGCGAGGGCGTTTCAACCGAGCGGTTTATCACCCATTACGACAATGCTTTGCAGGTCTATGAGGACGGCAGTGAAAATCGTAGAATCAGCGGTGCTTTTACAAAAACGCAACTTGAACTGATGGATAAAATTCCGCTTTCCCGCGCAGAAGAAATAATTGAAAATTGTAATAAAAATCGTTGGAAAATTCTTACGCCCGATATGGAGCGGTATCCGAAACGTTTGCTTGAACTTCCTAATTTTCCGCTTGTGCTTTACTACGTGGGCACGTTTCCCGACGTTGACAGAGAGCCTCTTATCGCTATGGTCGGCGCAAGGGATGCAACAACCTACGGGTTAAAAATGGCAAGCGTGCTTGCGGGAGATCTTGCAAAAGCGGGTATGATAATCGTAAGCGGCGGCGCTTTGGGAATTGACTCGGAGTGCCACAGAGCGACTATTGAAGCGGGTGGCAGGACCGTTGCGGTACTTGGCAACGGATTCGGTGTGAATTATCTTGCAAAGAACAGGGAGCTTTGGAATTCGGTTGCAAGGAACGGTGCGGTTATAACTGAGTTCAGACCGGGGACACCCGCATCACGTTACTCTTTCCCGATAAGAAACCGAATTATATCGGGACTTTCGCTTGGTACGGTTGTGGTTGAGGCAAGTCAGAAAAGCGGCTCGCTGATTACCGCAAAATGTGCCTGTGATCAGGGACGCGACGTGTTTGCCGTACCGGGAGAAGTTATAAACACTGCCTTCTATGGCGGTAACAAGTTAATAAAGGACGGCGCAAAACCCGTCTTTTCGGCAATGGACGTGATTGAGGAATATAGCGGCAGGTTTATTGGTAAAATCAATTGTGCGGCTGTTGAAGATTTCACTTCGCCGCAGAATAATAAGAATGAAGAAATAAGAAAAACAAAATTGCCCGCGCCTGAAACTCTCAGCAGTGCGGCAAAGATCGTCTACGAATGTATCGGTACGGAAGAACCGATAGGAGTTGACGTAATAATTGAAAAAAGCGGTCTTGAAAACAGAAAAGTTATTGTTTGCCTGACCGAATTGGAACTAGCAGGAATTGTAGAGTGCCTTGCGGGCAGAAAATATATCGCAAAGGCATAAACATTGATATATAGAAAGGGTGCACAAAATGTCCAAATTGGTAATTGTTGAGTCGCCTGCAAAGGCAAAAACCATTAAGAAATACCTCGGCAGTGATTATGAGGTAATTGCGTCCAAAGGCCACGTAAGAGACCTTCCGGCAGCAAGACTTAACGTTGATACAAAGCATGATTTTGAGCCGAAGTATCAGATAATCAAGGGCAAGGAAGAACTTGTAAAAGAATTGCGCGACAAAGTTGCAAAAAGCGACGATGTATTTCTTGCAACCGACCCTGACCGTGAGGGTGAGGCAATATCGTGGCATCTTGCAACGATTCTCGGTCTTGATATGGAGGATAAAAACCGCGTTGAATTTAACGAAATTACTCAAAAAGCGGTGTGTGCGGGAATTGATAACCCAAGAAAGATTGACTTAAATCTTGTGAATTCGCAGCAGGCAAGAAGAATTCTTGACCGTATCGTTGGCTATCGTTTGAGCCCGTTTATTTCGCAGAAAATTCGCAGAGGTTTGTCCGCGGGAAGAGTGCAGAGCGTTGCAACAAGTCTGATTGTTGACCGAGAGAATGAGATAAGAGCGTTTGTTCCCGAGGAATTCTGGACGATTGACGCTACTTTCACCGCAAAGGGAAGTAAGAGAATTTTCTCTGCGGCATTCCACGGAAACGCTGAGGGAAAAATCAAACTTACAAATAAGGAGCAGACCGACAAGATTCTCAGTGAACTTGAAGGCGCTGAATATATTATTGCCGGCATCAAAAAGGGTACGAGAAAGAAATCTCCGCCTGCGCCGTATATGACCTCAACCTTGCAGCAGGATGCGGCTCACAGACTTAACTACCAGGCAAGAAGAACGATGAAGGTCGCTCAGGAATTGTACGAGGGTGTTGACATCAAAGGCATCGGCACAGTTGGTCTTATCACCTATATGAGAACCGACTCCTTGCGCGTTTCTGAGGATGCGCGCCATGTTGCAGAGGACTATATCCGTGCAACTTTCGGTGAAAAGTACGTTCCCTCAAAGCCGAATTTTTATAAGTCCAAGAGTAATTCCCAGGACGGACACGAAGCAATCCGTCCCACAATGCCCAACCTCACACCCGCTGAGATTAAGGACAGTTTGACCTCTGAACAGTATGCTCTCTACAAACTTATCTGGGAAACGTTCATCGCATCCGTTATGGCGGCTTGTCAGCAGGAAACAACTCAGGTCGATATTGAGGCAAACGGCTATATATTCAAAGCGAGTGGCTACACAATCAAATTTGACGGTTTCACCGCAATTTACGACAAGAAGAGGGACGACGTTCTTGGCGAAGGTAAGGCAATTCTTCCCTCAATGACACAGGGCGATGCACTGAATCTCAAGAGTATTGCGGGTAATCAGCATTACACTCAGCCCCCCGTACGCTACACTGAAGCGACTCTTATCAAAGCGCTTGAGGAGGACGGCATTGGTCGTCCGAGCACATACGCTACAATCATCTCCGCTATTACAAGCCGTGAGTACGTTGAGCGTGACGGCAAGCAACTCAAACCCACTGAACTCGGTGAGGTTTCAACGGGACTACTCAAAGATAAATTCTCAAAGATTGTAAATACAAAATTCACCGCACAGATGGAAGCGGATCTTGACAAGGTGCAGAGCGGCGAAGTTGATTACATCAAACTTCTCCACACTTTCTATGATGATTTTGAGAAGAATCTGGCTAAAGTCAAGGCTGAGATGGAGGGTGTAAAACTCAAACTCAAGCAGGAAGAAACCGACGTTGTGTGTGAAAAGTGCGGCAGAAATATGGTCGTTAAGGTGAGCAAGACGGGCAAATTCCTTGCTTGTCCCGGTTACCCCGAGTGCCGCAACACAAAGCCGATTATCAACAAAGCAAAAGGCACTTGCCCCATCTGCGGCAGCAATATTGTTGTAAAAAAGACACGAAGCGGCAGGGCGTTCTATGGCTGCGCGGGCTATCCGAATTGCAAGTTTATGACTTGGGATGAGCCGCAGGAAGCAAAGTGTGAAAACTGTGGCAAGACACTTTTTAAAAAGCGTAATACTCTCTATTGTGCAGGCGAGGGTTGTGGCTATGAGAAAGTGCTTGAAGCAAAGAAACGCGGCAGAAAGGCTGCACAGACAACCGAAGAATAATTCGGATTGATTTTTAAAAGAAACGAGGTGAGAGAATGAAAATTACAGTTGTCGGAGCGGGACTTGCGGGCTGTGAAGCGGCATACGCAATCGCGCAAAGGGGCGTTAAGGTTAAACTCATTGAAATGAAACCCAAAAAGAAAACCCCTGCGCACAAATCGGAGGGTTTTGCCGAACTCGTCTGTTCAAATTCGCTTAAAGCGGAGCGCGTTGCCTCGGCAGCGGGACTGCTCAAAAAGGAAATGCAGTATTTTGGTTCTCTCACAGTGGAGTGCGCTTATGAGTGCAGAGTTCCCGCAGGCGGTGCATTGGCTGTTGACAGGGATAAGTTTTCTGCGCTCGTAACGCGAAAAATAAAGGAGCATCCGCTGATTGAGTGTGTAAGTGAGGAGTGTTGCGATATTCCCGACGGCGTTGTTGTCGTTGCGACAGGCCCTCTTACAAGTGAACCGCTTGCACAGAAGATAAAAGAATTGTGCTCGGAGGAGTTTTTGAATTTTTATGATGCTGCGGCTCCCATTGTAACGGCGGAAAGCATTGATATGAATTGCGCTTTTTCCGCTTCACGTTATGAACGCGGCGGCGAGGACGACTACATCAATTGCCCGTTCAATAAGGAGGAGTACGAACTTTTTCACTCCGAACTTGTTGCGGCGGAAAGTGCGGAACTTCATTCTTTTGATATTCGTAAAGACGTCTATGAGGGTTGTATGCCGATTGAAGTGCTTGCAAAGCGCGGCGCCGACACAATGCGTTTCGGCCCGATGAAGCCCGTTGGACTGCGTGACCCCAGAACAGGTCACAGACCGTGGGCGGTTGTGCAACTTCGTAAGGAAAACGCATCGGGGCAATTGTATAACCTTGTCGGTTTTCAGACGAATCTCAAATTTGCCGAGCAGAAAAGGGTGTTTTCCCTCATACCTGCGCTTAAAAATGCGGAGTTTGTGCGCTACGGAGTAATGCACAGAAATATGTTTATAAATTCACCAAAATTGCTTAATGCGGATTTCTCTTTCAAAAAGAGGGGCGGACTGTATTTTGCGGGGCAGATTACAGGTGTTGAAGGCTATATGGAGTCTGCAATGTCGGGCATTCTTGCCGGCATAAACGCCGTAAATTATCTCAAAGGGGAGAAACCGATAAGTTTGCCGCGCTTTACAATGTGCGGTGCGCTGACCGCATACATAAGCGATGAAACGGTTTCCAATTTTCAACCGATGGGTGCAAATTTTGGCATTTTACCGTCACTTGATGTGCATATAAGGGATAAAAAATTAAGATATGAGGCGTTGGCACAGCGCTCCGTTGATTATTTCGAAAAGGGGAGAGAAGAATGAAAATAATTGTTGATGCTTTCGGTGGCGATAATGCCCCCGTTGAAATCCTGAAAGGTTGTGCGCTTGCGGTAAGCGAGTATAAAGCAAATATTATTCTCACGGGCGATGAAAAAAAACTTAAAACCGCCGCAAAAGAAAATGGAATTTCACTTGATGGTATGGAGATTCTTCACGCTCCCGATGTTATGGAAATGGAAGATGAACCGACGACTATTTTAAAAGCAAAGTCAAACACCTCTATGGCGGTTGGGCTTAAAGCGCTTGCGGACGGACTCGGTGATGCTTTTGTATCTGCGGGCAGTACGGGCGCACTCACAGTCGGCGCAACTTTTATCGTAAAGCGAATCAAGGGAGTAAAGCGCCCCGCAATCGGTATGGTTATGCCCACTGACAACGGTCCCGCTTTCCTTATGGATTGTGGTGCAAATTCCGAGTGCAGACCTGAAATGCTTCACCAGTTTGCAAAAATCGGTGATGTTTATATGTCAGCGTTTTTCGGTATTGACAGACCGAGGGTTGCACTTGTCAACATCGGTACGGAGGAAACAAAGGGCGATGAGTTGAGGCTCGAGGCCTACAAGTTGATGAAAAACGATGGCGATTATAACTTTATCGGCAATATGGAGGCAAGGGAATTCTTCCTCGGCGGTTGTGATGTTGCTGTTACGGACGGATTTACGGGCAACGTTATGCTCAAATTGAGCGAAGGAATGGCTAAATTTATTTTGAACAATCTCAAAAAGGCGCTCACAAGTAATCTTAAGACGATGTTCGGCGCGCTTTTTGTTAAAAAAAGTGTATATGGTTTGAAAGCAAAGTTTGATTATAAGGAGTACGGCGGTGCGATGATAGTCGGTGTTAAAAAGACTGTTATCAAGGCTCACGGTTCATCCGATGCAAGAGCGTTCAAAAACTCCATCCGTCAGGCAATTGAGTGCGTAAACAACGATGTTGCAAACCGTATGCAAAAGGCGTTTGAAAAGGAGTAAGAGTACAATGACTGATTTTGAAAAAAGGATAGGTTATGAGTTTAAGGACTCATCCTTGCTTGTGTCGGCACTTACTCATTCGTCCTACGCTAACGAGCATAAAAGGGAAATGCAGTCAAACGAAAGACTTGAATTTCTTGGTGATTCCGTGTTGGGAATTGTGACGGCGGAGTATCTTTTTAATCATTATTCCGATGCGGAGGGTGAGTTGACCCGTTTGCGTGCGGCGCTTGTCTGTGAAAATTCGCTTGCGGGTTTTGCACGTCAGATTGCGCTTGGTGACGAACTTTTGCTTGGTAAGGGCGAACGTCAGACGGGTGGAAACGAGCGCCCGTCAATTCTCTCCGATGCATTTGAAGCGGTTATAGCCGCAATTTATATTGACGGCGGAAAGCCGGCGGCAGAAAAATTTATACACGGTTTTATTATTCCCGCGCTTGCGCAGAGCGCCGCTCAGTTCAAGGATTACAAGACCTTGCTTCAGGAGTTCATTCAGAAAAACCCCGGAGAAAAAATCGAATATATCCTTGTGGGTGAAAGCGGACCCGACCACGCTAAGAATTTTGAGGTGGAGGTTCATCTCAACAGCAACGTGATTGGTAAGGGTACGGGCAGAAGCAAGAAACAGGCGGAGCAGGCGGCTGCAAAAGAGGCGCTTGCGCTTATGGGACTGTAAGATGAAAAACGCGAATGTGTCAATTTTTGTGTCGCATTTCGGTTGTCCCCAGAAATGCACTTTCTGTAATCAACACAGTATAACGGGTGCGTACGGTGACGTTATTGAAAATGCGAAAATCGCCATTGAAACTGCGAGCAGGACTTTGGGAGAAAATTCAAAGAATGCGGAGATTGCTTTCTTCGGTGGCAGTTTTACGGCGATTGACGAAAAATATATGAAAACTCTGCTTGGTTTAGCGTATGAGTACGTAAAAACGGGGCAATTCAAGGGAATACGCATTTCCACAAGACCCGATAAAATATCGGCGGAAATACTCGATTTACTTAAATCCTACGGCGTAACTGCGATTGAACTCGGTGCACAGAGTATGTCGGACAAGGTGCTGTCGATGAACAACAGGGGGCATAACAGTGCCTGTGTAGTTGAGGCGAGCGGGCTTATAAAAAGTTACGGATTTGAACTCGGACTGCAGATGATGACGGGAATGTACGGCTCGGACGATGAAACGGATATTGAAACGGCGAAAAAAATCATCGCTCTTTCACCCGATACAGTCAGAATTTATCCGACGGTTGTGATTGAAAACACCGAGTTGTGCGAACTTTACCATGCGGGTAAATATTTGCCGCCGTCGCTGGAAAGTGGGGTTGAACTTTGCTCAAAACTTCTTCTTATGTTTGAAAGTGCGCGCATAAAAGTCATACGTCTTGGACTTCATTCAGGCGGTGGCGTTGAGGACGGCTACGTTGCGGGGGTATATCATCCGGCGTTCAGAGAGTTGTGCGAGAGCAAAATCTACCTTGAAAATGCAAAGGAACTTTTAAATGCTGACGAAAAAGGTGAAAAAAATCTTTACGTTGCAAATGGGTGCCTTTCAAAAATGGTTGGGCAGAAAAGGGCTAACTTAGAGGCTCTTAAAATATTGGGTTTTGACTGTACGGTCAAAGAAAGAAACGGACTTAACAAGTACGAAGTTCAGTCAGGAGAATAGGAATGATACTGAAATCATTAATAATGCAGGGATTTAAATCCTTTCCCGATAAGACGGTTTTGGATTTTAATTCCGGAATAACTGCCGTTGTAGGTCCTAACGGAAGCGGAAAGAGTAACATTTCCGATGCGGTGCGCTGGGTGCTCGGTGAGCAAAGCACAAAGTCCTTGCGCGGTGCGAAGATGGAGGATGTAATCTTCGGCGGAACGGAAAAGAGAAAAAAGATGGGCTACGCTCAGGCGAGCCTTGTGTTTGACAACTCAGACCGCAGTGCAAATATGGACTGCGATGAGATTGTGGTTACAAGGCGCTATTATCGCTCGGGCGAGAGTGATTATGAAATTAACGGGGAAGCGTCGCGTCTGCGTGATATTCACGAACTTTTTATGGATACCGGTATCGGCCGTGACGGATATTCAATCATCAGTCAGGGCAGAATTGCCGATATTATCTCGTCACGCGCAAACGAGCGCAGAGATATTTTCGATGAGGCTGCGGGAATTTCCCGTTTCAAATACCGCCGCGCCGACGCACAGAAAAAACTTAATCAGGCGGAAGAGAACCTTATCCGTCTGCGTGACATTCTCTCCGAATTGGAGAGCCGCGTAGGCCCGCTTAAAGAGCAGGCGGAGAAAGCAGAAAAGTTCATTGTCCTTGCGGGTGAGAAAAAGGAACTTGAAATCGGACTCTGGCTTTATAGCCTTGAAAATTATAAGACGGAAATAAGGGAGCAGGAGAAGAAAATTTCCTATGCTACCGCGCAGTATGAAACTGCGGAAAATGAACTCTGCTCTATCGAGAAAGAACTCGAAAACGTAATTGAGAGCATAAGACAAAAAACGCTCAGAGTTGAAGAAATCCGTCAGTCTATTTCGGAGATAGAGGAGAGCGCCTTACAGAAGGAGGCTCAGAAAGCCGTAATAGAAAACACGATTTTGCATAATAACGGCACGATTGAGCGAATCCTGAAGGATGCGGAAAGTGCCCTCGGCAGCGAAAAGTTGATGGAAAGGGAGAAGGAAGACAGAGCGCAGGAGGGTGAAACTCTGCGTAAAGAACTCGACAAACTTCTCAAAGAACTTGACTCGCGCAAGGCTGACCTTGAAAGGCTTATCACGGGCGGTGAAAACGTCAGTCGTGATATGGCTAATCTTTCGGCTGAACTTTCCCGCACTACAATCACTTTGTCGGACAAGAGAGTTGAACTTTCAACTGCCGTTTCATCACTTGATGAAATCCAGTCAAGACTTTCCCTTATTGAACAGACGTCCTCAACAAAGGATTCAACCCTTGCGCTTCTCAATGAACAGAAGGCGCAGACGGAGAAGGAAATTGCGGATAACGGGGCGTTTCTGACTCAACTTAAAAATTCTTCATCGGGTTACGAGCGTTTGCTTTCTGCAAAAGAGGAGAAACTCGGCAAACTCAAAGAGCAACTTGAATCTTTGAAAATCAGCGCCGCCGGTCTTGCTCATAAGGCGGCAAACCTTGAAGAACTTGAAAAGAATATGGAGGGCTATTTCGGCAGCGTAAAGGCAGTAATGGCTCGTTCAAAACGCGGAGAACTCAGAGGAATTCATGGTACGGTTTCAATGCTTATCAAAACCGAACCGAAATTTGAGGTCGCAATTGAAACCGCACTGGGCGCTGCTATGCAGCACGTTGTTACTGACAACGAAAATGATGCGAAACGCGCAATTCAGTACCTTAAAAATTCAAATGCGGGCAGATGTACGTTCTTGCCCATTTCCGTTGTTAAGGGAACCGAACTTGACGAAAAGGATTATAAGAATGCGTCGGGATTTGAGGGAATCGCAAGTAGACTTGTGCAGTCTGATTCCAAATATTCTGACGTTCTCAAATCCCTTCTCGGCAGAACGGTCGTGTGCGACGATATGGATAATGCTCTTGCTCTTGCGGCAAAGTTTAATCATAAATTACGCATCGTTACCCTTGACGGACAGGTTATCAACGCGGGTGGTTCAATGACGGGCGGCTCACGAAAAAATAACGTTGGTATTCTTGGCAGAGGTACAGAAATCGAGCGTCTTCACGCGGAGGAAGCAGAACTTCTCGGCAAGGCTGAAGTCCTTGAAAAAGACATCAGAGAGATGTCGCAGTCCGTTGCGGCTGTACGTGCTGAGTTTGAGGGTATGCAGGGCGATATGATAAGAGCGCAGGAGGAAAGTATCAGGCTTGAATCCGAGTTGCGACTTGTTAACGAAAAGATTGCCGACTGTAACCTGACTGCGCAGACTCTCACCGATGAGAAAAACGCTTTGGAAAGCAGGGCAAAGCAACTTAATGAAAAGAAAACTTCAACCGAACAGGAAGTAACGGTGCTTGCTGCCAGAATTTCCGAATGTGAACAGGCTCTCGCTTCTGCTTCGGGTGAACATAATCAACTCCTTGCGGGCAGACAGGATATTGAGGCTGACATCGCTCAGACAAACCTCAGAATTCTTGGTTGTAAGAAGGATATTGAGGCTAACGAACAGGCGATTGAAGCAATCGCAAAACAGCAGGAGGGCCACGTTGACCGTTGTGCCGCTATGAGAGCGGAAGCGGAGGAAATCCGCAAGGAAAATGCCCGTCTTGCCGAAACTGCACTTGAAGCACAGCGTGAAGCGGATGAGTTACGTCAGCGCGCAAAGGATAGCCGCGACGGAATTGATGCACAGATATCGCAGCGTGTTGAACTTGAACGCAGGGATTCCGAATTGCGCTTGCTTGAAAGGGCAAAGACAGGCGAGCGTGAGAAGATGAGCGGTGAACTTGCAAGACTTGAGGAACGCAAGGCAACAATGCTCAAAGATTACGATGAGATTATTGCAAAACTTTACGATGAGTATGAACTTACCCGCCGTGAAGCAGAGCAGTGCGGAATAAAACTTGATAATCCGAATGAAGCGAAAAAGCGTCTTAACGAAATCAAGATGAAGATAAAGGCACTCGGCAATGTTAACGTCGGCGCGGTTGAAGAATACCGCGAGGTTTCCGAGCGATATAATTTTATGAACGAGCAGGTAAGTGACATTGAGCGTTCAAGAGCGGAACTTATCAAGATAGTCAATGAACTGACTGAAAATATGAAAGTTCGTTTTGTTGAGCAGTTCAATAAGATTAACGAGAATTTCAAAGTCTGCTTTACCGAACTTTTCGGCGGCGGCAGTGCGCAACTCATTCTCTGCGATGAGAGCGACGTTCTCTCCTGTGACATTGATATCAAGGTTCAGCCACCCGGCAAGAACGTTCAGAACATTGACTTATTCTCGGGCGGCGAAAAAGTTATGGCGGCAATTTCACTTCTTTTTGCAATTCTGAAAGTTACACCAACTCCGTTTTGTATTTTTGACGAGGTTGAGGCGGCGCTCGATGACGTAAATGTTGTAAAATACGCCGCATATATGAGAAAGATGACGAAAAATATTCAGTTCATCGCAATTACTCACCGCCGCGGTACAATGGAGGAGGCAGACGTTCTCTACGGTGTAACGATGCAGGAAAAGGGAATTTCCAAATTGCTCAGACTCAATACGGGCGAAGTTGCGGTAAAATTAGGCATTGACGTTTAATTATTTACTTGCTAAATCGGTTCAATGGAGTTACAATTAAAAGTAACTTATCTTATTTGAAAGAGAGTGAGTTCAATGGGACTTTTTTCAAAAATTAAAGACGGACTGAAAAAGACTCGTGACAGTCTTTCAAACGCTGTGACGAGCGTAATAAGGTCTTTTACAAAAATTGATGAGGATCTTTTTGAGGAACTTGAAGAAATCCTCGTTATGAGTGACGTCGGAATGGTCACTGCACAGAAAATTACTTCTCTTTTGCGCCAGAAGGTCAAAGAAACGGGCACAACCGATCCGGAACAGGTCAAAGGACTTCTCAAAGAGATTGTTGCCGATATGCTCAGGGGAGGAAACGAGGTAAAACTCGACTCCAAACCGTCCGTAATTCTCGTTATCGGAGTTAACGGTGCGGGTAAAACGACCTCAATCGGTAAACTTGCTTCCGCTTTCAAGGCGCAGGGTAAAAACGTTATTCTCGGTGCGGCGGACACTTTCAGAGCGGCGGCTATTGAGCAACTTGAAGTCTGGGCGCAGCGCAGCGGGGTACCGATGGTAAAACACAGCGAGGGCGCTGACCCTGCGGCAGTTGTTTTTGATACAATTTCTTCCGCAAAGGCGAGGGGTTCGGATATCATAATCTGTGACACTGCAGGCAGACTTCACAATAAGAAAAATCTTATGGATGAACTTAATAAGATTTCGCGAATTATCGCGCGTGAGTTGCCCGATGCTGATAAAGAGGTGCTTTTGGTACTTGATGCCACAACGGGACAGAATGCAGTAAATCAAGCGCGTGAATTTGACGCAACTTCGGGCGTTACGGGCATCATTCTTACAAAACTCGACGGTACTGCAAAGGGTGGCATCGTGCTTGCAATCAAGGATGAACTCGGAATTCCCGTCAAGTACATCGGTGTCGGTGAAAAGATTGACGATTTACAGCCGTTTGATTCCGAGGATTTTGCAAATGCGCTTTTTGAATAGGTGACAGTTTATGAAATTTATAATTGCAACGCATAATCAGAAGAAACTTCTTGAACTTCGCAGGATTTTGTCCCCCTTGGGAATGGAGGTACTTACCGCTGAGGAAGCGGGCATAAATTTTGACGACGTTGAGGAGACGGGAACAACTTTTGAGGAGAATGCGCAGATTAAAGCGTTGGCGCTCTTTGACGGAAGCGGTTTCGGTACGATTGCCGACGATTCGGGGCTTTGTGTTGATGCGCTTGACGGCGCACCCGGTATTTATTCCGCAAGGTATTCGGGCGAGCACGGCAACGACGCCGAAAACATTGAACTGCTTCTTAAAAATATGGCAGACGTCCCCGACAGTGAGCGTACCGCCCGTTTTGTGTGCGCGGTTTGTTGTGTTATGCCCGACGGTAAACAGTTTACAGTGCGCGGTGAGTGTGAGGGTAAAATCGGTTACGAATGCCTCGGTGACGGCGGATTCGGTTACGACCCGATATTTATGTTGTCCGACGGCAGAAGCATGGCGCAACTTAGTAAGGACGAAAAAGATGCTATAAGTCATCGCGGAAACGCGCTTGAAAAATTAGTTGAAAGATTAGAATTCTGAGGAGAAAATATATATGATGACAAGTAAGGAAAGAGCGGCTTTAAGGTCGCAGGCTAACGGACTTGAAAGTGTTTTCTGGCTCGGTAAGGACGGAATAACAGACAATTTTATAAGTCAGATTACCGATATTTTCAGAACCCGTGAACTTATCAAGATTTCCGTTCAGGAAACAGCCCCCGAAAGCGCAAAAGAACTTGCCGCAAAGATTGCGGAACTTGCACAGTGTGAGGTTGTGCAGGTGCTTGGCAGAAAGATTACTCTTTATCGCTATAATGAGGAACTTCACAAACCAAAGCAGAAGGCTAAACCCGTAAGAGCAAAGAAAGTTGAGCCGTCAAAGAATAGCGGCAAACCCAGACGTTCGGGTAGGGCAATCGGTTACGGTAATGCAAAGAGCAGATGGAAGAACAAGGGCAAGGACGGTAATTAAGTTTTGGGAGTGGTAAAGTGAAACTCGGCATTTTCGGTGGAACTTTTAATCCCGTTCATAACGGGCATATCGAACTTGTGCGGCATTTTGCGGATCTGGCGGGGCTTGACAAAGCGTTACTGATACCCACTAAAATTCCGCCCCATAAGGCGAGCAAAAACCTGCTTAGCGGGCAGATTCGCTTCGAGATGTGCTCACTTGCGGTTGAGAGTGACGAAAGAATTGAAGTCAGCGACGTTGAACTTCGTCGTGAGGGCGACAGTTACACTATCGACACTCTGAAAACTCTTGAAAAATTATACGTCGGTGCACAACTGTATCTGATTATGGGTGCAGATATGCTGATGTGCCTTGATTCGTGGCGCGATTATCGCGGGATAATTGACCGATGCGTAATCTGTGCGGCGGCAAGGAACGATGATTCGGTTGAGGAACTTTTGCTCAAGGCAAAAACTCTGGACATACCTGATGACAAGGTTATAATTTCCAATGAGGAGATAATGACCGTGTCGTCAACAGAAATAAGGGAGAAAATTAAAAACGGCATCAGCGTGCGTGGACTCATTCCACGCGCGGTTGAAGAATATATTGCAAGCAACGGACTGTATCTTTAATGATTATAGGGCGGTGGATATGATGAAAATCGAGGATTATATCAAAATTCTTGAGGGACGGCTGACGAAAAAGCGATTCATTCATTCTCTTGCGGTTGCCGATGAGGCGAAGCGCCTTGCTGAAAAGTACGGCGGTGATGTTGACAGAGCGTATCTTGCAGGACTTTTGCACGATATAATGAAGGATGCACCCCCGCAGGAGCAACTTGAAGCGATTGATGCGAGCGGTGTTCAACTCGCTGAGATTGAACGTATGGAGCCAAAACTATGGCACGCTATTGCGGGCGCCTGTTACGTTGAAAAACAGGGGCTTTGCGATGATGCGGAAATCATCAGTGCAATCCGCTGTCACACAACGGGCAAACCGTCCATGACGTTGCTTGAACAAATTCTTTACGTTGCTGATTTTACGTCTGCCGAGCGTGATTACGACGGTGCGGACATTATGAGGCAGGCTTGCAACGAAAGCCTTGAAATTGCAATGTTTGAGGGAGCCCGCTATTCATTGAACAGTGTTTTGCTCAAATGCGGATTCGTTCACATAGATTCACTTTTAATGTATAACGAACTTGCAATCAAGTTGGTTGGTTATACGCCGAGGATTAAAATTTAGGAGGACACTATGGATATAATGGAGAAAGTAAAAGTTGCCGTAAAAGCGCTTGACAGTAAAAAGGCGGTAGACATAAAGGTAATTGACGTTGCCGACGTTTCAAGCATTGCGGATTATTTTATCGTCGCATCTGGTAACAGTAGCACTCACGTAAAGACGCTTGCTGATGAGGCAGAGTTTCAACTTGTATCAAATGGCTTTGCTCTTGACCATATCGAAGGCAGAAGTACGTCATGGATTTTGCTCGATTTTGATGACGTCGTTATTCACGTTCTCGGTATGGAGTCAAGAGGTTTTTATGACCTTGAAAGACTCTGGGCGGATGGTAAGGACGTTGATATATCCGAGTTTATTGATGCATAGTAATTTGATTTTTTGGAGGAATAGACTTGAAACACTACGATTTTTCACAAATTGAGAAAAAATGGCAGGACAAGTGGGATGAGAGTGGCGTTTTCCACGCAAAGCAGGATTTCACGTTGCCCAAGTTTTATTGCCTTGTTGAGTTTCCCTACCCGTCGGGTCAGGGGCTTCACGTAGGTCATCCGCGTTCATATACCGCGCTTGACATCGTTGCAAGAAAGAAACGCCTTGAGGGCTTCAACGTATTGTACCCGATGGGTTGGGATGCGTTCGGTTTGCCGACGGAGAACTTCGCAATCAAGAATCATATCCATCCCGAAAAGGTAACAGCAATTAACGTTGAGAATTTTAAAAGACAACTTAAATCACTCGGATTCTCATTTGACTGGAGCAGGGAGATAAACACAACCGATCCGTCTTACTACAAGTGGACACAGTGGATTTTCCTCCAGTTGTTCAAAAAGGGCCTTGCTTACAAAAAGGAGATGGCTGTAAACTGGTGTACTTCCTGCAAGTGCGTACTTGCAAATGAGGAGGTTGTAAACGGCGCTTGTGAGCGTTGCGGCAGTGAGGTTGTAAGAAAGGTTAAGGAGCAGTGGATGCTCAAGATTACCGAGTATGCCGGCAGACTTAACGATGACCTTGACGGACTTGATTTTATTGAGAGAGTAAAGACACAGCAGAGAAACTGGATCGGACGTTCAACCGGTCTTGAGGCTGATTTTGAAACAACTCTCGGCGATAAACTCAGAATTTACACAACCCGTCCCGACACCCTCTACGGTGCTACTTATATGGTAATTTCACCCGAACATCCTATTTTGGAGAAGTGGGCGGATAAGATTGAAAATCTTGATGCAGTCAAAGAATATCAGGCGCTTGCACAGCGTAAGAGTGACTTTGAGAGAACTCAGGTCAATAAGGATAAGACGGGCGTTGAACTCATTGGCGTCAAGGCAATCAACCCCATCAACAACAAGGAAATTCCGATTTTTATTTCCGATTACGTCCTCATTTCCTACGGTACCGGCGCAATTATGGCTGTACCCGCGCACGATGAGCGTGACTGGGAATTTGCAAAGAAATTTAATCTTCCGATTGTCGAGGTTGTTGCGGGCGGTAACGTGCAGGAGGCTGCATTTACCGATTGTGCAACGGGTACAATGGTAAATTCCGATATTATCAATGGCTTGAGTGTTGATGAAGCAAAGGATAAAATATGCGACTATCTCGAGGGCAAGGGAATTGCGCAGAGAAAAACTAACTATAAACTTCGTGACTGGGTATTCTCCCGTCAGAGATATTGGGGCGAGCCGATTCCGATTGTCAAGTGCGATAAGTGCGGATTTGTACCGCTTCCGGAGAGCGAATTACCGTTGCTTCTCCCCGACGTTGAGTCCTATGAGCCGACGGATAACGGTGAATCCCCGCTTGCAAAGATTGACAGTTTCGTAAACACAACCTGTCCCAAGTGTGGCGGCCACGCAAAGCGTGAAACCGATACAATGCCGCAGTGGGCAGGATCATCCTGGTATTTCCTTCGTTACTGTGATCCGCACAATGATGAGGCGCTCGCAAGTAAAGAGGCGCTCGATTACTGGATGGGTGTTGACTGGTACAACGGCGGTATGGAACATACAACTCTCCACTTGCTTTACAGCCGTTTCTGGCATAAATTCCTTTATGACATCGGCGTTGTGCCGACAAGTGAGCCATACGCAAAACGTACAAGCCACGGTATGATTCTCGGCGAAAACGGCGAGAAGATGAGTAAGTCCAGAGGTAACGTCGTAAATCCCGACGACATCGTTCGTGATTACGGTGCGGATACAATGCGCCTTTATGAGATGTTTATCGGTGACTTTGAAAAGGCTGCTCCATGGAGTTCGAACAGTATCAAGGGTTGTAAGAGATTCCTTGACAGAGTATGGCAACTTCAGGATATGCTCGTTGACGGCGGCTACCGCAAGGAACTCGAATCCTCAATTCATAAGACCATCAAAAAGGTTGGTTCGGACATTGATTCGCTTAAATGCAACACGGCTATTGCGGCAATGATGAGTCTTCTTAATGAGATTTATGAAAAGGGTAGTGTTACAAGGGAAGAACTCCGTACATTCCTTTTGCTTCTCAATCCGTTTGCTCCCCATATCACAGAGGAAATCTGGGAGTGCCAGAATTTTGGCGGTGTGGTTACTGACCATTCATTCCCGAAATATGATGAGAGCAAGTGCGTTGACAGTGAGATTGAGGTTGTTGTTCAGGTTAACGGCAAAGTCCGCGCGAAACTTATGCTTCCCGTTGATTGCACAAGCGAGCAGGCTATTGCTCAGGCAAAAGCGGACGAAAGAATCGTTGCGGCAATCGGCTCAATGACTGTCATAAAAGAGATTTACGTCAAGGGCAAACTTGTAAATCTTGTTGTAAAATAAAAAATTAATTTAAACTATTGACATAAAGTTGTGCATAGTATATAATCAATCTATTAGTGTGGAATTTTGTTTCCATCAATAAGCGGAAGGAGGGGAATAGAATGAGTCAAGTAAAGGTTAAGGAAAACGAGTCTTTGGAGAGCGCGCTCAGAAGATTTAAGCGCCAGACTTCCAGAGATGGTGTAATTCAGGAAGTTCGCAAAAGGGAACATTATGAAAAGCCCTCCGTTAAGCGTAAGAAGAAGTCAGAGGCTGCTCGTAAGCGCAAGTACTATTAATTTCTCGCTTTCGGCATAATGTGAATTGAATCAAAAAATTCCCCTGCACTTTGTGCGGGGGATATTTTTGTATAACGAAAACCGCCTTGGATTGTAAAATCCAAGGCGGTGATTTTTATTTTATTTTTTAGGATAAACGAGCAAATCTCCTGACCAGCGGTTTAAAATCGGCAGGTAGAGAGTTGCTTCTTTTCTTGCACCGTCAAGGTGGTGCGCTTTGAAGTTTGCGCATTCCTCGGGGCTGCACATCGGGATTTCACTCGTGTAGTCGCGGATGAATTCAAAAATCTTTTTGCACATTGCGATTGTTTCGTTGTGGAACATTCCGCGTGTGATAAGAACAAAACCCGTACCCGATGCATTCGGGCCGAAGTAGATAACTTTCTTTTTGAAGTCGGAACTGTTAACGTAAGTAACAAAAAGGTGGCACAGAGTGTGAACGGCGCTATTGTCCATGACACTGCCACAGTTTGGTGTCCTTGTGCGCAAGTCGTATGTTACAACGTCGTCGTCGATTCTTGAAACGTACATACCTCTTTCGAGTTTTGAACGGTCCACGTCAAACGTTTCAAAACGCTGACTGATTTCCAAATCGAAACTTTTGAAATAATCCATATCCATTTTATATGCCTCCCGTTTAAATGCTTTGGCTAACCGGCACGCCTTTATCAAAGGAAATGCCGTCCGTAACTTCTGCGATATTGCTTCCCGCGAGAATTTCATCGTACATATAAACTGCCTGCGAAAGCGCACTTTCATATATCTCAATGAAAGTGTCCTGCGTAGGTTTACTCTTTGTGTGCAGGTTCATCCATTTTTTACCCGTCGTGTTGGCGTAGTCCCAATCGGTACGGATTTTGCCCGACCTGATAAGAGTTGAAAGGGCGGGACCCCACTTGAAACGCAGTGGTAATTCCATAATTTTAGCAAGCGGCGCACGCCAATAAGTTTCATTGGAAAGCGCGGTTTCAAGTTTTCTGAAATCCTCAAACGCCTGCATTACGGAGCCCGTTGTGATTTTTGTTTTATACAGTGAGTTTATAACTTTTGACATCAGTGATGAAATGCATTTGAGCATTTTTTCGTCGGTGCTGAGTGTTTCAGCGGGAGAAAACTTGCGCGCATTGGTTATTTTAAGTCTGTCTGCAAGCATAAACTTGTCAATATTTGTTTCAATTCTGTTGTGAACAACGGCGGGTGAGTAGCGGATTTTCTCTTTACGGATTATCGCTTCCTGCAAGAAATTCACGTAGGGGTGAGCCGTTCTGTCAAGCGCGTAATGGCAGACAAATCCCGCAATATATCCCTGAATGTAGTCGTTGTCCTTATGCTGTGCGAGCAATTGCTGGAACGTTTCAAACAACGGAACGGGTGTATCTGAATGGATTTTCGTGCTCAGTTTACGAAAACTTTTACCGAACATTGTCGGCAACGCACGGTGAAATAGGAGAAAATCCGGACCGTGAACGCCGTAGAAAAAAGCGCTTCTGAAGTTTTTGTTATGCCTTTTTTCAACGGGGAGTTCAATCAGGAATTCCTCGCCGAAAAGGTAATGGGTGCAGAATGCGGGCATATCAACCCTCCTATTCTTCGTCGAGTTTAAGCACGGCCATAAATGCTTCCTGCGGTACTTCGACCGTACCGAAGTGGCGCATACGTTTTTTGCCTTCCTTCTGCTTTTCAAGCAGTTTTTTCTTTCTGGTAATGTCGCCGCCGTAACATTTTGCAAGTACGTCTTTGCGCAGCGCTCTTACCGTTTCTCTTGCAATAACCTTGCCTCCGATTGCAATCTGAATCGGGATTTCAAACATCTGGCGCGGAATATTCGCCTGGAGTTTTTCGGCAATCTTTCTTGCTTTGCCGTACGCCTTGTCGGAGTGAATGATAAAGGACAAAGCGTCAATGATATCGCCGTTGAGAAGTACGTCGAGTTTAACAAGATTTGAGCGGCGGTAACCGATTATTTCATAGTCAAACGAAGCATAACCTCTTGTGCGCGATTTAAGACAGTCAAAGAAATCGTAAATAATTTCGTTGAGCGGCAATTCGTAGTGAATTGTAACACGGTCGTTTGAAATGTAGGTCATATCCTTATAAACGCCGCGCCTTTCCTGACACAAATCCATAATTGCACCTACGTATTCGGGCGGGGAGTAAATATATGCGTTTGTAATCGGTTCTTCGCAGTAGTGAATCACGGCGGGGTCGGGATAATGCGTCGGATTGTCAATTTCAATCATGCTGCCGTCTGTGAGAAAAACTTTATAAATAACGCTCGGAACTGTTGTAACAAGGTCAAGATTGTACTCTCTTTCAAGCCTTTCCTGAATAATTTCAAGGTGAAGGAGTCCCAAAAATCCACAACGGAATCCGAAACCGAGTGCGCCCGACGTTTCAGGCTCGTATGAGAGGGAAGCGTCGTTGAGTTGGAGTTTCTCAAGCGCATCACGCAAGTTTTCATAGTCTGCACCGTCTGCGGGATACACACCGCAGAAAACCATTGGGTTTACTGCACGATAACCGCTGAGTGCCTCGGGCGCGGGGTTCGTGGCAAGTGTAACGGTGTCGCCAACGCGCGCATCGTGTACCGTCTTGATTGACGCTGTGATGTAACCAACCTCACCTGCGCAAAGACAAGCGGCAGGCTCCATACCCGTTGCACGCATATAGCCAACCTCAACAACAGTAAACTGTGCGCCTGTTGCCATCATTTTCATTGTGTCGCCCGCTTTGATTGTGCCGTCCATAATTCTTACGTAAACGATAACTCCACGGTATGAGTCGTAGACGGAGTCGAAAACGAGCGCGCGCAGAGGTGCGCTGTCATCACCCTGCGGAGCAGGTATAAGCGAAACGATTTGTTCAAGCACTGCCTCAATATTCTGTCCGGTCTTTGCGGAAACTCTGGGTGCTTCATCTGCGGGCAGGCCGATTATTTCTTCAATCTCAGCCGCAACTCTGTCGGGGTCAGCGGCGGGGAGGTCAATTTTATTGATAATGGGTACGATTTCAAGGTCGTGGTCAAGCGCGAGGTAGGTGTTGGCAAGTGTCTGCGCCTCAATACCCTGCGATGCGTCAACAATCAGTACGGCGCCCTCACAAGCGGCAAGTGAACGTGATACTTCGTAGTTGAAGTCCACGTGGCCGGGGGTATCGATGAGGTTGAGAACGTATTCCTCACCGCTTTCGGTTGTGTAATTAAGTTTTACCGCGTGCGCCTTAATGGTGATTCCGCGCTCACGCTCCAAGTCCATATTGTCAAGGAGTTGGTTTGTCATATCTCTTTGTGCGACCGAGCGGGTTTTCTCAAGAAGTCTGTCGGCAAGAGTTGATTTACCGTGATCTATATGTGCAATAATGCAGAAATTTCTTATTTTATTCTTGTCGATGGACAAAAAATCACCTCATCGTTGAAAATTACATACTATCATACCATATTATATAGGAATTTATCAATAATAATTTGAAAAAAATCCGTATACTTTCTGCATGGAATGCAAATTTGCATTGATGACGTACCCCGAAAATGTAGAGCGGTTGGATTTTTTGGTTTATTTCAATAACTGATGATGGCATTAATTGTTGACAATTCACAACAAAGGTTACAGTTTTGTAACCTTTGTTTATTTGTTGGTGGAAAGGGTGTATCATGAGGGTGAAATTAAGTTTTCTGTGTACTGACAGAGGGGGTAAATATTATGAAAAAGGCATTAACTTTAATTTTCGTAATTGTTTTGATTGTTTCATCATTTTCTCTTGCAGCCTGTGATAACGAGGGCGGAGTAGTGCCGACAACCATAACGACTACGATGACTACAACAACTAATAGAACAACAACTACAACCAAAAATAATACAACAACGGAGCCCGCGTCCACAACAACTACAACCAAAAATAATACAACAACGGAGCCCGCATCCACTACAACTACAACAAAGCCTGTAACAATTGCTCAGACAACTGACAACAATGACAGGATCGCCGCGCAGATGATGCGGGATGCAAAATGCCTGAAGTATTATGTTGATGCCGGCGAGAAACTGCTGATAAGTTCGGATACTCATGCCACTACATACAGAGTGCTTGATTGCTATGAGGATTGCTGCTGGTTTATACTTGAAGTGGATAACTGGATGAAAACCGTTTCCGGCTTGAGTAATGCCGATGGTATTAAGCAGGCGTTTGCTGAATATGGCGAGAGTTATTTTGAGGATAACGTCTTGTTGATGATCGAACAGCCCAGCCCGTGGCAGCCGTTCCGGGAACTTCGTATTGAGGATATCTGCCTTAACGGAAGCAACCTTAATGTGTATATCTATAACAATTCACAGGGCGGTTTAGCGAATGATTTTGCAGGGATTTTCTTTATCAATATGCCGAAGGACGTAGCCTCAGAAATAGAGAATATAAATGTTAATGTTGAATATGAACCGTGGGATGGAATGATTTATAAGCCCGTAATATATCTGTATCCCGAGGAAGAGATGAACGTATGTGTAAGACTTGGCTATGAGGAGAAAATTACGGTTTCCTATCCCGAGTACGTGGATGGATGGAACGTATTTGCAAAGCCCGACGGCAAACTTGTTTACAACGAAACGGGCAGAAATCTCTACTCCCTTTATTATGAGAGTGAGAATGTTGTTGAATTTAAGGTCGAGGATAACGGATTTGTTGTAAAGAGCGAGGACACGGTTGAGTTTCTTGAGGAGAAGTTGGCTGTCCTCGGACTGAACGAATATGAGGCGGAAGAATTTATCATATATTGGCTCCCGATTCTGCAGGCGAATGAATATAATTATATCCGCTTTGCAACGGCTGATGAAATAGAGCGCAATATGCCTCTTGAAATCAACCCCGATCCCGACACGATAATCAGGGTTATTATGACTTATAAGGGGCTTGATGCACCGATCAAGGTAGCGGAGCAGGAACTTGTAACCCCTGACCGCACAGGCTTTGTTGCAGTTGAATGGGGCGGTACACAGATAATTTAATTCGTATTTTAAAACAAGAAGGATGGTGCATTGCGCCATCCTTCTTGTTTTTTTGTTGAAAATGTGGAACGACAAGTCGCTTGTGCAATATGCACAAAAACAATACCATTTATATGTGAAGTTTAACCAATACTCCATCTTTACTTTTGGGATATAAAGTGGTAGCATACTATTGGGCGGTCGGTAAGAAAGACTGACCGGAAAAATGGTTTTATTTCAGGAGGCAATTCAAAATGTTAAAGAAAATTCTCGGCGTACTTCTCGTAGTATGCACACTCATCACATCTGTCTATCTTATTGGTTCCGCGTCAATGGTTGATGCTGACGGCTTGCTCACAATTGACAGCACAAAAGCGGCTTCCGGTTATGGCTGGTCATGGGATGGCACAACTCTCACACTCTCACAGGGTGAAGTAAAAGCAATCGAAGTAACAAACAATATCGCGGTCAAAATCGTACTCACAGAGGACGTTACAATTGACGCAAGAGGACTTGACAAGTGGTACGCAATTGATGCATACGCTTCAAACCTTGATATCAATACCGGCGTATATAAACTCACAATCCTTAATGATGGCGACAACAACGGTATCTGGGCTTCCGACGGTGTTATCAGCGGAAGATTTGATATCAGAACAACAGGCACAGGTGATGCGTTCTACCTCAACGGTGTAAACACCATTGAAAACGCAATTATCACAACTAACGGCCAGATTTCAGGTTATGACCTCACAATCAAGAATTCAAAAGTTGTTGCTGACAACTCTTCACAGGATTGTGGCCACGGCATCTATGCACAGAAACTTGTTATCAACTCCTCAATCGTAGAGGCAACTTCTGCACAGGATATCTATATTGACGCTGCTATCGCAGGTTACAGTGTGTATATTGAAAACAGTAAGGTTGTTGCAAATGGTTCAGTGTTTGGCATCAATGTTTATGACACTCCCAAAAACAATCCCCTTGGTGATACAAAACTCACAATCGTAAACAGTGACGTTGAAGCAAATGGTAGCACAGCCGCTCTTTCCGTTGCTTATTCTTACTCACAGTATCACGTTTCAGGCAATATGTTCACAGGCAAGAAGGACACAGGTCTCCTCAGCTGGAGCAGTGTTTCTTTCACAACTCCCACAAGCACAACAAAGAAACTTTGCAACGCAAAGGATCCCGACAGAACAACTTTCTACTTTGTAAGTATGGCAACATCTGCAACTGCTCCCGCAAAGCAGGTAATCACAAAGGCGTCTGATGCATCCCTTCTCCCCACAGAGAGCCAGTTTGTTGTTGTAACTCCTTCCGCTCCGTCTGAAACAACAACTCAGGCATCCTCTGCAACACAGACAACAACTCAGGCTGCAACCCAGACAACAACCAAAGCACCCGTAATCAACAATGAAACAGTAAGCGGCAACAACACCTTGAACGTTACCGCATCCTCAATCTACGGTGCATCATATACATACAGAAAGAACACAACTGCTTCAAGATGGACAAAAATTACAGAGAGCTCAACAAGCACATTCGGTGGTGTTATTGCTAACTATGATGTTTACGGTACTGTAATGGCAGACCTTCAGGCAAAATATCCCGCATCCGCAGGTTACACAATCAGCAACGTCAGCATTGTTGCAAATGCAAAGGTTTCCGTAACTGCTACAAAATCTTCCGCTTTCTACTCTGTAACCGTTTATTCCATTTCTTCCGCTCAGGCAACACAGGCAACTGCTTACAAATCAACAATGTCCAAGAGTGCATTTTCTTTCAAGAATTCAAAGAGCGGCTCAGGCACGATTTCAGTTCCCGCTGTTTCTGCGGCAAATCCGTATTTCGTTGTTTATGCAGTAAGCCCGAGCAGCACAATCGCGCTCTACGCTCCCACAATGAGCCTTGAGTATTCTTACACAGCAGTGGTTACAAGACAGGTTGCGGATGAAGAAACAACAACTACAACAACCGCTCCCACAACAACCACAACAACCGCTCCCACAACTACTACAACTACAACAACTACTGCACCTACAACTACAACTACTACAACAACCACAACTACTACAACA
Source organism: Clostridia bacterium (assembly GCA_017560255.1). Lineage (GTDB taxonomy): Bacteria > Bacillota > Clostridia > Oscillospirales > Acutalibacteraceae > RGIG7273. The sequence continues at coordinate 138,497 of JAFYOI010000008.1, forward strand.
AAACCCACAACAACTACCACAACTACTACAACTACTACAACTACAACAAAGGCTCCCACAACAACCACAACAACCGCTCCCACAACAACCACAACAAAGGCAACAACTACAACAAAGAAGCTTGGCTTCGGCAGCTGGTGGCCGTGGTGGTAATCGCCTGATTATCAAATCAAAATAACAATAAAAAAATCCTGTCGGTTAATCCGGCAGGATTTTGTTTTGTGTAAAAATAATTTGTTACGGTGTTCCGGCAAAAAATAAAACCCCTTTCCTGCTTTGGCGGGACGGAGCTTTTATGTGTTTCTTTTATTGAATTTTACACCTGAAAAGAAAAAATACGCTCTTATTATATCGCAAGTTGATATAAAAAATCAATAGGTGATTCGCATAAAATTTTATATGAAATTTGAGCAGAATTTCTTATATAAAAACGACGTATCCGAGGCAATATTCTATTTACAAGTTTATCAAAAGGTGATATAATAAACTGATTTAGAATGTAAAAATCAACGATAATCTTTGATTTGTGTAACATTCGTGTAAAAAATGCGTTGGAGGAAAGAAAATGAAAAAGGTTTATCTGTTTTTGGAAAACGGAATGTCGTTTTGTGGACAGGCATTCGGCGCGCAGACAGAGGCGATTGGTGAACTTGTTTTCACAACGTCAATGGTCGGCTATCTTGAAACGCTTACAGACGGTAATTATTACGGCCAGGTAGTAATGCAGACGTTCCCACTCATCGGTAACTATGGTGTTATCGCTGACGATCTTAAGGGAAAGAAACCTGCTCTTAAAGCCTATATTGCAAAGGAGATCTGCGACGATCCGTCAAACTTCCGTTGTGAAGGCGAACTCAACGATTACCTTGTAAAGAACGGAGTAGTCGGCATCAGCGGTATTGATACCCGTGAGATTACAAAAATTCTCCGTACACACGGCGTAATGAATTGTATGATTACCGATAAGGAGTCCCTGACCGAGGATCAGTGGGACGAACTTCGTAGTTATAAAATAAAAGGCGGTGTTGAGGCTCTCAGTTTGAGTCAGGTTGAAACGTTTATGCCTGAAAATCCGAAGAGAAGAATTGTTCTCTGGGACTTCGGTGAGTGCGGCAATCTTGTTGAAAATCTTGTCAGCAGGGATTGTGCGGTCGTACGCGTTTCCTATAAACTCAGCGCAAAGGAAATCTGGCAACTTTCACCCGATGGTGTAGTGTTGTCCGACGGCCCCGGTAACCCTGCCGATAACGATGAGATTATCAATGAAATCCGCCTCCTCTGCAAGAGAAAGGTGCCGATGTTCGCTCTCGGACTCGGTCATCAGATGCTTGCAATTTCTCAGGGCGCAAGTACTCACAAACTCAAACACGGTCATCGTGGTTCAAGTCAGCCCGTAATTGAAGATGCAACGGGCAGAATTTTCATCACAACACAGAATCACGGCTACGCCGTAACAACTCCTCCTCACAATGCAAAGCAGACCTACACGAATGTAAACGATAAAACCTGCGAGGGTATTGAATACAACAATATCCCCGTTTACTCATTGGAGTTCGCTCCTGAAACCGCGAGCGGTCCCGTTGATACACGCTATATGTTCGATAAGTTTATCGAAGCAGTTGATTGTTATAAAAAGTAAAGGAGAGATAGCAAATGCCGCTTAATAAAGACATTAAAAAAGTTTTGGTAATAGGCTCAGGTCCTATTGTAATCGGTCAGGCTGCGGAGTTTGACTATGCAGGCACACAGGCTTGCCGCGCTCTTAAAGAGGAAGGTCTTGAAGTTGTTCTCATTAACTCCAACCCCGCAACAATTATGACCGACAACGCTATGGCGGACAGTATTTATATCGAACCGCTCACGCTCGACACCGTAAAGCGTGTAATTCTTAAAGAAAAACCGGACAGCGTTCTTTCAACTCTCGGCGGACAGACAGGTCTTACGATTTCCATGCAACTTGCAAAGGAAGGCTTTCTTGAAAAGAACGGTGTAAAACTCCTCGGTGCCGTGCCGGAAACAATCGACAAGGCAGAGGACAGACAGATGTTCAAAGAAACAATGGAGAAGATTGGTCAGCCTTGCATTCCCTCCATTATTGCTACAACCGTTGAGGAAGCAGTTGCTTTCTCAAAGCAGGTTGGCTTCCCGCTCATTATCCGTCCCGCATTCACCCTCGGCGGCAGCGGCGGCGGTATGGTTAATAACGAGGCTGAACTTCTTGAAATCACCGAAAACGGACTTCGACTTTCTCCGATTACGCAGGTGCTCGTTGAGCGCTCCGTTGCAGGTTGGAAAGAGATTGAATTTGAGGTAATCCGTGACAGCAAGGGCAACTGCATCACCGTTTGTAGTATGGAAAACGTTGATCCCGTTGGTGTACATACGGGTGACAGTATCGTTGTTGCTCCCGCGGTTACACTTTCCTCCAAGGAGTACGGAATGCTCCGTACAGCCGCACTTGACATCGTTAAAGAACTCGGTGTAAACGGCGGATGTAACGTTCAGTTTGCCCTCAATCCCGACAGTTTTGAGTATGCAATCATCGAGGTAAACCCCAGAGTTTCCCGTTCATCTGCGCTCGCTTCCAAGGCTACGGGCTATCCGATTGCAAAGGTTGCAACAAAAATCGCAATCGGTTACACTCTTGATGAAATTAAAAACGCTATCACAGGCACAACCTACGCTTGCTTTGAGCCTGCGATTGACTATATGGTTGTTAAATTCCCGAAGTGGCCGTTTGATAAATTCGTTTATGCAAAACGTACACTCGGCACACAGATGAAGGCAACGGGCGAAGTAATGTCTATCGCTACAAGTTTTGAAGAGGGTATGATGAAGGCTGTGCGCGGCTGCGAAATCTCCCTTGACACAATGACTTCTCCGAAGATTGCCGCTTTGAGTGATGATGAAATAAGAGAGCGCCTTGCCCAGACAACTGACGAAAGAATTTTCGTAGTTTACGAAGCAATCAAGAGGGGCTTCTCCGCTGACGAAATCAATGCAATTACAAGAATCGACAAATGGTTCCTTGCAAAGTTCAAGAACCTTGCTGATATGGAAAACGCTCTTTCTTCCGGCGAAACACTTACTCAGGAGGTTTATGAGAAGGCTCGTAAGATGGGCTTCCTTAACAGAACGATTGAGAAACTTTCCGGGCAGAAAGTTGAAAACCCGCTTGAAATTTCCTACAAGATGGTTGATACCTGTGCCGCTGAGTTTGAAGCACAGACGCCGTACTTCTATTCAAGTTGCGATAAAGAGAATGAGGCAGAAGCCTTTCTCAAAAATCTTGACAGCGACAGAAAGACAATTATGGTTCTCGGCTCAGGTCCTATCAGAATCGGTCAGGGTATCGAGTTTGACTACGCATCAGTTCACTGTGTACGCTCACTCAAAAAACTCGGTTATGACGTTGTAATCGTAAATAATAACCCCGAAACCGTTTCAACCGACTTTGATACCGCTGACAGACTTTATTTTGAGCCCCTCACGACCGAGGATGTATGGAATATCATCAAGACAGAAAAACCGTTCGGTGTTGTTGTGGCGTTCGGTGGACAGACCGCAATCAAACTTACAGGATTCCTTGATAAAATGGGAATTAATATTCTCGGCACAAGCGCTGACAGCATTGATGCTGCCGAGGACAGAGAGCGTTTTGACGCGCTTCTGGAAGAACTTAACATTGACAGACCGAAGGGAAGCACAGTGTTCACAACCGAGCAGGCTCTTGATGCGGCTCACAGTCTCGGCTATCCCGTGCTTATGCGCCCGTCCTACGTACTCGGCGGTCAGAATATGATTATTGCATTCAGAGATGATGACATCATTGAGTATATGAACATCATTCTCTCCCATAACATCGAAAATCCCGTACTCATCGATAAGTATCTTATGGGTCTTGAAGTTGAGGTTGATGCAATCTGCGACGGTGAGGATATTCTTATCCCCGGTATTATGGAGCACGTTGAGCGTGCGGGCGTTCACTCCGGTGACTCAATCGCCGTTTACCCCGCATCACACATCAGCGACGAAATGACGCAGAAGATTATCGACTACTCAAAGCGCCTTTCCCTCTCCCTCAATGCAAGAGGTCTTGTAAATATCCAGTACGTAATTTATGAAAACGAACTTTACGTAATTGAGGTTAACCCGAGATCGTCACGTACAATTCCGTATATCAGTAAGGTTACGGGTGTGCCGATGGTTGATATAGCGACCCGCACAATGATTGGCAGAGACGGTCAACCCGGTGAGAAACTTTCCGAAATCGGTTACGGCACAGGACTTTATAAATCCTCTCCGTACTTTGCGGTAAAAGTTCCCGTATTCTCGTTTGAGAAACTTATTGACGTTGATAACCATCTCGGACCGGAAATGAAGTCCACTGGTGAAGTTCTCGGTATTGCAAACACTCTCCAGGAGGCATTGTTCAAGGGACTCATCGCAGCAGGATACAAGATGAAGAAAACAGGTGGCGTTCTCATCACCGTCCGTGACAGCGATAAGGAGGAAATCGTTGACACAGCAAAGAGATATTACGACCTCGGATTCAAACTTTACGCAACTGCGGGCACAGCAGCGCTTCTCAATAGTGCTGAAATCCCCACCGAGTCCGTAAGCAAGATTCACCAGAGCGATGAAAACGTTATGACACTTATCGAAAGTGGTAAGGTTGACTACGTAATCTCTACTTCTTCCAAGGGCAGACTTCCTACCCGTGACAGTGTTATTATCAGAAGAAAGGCCGTTGAGCGCAGCATCCCGTGTCTTACTTCTATCGATACCGCTAACGCTCTTGCTGATTCACTCAAGAGCCGTTACACAGTTTATAGCACTGAACTTGTAAATATCAACGATATGAGAAGTGAAAAACTCAAACTCAAGTTTACAAAGATGCAGGGTTGCGGTAACGACTACATTTACTTTGATTGTTTTGATCAGAGAATAGATAATCCCGAGGGCTTGAGCCTCAGACTTTCCGACAGACATTACGGAATCGGCGCGGACGGCGTTGTGCTTATCCGTCGCAGTGACGTTGCTGATGCGAAGATGAGAATATTCAATCTTGACGGAAGCGAGGGCAAGATGTGCGGTAATGCAATCCGTTGTATTGGTAAGTATCTCTACGATAACGGCATCGTTAACAAGACGGAGATGACAATTGAAACTCTCAGCGGTATCAAGACTTTGAAACTCAACAGAAACAACGGCAAGGTTGTAAGCGTTTGTGTTGATATGGGCAAGGCTGAACTTGCACCGTCACTCATTCCCGTTAAGTTGAGCGGCAAGAGCATTGTAAACGAGCCTGTAACAGTTGGCGGTAAGGATTACAACATTACTTGTGTATCAATGGGCAATCCGCACTGTGTTGTGTTCTGCGACAAGATTGAAGACCTTGATGTTGAAACAATCGGTCAGCAGTTTGAAAACGACGAATTATTCCCCGAGAGAGTAAATACAGAGTTTGTAAAAGTTCTCAACAAGAAGACGATTAAAATGCGCGTCTGGGAAAGAGGCAATGGTGAAACTTGGGCTTGCGGCACGGGTGCTTGTGCGGCGGCGGTTGCGGCTGTTGAAAACGGATACTGCAACAAGAACGAGGACATCACCGTAAAACTCCGTGGTGGCGACCTTGTAATCAGATACACTGACGAGGCTGTTTATATGACGGGTAATGCTCAGACGCTCTTTGAGGGTGAAATTCTTATTTAAGGTTTAGGGAGGATTGTTAATATGCTTACTGATATTGAAATTGCGCAGAGCGCGAAACTTAGAAAAATCAGTGAAATAGCAAAGGAAATCGGTGTTGAGGAGAGCGAGTATGAGCCGTACGGTCACTACAAGGCAAAACTCAACGAGAGCCTTTTCAAAAGAGTAAAGGATAACAAGAATGGCAAACTCATCCTTGTTACCGCAATCAACCCCACCCCCGCGGGCGAGGGCAAGACAACAACAACCGTCGGGCTCGGTCAGGCGTTTGCAAAAATCAATAAAAACGCAATTATTGCTTTGCGTGAACCGTCCCTTGGCCCCGTATTCGGCGTAAAGGGCGGCGCGGCAGGCGGCGGATATTCTCAGGTGCTTCCTATGGAGGATATAAACCTTCATTTCACAGGCGATATGCACGCCATCACTGCGGCAAACAATCTTCTTTGCGCTATGATTGATAACCATATCCAGCAGGGTAACTCCCTTGGCATCGACGAGCGCAGAATTGTGTTCAAGAGATGTATGGATATGAACGACCGCGCACTCAGAAATATCGTTGTCGGACTTGGCGGCAAGGCTAACGGCTTTGTTCGTGAGGACGGATTTATGATTACCGTTGCAAGTGAAGTTATGGCAATACTCTGTCTTTCCAGGGATTTTGACGATTTAAAAGAAAGACTTGCAAATATTCTTGTTGCTTACACAATCAGCGGTGAACCCGTAAGAGCAAAAGATGTTGGCGCTCACGGTGCTATGGCAGTGCTTCTCAAGGATGCAATCAATCCTAATTTGGTTCAGACTTTGGAGGGTACACCCGTTCTTATGCACGGCGGTCCGTTTGCCAATATCGCTCACGGCTGTAACTCCGTACGCGCAACAAAACTTGCGCTTAAACTTGCTGATTACTGCATTACTGAGGCTGGTTTCGGTGCAGACCTCGGCGCAGAAAAATTCCTTGACATCAAGTGCCGTCTGGCAGAACTCAATCCCTCTGCAGTTGTTCTTGTAGCAACTGTAAGAGCGCTTAAATATAACGGTGGTGCTGATAAGAAGTCACTTTCCGAAGAGAATCTTGCGGCTCTTGAAAAGGGTATCGTAAACCTCGGCGCACATATTGATAATATTCACAAGTTCGGTTTGCCCGTTGTTGTGGCAATCAACCGTTTCGGTACTGATAGTGAAGCGGAACTCAACTTCATCAGTGATTACTGTAAAGCAAGAAACGCTGATTTTGCATTGTCCGACGTGTTTGCAAACGGCGGCGACGGTGGTATTGAACTTGCAAAGGCAGTTGTTGCCGCTTGTGAAAAGCCGTCCGACTTTGCTCCGATTTATCCGATTGATGCAACAATCAAGGAGAAAATCAACGCTGTTGCAACAAAGATTTACGGTGCACGTGGCGTTATCTACACTGCAAATGCTGAGAAGAATATTGCCGAGGCAGAGAAACTCGGTGGCGGCAATATGCCCATCTGCGTTGCAAAGACACAGTATTCAATGTCTGACAATCCCGCACTTCTCGGCAGACCGAGCGATTTTGACGTAACTGTAAGGGAAGTTAAACTTTCCGCGGGTGCAGGATTTGTCGTTGTTCTGACGGGCGATATTATGACAATGCCCGGGCTTCCGAAAGTTCCTGCGGCTGAAAAGATTGATATGGATTCTGACGGAAATATCACAGGTTTGTTCTAAAAATATATTTATCGGGAGTGCTTATGGAATTCGGGCGTTTTAAAACTGAAAATGAAAGCCAGACCGTAGCCTTGGCGCAGAAATTTGCCGAAGGGTTGACGGGTGGAGAAGTTGTCGCCTTTTTCGGCACTCTCGGAATGGGAAAAACCGCATTCGTAAGGGGAATGGCAAAAGGACTTGGAATTGATGAGAGTGTTTCAAGTCCGACTTATGCCCTTGTTCATGAGTATGAGGGCAGGATAAATCTCTACCACTTTGATATGTACCGTGTTGACGGCTGGGACGACCTTTATTCAACGGGATTTTTTGAATATCTTGAAATGGGCGGTGTCGTTGCGGTTGAGTGGAGTGAGAATATCGAAAACGCGTTGCCCGACGATACGATTTTTGTTACGATAAGCGTGGGCGAAAATGAGAATGAGCGCATTATTGAGATTGAACGGGGGAGAGGACAATGAAAATTTTAGCAATTGAAAGTTCTGCGGGCCCTGCGTCAGTCTGTATTTTGGATGATGACAAAATTCTCTACGAATCCTACTCCAACGTAGGACTTACCCACAGCCGTACGATTATGCCGATGGTTGAGCAGGCGCTTAAAATGACCTCGCTTACCGTTTCGGATATCGATACTTTTGCCGTTGCTTGCGGCCCGGGTTCATTCACGGGCGTGAGAATCGGCGTTTCGGCGGTTAAAGGAATGGCGCTTGGCGCTGATAAGGGATGTTTTGGTGTTTCAACTCTTGAAGCGATGGCGTACAATCTTCTTAACTGCGATTGTACGGTTTGCGCCGTAATGGATGCAAGATGTGCTCAGGTTTATTGCGGATTATTCTCCGTAAAGGATGGTATCGTATCACGCATAATGCCCGATGAGGCGGTGGCTATTGAAACTCTTAAAGAGAAAATTAAAAAAATTGACGGCAAAATTTTTCTCGTCGGTGATGGTGCGGGTGTTTGCTACGCGCAGTTTGAGGATTTACCAAACGTAACTCTTGCCGCGCCGCAGCAACGTTTCCAGAGAGCGTCCGGCGTTGCGCTTTGCGCGAAGAACGCTATTGCCAACGGTGAGAAAACAGTCGATGCCGGTGATCTTGACGTTGTATATTTAAGGTTGCCGCAGGCTGAAAGGGAATTAAAGAAGAAAAAGGAGCAGGGACAATGATTATCGCAATCGGTAGTGACCACGGCGGTTTTGAACTTAAAGAAAAACTTGTAAAATATCTTGAAGACAACGGTCATCAGTGTGTAAACGTCGGTTGTCATACAAGCGACAGCGTGAACTATGCCCCGATTGCTGAAAAAGTTTCACGAAAAGTAGTTTCGGGTGAGTGTGAAACGGGCATACTTGTCTGCGGTACGGGCATCGGAATGTCCCTTGCGGCAAATAAGATTAAAGGAATCCGTGCTGCTTGTTGTTCGGACTATTTTTCTGCGAAATATACAAGACTTCACAACGATGCAAACGTGCTTTGTATGGGCGCAAGAGTTGTTGGTTACGGTCTTGCTTGTGAACTTTGTGATGTTTTCCTTGCAACCGAATTTGAGGGCGGCAGACATCAGTCCCGAATTGATGAAATTGCCCGTCTTGAAAACGGAGAAACCTTGCTTTAATTTGTTTATGTAAATATTTGAGCGGTTGAATTTTCAGCCGCTTTTTTGTTGCTTTTTTGCGAAAATGCTTGAATTATTCACTATATGTGGTATAATGTAGTCAAATCTAATCAAAGGAGAGATTTAGTATGGACAAGTTCTTCAAGATTTCTGAACGTGGTTCTAACGTCAGAACCGAAGTCATCGCGGGCATTACCACTTTCTTTGCGATGGCGTACATTATCGTCGTAAACCCGAATCAGATTACTGGCTTTATGTTCGATGTTCCCGGTATGGGTCAAATCTGGAATGCAGTTTATATTGCTTCCATCATCGCCGCAGTAATCGGTACGCTGCTCTATGCGCTCTACGCAAAACTTCCGTTTGCGCAAGCGTGTGGAATGGGTCTTAACTCATTCTTCTTTACGTCCTTCGTTTTGCCGCAGGTAATAAACGGTGGCGACGTAATCAAGGGCTATCAGGCAGGATTGGTTATCATCCTCATTTCCGGTGTCATTTTCCTTATTCTTTCTGTTACAGGACTTCGCAGTTACATTGCAAAGGCTATGCCGGATTGTATCAAAAAGGCAATCCCCGCAGGTATCGGTCTTTTCATTGCGTTCATCGGTTTCCAGAATGTTGGCATTATTCAGGATAACCAGTACACTTTGGTTCAGTTCGTTAAGATTAACGGTGCTGATTGGGCATCAATCGCTCCCGCAATCATCGCGCTTCTCGGCTTTATCATTATCGCAATCCTTTCAAAACTCAACGTTAAGGGTTCCGTTTTGATTGGTATTTTGGCAACAACCGTTATCTACTATCTCTCTATCTGGCAGTTGCCGAGTTTTGATATGCAGTCCTTTGCAACTCCGTTCAAGGATTTTGCAGAAATCGGTATTACAGGCGTATTCCAGGCTGAGTCTTGGAAAAACGCATTCTCGGGTGAGATGCTCGGCGGTATCTTCTCCGTTATTATGCTTATCATCACATTCTGCCTTGTTGATATGTTTGACACAATCGGTACAGTTTACGGCACAGCGGCTGAGGCCGATATGCTCGACGAAAACGGCGACCCGATTGACGTAAACAAGGCTATGACTTGCGACTCAATCGCAACTGTTGCAGGTTCTATTTGCGGTACTTCAACCGTTACAACTTTCGTTGAGTCTGCATCCGGTGTTGCAGCAGGCGGTAAAACAGGTCTTGCAAGTTTGGTAACATCCTTGTGCTTTATCGTTTGCCTCTTCCTCTCTCCGCTTGCAAGTATCATCCCGTCAGCGGCTACCGCTCCGGCATTGATTTTTGTTGGCGTATTGATGCTCAAGAACTTCGCAAGCGTAGATATGAAGGATATGAGGAACGCTGTTCCTGCATTCCTTACCCTCATTATGATGCCGCTTACATACTCAATCGCAAACGGTATCGGTATCGGTGCAATCGCATACGTTCTCATCAGTATCTTCACAGGTAAGTTCACAAAGAAGGATATCGCTGTTACAATTATTGCATTGTTGTTCGTTGGTAAGTTCGTATTTGGTACAATGTAATAATTCTAAAAATGAATAAATAAATTTTTCACCCTTTCTTTCCACTCGGAGAGAAAGGGTGTTTTTTTGAGGTAGGATAAAAAACTAAACTTAAATCTTTTTGTGGGGGAGAACTGTGTTCTCCCGTCGGAGATTGAAAAAACAAAACGGTTGCCCTGCTTGTTGCAGGACAACCGCTTTTATTATTTTTTACGGTCTCTGACCAAGTCCACCCTCAAGGGTGATTGTTTCGCCCGACATAAATTTGAAGTCGGGGGATGCGAGTTGTACGCACGCTCTGCCAATTTCAAGTTCAGTATGACCGAAATGGCCCATCGGGGGCATGTGAACGTTTGCGGCAAATGCCTCCGGATTGTATTCCTTCCACTTTTCAAGTTGTGAAGTCCATGCAAGCGGACAAACAACGTTTACGTTGATGCCGTCTTTGCCCCATTCAGTTGCAGCAACGCGTGTCAGACCGCGGATGCCCTCTTTTGCCGCCGCGTATGAGCACTGACCGAAGTTGCCGAAAAGTCCCGCACCGGAAGCAAAGTTGATGACTGAGCCCTTTGTTTCTTTAAGGTAGGGGTAGCACGCTTTCATATAGTAGAAAGCGGAGTAAAGACCGGAATACATCGCAAGGTCAAACTGCTCGGTTGTATGCTCTGCAAGCGTTACACCGGAAGCAGAAGCCTGCGCGTTATTGATAAGCACGTCAATTCGTCCGAATTCTTCAATAGTGCGGTCGATAACGTTCTTGACCGTTGCCTCATTGTCAGCGCCGGAGTTGATGTCCGCTTGAATTGCAAGCACCTTTATATTGTATAGGCGTTCAAGTTCTTCTTTTGCTTCCTCAAGTTTTTTGACGTTTCTGCCTGTCAGAACAAGGTTTGCGCCCTCTTTTGCGTAAGCGAGTGCAATACCGTAACCGATTGAACCCGCTGAGCCGTCTTTGAGCGGTTCAGCACGTCCGCCGCCCGTGATGATTACTGTTTTTTCCTTAAAAAACCCCATTATTGACACCTTCTTTATTTAAAATTTATCATAATGATGTTTTTATGTTATCATCATTTCTGACTTTTTTCAACTTTTTTTTCGTGTGTGTGGTTGTTGACACAGATACAAAAAGATAATATAATCTCTTTTTGGTATTTGAATTAAAGGGGAATATAAATTGAAACAAACTCAGGATTTTACTCAAGGGCGTATTTTTGCGCCGCTTGTTAAATTTGCGCTTCCCGTACTGTTGGCGCTGTTTTTGCAGACAACGTATGGTGCGGTGGATTTGCTTGTTGTTGGTTGGTTTGGCACACCCGCCGACGTATCCGCCGTATCTACGGGCAGCCAGATTATGCATACGATAACCGTTGTTATAACGGGGCTTGCGATGGGGTTAACCGTACTTGTCGGTAGAAAGATAGGTGAGGGTGAAAAAAGGGAAGCGGGTAAGATAATCGGAAGCGGATTCTGCTTGTTTGCGGTTGTGGCGGTCGTTGTGTCCGTTGCAACAGTGTTTCTGGCATCACCGCTTTCAAACGTTATGCACGCACCCGAGCAAGCGTTTTCACAAACCGTTTCCTACGTTGTGATTTGCGGTGCGGGCACGGTTTTCATCGTTGCATACAACCTTGTCGGCAGTATTTTTCGAGGAATAGGGGATTCAAAAATGCCTCTCATCACCGTTGCGATAGCGTGCGGACTTAATATTGTCGGCGACCTTGTGCTTTGTGGCGGATTCGGACTCGGTACGGTCGGTGCGGCGATTGCAACCGTTTTCGCACAGGCGGTCAGTGTTTTTCTTTCGGTTCTGATTATAAAGAAACGAGGTCTGCCCTTTGTTTTTCGCAGAAAAGATATACGCCCTGATAGAAAATATATCTCTCGTATGCTCGTTCTTGGCGCACCGATTGCACTGCAGGACTTGCTTGTCAGCATCTCTTTTCTCGTAATAACGGCAATTATCAACGAGATAGGGCTTATTGAATCGGCAGGACTTGGCGTTGCACAGAAAATGTGCGGTTTCCTTATGCTTGTTTCATCATCATATATGCAATCAATGTCGGCGTTTGTTGCTCAGAATATTGGCGCGCAAAAACCCGAGCGTGCACGGAAAGCACTGCTGTGCGGTATAGTTTCTTCACTTGTCGTTGGTGTTGTCATCTGGTATTGTACGTTCTTTCACGGTGAAATTCTGGCGGGTATTTTCTCAAAGGATGCACCCGTTATCTCAGCAGCGGCAGACTATATGAAGGCGTATGCAATTGACTGTTTGTTCACGTCCTTCCTTTTCTGTTTTATCGGTTACTTCAACGGTTGCGGCAATACCGTTTTTGTAATGATTCAGGGCCTTATCGGTGCATTCGGAGTGCGTGTGCCGATTTCGTGGATTGTCAGTAAATACACCACGCGATTGTTCCATATCGGACTTGCAACTCCCGCCTCAACGGTTATACAGATTATTCTTTGCGGAATTTTCCTCACCATTACTGTAAAAAAATACAAGAGAAGTAAAACTCAAATATAAAAGAACGGCTTGATGTGGGGAACATCAAGCCGTTCTTTTTTGGGGACGATTATGAATTTATGCGTTATAGTTAAAAATATAGACTTCCTTTATGAATTTTCCCGTGGCTGTAGTAACTGTGAAAGTGATTTTGCCGTTTGTTTCTTCACTTTCTACGGACTTAATTACTGCGTTTTCCTGATTTGCTATTACTATTGAATTCATAGCGTTTTCGGCAAATGTTGTCAGACACTCCCTAACCTCATTGCTTATTATGGCCCCATCCTATCACAACGAAAAATATGAAGTCAATAAATGTAACAAGACTGTAACCAAGGTTACAAAGTTGTAACTTCTTATTCTTTTTAAGAAAATAAATATCCTCCCCATAAAACGGGGGCTATTTCATTTTCGGGCATAGCCCTTGTCGTTTAAGACGAATCTTTCTGCCCTTTCTTTTCGCCCACACAAGAAAGGGCATGCCTGTCGCGGCATGAGCGACACACAAAAGCATCGGTTAACCTCTTTTGAACCACGCGACTATCGCGTGGTTTTTGTTATACAAAGAAACGGCTTGACGAATATCGCCAAGCCGTTTCTTCAGATATTAGTTTGCTTGTGTGAAAGAAACTCTTTCAACAGTGTATCCTCTGTCCGTAAGTGTTTTTACAAGACCTGTTTCGCCAACCATATGAGCCGCACCGACCGCAAAGAAAATGGTTTTACCGCTTTTGATGTACTCTTCCGCCTTATCTGCCATACCAACGTTTCTGTCGTCCATCAGTTTCTTATTGTAGTCATCAATCATCGCTATGAGTTCGGGCGATAATTCGCCGACTTCTGAGTCTGCAAGCACGCAAGCGGTGAATTTCTCAAAGTCACTGTCAAGCCAGGCAGTGTAAAGTTCGTCAAGGCTTTTGCCGTAAGTGTCAATATTTGCAAAAAGGTTCTGCAAAAGGAAAATAAAAAGTTCCTCGGGGAAACTGTTGAGCAACGCCATCTGGAATGAGCCTGATTCAACACTGAGAACTTCCATATTCTGCTTGTATGCTTTGTCAAGAAGCAGTGTTTCCATTCCATAATCGGATAAAAGATTTGAGTGCTTGAGAAGCGCTGCATTGTCAGCGTACTGATACCACATTGAAACGTTGTAGTAGTCGAGAGCCGACATATAGAGGTTGGCGTCTTTCATTAAGTTAACGCATTTTTTATATAAATCATTTGGAAGATGGTCGGTGATTTTTGTGCCATCTGCGTAAACGTATTGCGCCATATCCTGCATCATCGTTTTCAGATCTTCCTGATAAGCGACGGAGTCAAACTCAACGGCAAGTGCATCACAACTGTCCATGGTCGGAGCAATTCTGCTGAGTACTGCTTCGTTTCTTTTATCGCCGACGTGGACTGTGCCGAAAAGGTAGAGAGTCTGCCCGTTTTCTCCCGTTACGCGCCACATCATAGGAGCGTTGTCGTTCAATACGTCACTTATGGGTTGGGTTGTGGTTGTTATCGGATTAGTGGTTGTGGTGGTTGAATTTGTGCCTATTTTATCACAACCGCCCAAAAAACTGAGTGCGATTATAAGTGCAAGAAAAAAAGTTAAATATCTTTTCATGATAAATCCTCCCTTTTGTAATTTGAATTTTAACATAAACTGCTATAAAAATCAATCAGAGTGTATATGCAGGTACATTTCTGCACAAATGCTTAATGATTTGTAACTTTTGCAGAATTTCATTTTACGTTAAAAGAAGTTGACAATTCAACTTTGTTAGTGTATAATGTGCGGGATATGGAAAAATATAGAATGGGGGATAGGGCAGTGATTGACAGATTTGAGCGCTTTTCGTTTTTGATTTCAGAGGCTTCACGAAGTTGGCATAAAATAACGTCGGACGAAATGTCCAAGTATGGTCTTAAAGGGCCCCATTCCGTATATTTGCTGACAATGCACCGTTTTCCCGAGGGTGTAACCGCACCGCAACTTTGTGAAGTGTGCGGCAAGGATAAGTCCGACGTATCGCGTATGATGGCGATTATGGAGGAAAAGGGACTTGTTAAAAAAGAGGGCGTTTATCAGAACCTTTATCGTGGCACTTTTAAACTCACTGCGGCGGGAATTGATGCGGCAGAAAGAGTCAGGGAAAGAGCGAATCGCGCCGTTGAGTTGGCTGGTGATGAGGTAAGCGAGGAAAATCGTGCTATTTTTTACGAAACTTTTGAGATAATAGTAAACAATTTGCGTGATATAAGTAAAAACGGATTGCCTGATTAAATCGGCAGGAAAAGGAGAAGTTTTATGAAAAACTACGTAATTATTACAGACGGCGGCAGTGATATCAACCCTGCGATTCTCAAACAGTGGGGAGTTGAAAACATTGATTTGAGTTTTCGTTTTGAGGGTCAGGAAAAGGAATATCTTGGAAATGATATGGATATTCTCACGTTCTACAACAAAATGAGAGAGGGCGGCGTTGCAAAGACAATGGCAATCAATCCCGAAAGGTTTGCTGCAACGTTTGAAACTGCGCTTTCACAAGGTAAAGATGTGATATATCTTGGTTTTTCTTCTGGGCTCAGCACAACTTTCAATTCTTCAAGAATTGCGGCGGAGGATCTGCTTGAAAAATATCCCGACAGAAAGATTATCTGTGTGGACAGCCTTTGTGCATCTGCGGGGCAGGGACTTTTCGTTTATCTTGTGGCTAAAAAGAGCAATGAGGGCGCAAATATTGATGAAGTTGCAGAATATGCGCGCAATATCGCTTTGAGCATCTGTCATTGGTTTACCGTTGATGATCTTGTTTATCTGAAGAGGGGCGGTCGTGTAAGCCCCGCTGTTGCACTCGTAGGTAAAGTGCTCGGTATCAAACCCGTTTTGCACGTTGATAACGAGGGTAAACTCATCAGTATGTCTAAGGCAAGGGGCAGAAAAGCGGCTCTTATCGCATTGGCTGACAAATTCGATGAACTTGCAGTGGATAAAGAGAACGGAACAGTATTTATCTCTCACGCCGATTGCCTTGACGACGTAAAAGAACTTGAACAGATACTCAAATCAAGATATAACGTAAACGTTGAATTGATTTCCAACATCGGCCCCGTTATCGGTGCTCACTCCGGACCGGGTACGGTTGCGCTGTTCTTTGTCGCAAAGGAAAGATAATTATTATGGCTGTTACAACTGTATTATTTGATCTGGATGGAACACTTTTGCCACTTGATCAGGATACGTTTATAAAGACGTATTTTAAACTGCTTGCAGGTAAACTGTCTGAGCGAGGATATGAGCCGGACAAACTCATTGAGGCGGTATGGGGCGGCACGCTCAGAATGATGAAAAATGACGGAGTAAGGACTAACGAGGAAGTATTTTGGGAATTTTTTATGGGTGTTTTCGGTGAAAAGTCCCGTGAGGATATTCCTTATTTTGAGGAGTTTTATAAAACGGATTTTCATAAAGCAAAGCAAGTTTGCGGTTTTGATGCTATGGCAGCGCAAACTGTCCGTAAACTTAAAGCGAACGGCGTGAAAGTGGCACTTGCAACAAACCCGATGTTCCCTCAGATTGCAACAAAACTTCGCATTGAATGGGCGGGACTTGTGCCCGATGATTTTGAATTGTATACCACTTATGAAAACTCATGTTACGGCAAACCGAGTGCAGATTATTACCTCAGTATTGCAAAGACGCTCAACGTATCTCCCGAAGAATGCCTTATGGTAGGTAATGATGTCGACGACGATATGCCTGCGAAGAACGTAGGAATGAAAGTTTTTCTCTTGACCGATAATCTTGTTAACAAATCAAACACTGACATCAATCAGTTTGCACATGGCGGATTTAAAGAGCTGAACGATTATCTTGATATTGTTATGAGAAAGTAATTATAAAATAACCCGCAGGAAAATTCCTGCGGGTTATTTTGAATTTATCTCTGATTGCTCGGCTGATTCTTTACGTTGTTCTTTGTATTGTTCTGCGCGTTGTTCTGAGAATTATTCTGTGCATTATTTTGACAGTTGTTCTGAGCGCTGTTGTTCTTTTTCTGTGTTGAGTTGTTGTTGGTGTTGTTCTGATTGTTGTAATTCATTCTTTTCGCCTCCTTGAATTAGGTTACAGATATAGTTTGCCTTGTTTGTTGTAACCTATTCACAGAAATAATTTTACAAAAAAAGAGCACTCTGAAATCAGAATGCTCTTTTTTCTATTAATTAGTTTTCGCTGTAAATTACAGTTACATCGGGGTGCAACTGGAGAATGGAAGCGGGTACCTGCGGGTCAATCGGGCCAAAGAAGGATTTTTCAACAATTTCCTTTTTAGCGGCACCGTTTGCAACAAGCACGATTTTCTTTGCCTGCATAATGGACATCATACCCATTGTGATTGCCGTCTTCGGCACTTCGTCCTCGCTTGCGAAGAAGCGCGCGTTAGCCTTGATTGTGGACTCGTCAAGTACAACTTCGTGAGTCGGGCCTGTGAAGTAAGCATCGGGTTCATTGAAACCGATGTGACCGTCAAGACCGATGCCAAGTAACTGAAGGTCAATACCACCGAGTGCCTTGATCATATTGTCGTAGTTTTCGCCCTCTGCCTTGAGATCCTCAGCGCAGCCGTTGGGAACGAAAGTCTTTGATTTGTCAATGTTAACGTGGTTAAAGAGGTTGTCGTTCATAAAGTAACGATAACTCTGGTCGTTGGAAACGTCAAGACCAACGTATTCGTCAAGGTTAACGCTTGTTACTGTGGAGAAGTCAATCTTGCCGTTTTTGTTGTCCTCAATAAGTCTTTTGTAAGTACCAACGGGGGATGAACCGGTTGCAAGACCGAGTACACAGTTGGGCTTAACGATGATCTGCGCTGCGATGATGTCAGCGGCTTTGTTGCTCATTTCTTCGTAAGTTTTTGTTGTGATGAATTTCATTATGCATTTTCCTCTCTTAAAACAATTTTGTCGGTTGCCTTGATAATTGAGTTTGACGGATATACGCCACGTAATGGGGTTAAGGGGTACGCGGAGGTGTTCCTGCCGATTACTGTGCCGGGGTTGATAACGCAACCGCAGCCTATGTCAGCGCCATCTGCAAGAATACCGCCTATTTTGCGAAGACCGGTTTCAATTTCCTCTTCTCCGTGGATAACGACCGCTTTGCCGTCGGATTTAAGGTTGGAACAAATTGAGCCTGCGCCCATATGTGCACGGTTACCGAGAACCGAATCTCCTACGTAGTTGTAGTGGGGAATTTGTGCCTTGTCAAGAATAATGCAGTTCTTGAATTCGCTGGAGTTGCCGAGAACGCAGTTGCTACCCGTGATAACACTGCCCCTGATGTATGCGCCGGGGCGGATTTCAGTGCCGTGACCGATGATAGCGGGCGCATCAATTGTTGCGGTGTCAGCGATTTTAACGTCTTTGCCGACCAGTACACCGGGTTTAATTTCGGTGAAATCCTCCATTCCGCTTTCTATGAGGGAGAGTGCCAGATTTTTAATTTTCGGCAACATTTCCCAAGGGTATTCGCAACTGTCAAAAAGGTCCTTGAGGTAGGGGACGTTGCATTCGTAAAGGTCGCAAGTTTTTACAAGTTTATTCACAGCAATAACCTCTTTCTTTAATAACTTGTGAGAGTATGTCAGAGTATTTTTCGCAAAGGTCAATACTCGTACTTTCAATCATAATACGGATAACAGGCTCTGTGCCACTCTGCCTTAAAAGCACTCTGCCGTTGCCGTCAATGAGTTTTTCAATTTCCGCAACCGCGTTTAGTACAACTTCGTCCACCATAACCGCGTCTTTGTCTTTAACACGCAGGTTTACAGTTGTCTGCGGATAAAGAGTGAGAGGCTGAACAAGATTGCTGAGCGTTGATTTTCTGTCGCGCATTTCTTCCGCAATCATAATCGCCGTCAGAATTCCGTCGCCCGTCGTAGCGTACTTTTTAAGTATAATATGACCCGATTGCTCACCACCGATTTTGAAATCCTTGTTCTGCATCGCTTCATATACGAAGCGGTCACCGACTTTTGTCTGTATGCAGTCAATGCCGATTTTCTTCAGCGAATTTACAAAGCCGCTGTTGGACATAATCGTTGCAACAACCGTATTGCCGTTGAGCATTCCTTTTGATTTAAGGCGGTTTGCGAGGATGTACATCATGCCGTCGCCGTCAACAACGTTTCCGTTTTCGTCAACCGCAATGCAGCGGTCGGCGTCGCCGTCAAATGCAAATCCTACGTCAAGATGTCGCTCTTTTACAAGCGCACACAGTTTTGCAATATGTGTTGAGCCACAGTCCTTGTTTACGTTAAGACCGTCGGGTTCAACTCCTATCATAACCGTTTGTGCGCCCAGTGCATCAAAAACCGCTTTGGCGATTGTCCACGAAGCACCATTAGCGCAATCAAGACCGATTTTGAGATTTTTATATGAGTTTGAAGCAACGGAGATAAGGTATCCGACGTAGCGGTTTCTGCCCGAAACGTAGTCGACGATGCATCCTATGCGCTCTTTATGGGCAAGGGGCAAATCGCTGCCCTGAATACCGAGTGCGGAAAGGTCGCCGTCAATGTACGCTTCGATGAAAGCCGTGGTTTCGTCGTCAAGTTTTTCTCCGTACCTGTTGATTATCTTAATTCCGTTGTCGTAGAAAGGGTTATGCGATGCGGTAATCATAATGCCGCAATCGAATTCGTCCTGCCTTGTTACAAACGAAACGCTGGGCGTTGTGGTAACGTGTAACATATACGCATCAGCACCCGAAGCCGTTATACCCGCGACAATGGAGTATTCAAGCATATAACTTGAGCGGCGCGTATCCTTACCGATTAATATTCGCGGACGATAACCGGGTTTCTGACAACCCGAAAGTTTTGATGAATAGTACCAACCGAGGAACCTGCCTACCTTGTATGCATGCATAGACGTCAGTACAGCGTTTGCCTCACCTCTGAAACCGTCTGTGCCAAAATATTTATTTTTGTACGGAGCACCCGCGGGTGAGCGGTTGATTACACGGTTGTCAAAAAGTAATTCATCGGTTGTGATGCCGAAGATTTCACAAATCAGCAGAACTTTATCAATCTGCGGCTGGGTCTGGTCCATTTCCCATTTGGAAACGGATTGGCGGGATACCGAAAGTCTGTCTGCAAGAGTCTCCTGCGACATACCGTAGGCGTTGCGTAAATGAGTGATCTTTTCGCCTATTGTCATACTATCCCTCCGATAATGAAGTTTAAAATCTTGTCATCCGATTGTATATAATACAATAAATTTTGAATTATTACAAGTATCAAAACATTGGAATTTTATGCAACTATCAGTTGCGAAAACTGTTGTTTTTGCACAAAAGTGGTTATTTTAATGCGAAAAGAGAATTAAATTTGTAAAATAGGGTTTACAAAAAAGCGCTTTCGAGTGCTCAAAAAAATTAAAATTATAATATGTATTCTATGCCGTTTAGGTATTTTTATACTCTGTTTGTGGTTGACACAAAAAACAAATGAGAGTATACTCGATTGGTTGTCAGGAGGTGGCAAAGTGGAGAGTATAAAGGAACAGGTAAATTATTTTGGCACGGAAAAGGTGAGCAAAATACTTTTAAAATTAGCACCGCCCGTAATGTTAGCGCAACTGATACAGGCGCTTTATAATATTGTGGACAGTGTTTTTGTCGGACGTTTTTCCGATACGGGACTGACTGCGCTTTCCATCATATATCCAATACAACTTCTGATGATTGCCGTTGCGGTTGGTATGGGCGTTGGTATAAACACCGTTATGGCGGCAAAACTTGGCAAGAACAAATCGGATGAAGCGGACGAGTATGCAGGTATCGGGACACCGCTGGCGGTGATTTTGTGGGTGATTTTCGCCGCTGCTTGTTATGCGTTGATGCCCTTGTATGCGCGTGTGTCAACCGATTCGCCGGACGTTATTGCCGACGTTATAATATATGGACGAGTAACGTGTGTTTTCAGTTTCGGCTTGTTTCTTGAAAGCGTGTGGACAAAGATTCTGCAGGCGCGTGGAGATATGAAAACCCCGATGATTGCACAGATTGCAGGTGCAGTTGTCAATATAATTTTTGATCCTATTCTGATTTTTGGATTATTTGGACTTAAACCGATGGGTGTTATGGGTGCGGCTATCGCAACAGTATTGGGACAAATTGTAGCGGCTCTTGTTGTTATGAAAAAAGGGTTTCGTAAATCACCGTCGCTCAGAAAGTATCCGAGATATATCGCAAAAATCTTCAAATTCGGAATGCCCAATATGCTTATGCAGTCTGCGTACACGTTTTATATCTTTGGATTGAATATGGTGCTTGCCACTTTTTCCGATGCCGCGGTAACAGTGCTTGGGTTGTATTATAAATGGCAGACGTTTTTCTTTATCCCACTTGGTGCAATGCAGACTTGCATAGTGCCCGTAATCAGTTTTAACTATGCAGCGAGGAAGTATGAACGGTGCAAAAAGACGCTGAATTTTTCAATTCTTTTCGGCGTTGCTTTGATGTCACTCGGCACGATACTTTTCAATGTGATTCCGGGACCAATGTTGCGGTTTTTCTCAAATGATGCACAGGTGATTGAGATTGGCTTGACAGCATTCAGAATAATGGGTTTCAGTTTTATTACTATTGTCACTTCGCTTACGTATCCCGTGTTGTTTCAAGCGGTCGGAATGAGCCTTAAAAGTTCCGCTTTGACGGTTATTCGTACAGTTATCCTCTTTGTGCCGCTTGGGTATCTTTTCTCCCGATTCGGACTCGATTATTTCTGGTTTACCTACATAGTAACTGACGGCTTGGTCAGTTTGATAGGGTTTATTATGAGTCGCAGATTTTTTAAAAAATTAAATGTATAAAAAAACGCCTTGGATTTTCCGAGGCGTTTTGCTTTCATATTCCGTATAATCTGGTAATGGGGTCTTGAAACAATGGTATTTGCGGCGTGTGAAACGTAAAGACGATGAAGGCAACACCGATAAGACATATTCCGATAAATGCGGCGGTCGGGCGCTTGCAAGAGAAATTTTTATTGTATAGCCGTGTTTCCGTAATGTATACGATTGCGGCGCAGATGAAGAAGATTGAAATGTTGAGCCAATCGGGTGATTTTCCGAAAGCACCGTTATAGGTGTAGAAAATAACGGGAATTAAAATAAGTCCCGTCACTATACCGACAAATTTGATGCACCAAAAGTTTCCAAGGTCTTTAAAATATCGGCTCTGAATGAGTGCAAAAATGAACGTCGGAAAAAACAACAGTTTCATATGCTCCCACGTTGATTCGTTAACGCCCGAAATAAGAGCGGCAAATGCGTTCTCACCCGTCCATTCATACAGAAAGTGTAGCAACGTGCCGCCAAGAGAGGTCGCACCGAATCCGATAAGTTGCCAGAGGGGAAAGGAATTTTTCAAAAATATCACCACGCAATAATTATGTAATTAAGTATATGCAATTTTGTATAGTAATATAATTTGACTCATCAAAGTCCCGTTTATCGTACAAACAATATGTTATAATTATTGTATAAAATAAAAAGGGGAGAAGTTATGTGGGATTTTTCGGTGATTTGTTTGATTTAAATAACGATGGTCAACTTGATGTGTTCGAGCAGTCAATGGATTTGTATGCTTTTACACAGGTGGCAGAAAACGAAGAAAAAATGACGGTTCATATTAAACAGTTGAGAAATTTGTTGGTAAATGTTATAATACTCATATAGTTAAGATACGGAGAAAAGAGAAAATAAAAAAAGACAGGAGAGTTGGTTATGGCAGAAATCAAATGCCCAAAATGTAATGAGGTTTTTCAGGTTGATGAGTCCGATTATGCGCAGATAGTGCGACAGATAAGGGATAAGGAATTTGAACTTGAAGTGTCGCGTCGTGAGCAAGCGCTCAACAGAACAAAGGAGAGCGAACTTGAAAATGCGCTGCTTAAGCAAAAGGGCACGCAGGACGAAAAAATTGCTGAAAAGGATAGACAGATTGCTCAGAAAGAGGGCGAGATCGCGCGCCTTAAAGCGCAACTTGACGCCGCAGAAACTCAGAAGAAAATGGCGGTTATGGAAGCAACCAACGAGAAACAAAGCGAACTTGTTGAGAAAGATAACAAAATCATTGAATTGACTAACGCAATCACTTTGCAGAAAACAGAAAGCGAATTGCAGGTCAAGTCCTTGAAAGAGGGCTATGACAGTAAACTCAAGGACAAGGACGAGCAGATTCAGTATTATAAAGATTTAAAGGCTCGCCAGTCCGTAAAACTGCTTGGAGAAACTCTTGAGCAGCACTGTATGAATCAGTTTAACTCTTTGAGAATGACCGCTTTCCCAAATGCGTATTTTGAAAAGGATAACGATGCCCGTACAGGCAGTAAGGGCGACTTTATCTTCAGGGATTACGTTGACGGCGTGGAGTATATCTCGATTATGTTCGAGATGAAAAACGAAGCGGACGAAACAAAGACAAAGCATAAGAACGAGGACTTTTTCAAGGAACTTGACAAGGACCGTAACGAGAAGAAGTGTGAGTATGCGGTTTTAGTGTCGCTGCTTGAAAGTGACAATGATTTTTACAACAACGGAATTGTTGATGTGTCCTACAAATACCCGAAAATGTACGTTATCAGACCGCAGTTCTTTATTCCGATTATCACTTTGCTCAGAAATGCGGCGATGAATTCGCTGCAGTACCGCAGAGAGTTGCAGATAGTTCGTGAACAGCAACTGGATCTTGTGCATTTTGAGGAGAATATGGATACTTTCAAGACGGCATTTGCGCGCAATTTTGACTTGGCAAGCCGTAAGTTTGAAGATGCGATAAGTGAGATTGACAAAGCGATTTCACAACTTCAGAAAGTAAAGGATTCTCTTTTGTCGTCGCAGAACAATTTGCGCCTGGCAAACGATAAAGCGCAGGATCTGAGCATCAAGAAATTGACCAAAAATGCCCCCAGCGTCAAAAAAATGTTTGATGATCTGAAAGATGAATCGGAGGCGATGAATTGATTTACACACCGAACACCAAAAAGGCGCTGAAACTCTGTTTTGAGGCGCATAAAGACCAACTGGACAAGAGCGGAATACCCTATGTTTTTCACCCGTTCCACCTTGCCGAGCAGATGACGGACGAGGATACAACCATTGTTGCATTATTGCACGACGTGGTTGAGGATACGGACTATACGTTTGATGATCTTGCGAAAATGGGGTTCAGTGAGAGTGTTATTGAAGCGCTTTCCTTGATGACTCATGGGGATGACGTGCCGTATATGGAGTACGTCGCAAAACTGAAGAATAACCCGATTGCAAAAACGGTCAAACTTGCCGACCTTGCACACAACAGTGACGTAACCCGACTTGACGTCGTTGACGAAAAAGCCTTGAAGCGCAGAGAAAAATACGCCGCGGCAATTCGACTTTTGAATGAATAAATATCGCAGAATAAAACGTCCTCCGACTCGCTCGGAGGGCGTTTTTTATACGAAATTAAAAAATAGGTTGAATTCATCCTACTTTTATGTTATATTAACAAAAGAGGTGATATAAATGATGATAAAAAGCGAATGTCTTGTTCCAATGACGGAAGCAAACCAAAATTTTTCAAAGGTTACCCGCGCCGTTGATGAGAACGGGATGGCGGTTATATTAAAGAACAACAGACCGCGGTACGTCGTGGTTGATTTTGAGCAGTACAACACTATGGAAGCGGCGATGCAGATGCGACAGGATATGATTGACAGCGCGGCGGATGGATTACTTGAAGAAAATATTGAGGCATTTTTGGAGTTGGCGAAATGATGATTTTAACAGTAGAAGAGGTGCTTGCACTTCACGAAAAAATGGTAAAAAGAACGGGCGGCAGTCACGGATTGCGCGACCGTAATCTCTTGGAGTCGGCGGTTTACAGTGCGCTGAGCACGTTTGGCGACAGCGAGGCGTACCCGACGATAGAGGAAAAAGCGGCGCGATTGATGTTTGCGCTTACTAATAATCACGCATTTGTTGATGGCAATAAGCGCATCGGCGTTTTTGTGATGCTTATGACTTTGAGGCTTAACGGAGTAAAAATGAATTACACCCAGCCCGAACTCATTGATTTCGGACTCTCCGTCGCCGACGGCAGTATGGACTACGACAAAGTGCTGACGTGGGTTTCCAATCATAAAATTTAAATCTTAAAAGTAAACAAAACTCCAAGCCTGACGTATTGTCCGACTTGGAGTTTTATTTTACGCTCATTCATTTGCATACAACGTCAGTTCGTCGTCTTCTGCGTGGTAAATACCAAGAAATACTTCCCTGATGTCCTTGAAACCCTGCTCCTTGATTTGTTTTTCAAGCCACGTTTTATTCCGCCCGATGCGCGACAGGTTTTCGCTCATAATCCGCCCGTCCATAATGACTTCAACACCAATGTGTGCGGGTTTGACGCTGATGTTCATATCTTCGGGCGTGGCGGGACGGTTTGCCGCTTTGGGCAGAATGGATAACTTACCGTTGTGTTCAAAAATCGCCGTTTGTATTTCGCCGAGGTCAAAATATCCTTGCTCTCGGCACAGAAGCAAAAATTCGGATAGGTCAAGTTTGGCTTTTTTCAGATTTGAACGGTATAATTTATCACTGTTCAGCAGTATTGTCGGTGTGCCGTTGATGTATTTTCTTGTTCGCGGTATCTTGTGGGCGAGGAGATTTAAAATAACCGACGTACAGCCGTAGACTGCCAGCGCAATCAGCGGCTGATACGGCTTTTCCAATTCCGTTGCAAGTTCCGCGCCTATTGAGCCGATGGTGATGCCGCTGATGTAATCAAAAAAGTCGAGTTGTGCAACCTGTTTGTGTCCCATAATTTTTGTGATGATAAACAACGCCGCAACCGATAACAGCGCCGTCAATATAACTTTTATAACGTCCATTTTCTCACCACACTTATTATCGGTAAAATACGGTGGAATATGCATTAAAAATCGCGCCTTCACAGGTTCGGGCCTACAAATAAAAATCCAGCCTCAACCTTACGGTTGAAACTGGATATTGGTCGGAGTGACAGGGCTCGACCGTCTGCGCTGCATACTGACTGCTCGTCGACCGTTGCTTTGCAACAGTACCCGCCTCGCACCGCTCACTAAAAACAGTTCTCCGAACTGTTTTCTTAACGCATCGCGCCTTCACAGGTTCGAGCCCTTACTAACAAAAGAAAAATCCAAATTCAACCTAAAGGTCAAATTTGGATTTTGGTCGGAGTGACAGGGCTCGACCGTCTGCGCTGCATACTGACTGCTCGTCGACCGTTGCTTTGCAACAGTACCCGCCTCGCACCGCTCACTAAAAACAGTTCCCGAACTGTTTTCTTAACGCATCGCGCCTTCACAGGTTCGATCCCTTACCAACAAAAGAAAAATCCAAATTCAACCTAAAGGTCAAATTTGGATTTTGGTCGGAGTGACAGGGCTCGAACCTGCGGCATCGAAGTCCCAAACTTCGCGCGCTACCAACTGCGCCACACCCCGATAGATATTAATTTGAACTTGTTTTTTACAAGCCCGTCAATTATAATATAAAACTTTTGAATTGTCAACCGATTCGCATACACTTGCAATTTTATCGTAAAAGATATTATTGCTCCTAAAAAAATAAGGGGAGGAGTTTGACGCTCCTCCCTTTCTAATTTTTATACGAACAGTGACACAAGTTCAAATTTATCAACGTCAAACAAACCATTTGTGGTCATTTTGAGGTGGGGTATTACGGGCAGGCTGACGAATGCCATTGTCATAAAAGGCGCTGCGTGGTCATCTGCACCAAGGTCGTATACGCTCTTTCGTACCTGCTCGTTCTGTTGCGCCGCAATATGTGCAGGTGCATCTGTCATAATGCCCGCAATCGGGAGGGGCATTTCGGCATAAATCTGCCCGTTATTTGCCGCAACCATTCCTCCGCCGAGTTCGCGAATGCGGTTTGCAACAACAACCATATCGTCCTCGTTTGTGCCGATTACTATAAGATTATGGGAATCGTGCGAAACAGATGCGGCAATCGCACCATACTCCATTGAAATTCCGTTTACAAAGCCAAGTCCGATGTGTCCCGTATTGTTATGGCGTTCCAGAACGGCTAATTTCAGGATATCTCTGCTTATGTCAATGCCGTTGTTTGTGTCAAAATCAATCTCTGTGATAAGTTCGTTGGTGATGAGTTGATTTATGATAAGTTCAATCACACGGCAGGATTTTTTTCCGCTTGCGTTTATTATAAAATCTTCTTTTTTTATTTCGTTGATATGGAATGAATTGCGCACAACGCTATCAAGTCTTGCATCAACTTCGGGCGTTTCAAAATCGAGAGCCTTGCCGTTTTCCGCAACTTTGTTGCCGTTTTTGTAAACCTTGCAAACATTTAATGTGTCAAGATTGTCAAGCACAACAAGGTCGGCTTTGTATGACGGTGCAACCGCACCGATGTTTTTAAGTCCGAAGTGCTCCGCTGCCTGAATTGTAACCATTTTAATTCCGGTTATTGCGCTTTTTCCACTGCGCACTGCGAGCCTTATAATCTCGTCAATATGCCCGTTTGCAACAAGTTCGGCGGGGTGTTTGTCGTCACTTACAAGCAGGCAACGGCTTGCCCAAGGGTCGTCAAACAAAGGTAAAAGTGATTCGAGATTTCTTGCCGCTGTACCCTGACGAATCATAACCCTTTGACCTTTGCGTATTCTCTCCTGTGCCTCCTCGACGGAGGTTGTTTCGTGGTCGTCACGGATGCCCGCACTTACATATTTGTCAAGTTCCCTACCTGAGAGTAAGGGTGCGTGACCGTTGACGGTCAGATTATGAGAAAGTGCGGAATTGACCTTATCAAGCACTTTCTGGTCGCCGAATACAACTCCGACGTAGTTCATAACCTCGCCCAGTCCCACTACTCGGGGGTTTGAATAAAACGGCTCAATATCCTTTGCTTCAAGCCTTGCGCCCGCCTCGTCAAAATCTGTTGCCGGCACGCAGGAGGGGATTGCAAAATATACGTCAAGCGGTAAGCCTTTGCTTGCCTCAATCATATAATTTATTCCGTCATTGCCGCAGACGTTGGCAATTTCGTGGCAGTCAGCAATAACCGCCGTTGTACCATGGGGGACACATACCCTTGCAAATTCGCATGGGGTGAGGAAAGAACTTTCTATATGAATATGCCCGTCGATAAAACCGGGGCATATATATTTGCCCTCAATGTCGTCAACAACGTCAGCGTCGGTGTCGGTATAGTAATCACCGACACCGATTATTTTATCTTCATCAATCAATACGTTTGCTTTTTCGATTTCGCCCGTAAAAACGTTTATTACAAAACCGTTTTTAAGAAGTTTTTTCATAAAATCACATCCTCTTTTTTTATTTTACCACAACTTGTCCCATAAAAACAATAAATAATTGGAAAAAGGTTTTTAATGAATTTTAATTGACAAGAGTATATAAAAAGTTGTAAAATGAATTGGATAGTGGAATACTATAAACTTTTTTACAAAAACAAAAAAGTTACACCAAATACGTAATTGTTTGGGAGGCATGATTATGGATAACAAGTCTATGGAACTTTACAGACTCTGGTGCGATAATGCACAGGATGAGAGTGTTAAGTCGGCACTTAATGCGCTTGCGGGTGACGAAGCGGAAATCTATGAGTGCTTTTATAAGAGCCTCGAATTCGGCACGGCAGGGCTCAGAGGAATTCTGGGCGCGGGCACAAACCGTATGAACGTTTACACGGTAGGTCAGGCAACACAGGGACTTGCCGATTACGTGAAAAGCAGTTTTGAAAATCCGAGCGTAGTTATCGGCTACGATTCAAGAATAAAATCAACGGAATTCGCACAGGAAACCGCGCGGGTACTTGCGGCAAACGGAGTAAAGGTTTATTTGTTTTCCGAACTTATTCCCACCCCCGTTGTATCATTTGCGGTAAGGGAACTCTGTTGTTCATCGGGCGTTATTATCACGGCAAGCCACAATCCGTCCAAGTACAACGGTTACAAGTGCTATGACCCCAACGGCTATCAGATGACCGACGAAGCGGCAAACAAGGTGTATGGATTCATTAACAAAACCGACATTTTTGCAGACGTAAAGCGTGTTGATTTTGATGCGGCGGTGGAGAGTGGCGCTATTGAATACGTTTCTCATCAACTCGTCGAGAAATTTATGTCGCATGTTCTTGAACAGAATATCAATCCCGTCGGTGACGATTGCGACCTTAAAGTTATATACACTCCTCTCAATGGCGCAGGTAACAAACCTGTCCGTGAGGTTCTGGACAGACTTGGAATAAAGAATATAAAAGTTGTACCGCAGCAGGAATTACCCGATGGTAATTTCCCGACCTGCCCCTACCCGAATCCCGAGGTAAGACAGGCGTTTGAGTGCGCTATTGAAATGGCGAAGGATTATGCGGCGGATATTCTTCTTGCAACTGACCCCGACTGTGACCGAGTTGGCGTTGCCGTTAAAGACGGTGATGATTACAGACTTATTTCGGGTAACGAAATGGGTGCAATTCTGCTCAGTTATATCCTTTCGCAGCGCAGTGCAAACGGAACGCTGCCGAAAAATCCGATTGCAATCAAAACGATTGTTTCAACAATTCTTTGTAATGCGATTTGCGGAAAGTATAATTGCGAAATGGTAGAACTTCTCACAGGCTTCAAGTATATCGGTGAGTACATCACCGCTCTTGAAGCAAAGGGCGAGGCTGACCGTTTTGTTATGGGTTATGAGGAGAGTTACGGCTACCTTGCGGGAATTCACGCAAGGGATAAGGATGCCGTTGTTGCATCAATGCTCATCTGTGAAATGGCGGCATACTATAAAAAGCAGGGTAAGAGTCTTGCCGACGTGCTTTCCGACCTTTACACAGAGTTTGGAATTTTCCTCAATCATGTTGACAACTTCACTTTTGAGGGCTCTCAGGGTATGGCAAAGATGGCTGAACTTATGGATAGTATGAGAAATGCCGCACCCGATGAGATTGCAGGCTTCAAAGTCACAAAACGTTTTGACTATAAATTAAGCGAATGTACAGATTGTGCTACAGGTGAAACGACCGTTATCAATTTGCCGAAGTCCAACGTGCTTTTGTATAAATTGGGCGATGTTGCTGAGGTTATTTTCAGACCATCGGGCACAGAACCGAAAATCAAAGCGTATATAACCGCTCACGCCGAAACAATGGATGAAGCGCTCAGAATAAAAGAAGCGTTGAGAAATTACGCTAAGGAAAAGATGGCGTAATTCCAGATGCCGAAAGGAAGAATTATAGTGAAAAAGAATTTTGTAAGGATAGTTGCGCTTGTGCTTGCGGGACTTATGGCTCTTGGCACTTTTGCGGGAATTTTATCCGTACTCTTTCAATAAATCGAAAGGAAACGCAAACAAATTATGAAAAAGTTTATCTTCATTTGTGTAAGCGTTTTGCTCACACTTATTACTGCAATCGGTTGTTCTGACAATAATATTCAGACGACGACAACTGCACCCACAACAACGCAGACAACAACTGCGCCAACAACCACGGTTACAACCACTACTACAACTACCACAGCCACAACAACTACTACAACCACCGCACAGGGTGAAATACCGTACCCGTACATACCCGTTATCAATACCGAAAATATTGAATGGTATCTGATTTTGGCAAACGGAGAGAACAAACTTCCTGATGATTACGTGATTACAACCGTGCCGATTAAGTACGGATTGGGAACGTATCCGTTCGCTCTTGACGAGAGAGTTGCAGGCATCTGGGAGCAGATGTGCGCGGATGCACACGCAGACGGTGTCACCAACTGGATGTGGGTTATTTCGGCGTATCGCTCCGTTGAGTTGCAGGATGAGAGTTTTTCAAACTCTGTAAAGAATTTCTTGTATCAGGGTTACAGTATGGACGATGCAATGGCTTTGACCGCAAAATCATATATGTATCCCGGTTGCAGCGACCACAATCTTGGCCTTGCGGTCGATATCGGTACAACTAATACGTCATTTGAGGATTCGGATGCGTTTGCATGGCTTTCCGAACACGCTGAGGACTACGGATTCGTGCTTCGTTATCCGAAAGATAAAGTTGACATAACAAAGGTTAAGTATGAACCGTGGCACTGGCGCTACGTCGGTGTTGAAGCAGCAAAAGAGATGAACGAACTCGGAATGTGCCTCGAGGAGTATCACGTTTACAAAGGATTTGAACAGTAATTTTTCTGAAAGAGGTGAGCGGAATGGATAAAATCCGATGCGATTTGTCAATTGCGGATATTAAAGTACGGATTTTTTCTGACCGCGCTTTACCGATACAGGATAATCTTAAAAATTTTTGTGCTGATTTTGAAAGCGCAGACGTTGTCTACATTACCCTCGCAGTTAACAATCCCGATGATTATATTCCCGCCGATGCAAAGCGTGTTTATGACGGCGCGGGAATGACGGTTTTTGAATCTGACGGGCGAATCTATCACCGCTATTTTTACGGTGGTGAACTCAGCGTGCTTGATGTTGAGAGTAGAACGATTTATCTTAATGCAACACGACCGATAAATATTCAGCGCAGTTTGTCGCTTGAAACCGAGATACTTGATTTCGATGGGATTTTTATGCACGCATCGCTGATAAAAGTCGGTGATAAAGGCGTGATTTTCAGCGCCCCATCAGGAGTCGGTAAGTCCACTCAGGCGGCGCTTTGGGAGAAGCATCGCGGTGCGCGCGTGCTGAACGGGGACAGAGCGGCTGTGCGTTTTGTCAACGGGAAATGGTTTGCTTACGGTTCGCCGTGGGCGGGCTCGTCGGGAATTTACGTCAACGACAGCGTTGATTTGTCGGCGATTGTTTTTCTCGGTCAATCAAAAGAGAATGAAATAAAAAAACTTGGTGGGGCAGCCGCATTTGGCGCGATGATGAAAGGCGGCATTTTCCCTTATTGGAGCAAGGCGAAGATGAGTCGGGTGTGCGCAGTGACGGAGCAATTGCTTTCACAGATACCGGTTTATGAATTAAAGTGCCGTCCTGATGAGTCGGCGGTTGAAACTCTGGAGAGGTTTATATAGGGGGTGCGGAAATGGATACAGTGGGCAGAAAGGCTCATATTTCAAAAAAACTTATAAATATGGCGGCTATGTCCAAAACGCCCATTTCGGCAGGCTTTGAACTGACCGCCCGTTGCACGTTGCGTTGCAAAATGTGCTATATTGTGTCTGGAAATTTCAAACCGTGCGCTGATGAGGAGTTGACTGCTCAGCAGTGGATTGACCTTGCACGTCAGGCGGCGGAGCAAGGCTTGCTTTACCTTCAACTGACGGGCGGAGAGGCTATGATGCGCTCCGATTTTAAGGAGATTTATCAGGCGCTTCACAAGATGGGACTTAAAATTTCAGTCAGCACCAACGCCACTCTTTTCAACGATGAATACATTGAATTTTTCAAAAATTATCCACCGGTCAGGTTTAGTATAAGTCTTTATGGCTCGGATAATGAAACCTATGAGGAACTTTGCGGGTTAAAGAATGGTTACGATATTGTAACGTGCAATATTGACAAACTTATTGCGGCAGGACTTAACGTCAAAATCAATCTTACTTTGACTAAATATAACGTCAAGGATGCCAAGGGAATTTGTGAGTTTGCAAAGTCAAGGGGACTGATGGTTACCCAGATGAGTTATACTTTTCCGCCTGAACAAACCTCCGATTACGGAGTTGACGATACGCGGCTTTGCGCGGAAGATGCGGCAAAAGTTTATCTGCAGTGTGAATCTATTATGTTCCCGAATGAGCGCTTTGCGGAAAAAATCTCCGCTTTATCAAAACGGTCCCTTGCTGACGAGGATGCGGGCGGACTTGAATTCAGGCGCAACGGAAACAAACTGAAATGTCAGGCGGCGCGCAGCAGTTACTGGATTAACTGGCGCGGGGAAATGCTTCCCTGTGTTGAAATGCCGTTTATCAAAGCGTATCCGTTGCAGGTCGGTTTTAAACAGGCGTGGGATGAAATTGTTCAGAAAACAGATGAAATCGTCCGTTTTCCCGATGAATGTACAACGTGTAATATGCGCGATGTTTGCTTTGCTTGCCCAGCGTATTTTTATGCCGAAACAGGCAGACCTGACGTCCTCGCGCCGAATATATGTAAATACATTGAAAACTATATAAAATATGCAAGAGAAATTGAGAAAGGTAAGAGCATCGATGAAATTTAAAGGTGTTATTTGCGCGGTTCTTGTTTTGGCTATATTGGTTGTTGCGGGATGCAGCGTGAACGACGTTGACCCGACTTCATCAACAACTACAAACGGTACGACAGTGCCCAATACTCAGATTACTACAACCGTTACAACTACAACCTCTGGCAGCGAGGAGGGGACAAGCGATAGCGGTCAGACCACGACCACAACTTCTCCCTCGGATACTTCGACAACAACGGTTGACGGCGTTATTCCGCCCACGATAAGTAATCAAGCCCCTATTACAATTCAGGAGATTTCCGTCAACGGATTGCCTGTAATCGTAGGTGACAGAACCAACAGACTGAGAATAAATGCGGCAGGATTGCTTGACGGCAACTCCAAAAACCCATTGTTCATCCTTGTCACCAACGTTGGTGAGGACGACATTTATTCCGCTACGATAAATGCGAACGCGGGAGGTAAAGAGGTTTGCTTCAATATTTCGTATTTGCCGAGGGGTGCAAGTATCTGGGCAGAAAGCGTGGACAATTACATTTACAGCGCCTCGGATAAATTTATTGTCAGGACTGATGCGATAATTGTAAGCGCATCGTTGGCGGGTGTACCCGTTGATACGGGCTATAGCGGCATTCTCAAGTTGTATGCAGGTGATAAAAACGGCAGCAGAGGATTGTTTATTGAAAACGTTTCGGGCAAGAAGATAAGCAAGGTGGTCATCAAGTATCGCCCACATATCAGTGAGGCAGGACTGTTCGCAACACCCTACGTTCTTGAACTTACGGACGTTGAAAGCGGCTCAAAGTATTTTAAACCAAATGCGTATTTGTATGGTGTTGATATCGCGGATGTACAGGTAACTTACTAAAACATTTATATGGGAGGCAGTTTTCATGAAAAAGGTTTCATTGATACTTGCTATTGTTCTGTGTTTAAGTATGCTCGCAGGGTGCTCGGATACAGGGGAGTATAATTTTAAAACCATCACCGCCGCCGAAGCGAAAGAATTGATTGATACGGGTGATTATATCGTCCTTGATGTAAGAACGCAGGAGGAATATGATGAGAAGCATATTCCCGGCAGCGTACATATTCCGATTGATAAAAATGACGTTGAGCCTTTTAAGCAGGAGGTTGTCAAGCAACTTACCAATAAGAGAGCGAAGATAATAGTTTATTGTATGTCGGGATTCAGAAGTGATATTGCCGTTAAGGCGATGTCAAGCCTCGGCTATAAGAAACTTTATAATATGATCGACGGAATTGAAGGCTGGACTTACGACGTTGAGGTGGGGTAAATGATTAAATGTCCTCTTTGCCATTGGAATAATGCAGAGAGTACACAGCATTGTCAGTCGTGCGGATGCAATCTGGAGAACGTAACAAAACTGAATTTTGATAAGGATAATCCCAACTGTTACAGTTACACTCCACCAAGGAGAATTCTTGAAAAAGGCGTTGGAACTCTCGGTAGCGGCGTTGACCTCGTTTTTAGATTCGGAATGAGCAAACTGGCTACCCCGCTTATCATTTGCAAGTTGTTTCTTCTGGCCGTTATTCAGTATGTGACAATGATGTTGTATCTTGAAAATAACAGTTTGTTTTACGTGTTGATTCCGATTTCCCTCGTCTTGATGATAGACATTATGGGGTGGATGATTTTTACACGCGGATGCAGGAAGAAAAAACGAAAATTAGTAAGCCTGGGACTCAGATCGCTATATGCTTTCCACGCGGTAAGTACGGCGTACTGCGTGATTGTATTGTTGTTGATGTTTTTTTTATCAACAACAATTGCACTTTCCGGGAATATAGAAAATTCAATTATTAACGTTATGGATGGCACGTCGTCCATAGTTACGGTTTCTATCCTTGCCGTTGTTTCCATATTGATTTTGATGGCTATTATGTTCCTTGTTATTTGTGCAAAGTTTTTCAGGGAAATGCTTGATGTGTACGGCAGAAACGTTCTCAGATACTATCATCTGACATGGATAATTCCCGTTGTATTTTTTTTGGCAGGTATAGTATTCTCATTGTGTACCGTGATGTTGATTTTTTATAAGGGCAATGCTCTGGAGTTTATTTCTCAATATGATCTTTTGCAAAAATATCTTTACGCAGTAATCGGTAATCATAATCTGTTTATCAGTGTTCTGACAACTGTGATTGCTTTGATATCTCTGCTCAGCGGGTTTATGGTGGCAAGATACATCAGAACCTACAAAAAAATGTTTATTTCCAAATAAAAATTAAGAAAATGTAAAAAAGGGTTAAAACAGGAGGAAACTTCTTGACTTTAACCCTTTTTTGTGTTAAAGTGTGGAATGTTGTGTATTTTTATACAAATTCATGCATTTATGCAGAAAGAAGATGAAGTATGGTAGAAATGATTGAAAAAGTTAACGGTGCCGTTAACGGATTTGTGTGGGGTTGGCCTGCACTTATTTTGCTCGGTTTTGTAGGCGTTCTTATGACTGTGCTTACAAAATTCTTCCAGGTTGGTCACATCGGCCACTGGTTCAAAAACACAATCGGTGCTATCTTTGGTGACAGAAAAGTTACCAAGCACACAAAGGACAAGACAATTTCCCAGTTCCAGTCCCTCTGTACTGCTCTTGCGGCAACAGTTGGTACAGGTAACATCGTTGGTGTTGCAAGTGCTATCGCTGTTGGTGGCCCCGGTGCAGTTTTCTGGATGTGGGTTATCGCATTCTTCGGAATGATGACAAACTATTCTGAAAACGTTCTCGGTATCCTTTTCCGTCGCAAGAACGAAAAAGGCGAATGGAGCGGCGGCGCAATGTATTATTTGCGTGACGGTCTTGGCGGTAAGAAGGGTTGCAAATGGATTGGTGCGGTTCTTGCAGTTCTTTTCTCAATCTTCTGCTTGCTCGCATCATTCGGTATCGGTAACATGAGCCAGGTAAACAGTATGGTTGGCAACATCACAAACGCTTTCACAATTCCTGAACTTGTGACTCCCGACGGAAGCGTTATCACACCCCAGCTTATCGTTGGTATCATCCTCCTCATCGCAGTAGGTCTTGTTGTAGTTGGTGGTCTTAAGAGAGTTGCTTCCTTCACAGAGAAGATCGTTCCCGTTATGATCGTTATTTATCTTGTTGGTGCATTTGTTATCATCGGCAAGAACGTATCCCAGGTTCCCGCAGTATTCGGTTCTATTTTCAAGTATGCGTTCACTTCACAGTCACTCGCAGGTGGTGCTGTTGGTTTCACAGTAATGACCGCAATGAAGATGGGCTTTAAGAGAGGCGTATTCTCCAACGAGGCCGGTCTTGGTTCTTCTGTAATGGTTCACTCCAGTTCCAACGTTAAGGAGCCTGTTCGTCAGGGTATGTGGGGTATCTTTGAGGTATTCGCTGACACAATTATCGTTTGTACTCTCACCGCTCTCACAATTCTCTCCTCCGGTCTCTTTGACCTTGAAACAGGTATGAAGGCTGAGGCTTACGCTAACGTTGCTGACAGCGCTCTTATGGGTGAAGCGTTCCGTACAGTATTCGGTGATATCGGCCCGATGTTTGTTGCAATCGCAATCTTCTTCTTTGCTTACTCAACCGTACTCGGCTGGAGCCACTACGGTACAAAGGCTTGGGAGTATCTCTTCGGTGTAAAATCCGTTCCGATTTATCGTTTCATCTTCGTTGTAATGGTTCTCGCAGGTGCAATCCTCAACGCTCAGCTCGCGTGGGATCTCTCCGACACATTCAACGGTCTTATGATGATTCCCAACCTTATCGGTGTTCTTGTACTTTCTCCGATTGTTATGAAGTGTACAAAGAACTATGTTGACCGTAAGTTCAGAAAGAAGGACGTTGAACCGATGCTTTCCGTAATTCCGGAAATTCAGGCTGTTCAGTTGGCAGACCTCAAAGCTGAGGAAAGCGAAGACGTTGTTTCTGAATAACATATAATAGGTAAGTAAAAACCCCGTAGCCAATTGCTACGGGGTTAATTTTTTAGAACATAAGTGAAGTTCGTCTTTGTTTTGCGTATCTGTATGCGCTCATTACAATTCCGATTCCAAGGTAGAGGCAGAGCGTTGATGAACCGCCCGCACTGAAAAACGGAAGCGTGATGCCGATAACGGGGAGCAGTCGCAGACACATACCAATGTTAATCATTGACTGACCGGCAATCATTGCCGCAACACCGCAACACATATAGTATCCAACGTTTTTCTGTGCTTTGCCCGCAACGGAAAGAATTTTCATACAAATTGCAACTATCAGGATAACAACCGCAATCGTACCAAAAAGTCCGAGTTCTTCGCCCGCTACGCTGAGAATCATATCGTTATGGGCAACGGGTACGTAACCGCTCTGGGTATATTCACCTTTGAACAAACCCTTGCCGAGCAGTTTGCCCGATCCCATGGCCTGAATTGCCCTTGTCTGCTGATACGCTTCGGTCATTGCGTATTCTTCGGGGTTGAAGATTGCGAGTATTCTGCGGCGCTGATAACCCGAAATGATGTTTGTAAACCAGGCAACTGAGAAACCACACACAGCCGCCGCCGCACCAATCGCGTAGTAGTACCATTTAAGACCTGCGAAGAAGGTCATAGATATAAATATAAGTATAAAGACGAGGGCTGAGCCGTCGTCACCGCACCACGAAACAAGGAAGAACGCTATAAAAGCGTGCGCAACCAGACCGATCAGATGGGGGATTCGGTTGATATGGGTTCTGACCTTGTTAATGTGTACGGAGAAAGTGACAATAAAGCCGATTTTCAAAAGTTCCGAGGATTGAAATACGGTTGAGCCGATCATAATCCAGGAAACAGCATCCTCACGCCCTTCGGGCGCAACGCCGAAAAATCTTGTATATACCATCAACCCGACACCGACAATTGCAATAATCGGCCAGAGTTTCGCAATCGTTTCCGGATTGAATAACGAAACTATGGTAGCCAGCAGTATGCCGATAATAGTTGAAACTATCATTGTTTTTGCCGCTGATGATAAGAAAACGCCCTCCGGATTGTTGTGCAGAGTGGCGCTCGTGACAAGTAAAATTCCATAGACTGAGGCGATAAGACAAATTATAATCAGACCAAAGTCGGTTCCTCGGAGAAATTTTCTGAAAGAGGCTTTGAACTGTTTCAAAAAATCATCTCCCGTATTTAAATGTAACTCCTATTATATTGCCTGTTAATTAAAAATTCAATACAATATTGCGTAAATGTATAAAAAAAGTTGTATAATAAAATAAGGAAATTTTTTAGAATAATATTGACAATCAATAAAAAATGTGTTAATATAACAATAACGATAATCATTATTATTAAAAAGGAGAGTCAAATTATGAATATGACAGCGATGTTCAAACTAAGTTATGGGTTATTTGTTCTTACCGCAAGGGATGGGGAAAAGGATAACGGTTGTATTATCAACACGGCAGCGCAGGTGACGACAACACCCAACCGTATCACAATTGCTGTTAATAAGCAGAATTACACCCACGATATGATTGTGAAAACAGGCGTGTTCAATGTTTCAATAATTGATGAAACCGCTCCCTTCAGCCTCTTTACAGATTTTGGTTTCAGAAGCGGTCGCGATTGCAATAAGTTTGAGGGTGTTGAGCCTAAACGCGCAGAAAATGGCGTTGCTTACGTTGATGAATTTACTTGTGCTTACATTTCGGGCAAGGTTGTTTCAAGTGTTGACCTTGGCACTCATACTCTCTTTGTTGCCGACGTTACGGATGCTCAGGTGCTCAGTGAAAACGAGCCCGTAACCTACGCTTATTATCACAAGAATATCAAACCTGCTCCCGCTCCGGTCGAGAAGAAAGAGGAGAAGGTTGCTTACCGTTGCCGTATCTGCGGTTACGTACATGAGGGCGAATTGCCCGAAGATTTTGTTTGCCCGATATGCAAACACGGCGCATCAGATTTTGAACGCATTTAGTGCGGTGCCATTTATGGTACTCACGTAAAAATAGAGTTGTTTTTTCCCTCCGTATACTGTATAATGCTATAGTATATGGAGGGATTATTTATGGAGTTTGACGCTTTTTCAAATAATATTGAGCCGGGCGGATTGAGAAACCGCACCGAAATTAAAATCTTTATCTGTTATCTTCTGACAAGCGTTCCGTCACCGTTGACCCGCGGACAGATTAATGGAATTGTCGGCGATTACGGTATTGCAAACTTTTTTGAGGTTAACGATGCACTTGATTCGTTGGCGGAAACGGGAGTGATAGCAACAACTCAGCCTGATTGCTTCACGGGTACTGAAAAGGCAAAGACGGTTGCGGATGCGCTTGACGTTTCCTTGCCTTTTACGGTCAGACAACAGGCGGTTGATGCGGCTATGAAGTTGCTTGCCAAAATTAAGAGGGAGAGCGACAATATTGCAGAAATCAAGAAAAATGACAACGGATATTCGGTCGTTTGTCGGGTTATGGATAATGGAGTCTGCCTGATGGGGCTTGAGGTTTACGTTGCTGACATCCTGCAGGCAGAGCACACGAAACAGTATTTTCTTGAAAACGCCACAAAAGTGTATAAGGACGTAATTTCTTCCGTTACAGGTACGGAAGAATTATAAAAAGCAAAACTCGGGACTAAATCTCCCGAGTTTTATTGTTGACAAAATGATGATGAGGTAGTATTTTTGTAGTATAAAGATGCGCTCAATCGGCGCAATATGGGAGGTAATAAAATGAAGAAAATCGTTTCAGTTGTTCTTGTGATTATGCTTGTATTTATTTGTGCGGCTTGTGGAACAACGGACAACACTACCACAACAACTCAGCACAATCAGAATCAATCCGGTAATAACCAGGGTAATGAGGTTGCTTTTGAAAACGTACTTGTTGCCGATACCGATGATTGCCGTATCGAAATTGTAGGCTCTGAACAGGATGTACTTTGGGGTTATACCCTCAAAGTTAAACTTGAAAACAAGTCCGATAAAAATTATACGTTTGCCGTTGATGATGCTGTAATAAACGGTGTTCAGTGCGATACTATTTTCGCAAAGGACGTTGCGGCAGGGAAGAAAGCAAATGACTCAATCGTGTTCAGCGACGATGATCTGGAACAGAACGAAATCGGACAGTATACAGATATTGAACTTACTTTCAGAGTGTATGACAGTGAAGACTGGACTGCCGACGACGTGCTTGTAAAGACGGTTCACGTTTATCCGCTTGGTAAAGAGGAAGCAATGATGTTTGACAGGGGAATTCTCCCGACCGACGATGTGCTTGTTGACAACGACTACGTTACGGTACTTGTTACAGGCTATGATGAAAGTGATTTCTGGGGCTACGGAGTTAAGTTGTTTGTGATTAACAAAACCGATACGGAGGTTATGTTCAGTGCGGACGACGTGTCGGTTAACGGAATAATGGTTGATCCGTACTTTGCAACAACTGTCCTTCCCGGTAAGTGTCGTTTCAGCACAATGTCGTGGTTTGATACTGATTTTGAAGAAAACGAAATTACCGAAGTTGAGGAAATTGAGTTTACGCTCAGAGCATACGATAATGAGGATTGGGGCGCAAGCGATTTTGCAAATGTAAAAATAACACTTAATCCGTAAAATAAATAAACCGCTATGGATTACCATAGCGGTTTTGCTTTATTTATATGGCTGGGGTGGCAGGATTTGAACCTACGAATGACGGAGTCAAAGTCCGTTGCCTTACCCCTTGGCTACACCCCAATAGATGACAGAGGCACGGTTTTATGGGGTGGGATATGGGATTCGAACCCACGACCTCCAGTGCCACAAACTGGCGCTCTAACCAGCTGAACTAATCCCACCACAGTTGGCGCGCTTGAAGGGACTCGAACCCCTGACCTACTGCTTAGAAGGCAGTTGCTCTATCCAGCTGAGCTACAAGCGCATATATAACAGGCATAAAACCGATGGAGCGGGTGATGGGAATCGAACCCACACAACCAGCTTGGAAGGCTGGGATTCTACCATTGAACTACACCCGCATATTATATTGCTGCATCCGCAACAAAGTGTATTCTAACAAAATACTTTATCAATGTCAATACTTTTTAAAAAAATTTCCTCTACAATCATTGTCAAACGTTTGACATTTGTGTCATTTATAAGTATAATTTTACTTATTACTAAAATAGGGAAAGTATTTTGTAAAAAGGAGTTAGTGTTATTATGCCTAAAAGAAACGACTATATTTCGTGGGATGAATATTTTATGGGAATTGCTCTTTTGTCAGCAAAAAGAAGTAAGGATCCGAGTACGCAGGTTGGCGCTTGCATAGTAAATTCAAACAATAAGATTATGTCCGTTGGCTACAATGGATTTCCCCTCGGCTGTAACGATGATGAGTTCCCGTGGGAGCGCAGTGGTGAGGAGTATGATACAAAGTATCCATACGTTTGTCACGCTGAACTTAACGCGATTCTCAACTGTGCGGGCGGAGGACTTTCCGGCTGCACAATATACGTTGCATTGTTCCCTTGTAACGAGTGTGCAAAAGCAATTATTCAGTCGGGCATCAAAAGGGTTGTTTACTTGTCTGATAAATACGACGGTACACCCTCCGTGCGTGCTTC
This sequence comes from Clostridia bacterium, assembly GCA_017560255.1. Lineage (GTDB taxonomy): Bacteria > Bacillota > Clostridia > Oscillospirales > Acutalibacteraceae > RGIG7273. Next base: position 180,330 of record JAFYOI010000008.1, read on the forward strand.
AAAGAGGATGTTTGAACACGCGGGCGTTGAGTATAAGAAACTTGAAACGTCCGGCGCTGATATAGTGATTTCGTTTGACGAAAGCAAAGTGTAATTTTATTTTATCGGAGATTTAAAAAATGGGAAATACAAAAGAAATTATCAAGGAAGCAGCAGTTTTGCCAATCGTCGCGTTGCGCGGACTTGTGCTGTTTCCCAACAGTATTATGCATTTTGAAGTTGGCAGGAAGAAGTCTGTTCTTGCAATCAATGCCGCAGTAAGTGACGGCAGTGATATTTTTCTTGTGCCGCAGAAAAGTGTTTTTGACGACGACCCGCAACCGAGCCAGATAAGTGAAATCGGCGTTATTGCGTGTATAAAACATATCGTAAAAATTGCCCCCGACAACATCCGTGTTGTAGTTGAGGGTAAGCATCGCGCGTTCATAAGCGATTTTATGAAAACAAAGCCCTACCTCAAGGGTGAAGTTATGCCGTTTGATACCTATCCTGTGACCGCGAATGAGGAACATCACACGGCACTTGTACGTCAGGCGAAGAAACTTTTCGAAAAGTATGCGCGAGTTGCGGCGGGCAAAATTTCTCCCGACGTTGTTATGAACGTTATGGAGGCAAAGCGTGCCGGTAGGCTTGCCGACTATATTGCCTCAAATATAATGCTTGATTTTGAATATAAACTTGAACTTCTCGGTTGCCTTGATCCTATGGCACGCCTCAGCCGCCTTTGCGTGATACTCAGCAAGGAGATTGCGCTTCTGAGCATCGAGAAAGAAATTCAGGACAAAGTGCAGGAACAGATTGATGAAAATCAAAGGGAATATTTCCTGCGCGAACAGATGAAAATAATAACAAAAGAACTTGGCGAGGATGCGAACAATTTTGACGATGGTAAAGAGTTTGCAAACAAAATCCGCGCACTGAAACTTCATGAGGAAACTGAGGAGAAACTTCTTAAAGAGGCAGACAAACTATCCCGTATGCCCGAAACGGCTCATGAGGCGATGGTTGCAAGAAATTATCTTGAAACCTGTTTGTCTTTGCCGTGGAATATTTCAACAAAGGACAAGACCGATATTGCCAGAGCGAGCAAGGTGCTTGACCGTGACCACTATGGTCTTGAAAAAGTCAAGGAGAGAATTCTTGAAATGATTGCGGTGCGTGCCCTTTCTGATCAGAATACGGGACAGATTATCTGTCTTGTCGGCCCGCCCGGTGTTGGTAAAACGTCCATCGCGCGCAGTGTCGCAACCGCTATGGGTAAAAAATATGCAAGAATTTCCTTGGGCGGCGTGCGTGATGAGGCGGAGATAAGAGGCCACAGAAGAACGTATATCGGCGCAATGACGGGCAGAATTATGAGCGCCGTAATTCAGGCAAAGAGCAATAATGCACTCATTTTGCTTGATGAAATTGATAAACTCGGCGCTGATTATAAGGGTGACCCATCCTCAGCGCTTCTGGAAGCACTTGACCCCGAACAGAACGGTACTTTCTGTGACCATTATATTGACGTGCCATTTGATCTGAGCAGGATATTGTTTATGACAACGGCAAACTCTGTCGATACAATTCCTGCACCGCTTCTTGACAGAATGGAAGTAATTGAACTGCCGAGTTACACCGCGCAGGAGAAATTCCATATCTGCAAAAAGCACATTATTCCCAAACAGATCGGTAAAAACGGACTTTCTTCCAAACAACTGAAAATTTCCGATGACGCTATCCGTGTGATTATCGATGGATATACCCGTGAGGGTGGCGTGAGAAATCTTGAACGCCTCATCGGTAAAATCTGTCGCAAGACTGCAAAGGAGATTGTTGGCGGACTCAGTGAAAAAGTTTCTGTGAAACCCGACAATATCGAAAAATTCCTCGGCGCGCAGAAGTTTAAACGCGATGCAGGCGGCGACAAAGATGAGATAGGTGTTGTAAACGGCCTTGCGTGGACGGCGGTCGGTGGTGAAATGCTCAAAATTGAGGTTGTTGTGCTTGAAGGCACGGGTAAACTTGAACTTACGGGCTCTCTCGGTGACGTTATGAAGGAGAGCGCGAAAGCGGCGCTCAGTTACGTGCGAAGCAGGGTAAAGAAACTTGATATTGACCCCGATTTCTATAAAAACAAAGATATACATATTCACGTGCCTGAGGGCGCAGTGCCCAAAGATGGCCCCTCGGCAGGTGTTACAATCACAACCGCGCTTGTTTCTGCGCTCACAGGTCTGCCCGCAAAGCATGACGTTGCAATGACGGGTGAAGTTACCCTCACGGGCAGAGTGCTTACAATCGGCGGCTTGCGTGAAAAGAGTATGGCGGCATATCTTACGGGTAAGAAAACAGTGTTTGTCCCTATGGGTAACAAGTCGGATATTGAAGAAATTTCCGATGAAGTTCGCCGTAACGTTGAGTTTGTACCCGTTGAAAACGTTGATGAGATTATTGACAGAGCGCTTGTTTTCCCCAACAAATCGGCGCGTTCCGATATGTCTATTCTTGTTGAAGAGCCGAAGGGCAATTTCAACGCGGTTATGCAATAATTTACAGTAAAAAGGAGAGGGCGGAATGAAATTTAATACTGCGGCTTTTGAGGCGGCTTACGGTACGTTTGAGCAACTGCCGAAGTCAGATTTTCCCGAGGTTGTTTTTTCGGGACGTTCCAACGTCGGTAAATCCTCTTTGCTCAATAAGATTTTTGCCCGCAAAGCACTTGCAAGGGTAAGTTCCGTGCCGGGCAAGACAATAACAATCAATTTTTATCGTGTCGGTGATGTCCGCTTTGCAGATTTGCCGGGATACGGTTATGCAAAAGTACCGATGAAGGAAAAAGTGCGCTGGAGTAATATGATGGAAGGTTACTTTTCATCGGACAGGGATATAAGGCTTGTCGTTCAACTGATTGATATGCGTCATTCTCCTACAGCGGACGATATTTCAATGCTCCATTTTCTCAAGGAACTCAATTTCCCTTTTATCGTTGTGTTGACAAAGAGTGATAAACTCAAAAAAATGGAGAGACTAAGAAGGCTTGAGGCTCTTGAGGAAGAACTTGCGTTCTTGGAGGGCGTGACAGTTATTCCGTTTTCTTCCGAAAACGGCGAGGGCGTTGAAGAAGTCAGAAAGCAGATTGAAGAATACTGCATAAATGAAGGAGTGACGGAATAATGAATATATCAGAAAGTTTTGGCTGTAATGAAAAAGGCCACCTCACAATCGGCGGTGCAGACGCCGTTGAACTTGCAAAGGAGTATTCAACTCCGCTTTACGTGCTTGACGAGCAGGAGATAAGAAAAAATTGCCGTGGCTTCGTAAATTCTATGAATGAATATTACGGTGGCAACGGACTTGTGCTTTATGCGAGCAAGGCGTTTTCCTGCAAGGAAATGTACCGCATTGTTATGAGCGAGGGGATGGGTGCTGACGTTGTTTCGGGCGGTGAGATTTACACCGCACTCAAAGCGGGATTCCCGATGGACAAGATTTATTTTCACGGCAACAATAAGACTTATGATGAACTTGTGTTTGCGATAGAATCGGGTGTAGGCAGAATTGTTGTTGATAATATTTTCGAACTTGAAACCCTCAATTCTCTTGCCGCAAAGTACGGCAAAAAGATTGACGTGCTTTTGAGAATCAAACCCGGTGTAAACGCTCATACGCATGATTTTGTAAGAACGGGACAAATTGACTCAAAGTTCGGTTTTGCGCTTGAAACGGGTGAGGCGATGGAGGCAATCAAGGCGGCAAATGCATCCGTGGGAATTAACCTTGTCGGCATTCATTGTCATATCGGTTCGCAGATTTTTGATATTTCACCGTTTGAATATGCGGCAAAGGTAATGCTCGAATTTATTGAGAAGATTGAAAAGGACGAGGGAATTGAGATTGTTGAACTCAACCTCGGCGGCGGTTTTGGCATCAAATATCTTGACAGTGACAACCCTGCACCTTTCCAGAATTATATGGAGCGCGTGTCAAAGGTTATAAAAAGCGAATGTGCTGCAAGAGAAATTAAAACTCCCTATATCCTCATTGAGCCGGGACGAGCAATCGTCGGCGCGGCAGGCGCAACGCTTTACACAATCGGCGCGGTGAAAGAAATTCCCGACATCCGTACCTACGTCACGGTTGACGGCGGTATGAACGACAACCCGAGGTACATTCTTTATAAGTCCGAGTATGAGGCGGCGGTTGCCGACAAATTCTCACAGGAGAGGGATTTCACGGTCACAATTGCGGGCAAATGTTGCGAGAGCGGCGATCTTATCCAGGAGAATACAAAAATTCAGAAACCCGAAATCGGTGACACGCTTGCCGTTTTCTCCACGGGCGCATACAATTACTCAATGGCGTCCAATTACAACCGTATTCCTCGCCCCGCAACCGTAATGGTAAATAACGGCGAGTCAAGAGTTATCATCAAAAGAGAAACTTATGAGGACATCATCCGCAACGATGTGTAATTAAAAATCAAAAGCCGTGACGAATCAATCGTCACGGCTTTTTTTATTAAATAGATTTATTACTTTTTTTCTTTTTTGTTCTGCAAGATTTTTAAATGTACTTGCACCGCCAAAATTATATTTTACATAAGTGACCACATAATCGCTTTTATTTATCATCCATTTGTTCCGTTCAATTATGGCGTATTTACGGGGTACATTATCCAATATTTCCGGATAAATGCTTTGATTGTGATAGTCTGCTTTCTGTGTTTTGCACGGCATATAAGCAAGTACGACCCAATAATTTATATGTGGGTAATTAATTTTTAATGATTGCAGAGTTTTTCTTGCAATATAATCGAAGTTACCATTATTGCCAACATAGAAAAAATTTACATTTTTGTTTTCTATTAAGTCTGTCAGAACGTGCCGAAGGGAGTGCTCAATATCGTTTGAGCAATCTCTGTGACCAAAAAACGTGCAACTACTCATACGCCAAATCTTCCTTATGCATGGGGATTATATCCCCTTAATAATTAAGATTATAGTCCCCATAATAAAAATGTCAAGGAGGGGACGTTATGATAGTTTTTGATAAACTTTGGGTAACGATGAAAAATAAAGGTGTTTCAACGTACATGTTGCGAGAAAAATGCGGTATTGACAGCAAAACTATACGCCGTCTTAAAGCCAATGAGAATGTTGAAACAAAGACGCTTGACAAACTTTGTTCTGTTCTGGAATGTAGGATAGAAGATATTGCAGAGTTTATAAATGAGTAAAATCAAAAGCCGTGACGAATCAATCGTCACGGCTTTTTTATTGTTCTGATTATTCTGTTCTCAATGCGGCTACGGGGTCTTTCTTTGCTGCAAGACGAGAGGGGATAAGACCTGCAATCAAGGTCAGCACCATACTGATTGCAACAAGTATTGCCGCCGCAACGGGTGGCAATGTTGCGTTGATTGCGTTTGTGCCCATCAGGAATTCCAGAATCCAGTTTATTGGTATGCATAGCAGTGCGGAAACGAGGATACCGATAAGTCCGGAACAGAAACCGACGATGAGTGTTTCTGCATTGAATACAGAGGAAATGTTACCCTTGGAAGCGCCGATTGCGCGCAGGACGCCGATTTCCTTTGTTCTTTCAAGTACTGAAATGTAGGTGATAATTCCTATCATTATTGAGGAAACGACAAGTGAGATTGAAACAAAGGCAATCAGACCGTATGATACAACGTCAACGATTGTTGTAACGCCTGACATAAGCATTGCAACAATGTCGGTGTAAACAATCTTGTCATCTTCATTCACGCTGTCATTATACTGCTGAATGTAACCGTCAATGACTTCCTTATCCTCAAATGTGTTGGGATAAATGTTGATTGTTGACGGGTTGCTGATATCAGCAACGCCAAGAGTTCTGAGCGTTTCGCTGAGTGTTGAGCCGGAAATTGTGGACGGCAGATATGCGTTATAATATCCTGCAAGCACTGCTTCGTCAGTTGTGTTTGCAATCATCGCGTCAAACGCGTTTGCAAGGGCAACAATGCCCTGAGTGCCAAACAAATCGGACGGATTTGAAACTGAATTTTTAATCTGTGCAATTTTGAGTGCGGCCTGCTCAGCGTACTTGTCGGTGATAATCTTTTTAAGATTTTCACGGAGCATTTGCTGCAACTCCTCGTCTGTGTAACCTGCAAGGTACTGTGTTGCGGTTTCTGTATCAAGTCCGTATGCGGAAGCGATAACGGAAACAATTGCCTCTCTTGTTGAGAAATACTGCATATAGGTGTCAGTCATCTGGTTGAGGTATTCTTCGGACGGAGTTGAAAGAATTTTTTCGTATATATCAGCCTTTGATGCAAAGTCAAGTGTTGCAAAATATTCTTTTGCTTTTACCGCTTTTTCTGCATCTGTGAGTTGCATTTCTTCGGTCAGTATGAAAGGAAGACCTGTTGTTACGTCATAGTTTTCGTTTTTGGGGTCTTTCTGCTCTTTAACGATTTCACTGTTGTTTGTCTCGTTAATTACAAACTGTGTGAGCGCTGATGTGTAAGCAAAAACACCTGACAGTGAGGTTGCGTTTGCGTCAGGATTCGGCCTGATGATACCAACAATATTGATATCTTGACCTGCACTGATAATCATATTTGCGGTGTCACTGCTTTCGCCGACGTGTGACCAGATTCCGTTAAGTCCCTTTGTGTAGAAAGAACTTTCGGGAACAAGTTTGAACGAAACTTTCAGCACGTCCTCAAAGGAAATGCTTCTGTCGGCAATTTCAAGCGCTTCACCGCTGAGCACTGCGCGGAACATTTCTTCAACTTCGTCGTCGCTGATAAGTCCGAGCGCGTAGAATGCACTGTCTGCAATCTCGTTATTCTGGTCAAGGATGAGCAAAACTTCATCTGCTTTTGTGGGCCAGTTGCCGTAAACAAGGTCGTACTGCTCATAAATGATTTCAGAGATAAGTTCGCCGTTTTTGCCGGGGAGCATTTCTGCCCACAATTCCGTTGATGATGTCATCATACTCTGGCTCATTGTTGCAAACATTGAGTTTGCGATTGATTCGTCAGATGAGTCAGTTGAGAGAAATTGCTTCATAAGGTCTGTCGGATGGTATTTTCCGTCAGAGCCAAGAGCGTAAGTGTTGATAGGCACATCGTACTGATACTGAATCAACTGAATGTGCTGTGCAAGGTTGTTCGTTGCTGTTTCGGGATTCATCTGCTTGTCAAGGTATGCCTTGAAAGCGGTCATATTGTTCTTTTCTTCGCTGCCGACAAACATCGCGTTGAACATCTTGTTAAGTCGCGGGTCGGAGTAAACTGTGTTTTCTTCACGCTCCGCCTTTTCCTGCTCCGTTGTTGTGCCCGATGAAGTTGAAAGAATACTCATAATCGGGGATTGCTCCTCAACGATTGAAATCGGGTAAGAGGTGAGCGTGTCCTTCTGCAAATCATTTACAAAGGTGTCAATACCCGTTGAAAGCGAAAGGATGAGAGCGATGCCGATGATACCGATTGAACCGCCGAATGCAGTCAATAACGTACGACCTTTTTTTGTTCGCAGGTTGTTAAGACTGAGCAAAAGCGCTGTGAAGAAAGACATTGTTGTTTTCTCTGTTTCACGTTTCTGGGACGGCTCTTTCTCATCTTGTTCTTCAACGATGAATTCGTTGGAGTCGTCTATAATTTTGCCGTCTTTTAATTTTACGATTCTCGTTGCATACTCCTCGGCAAGTTCGGGGTTGTGTGTAACCATTATTACAAGTCGGTCGTTGGCAACCTCTTTGAGCAAGTCCATAACCTGAACGCTTGTTTCGGAATCAAGTGCACCCGTAGGCTCATCGGCAAGCAGGATGTCGGGGTCGTTGACAAGTGCACGGGCGATTGCAACTCTCTGCATCTGTCCGCCTGACAACTGATTGGGCTTTTTGTTGATATGTTCGCCAAGTCCTACTTTTTCAAGCGCCTCTTTCGCCCTTCTTTTTCTTTCACGTCTTGAAACGCCGGAAATGGTGAGCGCCAACTCAACATTTGCCAGAACGGATTGATGTGGGATAAGGTTGTAACTCTGGAAAACAAAACCGATTGTGTGATTGCGGTAGGAGTCCCAATCTCTGTCCTTATATTTCTTTGTGGAAACACCGTTGATTATTAGGTCGCCATCGGTGTAATGGTCAAGTCCTCCTATAATGTTAAGGAGCGTTGTTTTGCCCGAACCGCTTTGACCGAGGATTGCCACAAACTCGCTGTTGCGGAAGTTGAGACTAACCCCGTCAAGCGCGTTTTGTACCATATCGCCGGTTGTGTACTGCTTTAAAATGTTCTTGATTTGAAGCATTCGTATCGCACCCTTTCCTTACAAATCTTATGTAAATATAATTAATAATATAAACTTAACGTAAACTAATTAATATTGTATAGATATTTCTTGATATTTTCGCTCGGAAGCGGTATAATTAGCATTGGATTTTTATACGCTCGGGCAGTGCCCTATCGGAGTAGAAATTATAACATATTTTGGTACAAAATACAATAATTTATAACAAAGTAATCAAATTAAATGAAAGGTAGAATGTAATATGACAAGAGCAAGTGAATTTTTTAAATCAATCAAGGATAAAAAAGTTGCTTTTATCGGAATCGGAGTAAGCAATACCGATTCTATTTTGATGTTTTTAAAAAACGGAATTGACGTTACCGCGTGCGACAAAGCGCCGAGGGAAAAACTCGGTGAAGTTGCCGATAAATTAGAGAGTGCCGGCGCACAACTCCGCCTTGGCGAAAACTATCTTGACGGACTTTGCGATTTTGACGTTGTTGTAAGAACTCCCGGTATGATGTACCACGTTCCCGAATTGCAGAAAGCGCGAAAGATGGGCGTTGCTGTTACAAGTGAAATGGAACTTTTCTTTGAACTTTGCCCATGTAAGATTTTTGCGGTTACAGGTTCGGATGGAAAGACAACCACAACAACCGTTATTTCAAAGTTCCTCGAAGCGCAGGGAAAGACCGTACACCTCGGTGGAAACATCGGACGTGCGCTTCTGCCGATTATCGATACAATTACGCCCGACGATTTTGCGGTGGTGGAACTTTCAAGTTTCCAACTTATGTCAATGCGACAGAGCCCCGACGTTGCCGTTGTTACAAACGTTACACCAAATCATCTTGACAAGCACACGGATATGGACGATTACGTTGATGCAAAGAAAAATATTCTCTTGCATCAGAATGCTTTTTCAAAGGCGGTGCTTAACCTTGACAATGAAACTTCAAACTCGATGAAGTCGCTCGTAAGAGGTAAAGCGTATTCGTTCAGCCGTAGGGAAGTTCTTGAAAACGGTGCGTATATCAATGCCGAGGGTGAAATATTTATGGCGGTAAATTCCGTATCCGTCAAGGTTATGGACAGAGCAGATATAAAACTTGTCGGTGACCATAACGTTGAAAATTATCTTGCGGCAATCACTGCTGTGTGGGGATACGTAGATGTAGAAAACATCGTAAGTGTTGCCCGTACTTTCTCGGGCGTTGAACATCGTATGGAACTTGTACGTGAACGAAATGGAGTAAAATGGTACAACGATTCAATAGCAACAAGCCCCACAAGAACCAATGCGGGACTCAAGGCACACACGCAGAAAGTTGTTCTTATTGCGGGCGGATATGATAAGAAGATTCCCTATGAGCCGCTTGCGCCATACGTAATTGATAAAGTTAAAGCGCTCATATTGATGGGCGCAACCGCTCAGAAGATTCGTAAAGCCGTTGAGGAGTGCGACGGATTTAATCCCGACCTTCTCCCGATTTACGAGGCAAGCGATATGGAACACGCGGTAAAAATCGCCGATGAAATTTCACAGAAGGGCGATATCGTGGCGTTCTCACCCGCAAGCGCAAGTTTTGATTTTTATAAGAATTTCGAACAGCGCGGAATTCACTTTAAAAATATTGTAAATTCTCTTTAAGAGGTGATTTGAATGAATACGGAACAGATGTTAAAAACTTTGACCGAACTCAACGGCATATCCGGCAGGGAAAATCCCGTTGCTCAGAAAGCGGCTGAAATGCTCGGTCAGTATATGGACGTTAAGATTGACGCGATGGGTAACGTTATCGGCCACCGCGACGGAAAGGGCAAGCATATTTTGCTTGACGCCCATATCGATGAAATAGGAATGGTTGTAACCGCAATTGACGAAAACGGTTTTCTCAGAGTTGGTGCGGTTGGCGGAATTGACCGCAGAATTCTTTCCGCAAACCGCCTTACCGTCTGGGGAAAAGAAACTTTGCTCGGGGTTGTCTGCTCAACGCCGCCCCATCTTGCAAAGGGCGATGACGACAAGGTAAAGGAAATCGGTGAGTTTGTAATTGACGTCGGACTCAGCGCAGAACGAGCAAAAGAACTTGTAAGTGTCGGTGATGCCGTTACTTATAATCAGAGTTTTGCAAATCTGCTTAATGGCAGAGTAACGGCAAAATCTCTTGATGACAGAGCGGGTATCGTAGTGCTTCTTCGTGCGGTTGAACTTATCGCTGCGGCAGGGTGTGATGCTAAACTTTCCGTTTTGTTCAGTACTCAGGAGGAGGTCGGCACAAGGGGCGCGGGTGTAAGCGCATTCGGTATTGAACCCGATGAGGCAATTGCCGTTGACGTAAGTTTTGCCCTTGCACCTAATTTGCCAAAGAATAAGTGCGGCTCAATTGACGGCGGCGCGATGATTGGCATTTCTCCCATCCTCAACACCGCTATGACAAATGAACTCAAAAGAATTGCAAAGGTAAATGATATAACTCACAGCCTTGAAATTATGGGCGGAGATACGGGCACCAACGCTGATGCGATTTCGCTCACCGCTTGCGGAATCCCGACGGCGCTCATATCAATTCCGCAAAGGAATATGCACACGCCTGTTGAAGTTGTGTCGATAAGTGACGTGGAGAGTTGTGCAAAACTGATTGCTGATTACGTAATTGAGAATGGGGGCAAAGAAAATGATTGATTTGCTTAAAAGATTATGTGAACTTGATGCCCCGTCGGGAAGCGAAAATCGGGTTCGTGAATTTATTTTAAAAGAAATCGAGGGCTATGCCGAGTGCAGAGTTGACTCTATGGGCAATATAATTGCGTTCAAAAAGGGTGCAAAAACGCCCGCAAAGAAGATTATGATTGACGCCCATATGGACGAAGTGGGCTTTATCATCACTTCCGTTGACGATGACGGATTTTTAAGATTCGTCACTTTGGGTGGCATTAATCCGCAGGTAATTGCGGGCAGACGTGTGCGCTTTGTCAAGGACGGTACAATAGGTGTTGTGGGCGTAAAACCCGTTCACTTGTGTACCGCTGAGGAAAAGAGCAAGAGTCTTAAACTTGCTGACCTTTACATTGATATTGGCGCAGAGGATAAGGAACAGGCACTGAGCGTAGTTGACCTTGGTGATACCGCAGTTTTTGAGGGCGGACTTGAAAAGTTCGGCGATGACAAACTCATCGGTAAAGCAATTGACGACAGAGCGGGCTGCGCGATTTTGATTGATATGATTAAGAGCGATTTGCCCTACGATATGTATTTTACGTTCACTGTTCAGGAGGAACTCGGTTTGCGTGGCGCAAAAACGGCGGCATTTTCGGTTGCGCCCGATTGTGCAATTGTCGTTGAGGCAACTACCGCGGCGGATATTTCCGGAGTTTCCGACCTTGAAAAAGTCTGTGTTCTTGGGAACGGTGCTTGTGTGTCATTTATGGACCGTAGTACAGTGTATAATAAAGACATATTCAATCTGAGTCTTGCAACAGGTAAGGAAAAAGGAATTAAAACTCAGGTTAAAGCGGCGGTTGCGGGCGGCAATAATTCGGGAGAAATTCACCTTAGCAGGGCGGGCGTGCAGACACTTTCAGTCTCCGTGCCGTGCAGGTATCTCCATTCCGCATCGTGTGTTATAAATGAGCAGGACTTCTTCTCCGTTTCTCAACTTGTACGCGCTATGGCGGAGAAAATGCTTGAGTTATGATAAAACTTGTTGATGAAAGCACGGCAGCGACGTATCTTGCCTATTGCTCGGACAACCCTTTCGGTGTGCGTATGGCGGCGGCGCTTACGACATACGGGACTGATTGCCGATTTGTTGATTTCTGGCTCGTATATGAAGGTGAAAATATCATCGGTGCGTTGTCAAAAATTGACGGTGATATGACGGTTTATTGCGATTGTGCAAATGATGAAATCGTAGAATTTATTTGTGCAGTCGGAGCGGAAACCCTTACGGGCGAAAAGAATTGTCTTTCTTTGCTCGGATTCAATGAGTTTTCCTGCACAGGCAGTATAATGCAATATAATGGCGTGTGTGACTTTGCCGATGATGAAACCGAAACGGCTCCGAGTATAATGACCGTTTGCAAAATCCTTTGCGAATGTGAAGGGGAGAGTATAAGAGTCGGTCAATTCGACCGCTTTTATACTGATTTGTGCTTGCGGGTGCGACGTGGTACGGCTAAATGCTGTCTTGCAGGTGACGGTGTTGCTATAGCAAGTGCCGTTACGGATTGCGCGGCTATAATCGGCGGCGTTGCTGTAAAGCCTGATGCACGAAAAAAAGGAATCGGTAGTGCGGTTGTAAGGAAACTTATTTCGGAACTACCGAAAGATAAAACAATTTATCTCCTGCGCCTTGATGGCGAGAATGAGGAATTTTACAAAAAACTCGGCTTTGCCGACGTTGGCAGTTGGGCGAGTATTTCAAGAGGTTGTGACTAAAATGGAACATTTCAACATAAGTGAAAAGATAAAAAATGCTGCTGTTGAAGCGGAAAAACTTTGTGAAAAGAGTTTTAAGCGAATTGATGAGATAACGGAGTGTAATCAGCAGAAAGTTCTTGCCGCATTCATCAATAACTACGTTGGAGTAAGGCATTTTGCCGAAACAACGGGATACGGCTACGGCGACGATGGCAGGGATTTGCTCGACAAAGTTTTTGCTCAGTGTGTCGGCGCTCAAGACGCGCTCGTGCGCCACAGTTTTGCATCGGGTACGCACTGCCTGACAGTTGCTCTTTTCGGGCTTCTTCGCCCGAACGATACTCTCCTTTGCGTTACGGGTAAACCCTACGACACATTGGAGGAAGTTATCGGTATTTCCGGTGAAGGAATGGGCTCACTTAAGGATTTTGGTGTAAAGTATGAGCAGATTGATCTGCTTGACGACGGCTATCCCGACCTTGAAACAATTTCAGCCCGAGTTGCAAAGGGCGACGTAAAACTTGTTTATATTCAGCGTTCAAGGGGTTATAGCCTGAGAAACAGCCTTATGGTCAGCGATATTGAAAAGATTGCAAAGGCAGTAAAGACGAGCAATCCCGACACGATTATTATGGTTGATAACTGCTACGGCGAATTTGTTGAAAAACAAGAGCCTTGTGCTGTCGGAGCGGACTTGATTGCGGGCTCACTCATAAAGAATGCGGGCGGAAGCCTTGCGCTTTCGGGCGGCTACATAGCGGGTAGAGAGGATATTGTTGAACTTTGCTCGTACCGTATGACAAACCCCGGCACAGGCAGGGAAGTTGGTGCAAGTCTTAATCAGAACAGAAGTCTTTTTATGGGGCTTTTCAACGCGCCTCACGTTACGGGTGAAGCGATGAAAACCGCTGTTTTCGCTTCAGCCTTGTTTGAAATCCTCGGCTTCGGAGTTACCCCAAGATACGACGAGGAAAGAAGCGATATAATTCAGGCAATCAAACTTCTCAATGAGCAGAATCTGAGAGCATTCTGTGAGGGAATACAGAGCGGCTCACCCGTTGATTCTTTTGTTACACCTGAACCGTGGGATATGCCCGGTTACGGTTGCAAAGTAATTATGGCGGCTGGTGGATTTGTGTCGGGCGCTTCAATTGAACTTTCAGCAGATGCGCCGATAAGAGAGCCTTTTGCCGCGTGGATGCAGGGCGGAATAAATTATCACAGCGCAAAGGTTAGCGTGATGCTTGCCGCACAGAAGGTGATTGGATAATATGAGAAATTATAAGGGAATATCTGCTCAGGACTTTTTCATGCTTGCGGAAAATCGATTTATGAACAGTAAGTCGTTTTACGAGGAGAAAAAAGAACTGATAAAACAGAAGATAATACTGCCGATGAGAGCGTTGACACTTGATTTGAACGAATTTGTACTGGGTGTTGACGGAGAGATTTACACAAACCCTGTTCATCAGGTTTCAAAGGTGCGACGTGATACGAGGTTCAGTGTTGATAAATCGCTTTATCGCGAAAATCTCTGGGTAGGCTTTTCGCGATATAAGAAAGAGTTTCCGCTTGCACCGAGTTTCTGGCTGGAAATTTTCCAGAACGGCTACACTTGCGGCATCGGATTTTTCTATTCAACACCGCATCTTATGGAAATTTACCGCAAGGAGATTCTTGCTAACAAAAGCAAGTTCGGCAAAATAATAAAATCACTTGAAAAACTCGGAATTGAAACGTACGGTGACACCTACAAAAAGTCAAAAGCGGGGGATGTTCCGCCCGCGCTTGCACCGTATTATAACAAGAAGAACGTCGGATTTTTTAAGTTTACACAAGGGCTTGCAGACATTGAAAGCGAAACCTTTGTTGATAAAATTATTGAGATATACAAGGAGTTTGTGCCAATGTATAAATTCCTTTTGACCGTGTCGGAAAAAGAAATAACAGACAGAATAAATGCAGGGGGAATGTAGAAATGCTTACACAGGAATGGAAACGCCTCAAAAGTGGAACGGATATCAGAGGAGTTGCGGTTGAAACTCCCGGTAGCGAAGTTACCTTGACCGATGACGTCGTTGCAAGAATTGCTTGTGGTTTTGCGAAATGGCTTTCGGCAAAGAAACAGAAAAACGTTACCGAACTTAAAATTTCAATCGGTCACGATTCACGAATTTCTGCTGACAGAGTGCGTGAAGCGGCTGCAAACTCGCTTTACGATATGGGTGTCACAGTCTTTGATTGTATGCTTTCATCCACTCCGGCAATGTTTATGACAACCGTTGAACTCGGTTGCGACGGTGCAATTGAAATTACTGCAAGTCACCATCCCTTTGACAGAAATGGTCTTAAATTCTTCACAAGAGAGGGTGGACTTGATTCGCAGGATATATCCGACATCCTTCTCTATGCGCAGGAGAATGACTTCAATTTGGATGAGTGCGGAGTAATTGTCGGTGCGGCTTATATGAGCATTTATTGCAAACGTCTGCGTGAGATGATTTGCAGAGAGATCAATGATGAAAATGACTACGAGCAGCCCCTCAAGGGTCTTAAAATCGTTGTTGACGCAGGTAATGGTGCAGGCGGATTTTACGCTACGGAGGTGCTTGAGCCTCTTGGAGCGGATATAACGGGCAGCCTTTATCTTGAACCCGACGGATATTTCCCGAACCATATTCCCAACCCCGAAAACAAAGTGGCTATGCGCAGTATTGTAAAAGCAACCCTTGATAACGGTGCTGACCTCGGTATTATTTTTGATACCGATGTTGACAGAGCAGGCTGTGTTGACAAAAACGGCAAGGAGATTAACCGAAACGCTCTTGTTGCCCTTGCATCTGTAATTGCGCTTGAAAACAATGCGGGCGGTACGATTGTAACCGACAGCATCACTTCAAGCGGACTCAAAGAATTTATTGAGAAAGACCTCGGCGGTAAACATCACCGCTTCAAGAGAGGTTACAGAAAGGTTATAAACGAATCCTTGCGCCTTAATGCCGAGGGTATAAACTCTCCGCTTGCGATTGAAACGTCGGGTCATGCGGCTTTCCGTGATAACTATTTCCTTGATGACGGCGCGTACCTCATCACAAAAATCGTAATTAAAACCGCACTTATGGTAAAACAGGGTAAGACGGTGGGCGACCTTATTTCAACCCTCAGACAGCCTCTTGAAAATACTGAAGTGAGAATGAACATTCTTGCACCGGATTTCGCCGAATACGGCAACATGGTGATTGAAAAACTCAAAGAGTATGCGCAGCAGAGGGGATTGCCCCTTGCGCCCGAAAATTACGAAGGCGTGCGAATTGAAACTCAGGGCGGGTGGATGCTCCTTCGCCTCAGCGTTCACGACCCGATAATGCCGCTTAATATCGAAAGTGATTACAAGGGCGGAGTCAAAGAACTTGCGGCTGAATTATATGAATTTATAAAGGACTTTGACGGTGTCGATTCGTCGGCACTCAAAGCGATGATCAGCGAATAATTTATAAAAGGATTTGATATAATGCTCAGACTCGTTGTCGGTCGTGCGGGAAGTGGAAAAACAAAATATGTTGAACAGGAGTTTACCTCCCGTGTAAAAAGCGGAGACAATGGGCTTGTTCTTATTGTGCCCGAACAGTTCTCTTTTGAGTGTGAGCGTATGTTTCTGCGCAATCTCTCCGCCGCACAGGCGCGTAATATCGACGTTCTCAGTTTTACGCGTATGGCTGACCGATTGATTGATGCCTGTGGTTATAGTGCAAGTTTCCTCGACAAGGGAAAACAGGCGGTTGCTATGAGTATCGCATTGTTGTCAGTTGAGGATGAGTTGGAAGTTTACAAAAACCGCGACGGAAAACTTGATTTTCTCAATGAACTCGTCGTCTTTATGGGTGAACTTAAACACAACTGTGTTACTCCTGAAGCGCTTGTGGAGGCATCAACGCTTGTCAGAGGAGAAATGCTGCGAAAAAAACTCCGTGATGCAAGCATTATTTTGCGCGCGTATTCTGCAGTTGAGTCGGATATTTTTTATGATTCGCAGGATAAACTTGATATTCTCTACAATCTTGTTTTAAAGACGGGGTATTTTAAAGGAAAGACCGTTGCCATTGATTCGTTCAAAGGTTTCACCGAGCAGGAAATGAGGGTGATCGGTCTTATCGCAGAGCAGGCGGACGAACTTTTTATAACTCTTTGTTGTGAAAATGCCGTGGGAGGAAACAGCGAGTTTTCCCTTTTCGGTTGTGTTGAGCGTACTGCAAAAAATCTTATTGAACTTGCAAAGCGTTGCAATGTAAAAATTGCAAATCCCGTTGTACTTTCCGATTCTCCGCGTTTTTGCAATGAGGAACTGAAAACGCTTGAACAAAACGTGTTCCGTTCTACCCGTGAAAAGTTTGACGATGAGTGCAGAAACGTTGAGGTATGCCACGCGCGTGATATTTACGAGGAGTGCGACTGGGTTGCGCGCAGGATAAAGAAACTTCTGCGCGAGGAGAAAATGAGAGCGAGGGAAATTGCCGTAATTTATCGCAACGATGATTATGCGCAGCCTTTGGCAGATGCGCTCAGACGTTGTGAAATTCCCGTTTTTGAGGATGCGCGTCAGCCTCTCTCAATTCAGCCTTTGCTTGTTTTTATAAAGCATCTTTTCTCCGTTGTGAGAAGTGGATATAATTCGGAAGAAATTTTTAAATATCTTAAAAGCGGTCTTGCGGGAGTTGACGTTGAGCAGGTGGCGACGCTTGAAAACTACGTCTATACGTGGCGCATTTCGGGCAGTGACTGGAAAAAAGAATGGACGGGAAACCCGCGCGGATACGAGGAAGAAAGCGAAACGGACAAGAAAAATCTTGCTCGTATCAACTCTTTGCGTGAAAAGGTTGTTTCTCCGCTTAAAAACTTTTCTTATAAATGTAAGGATGGCGGCGCGCTTGAAATTTCAACCGCTATCTTTGAACTTTTCCGTGAGATTGACGTGAGAGGTTCTTTGCATCGTTTTGCACTCTCACTTCAGGCGCAGGGGGAAACTGTGCTTGCCGATGAGCAGGAACTTGCGTGGAAGTTTGTTATGCAAACTCTCGACGATATGGTTAAAATGTTGTCGGGCAAAAAGATTAATCTTGAAACTTATGCAAGACTTTTTGAGTTTATCGTTAATTCGTCCGATTTTGGACGCTTGCCGTCGGGACTTGATGAAGTTGAACTTGGTAATGCCGACAGAATAAGAACCGTAAATCCCAGAGTGGTTTTCGTAATCGGTCTTAATGACGGACAGTTCCCCAAAGCAAGTGCGCAGGGTGTAATCCTCAGTGATTTTGAACGTAAGGAACTATCCCGCCTTGGCACAAATCTTGTTGACGACGGAGAATATACGATTGCAGAGGAACGCTTCCTCGCTTACTCTGCGCTTTGTTGTGCGCGTGAAAAAGTTTATGCATCATATTCAAAAGCAAGTGTGGGTGGAGAGAAAATGTCACCCTCCGAAGCGATTGCACAGATAAAATCGGTTTTCCCGACTCTTGTTGTAAAATCCTGTGCTGAAGCGGACGAAGTAGAATACGTATGCTGTGAGGATTCCGCGTTCGGTTTGCTCGCTGAAAAGTGGACGGATAACGATGAAATGTCGGCAGTGCTAAAAAAAGTCTTTTCGAAAAACGAAAAATACGCGCCCGTTCTTTCCGTTCTTGAAAGAGTGAGTGAGAAGCGTGAATTTGCATTTGAAAACCCCGAAGTGTCAAGGCGACTTTTCGGAGATAATGTCTATATCTCCGCGTCAAAAGCGGAGGCGTTCCATAAGTGCCGCTTTGCATATTTCTGCAAATTTGGCTTGAATGTCAAGAAACGCACCGTTGCTGAACTTGACCTTATGAAGTCGGGGCTTGCCGTTCATTACGTAATGGAGCATTTGCTCAGACGCTACGGCAAAGATGGACTGATTAGCGCATCGGCAAATGAAATCGACTGCGCGATTGACGGGTTTATGGACGATTACCTTGAAGAATTTATGGCGGGTAAGCAGGAGAAAACGGGCAGATTTATGTACCTTTTCAAGCGCCTTAAGGTAATAATCAAATCCGTTGTGGACAGAACTGTTGCGGAGTTTTCGCAGAGTGAATTTGAGTTTGTTGCTTTTGAACTTAAAATTGCACGTGACGGAGAAATCGAACCGCTGAAACTGCCTCTTTCCGACGGCGGTTTTGTCAGCGTGCATGGCAGTGTTGACCGTGTTGATACTCTTTCAACTGCGGACGGCACTTACGTGAGGGTTGTCGATTACAAAACGGGTACGAAGAAGTTTAAACTTTCGGACATCTTGAAGGGTGTCAATATGCAGATGCTTATTTATCTTGACTGTATCTGCAAAAACGGTGCGCACAAATTTGCCGACCCGTTGCCCGCGGGTGTACTCTATATGCCGTCAAAACGTGAATTTGATAAATATTCGGGCAAGGACACGGTGGTAAAGGAAGTAAAGAGTCGTATGGAGGGCATAGTTATCGATAACCTCAACGTGCTCAACGCTATGGAAAAGGGAGTAAACGGAATCTTCCTGCCCGTCCGTTACGATGAAAAGACGGGACTGTTGAAAGAAAATTTCATCAGCGCCGCGCATTTTGGAAAACTTTTCACACGTATTGAAGAAACTCTTGTTGAGATGGGTGAACTTCTCCATAAAGGCAATATTGAGGCCCATCCTCTTGCAGCAAAAAATGATACTTTACCGTGCGAGTATTGTGACTATAAGAGCGTTTGTCTGAGCGACGGCAAGAGCGTTAACGAACTTGTGTCAATGACAAACGATAAAGTGTTTGAAATATTGGACGGAGGTGAGAACAGTGGCGGTAAAATGGACTGATGCGCAGCAATATGCGATTACTTCGCGTGGCGGTACGGTGCTTGTCAGTGCGGCGGCAGGTTCGGGTAAAACCGCTGTTCTCGTAGAAAGAATAATCCGCAGAATTGTTGATAAAGAAAATCCTTGTGACGTGGACGAATTGCTTGTTGTAACGTTTGCAAAGGATGCGGCGGCGGAGATGAGAGAGCGTATTTACGCGCGTCTCGGAGAGATGATTGAAAAGAATCCCGATGATGTATCACTTGTACGTCAGCAACTGATTTTGCCGCGCGCAAAAATCTGTACGATAGACAGTTTCTGCGGTGACGTTGTACGTGAAAACGCGACCTTGCTCGGAGTATCGCGTGACTATAAGGTTGTAACGGGTAATCAGTATGAAAATTATAAATCGGTTGCAGTCAAGATGGCGCTTGATGAGATGTATAATGCTATGCCAGAGGGCTTTTCAAACCTCGTTGAACTTGTTTCGTCGGGGCGTAGTGACGCGGCACTTGAGAAAACAGTGCTTGCAATTTATCAGGATGTAAACGCTTATCCCAATCCCGAAGCGCAACTTGACAAAATGCGCGAAATGTACCGTTGTGAAATTCCCGCTGAAAAAACGGTGTGGGGCAGGGCAATTATGCCCTATTGCCGAAGCGGCATAGAGTATCATATTGAAAAGTACGAAGGTATAATATCGCAGATGAGTTTTGATTCGGTGTACGAGCCGTATTGCGTTTTTGCACGTGAGGAGGCCAACAGGCTTCGCACGGTCAGCGATAATCTTGAAAATATGACTTGGGATGAGGCGGTCAGCGCTATAAGTTCGTTTGAATTTGCAACTTTGCCGTCTGTCAAGGGAATGTCAAGGGACGAACTTAAAAAGGCTCTTACTGCGGTGAGAAAGGGTTGTAAAGATGAACTCAAATTGTTCAGTGAGAAGTATTTTTGTGTTTCCGCCGAACAGTTTGACGACGACAGGCGCGCGTGTCTGCCAATAGTAAACGCGCTCGTTGAAACCGTAAAAACTTTTATAATAAAACTTGACGAACTGATGAAAAGGGACAACGTGCTTGGATTTTCGGACATTCAGCATCTTGCCGTAAAATTGCTTTGCGATTATAACGGCGGGCAGTATAAGAAAACCGCCGCTGCAAAGGAACTTTCCGAGCGCTTCTCGGAGATTTTCATTGACGAGTATCAGGACGTAAACGCAGTTCAGCATATGATATTTTCCTGTGTTTCAAGGGATGATAAAAACATATTTATGGTTGGCGACGTAAAGCAGAGTATCTATGCTTTTCGTCAGGCTATGCCAGAAATTTTCCTTGGCATGAGAAACGAGTTTTCGGTTTATGACGGTGCGACCTATCCCGCAAAAATTATCCTTGACCGAAATTTCCGTAGCGGAAGTGACGTGATTGATACAGTAAACTTCTGCTTCCGTATGCTTATGTCGGAACAGACGGGCGGAATTGCCTATGATGGTGAGGACGAGTTGGTCGTTCAGGATGATTACGAAGTTGGAAAACAGGCAGAGTTCGACATCGTTACTCTCAATGAGGAATTGAGCACCGATTTTGCCGAGGCAACTTTTATTGCTGACAGAATAAAGAACATCGTTGACAGCGGTGAACTCGTAACTATGAAAGACGGTTCAACTCGCCCTATAAGATACGGCGATTTCTGTATTCTTTTACGCAGTGCAAAATCCCATGCTGATAATTACACGTCTGTTCTGAAATCGCATGGCATAAATGCAACGTATGAACTGTCCGGTGATTTCTTCTCCTGTGAAGAAATACGGATGATAATTTCTCTGCTCAGGGTTATTGATAATCCGCTTCTTGACGTTGATCTACTCAGCGTTATGTTTTCCGCGTTTTACGGTTTTACGCCCGATGACGTTGCAAAAATGAGAATGGATTACCGAAATTCTTCGCTCTATACCGCCGTTTGTGCTTTTGCAAGAAGTGGAGATGAGCGATGCAAAAAGTTTGTTGACGACCTTGCCGCTTACAGAGTTCTTGCGGGTACTGTCACAAGTGACGAACTGATAAGGAGAATTTATAAAACAACTTCAATTTCATCAATCTGTCGTGCTATGGGTAACAGCGAGCAGAGGCGCGCAAATCTTATGCTTCTTATGAACTATGCGCAAGGATTCGAAAGCAATGGCTTCAGAGGTCTTTCCGCGTTTATTCGTTTTATGGAGCAACTGGAGGAGGGCGAAAACAAAGTTGAGTCCTCTTTTGACAGTGCGTCGCTTGACAATGCGGTCAGAGTAACGACTATCCATAAATCAAAGGGTCTTGAATTCCCGTATTGTATAATTGCAGGACTCGGCAGGACGTTTAACCGTCAACCGATAAACTTCGGACCGATTACACACTCAAAACTCGGAGTTGGTTTTAATCTTCGTGACGTTGAAACTCTGAGCGAATATAATACTGTTCAGAGGGCGGTTGTACGCCAGATGATCGTAAACGACGATATGGCGGAACAACTTCGCGTTTTGTACGTTGCTATGACAAGAGCAAAAGAAAAACTTATCCTTGTCACAAGTGCCCGCGACCCTGAAGCACTTATTGAAAAATGCAGTGGTATGCAGTGCGGTGAAAAGATACGCGACTTCGTTGTTTATTCTGCAAGCAATACCGCCGAATTACTGCTTTATTGTCTGCTTTCTTCACCCACCGCAAAATTCTGCAGATATTTTTCCAACGTCAGTGATATTACGGAGGAGGGCACTGAGGCGTTTGCAATAAACGTCATAACCGGTGTTGAACTGCATACGGATGAAACGGAAACCAATGCGGAAAGTGAAAAAATTCAGATTTCCGCAGAACTTGAAAAAGCGGTAAGGGAAAGAATAGAATATAAATATCCGTATATGGCGCTTTCGAAAACAGTTTCAAAAACAACCGCATCAAATTTGAAGGCGTCCGCACTCAATGAGGAGTTTTTCGCTTCCGATATTCCTGCTTTTATGAGTAAGGGCGGATTGACTGCAGCGCAGAGGGGAACTGCAACGCACAGATTTTTGCAGTGTTGCGATTATTCCTGCGCGGATAATCTGAGCGCGGAAGCGGACAGGCTTGTGGAGAGCGGCAAGATGACGCGCGAACAGGCGGATGCGATTGATTACCGCTTGGTCGAAAAGTTCTTTGAAAGTGATTTGTATAGCAGGATTTCACGTTCCTCCAACGTTCAGCGTGAGTATAATTTTGCTGTAAATGTTTCCGCCTGCGACCTTGACCCCGAACTGCCGAAAGAGTTTGCCGATGAACTCGTTATGGTTCAGGGTGCGGTTGACTGCTTCTTTGAGGAGGACGGCGAAATTGTGATTGTCGACTATAAAACCGATAGGATAAAGTCTGAGGATGAACTTCGCGCCCGCTATACTTCTCAACTTAAAATGTACCTTTCCGCTGTTGAACAGTGTACGGAAAAACGTGTCAAGCAGTGTGTTTTGTATTCGTTTACGCTTGGAAGAAGCGTTGAGATTTAAAAAAATAAAATTGGGTATTGCATTTTTGAAAATAATATGCTAAAATATCTCCCGATATAGTGTTTTTGCCAAAGAGGTGACAAGATAATGAAAAATGGTATTCATCCGAACTACGAGGTTACAGAGATCAAATGTGCCTGCGGAAATGTAATTGAAACCCGCTCTACAAAGAGCAATTTGCGCGTTGATATTTGCTCCAAGTGTCATCCGTTCTATACGGGCAAGCAGAAGCTTGTAGATACAGGCGGACGTGTTGATAGATTCAACAAGCGTCTTAATTTGCAAAAGAACGGCTAATTTTGATTTTAAGGTGGCGCTTTGCGTCACCTTATTTTCATATTGTACTGAATGAGGGGGTGCACTATGTCCGACTATATTACAATTAAGAATCAGAGCAGTGATGAGTTCGTTGAAAAACGTTCGCGCTTTATCGGGCATATAAAGCCCGTTACAACCCGTGATGAAGCGGAAGCGTTCATCGCGGAGATAAAAAGTAAATATTGGGATGCACGCCACAACGTCTACGCCTACGTTCTGCGTGACGGACAGTTTCGTAAGTATTCCGACGACGGTGAGCCGCAAGGGACGGCGGGTGTACCTGTTCTGGAAGTGTTGCTGAAAGAAAACGTAACCGATTGCGTCGTTGTTGTGACAAGGTATTTCGGCGGAATATTGCTCGGTACGGGTGGACTTACCCGCGCGTATTCAAAAGCGGCAAGGATAGCGATTGCTGCGGGAGAAATCAAAAATATGGTGCTGTGCGAAGAAATGAGAATCGCCTGTGATTACAGTTTCTACGGCAAACTCGGTGCATTACTCGGTGAGATGGGCGCGGTAATTATCAGCACTGATTTTTCCGAGGACGTGGCGGTAACTTTCGCCCTGAAAAAATCAGAAACAGGCAGACTCAATGCAAAACTTATCGATTTGAGCAATGGGCGTTACAGCGCCGAAAAAATTGGTGAAGAATATTACAGTATATGAGTGTTGATATTTTTTAAAATTAATGTTAAAATGTTTATAGCAAGGAGTGATGATTATGAAGTTCTATAAAAAATTTCTTTGTTTTATAATATGTATAGTAATGGTCAGTGTTATGGCTTGCGGCGCGTTTGCGCAGAGTACCGCATCGCTGAGTATCAACGTTGTGTCGGGTGAATTCTCGATGAGCATCAACGGTGGCAAGAGCAGATTTATGGGCAGTGACTATAACAACTCTTTTGCTGACGTCGGCACACGTTATACGGTCGTTGCCGAAAATGAGGGTGGATACGATTTCCTTTATTGGAAAAACAGCAATGGTAAGATTCTCAGCACGGACGAGGAGTACAGTTTTGTCCTCGGCTATGATACAAGCATCGTTGCCGTCTACAATAAACCCTATGCTTCAAGAGGTTACGTAACGTTTATTACTGACTCGAAACAGGAAATTTCAAGACAACTTTATTCCTCCACCGTTTCAGCGGATAATATAAGTATCGCCGCTGAATTGTCAAGGCCGGGCTATGTTTTTGAGGGCTGGTCAATCGACGGAGTAACCCCCATAGCGTATGAGTTTCTCAGGGAAGCAATCAAAGATGCGCTTGTAAATGGCGACGTAACCGTTACCCCGATTTATACAAAGGATTTTTCACAGCAGTTCAGCGTTAACGTTACAAACGCACAGGGAAGCGGCAGTTATTATCTGCTCTCAATGGCAACCGTAACCGCTGATGAAACTTCGGGTGGTGCACCTTTCCGCTGCTGGCAGAATGCTGACGGCGAGGTTGTAAGTTTTGAAAGAGAATATCGCTTCGCTGTAACAAAGGACGAAACTCTTACCGCAACTTATTCTTCCGAGGAAGCGCCGCAGACAGTTGTAAACCGTATCAGCGCTGCTTTTTCCGATTCAACAAGCGTTACGTTCGTTTCTGAAAGAAGTCTTGGCGACGGACTTGTAAATTTGCAGAGCGGCATTATAATTGTAAACAGTCGTGGTGTTGGTACAAATCCAGATTCTTTTGTCCTCGGCGGTAGTGGAGTGCTCAAAGGTACAACTTCAAGCACAGATAACAGCGGCACTTATATACTCACAAAAATGAACACAAGCGGGACTTGGTATGCAAGACCGTACGTGATTTATGAGGATGCAAACGGCGCAACCGTAACCTCTTACGGTGATATCGTTTCCGTTTCAACACTTTAATAAAAAACATAACAAAAAGGAACGACTATGTGTCGTTCCTTTTTATTATTCGACATCCAATAACCAGTCTATCGAAACCTTCAACGCCTTTGCCAATTCTCTCAATTCATAATCGGCAACAAACCGTGTGCCGATTTCAATTCTTGAAATGCTGTCGCGTTCAATGTTGATGCCGTCGACCTGCAATTTTGCGGCTAAATCATTTTGCGTGAGTCGCAATTTGCATCTTGCTTCGTGAACTCTGTCGCCGCAAATATTTTTACGCCCGTTATAGTCATAGATTTTCATTCAGCACTCATCCCTTATATGCTAAAGATAAGAATTTATCTTGACATTAGCATATTTTGTCGATATAATTGTGTTAAAGATAAGAATTAGGGGGCAAAAATTATGATTACAGTACAATATTGTGCAGCTGGACACTATGATTATCAAAATTATTGGCTAGATCATCAGGTTAATAGTGCCGGTGGAGCGAGTGTGAGAATTAAGTTCAGAAACGATTCCGAAAAAACCATTAAGTATATCGTTTTTTGCACAACTCCGTACAATCGTGTGGAAGATGCAGTTGCCAGCAGATATTCTCACCAAAACGGTCGTCTTCAGTGTACTGGGCCCATCAACCCGGGAGCGATTAAGGATGCTTTTTGGGAAAACGTCTGGTATAACAATTCTATTTATGTTGCCAGAATAGATTCTGTTGAGATTGAGTATATGGACGGCAGCCGTAAATATATAGATAAATCAGAAATAAAGTATGATAAACTTGGCGGCGGCGGATGCTACGTTGCAACTGCTGTGTATGGTTCTTATGACTGCCCGCAGGTATGGACACTTCGTCGTTACCGTGACGATACTCTTGCTGCAACGTGGTACGGCAGAGCATTTGTTAAGACGTATTATGCAATCAGCCCTACTCTCGTAAAATGGTTTGGAGATACCGAATGGTTCAAGAAGATGTGGAAGGGCAAACTTGACCGTATGGTAAATAAACTTAATGAAAGCGGCGTTGAAGATACTCCCTACGACGATAAACAATGGTAATTTAAATATTCATAATTTGCAGAGGTTGCTTAATCAGCAACCTCTGTTTTTTGTATAACTAAAACCACGCGATAGTCGCGTTGCACAAAATAGGTTAACCAATGAACAGAACAAATATTATGTTATATCGCAAAAATACTCAGATATTATCGGCGCCCCTTGCCTTCGTCGTTGCTAAATGCGCTCATTCGTTTCTGCCTATTCGGCAAAAAGTTCACTCGCTCCTTTGCTCCTCCTCTTCCCCAAAAGCACTACTTTTCGGGAACTCTTGTAGGCCGCGCGCAAGCGTGGCGAGGGGATACAAAATATGTAGCGATATAAATTCCATTCGGAATTTGCGATATATCCTACTGATGCGATATGCCTACGGCGCGATATGTTTGCTGCGCAAACGTAATTTTAATAAAATTTCAAATCTTCTCGTAGAGGCGAACATTGCTCGTCTGCCAAACTTTGCACATATACCGACGGACAACCGATGGTTGCCCCTGCGTTGTTGCAGTTGGTTTTCTGGTAGGGGGCGACGACCTCGACGCCCGAAAAAATTGTACAAAAATAAAAACGAAAACGTTTCTGTAAAACTTGTCATTTCCCGTCGAAAAATGGCGACAAAAATTTTTATCAAAAATCTTTATGAAAACTATTGCCAATTTTTACCAATTATGGTAAGATGTAGGAGAAATTTACAAGGAGGTAGTTGAA
>JAFYOI010000056.1 GCA_017560255.1 Clostridia bacterium
GGAAATCCCAAAGGGATTTCCCGTGTCTTTTATGGAGCTGGAGATGGGACTTGAACCCACGACCTGCTGATTACGAATCAGCTGCGCTACCGACTGTGCCACTCCAGCCCAACACGACAAATTATATCAGCAACTAAGCGAAAATGCAATAAAAATTTTCTTATTTTATGCAACAAATTTATCGCGGTGTTTTAAATTTAATTAGTGAGAATGGTTATGTTTTTCAACCATAATTGAATTCTCAAGTCCCTTCATAGCATCTTTCTGCGCATCGGGATAACTGAGTTCGCAACGAACAAACTCATCACCGTAATAGTAATAAGTGTAGTTCGTTCTGCCACCATCGGAGAGATAAGTAAGAGCATAGTTTGCGCCCTGCTTTATGATTTCCTCGTTCTCCTCAAGTTCGCCGTTGAGCAACTTAACAAAACTTGTGTACTTGTTTTCCAGAACAAGAACTGTGAAGTCAACACCTGTATCATTCATGAACTCAACCATATTGCCCTCATTATTGATAATCTCAAAGCCCTGCGGGTAATAGATATGATAACCGTACTTTGCATACTCAAAGAGTCCTGCATTGGCAGGAACTTCCTGCTTTTCAGGCTGAGTTGTGGAGCCGATGTCTACCGTTCCGCCCTTCTGGGTTGTTGTCTGGTTTGCGTCTGGTCTTGTTGTCAAAGTCGGGGTTGTTGTACCGTCAGTGTTATTATTGTTACAACCTGCAAGGGACATAACGCCGAGCAACAAAGCAATTGCGATTACAGCAACTATAATCTTCTTCATAAAATTTCCTCCAAAAACGATTGTTTTAGCATATTTTTTGATTATACACTATCTTCAAGAAAAAATCTACCGATTAGGCATATTTATTTTCCAAACCCCATCTTGTTAAGTTCTTCCTCTTCAAGCACCTTGAAATTGACTTTGCCGACAAGTGTTTTCGGCAATTCCGTTCTGAACTCAATATCGTAGGGCATAGCGTATCTTGCAATCTTTTTCTTACAATGTTCTATAAGTTCAAGGCGGATTTTTTCGTTCGGCTCAATACCGTCACGAAGCACGACAAACGCCTTTACTTTCTGACCCTTATAAGAATCGGGTACTCCGATCACACAACTGAGCAAAACCTTCTCATGCTCGTCAATCGCATTTTCAAGTTGACCGGGGTAGATATTGTAACCCGAAGATATAATCATTCTCTTGATACGCTGACGGTAATAAACGAAGCCGTCCTCGTCCATTTTTCCAAGGTCACCCGTATGAAGCCACACTCTGCCGTCGTCGTGAAGCCTGAGAGTCTGCGCGGTTTCTTCGGGGTGGTTTACATATCCGAGCATAACCGTAGGGCCACTAAGACAAATTTCGCCCTCCTCACCATAGGGCACGGTTTCGTCCGTCTGCGGTCTGACTATCTTGTAGAAAGTATCAGGAAAAGGAAGTCCGATACTGCCCTCCCGCTCAAAGTCCCTCGGCGTAAGGCAACTTGCAGTTACACACTCAGTCAGTCCGTACCCCTCACGTACTCTGACTTTGGCATTATGATTTTTCAGAAATACATCAAACTTCTTTTTAAGTTCAACGGACAAACTATCGCCGCCCGAGAAAACACCCTCAAGGCAGGACAAGTCAACGCCATTCATATCGGGATTTCGGATGATTGCCTCATACAGAGTCGGCACACCCGCAATATAATTCGGTTTTTTCTTTTTGAGAAGCATAGCGTAACTTGCCGCATTGAAACGCGGAATCAAAATACATCTGCAACCCTTAACAAAAACCATATGAATACAAATTCCCAATCCGAAACCGTGGAAAATTGGCATTACGGCAAGCATCGAGTGTCCCGCAACACAACACTGCGCCATCTCTGCGGTCTGCAAAGCGAGGGCGTTGAAGTTGAGGTTAGAAAGCAAAATGCCCTTTGAAACACCCGTTGTGCCACCGCTGTAAAGCACTACCGCAGGACTTTTTGCCGTTCTTTTCACCTTGTATTTGCCGTGGTAATTAGATCCTATATTAAGGAAATTCTTCCACATAATAACGTCGGCATTTCCGGGGATTTTCGGAATTTTTCTGCCCTCTCTGAGTTGATAGCCGAGTTTGAGAATACTGCCAAGAGCATCCTTTACGCTTGATATTATAAGATGATTTAATTTTACTCGTTTTCTGATTGATGCAAACTTTCCGTAGAACTGGTCAAGAGTAATCGCCGCAACGCTGTTTGAGTCCTTGAGAAAAAACTCAATCTCTCCCTCACTTGACAGCGGGTGAATCATATTTGCGATTGCGCCGATCATATTAAGCGCATAGAAACAAATTACCGCTTGCGGCACGTTGGGCAGGCAGATTGTAACACGGTCATCCTCTTTGATTCCGATTGCCTTGAACGCCCTTGCGCAAAGGTGGATTTTTTCAACCATATCCTTATATCTGGTCGTGTTGCCCATGAAATCATAGGCGATATAATCGGGATATTTCTTTGCCGCTTTTTCCACGAGTTCAACCATGGTTGCCTCCGGATATGCGATTGTATGGGGAACGTTATCGTAACATTTCAGCCACGGCGCTTCCACTTTTTTGTTCATAGTCAACCTCCTGACCTGCAGGTTCCTCAAGCAAATGAGGATTCTCAAGCAGGTACTTAAAAAGTTTTATAGTTTTTGAATAATAGTATCCATCGGCAATACGCTCATCAAGGGTAAACCCGATATTCATAGTTTCCCTCATTTCAACGTTCCCATTCTCATCATAATAAGGTGATAGATGTTTTTCTCCAAGAACTACAAAAATTGAGTTTGTACCCCAGTTTGCCAGATGATGATACCCCGCATTGAGTTTAATGCTGCCAAGATTTGTCATAAAAACCGTTGCAAACTCCGGGTCCTCCTTGCAAAGCGAATCGGGAAGCCTGCCGTAATAATCAAGCACCCTCAATATTCTGAAAATAAATCTCATCACAAAGCGCGGCACTTTGGTGAGTTTATTCATCATACCCGTTGTGTAATCTACTTCACCTTTTTCGCGCACTTTTGTCAATTTTTTCTTTATTGACTCGTGGACGGAGTCAACCGTGCTGTCCTCATCACAGGTGATAAACGTGAGCGCCTCCTCACCATTGTCGGAGAACACCTTTTTAGCAACAAAGGAAAAGGTAATCTTATCCCTCTGGTACAGTCTGTGTCCCTTAATAAACCGATTCATCTTCGGGCGCAACACAATCGTCTTTGCCAAAGCGGCGGTTATAACGTGAAAAATAGTGTATTTAAAATCAATACCCTCAACGTTTTTCTCCTTGAGGTATGCATTTATATTTGTCAAGTCAATTTTTTCGTTTATAAACGCCTCATTATCCGCTCTGTTGGGCATAATGTACGGCATTATAACGTGCAAAGCATCGGCATCACGTACAAGACGAGCGTCCTTTCTGTCACCAAAACGCTTTTTTCCTTCCTTCATAACAACTCCTCCATTACACAAAACATCAGCAGTTAAAATAACGCCAAACGAAATATATGATATTACAAATTAGCCTTTTTGTCAACAAAAACACCCGACAACCTGCTCAAAGCAAGTGTCGGGTGCAATAAACGGAAAATATTAATTATGCGAGAGCCTTTGTATCTCTTGCAATCATAAGTTCCTCGTTGGTCGGGATTACGAATACGTCAACCTTGGAAGCGTCTGTGGAGAACTTAGCCTCTTTGCCGAGGATTGCAGCGCTGTTTACAGCCTCGTCAATCTCTACGCCGAGGTAGGAGAGGTTCTTACAGATGTCTGCACGCATCTCTGCAACGTTCTCACCGATACCGCCTGTGAATACGATAGCGTCAACGCCGTTCATAGCAGCAGCGTAGGAACCAACGAACTTACGGATCTGGTACCACTGCATCTTTCTGCCGAGTGCTGCGCGCTCGTTGCCTGCAGCGATAGCAGCCTGAATGTCTCTGTCGTCGCTGGATACGCCGGAAATACCGAGCATACCGGACTTCTTGTTGAGGAGTGTGTCAACCTCAGCAGCGGAGAGACCCTCTTTCTCCTGAATGAAAGTTACAACGGACGGATCAAGACAACCTGAACGTGTGCCCATCATAAAGCCATCAAGGGGAGTAAAGCCCATGCTTGTATCTACAACCTTACCATTCTTAACAGCAGTAATGGAAGAACCGTTACCGATGTGGCAGGTGATGATCTTCAAATCTTCGATATTCTTGCCGAGTCTGTCAGCAACAGCAGCGCTTACGAAACGGTGTGATGTACCGTGGAAGCCGTAACGGCGAACCTGATACTTCTCATAGTACTCATAGGGTACTGCGTACATATAAGCCTCAGCAGGCATTGTGCTGTGGAATGCGTTATCAAATACTGCAACCTGGGGTGTTTCCTTGCCGAAAATCTCGATGCAAGCGCGGATACCCTGAAGACCAGCGGGGTTGTGGAGCGGTGCGAGAGCGCAGAGTTCCTCAATGCCCTTGATTACTTCGTCGTCAATACGAACGGACTGTGTGTACTTGGAACCGCCGTGAACAACGCGGTGACCTACTGCAGCGATTTCTTCCATAGAAGCGATAACTGCGCAATCACCTGTTGTAAGAGCAGCCTTAACCTCGTTGAATGCAACTGTGTGGTTGGGCATATCAACTGTTTTCTCAAAACTTCTGCCGTCAGCAGTCTTGCCCTTAATTACGCCGTCAATACCGATACGCTCACAGTTTCCCTTTGCAAGCACGCTCTCATTTGTCATATCAATAAGCTGATACTTCAAAGATGAACTTCCTGCGTTAACTACAAGAATTTTCATTTCAATTTCCTCCATTTTCGAGTTTAATTTTTGTGTAATTCATTTACACCCATACCAATATATGATATTACAATTTCTGTTAATTTTCAAGCCATTTTTTAAATTTTTTCAACAAGTTAAAATAATCCGTTTTCTTGAATAAATACCGCAGTTTTTTCTGTAAATAATATAGTTACTAAATTAAAAATCGGGAGGGATATTTATGAACAGAAAATCGACAAATCTTGCAAAAGGAATCGGCATCGGAATGGCTGTCGGTGCAGTTGCGGGCATCGCGGGAAGCAAAATGATTACTTCCAACAAAAAACTCAAAAAGACCGCTTCAAAAGCGCTCAAATCGGTTAATCACGTTGTTTCCAACATGCAGAATATGCTCACAAAATAGTGGTAAAAAAACGGCTTGATGAAAACCATCAAGCCGTTTTGATTGTATTTAAGATTATTCGTTATCGATTTTTGCCATATGTTCAATCATACGGAGAGTCTGCACACTGTAACCCCACTCATTATCGTACCAAGCAACGAGTTTTACAAAATTCGGGTTGAGCATAATGCCTGCCTCAGCATCAAAGATTGAACCTCTCGGGTCACTTGTGAAGTCGGAGGAAACAACGAGTTCATCCGTATAACCGAGAACGTCCTTCATCTCGTTTTCGCTTGCATCCTTTACAGCCTTACAAATCTCTTCATAAGTTGTTTCTTTTGCAAGTCTTACTGTAAGGTCAACAACGGAAACGTCCAGAGTAGGAACGCGGAAAGACATACCTGTAAGTTTACCTGCAAGTTCGGGAATTACGAGTGCACAAGCCTTTGCAGCGCCGGTTGTAGCGGGAATGATATTGCCCGTTGCGGCTCTACCGCTTCTCCAGTCCTTCTTAGCGTGGGAGTCAACAACCTTCTGGCTTGCTGTTGCGGAGTGGATTGTTGTCATAAGTCCCTCTACAATGCCAAATTTGTCATTGATAACCTTTGCCAAGGGAGCAAGGCAGTTTGTTGTACAGGAAGCGTTTGAAACAACGTTCATATCGCTTGTATATTTCTCATGGTTTACGCCGTATACGAAAGTGGGAGTCTCCTTATCCTTTGCAGGTGCGGTGATGATAACTTTCTTTGCGCCGCTCTTGATATGAGCCATTGCTTTCTCGGTTGTTGTGAAAACGCCTGTTGACTCAACAACGTAGTCAACACCTGCTGCAGCCCAATCGAGTTTCTCAGGATCTCTTTCATCAAGGATAATGATCTGCTTGCCGTTTACAAAGAACTTGTCCCCGTCAACCTTAACCTCGCCGTCAAACTTGCCGTGAATGGAGTCGTACTTGATTATGTACTCAAGGTAATCAAGAGCGATACCGGGGCTGTTGATGGCAACTATATCAAACTTCTCAGGCTCTTTGAGCGCAGCCTGAAAAACCAATCCGCCAATTCTTCCGAAGCCGTTAATACCAATTTTAATTCCCATAACGAATACCTCCAAATATTTTATACTTTTGCAGTCATAATAAGTTTACAACTTTTTTAAATTTTATGCAAGTAGTTTTACGACTAATGTCGATTTTTATACTTTTTATACAAATTAGTGCAATTCGTCCCAATTTTATTGACACTTAACAATAAAAATACTTGCTTTTTAGCACTGTAACAAAACGGTAAATTCGGAGATTTATATGAAAAATGCTCAGTTTCGTCACTTTCTTGAACGCGAGTTTTTGTCCCTTGCAAAAAAGAAAAAAGGTCCTTCACAAAGTGAATTTAAACGCTATCTTCCCCTGCTTTTGCATCTGCACGACTTAAACGTAAAAAAAACACTTCTGCAAGAAGAAATATACACCGCCGCATACGGAGATTTAGGACAATTCGTGAAAGAATTTACAGATTACGTCTGCCCCGTACTGAAACGTGCGGGAAAATCTGTTGCAGCCCTTGCTGTCCCTCATACAAGGACATATTCTGTTTTTTCTCCCCACCTTGTTGAAATCGTTCTGGGTAGTATGATGCTCTCCTTTTTATGCGACTACAACTGCATTGAAGTAATTGTTTCCTGCACAAAAAGTCATACCGTAATAAGTTTAGTTTCACAGAATACACCAAAATTAAAAAGCGAATCCGACTGCATACAAAAAGTTGCAAGATTACACGGTGGACGGGCAATATTTGAATTTTCCACCCTCAACAATAAAATACACCTGTATTTACCGCTGTTCCCGCAATTTCAACCGCTGAAAATTGTTCCTTGCCAGCCTGAGTTATGCCGTATTTGTCGAATATGGAATTTTAAAGGTTGAATTCTGTCGCAAAATATGGTACAATTTCCATTAACATCGAGGTGAGTTTTATGCAACCAAATGAACATGTTTTTCATGGCAAAAGAGATATAAATTATCTCTTTCAAAAGGGGGCAGAGTCAAGCCCTTTTCTTTTGGTAGCCTTTCAGGCGGTTCCGACAGTTAAAAACGGTAAAGTCAACAAATCATACAATTACACTAAATTTCTCAAAGACATCAACGTAAATCGTCTTTTTATCGAGGACACTTGCGGAGAATTTGGATGCTATTATTTATGCAACAATATGAATTTTGACGTTGAAGAAACCGTCATTGCGCTTATTGAAAGCATAATGAAAAAATATAAAATCAAAAAAGAAAACGTAATTACCTTTGGTTCTTCCAAGGGCGGTTCTGCTGCGCTTTATTACGGACTTAAATACAGATTCGGCCATATTATCAGCGGCGCACCTCAAACGAGAATTGCAACCTATCTCGGTGGTTGCCGCCCCAAAATGTTGCAATATATTGCGGGAGATGATCTTAAAGCAGAAAATCTTGAATTTCTGGATTCATTGATTATTAATCAGGTGCGCACGGGCAGTAACTCCAAAATCAATCTGCTCACCTCAAAAAATGACGCGCAGTATGAGTGCCATATTGTGCCGTTACTTGAAAAAATCAAAAAAACCAAGCAAACACACAATATCGTATTTCAACCGGAAATCAAAAAACATCGCGACATTGCAACTTTCTTCCCCAATTTTTTGATTGAAAACGTGCAGAGAATTATTAACGAAAAATACAATATTGTAATTCCCGAAGTGAAACTCTCCTCAAAATCCATAAAATTTGTTACGCCAATGCTTGAGGACGGGTTGACCGCATTGATTGAAATCACGTCCGGTAAGGGCGACACAATTGAAAAAATGTCACTCACGCGCGGTGATAAATTTGAATTCTGCACCGATGAAATCATTTCCTACACAGCAACGTATAGTGTTTGTCTTGGTGAAGAACCTCTATACAGCACAACGTTGTGCGACTCTGTTTTTGATCAGGGCTATTTCAAATACCACGGCTACTCAATGACGTATAACGATGAGCAAAAGACGCTCGATTTCAAAATTGATGTTGATCCGATTGAACCGACATCATACGCTTTCACATTGATTAAGGGCAAGGACATTTTAGTCCCGCCCTTCCATTCGGACGAGCCATTCACCAGTTTCCCCATCAGCGAATCCGGCACCTACGTTGTCCGTTTTGCAATCAAAGTCAAGGGTGAAGGCATAACCAGAAAATCTACGGAGAGATACCCGATCGCAATTGACTAATACTTATTTCAGAAAGAGTGCATAAACTATGAGACGAGTTATAACATATGGCACGTTTGACCTGTTGCATTACGGTCACATTAATTTGCTAAGACGTGCGAAAGAATACGGCGACTACCTCATTGTTGCCCTTTCAACCGACGAGTTTAACCTGAGCAAAAACAAAAAATGTTATTTTTCTTATGAGAAACGCAAGCAATTGCTCGAAGCAATCCGATACGTCGACCTTGTTATTTCCGAAGAAACGTGGGAACAAAAGATTTCCGACATAAAGGAGTTCCGCGTTGATACGTTTGTTATGGGCAACGACTGGGAGGGTAAATTCGATTTCCTCAAAGACTATTGTGAAGTGGTCTATCTCCCCCGCACACCCGAAATTTCAACATCACAGATTAAAAAAGATTTATTTGGAGATAACAAATAAAAAAGCCCCGTCCTGAATAAAAGGATGGGGCTTTATTTTTGTTATCGTCAGAGAGAGTCTGAAAATTGAGACACATCGCAGCGTCACAAAAATATTTTATTTGATTTCCTGTTCCAGATTTTCAAAATACTCCGTGTTGAAAAACTCCGTGATTGTAATATGAAGCCCATCACATAATTTCTTGATGGTTGATATACCGGGATTCTTACTTTGTCCATAAAATATAGACTTGACCGTTGTGTAAGGCACTCCCGATAATGTTGCTAATTTGCAGAAATTTATATTCTTCTGATAGCACAATTCTTCAAATCTTTTCTTTACGGCTTCTGTTATATTCATAATTATCACTCCTGACAAAATCATTTTATAATTTTTGCCAGGAGTATTTAGACTATATATTATACTATTATACTATATATAGTCTTATTTTCGCCAATGATGCCGCTTTTTCTATAAACTCCTCAACGGAACAATCCAGACCCGCAGCAGCAATTGCAATTTTCATTTCACGTTCAACTTCTTCAACAGAGACGTTTTCGCTTTCTGCTATCTGACGCAAAATTTTATTATATCGCATACCGTCACCACCCTTCGTTATAAACTATACTATATATAGTCTATCGAAGTTTGTCGGAATTTAATACTTAAAATAAAATTTTACGGTTTATTTTCCTCCGTTTTGCTACAAGGCAAAACACCTCGTCAGCGTGAGGCTGACGGGCGGATGATATCCACCCCTGCATGGTTGCTTTTAATTGCTGCTGAATCTGCGGGAGAACACAGTTCTCCCCTACGATGTTGCGGGCGGTTTCTGCAATAATTCACAGGATGTCGCCCTGTACAAACCCTTATGCAAATGTAATCATACACAACACGGGTCAGTGGCAGAGCCACTGACCCGTGTGCAATATATTCAGGAAAAACTCAAGGGCACCTTGCGGAAGCAAGATGCCCTTAATTTAACTAATTATTACTGATCAAGCAGAGTAAAAATTACTCGTTGATAGCGATAACAACGCCAGAACCTACAGTTCTACCACCCTCACGGATAGCGAAGCGGAGACCCTCTTCGATAGCGATAGGAGTGATGAGTTCTACGTCCATCTCAACGTTATCGCCAGGCATACACATCTCAACACCAGCGGGGAGGCTGATTACGCCTGTAACGTCAGTTGTTCTGAAGTAGAACTGGGGACGGTAGTTGTTGAAGAACGGAGTATGTCTGCCGCCTTCATCCTTGCTCAATACGTAAACCTGACCACGGAACTTTGTGTGGGGGTTGATTGAACCGGGCTTGGAAAGAACCTGTCCACGCTCGATTTCAGATCTCTGAATACCTCTGAGAAGTGCGCCGATGTTGTCGCCTGCCTCAGCGTAGTCAAGAATCTTTCTGAACATTTCGATACCTGTACAAACTGTCTTTCTTCTCTCATCGCTGAGACCAACGATTTCGAGTTCCTCACCAGTTCTGAGCTGGCCTCTCTCAACTCTACCTGTAGCAACTGTACCACGACCTGTGATTGTGAATACATCCTCAACAGGCATAAGGAAGGGAAGGTCTGCCTTACGGTCCGGAGTCGGGATGTAAGAATCAACAGCTTCCATAAGCTTTACGATCGGAGCGTATGCGGGATCGCTCTGATCAGAAGAGCCACACTCAAGAGCCATGAGAGCAGAACCCTGGATAACCGGGATGTCATCGCCGGGGAACTCGTAGCTGGAAAGTGTCTCTCTGATTTCCATCTCAACGAGCTCGAGAAGTTCGGGATCGTCTACCTGGTCGCACTTGTTCATGAATACAACAATGTACGGAACGCCTACCTGACGAGCGAGGAGGATGTGCTCTTTTGTCTGAGCCATCGGGCCGTCTGTAGCAGCGATAACGAGGATAGCACCGTCCATCTGAGCAGCACCAGTGATCATGTTCTTGATGTAGTCAGCGTGGCCAGGGCAGTCAACGTGAGCGTAGTGACGTGTCTCTGTCTGGTACTCAACGTGAGAGGTGTTGATTGTGATACCTCTTGCTCTCTCCTCGGGAGCCTTGTCGATGTTAGCGTAGTCTGTGAATGCTGCGCCACCTGTCAAGGACAATACCTTTGTGATTGCTGCTGTAAGAGTTGTCTTACCGTGGTCAACGTGACCGATAGTACCAATGTTTACGTGCGGTTTACTTCTTTCAAATTTTTCCTTTGCCATTGTGAATTTCCTCCTTCATTTTTAGGATTAAATAATTGTTTATTAGTTTATTAAAAAGGAACTAGTCCTTTTTGCCTCTTTCACTGATGATGCTCTCAGAAATATTCTTCGGAACTTCAGCATAATGGCTGGGCTCCATAGAATACTGGCCACGACCCTGTGTCTTGGAACGGAGGTCTGTTGCATAACCAAACATCTCAGAAAGCGGAACAAACGCGTTGATCTGCTCAACACCGTTTCTGGACTCCATGCCCTGCATAAGTCCACGTCTTGAGTTGATGTCACCGATAACATCACCCATGTAATCACTGGGAACAATAACTGTAACCTTCATGATAGGCTCAAGCAAGATCGGAGACGCCTTCTTCATAGCCTCTTTGAACGCCATTGAACCGGCAATCTTAAACGCCATTTCAGAGGAGTCAACTTCGTGGTAAGAACCATCGTAAAGTGTTACCTTTGTATCTACTACGTTGTAGCCAGCGAGTACGCCGGAGAGCATTGCGCCCTTGATACCTGCTTCAGCAGGACCGATGTATTCCTTCGGAATAGCACCGCCGACAACCTCGTTAACGAACTCGTAGCCCTTCTGCGGGTTAGGTTCAATTCTGATCTTAACGTGACCGTACTGACCCTTACCACCGGACTGACGAGCGTATTTCATGTCAACGTCAGCATTTTTAGTAATTGTTTCCTTATAAGCAACCTGCGGCTTACCAACGTTTGCCTCAACCTTGAACTCACGAAGCATTCTGTCAACGATGATTTCGAGGTGAAGTTCGCCCATGCCGGCGATGATGGTCTGTCCGGTTTCTTCATCGGTGTAGCAACGGAATGTCGGGTCTTCCTCAGCAAGTTTCTGAAGAGCGATACCCATCTTCTCCTGACCAGCCTTTGTTTTCGGCTCGATAGCAACACGGATAACAGGCTCCGGGAATTCCATTGACTCAAGAATTACGGGGTGTTTCTCATCACAGAGAGTATCACCTGTTGTTGTGTTCTTAAGACCAACAGCGGCTGCGATATCACCAGAGTAGCAGATATCGATATCCTGTCTGTTATTAGCGTGCATTTGGAGAATACGTCCCATTCTCTCTTTATTGTTCTTTACAGAGTTGTATACTGTTGAACCGGCAGCAACTGTACCGGAATATACACGGAAGAAGCAGAGTTTACCAACAAACGGGTCAGTAGCGATCTTGAATGCAAGCGCTGCAAACGGCTCGTCATCAGTAGAGTTTCTTACTTCCTCTTCCTCTGTATCGGGATTTATGCCGCGGATAGCCTCGACGTCTGTCGGAGCGGGCATATAATCAACGATTGCATCAAGGAGCATCTGTACACCCTTGTTACGGTAGGAAGTACCGCAGCAAACGGGAACGATTGTGTTATCAATTGTACCCTTACGGATAGCAGCCTTGATTTCTGCGATTGTAATCTCCTCACCCTCAAGGAACTTCATTGTGAGTTCGTCGTCTGTTTCAGCAACTCTCTCAATAAGTTCATCGTGGTATGTCTGAGCGATTTCAACCATATCCTCCGGAATCGGCTCGTGTCTGACATCCTTGCCGAGGTCATCATAATAAACCTCCGCTCTCATCTCTACGAGGTCAACGATTCCTTTGAATGTGTCTTCAGAGCCGATCGGCAACTGAATCGGAACAGCGTTACATTTGAGTCTGTCTTTCATCATAGATACAACTCTATAGAAATCAGCGCCCATAATATCCATCTTGTTAACGTACGCCATTCTCGGAACCTTGTACTTTGTAGCCTGATGCCATACGGTCTCAGACTGGGGCTCAACGCCGCCCTTTGCACAGAGAACTGTTACAGAACCGTCGAGAACTCTGAGTGAACGCTCAACTTCTACTGTAAAGTCAACGTGGCCGGGGGTGTCGATGATATTGATACGGTGCTCTTTCCAGAAACAAGTTGTAGCAGCGGATGTGATGGTAATACCTCTCTCCTGCTCCTGCTCCATCCAGTCCATTGTAGCGGCACCTTCATGAGTCTCACCGAGCTTGTGTGTTCTACCTGTGTAGAAAAGAATTCTTTCGGTAGTTGTAGTTTTACCAGCGTCGATATGAGCCATAATACCAATATTTCTTGTTTTTTCAAGTGATACTTGTCTAGCCATATTTTCCTCCTATGAAAACCGGTAAGACTACCATCTGTAATGTGCAAAAGCCTTGTTTGCCTCTGCCATTCTGTGTGTATCTTCACGCTTCTTGAATGCACCACCGGTGCTGTTTACTGCGTCCATGATCTCGCCTGCAAGTCTTTCCTTCATTGTCTTTTCAGAACGGGAACGGCTGTAAAGCGTAATCCAACGCAATCCGAGGGTCTGCTTCCTTTCGGGACGAACTTCCATCGGAACTTGGTAGGTTGAACCACCTACACGGCGAGCCTTAACTTCGAGCTGGGGCATTACGTTCTCCATAGCAGCCTCAAAAACCTCAAGGGGTTCTTTACCTGTCTTAACCTGGATAATTTCGAATGCGCCGTAGACGATCTTCTGTGCTACGCCTTTCTTTCCATCATACATAATGTTGTTGATGAGTCTTGTTACTAACTTTGAATTGTAAAGCGGATCCGGCAAAACGTCACGTTTTGCAATCTGGCCTCTTCTTGGCACTTCGCTTCCCTCCTTCATATTGATGATATCATAGGTACTCGAGTGACAAAATCCTCGTTGCGCCAATGGAAGCCATATATATAGTATATAACTCACATTGGTTGAAATAATCTTCAAGCCTGCAAGAAGTTATTTTGTCTTTCTAAAAAATTGTTTAGGCAGCGTAAGCAAGATTACTTAGATGCTCCTGCCTTCGGGCGCTTAGCGCCGTACTTGGAACGGGACTGCATTCTCTTTGCAACGCCCTGTGTATCAAGTGTACCTCTGATGATGTGGTAACGCACACCAGGAAGGTCCTTTACACGGCCGCCACGGATAAGAACAACGCTGTGTTCCTGAAGGTTATGGCCGATACCCGGAATGTAAGCGGATACCTCGATACCGTTTGTAAGACGTACTCTCGCAATCTTTCTAAGAGCGGAGTTCGGCTTTTTAGGAGTCATTGTCTTAACAGCGGTACAAACGCCTCTCTTCTGCGGGGAGTCCTGATCAGTAGCAACACGCTTCTTACTGTTCCATCCCTTCAAAAGAGCCGGAGCCTTTGCCTTCTTCTCTGTTGCCTCTCGTCCTTTACGAACAAGTTGGTTAAAGGTTGGCATATTACACCTCCTATAGAATTTTTTGCCTGTGAAATCAATTTTACAATCGATTTTTGGGCGCACTTGCCCACAGACTTTTTTAATATACCATTAAAGTATATAATTGTCAACACCTAAATCATTTTTTTGCAACTCTTTTTGCTTTTTTGTTAACCCTTTTCAGCGTTGATATAACAACGAAAGCGCCGATTGTGCACTTTATACACAAACGGCACTTTGGCGCTTTAATTTGACGAATTGAAAAATACATTTTTTGCATTCAAATTCGTTTTGAGTATTGAATTTAACAAAAATCTGTTGTATAATCCCCCTTGACTTTGTCGGTGAGTTCGAAACCTTCCTCACCTAAAACAAAACTAAAGGAGAATTTAAAAATGAAAAAGTCAAAAACGCTCCCCGTCACCCAGGCGGCTTTAATCGCCGCACTGTACGTTGCGCTCACTTTCGTCACGTCGTCATTCGGACTCGCAAGCGGCCCGATTCAGTTACGACTGTCGGAAGCGCTGACAATCCTGCCGTACTTTACTCCCGCCGCAGTCCCCGGACTGTTCGTCGGATGCATACTTGCGAACATTGTTTCACAGTGTGCGTTATGGGATATTATTTTCGGCAGTATCGCAACACTGATCGGGGCTATTTTTACGCGAATTCTGAGGAAGCACAAGTTTCTTGCCCCCGTACCTCCGATTATTGCAAACGTCCTCATAGTTCCGTTTGTAATTGCAAACGTCTACGGCTCACAGTACAGTATCCCATTCCTTATGTTAACTGTCGGAATAGGAGAAATTCTCTCCTGCGGAGTGTTGGGAATGGTACTGCTGACCGCCCTTAACAAACACAAGGAGAGAATTTTTAAATAACTATCTCAGTACGATATCCGTACTCTCTGTAAAATTATCAATGCTGTACATAAACAGCACCCTATCAATTTCATTCTCCGTTATCAAATCAGTAAGCGCGCGTCTGTAATAGCGCAAATCGACCATTACGATTTCACTGTAATGCTCCGCCAGAAACGGAACAAGACAATGTGCGAAACTGTCCTTGACAACAAGCAACCTGCCACCCTGCGCGGTGGCATTTTTTATTTTTACAACGCTGTGGTTACCGTTGAGGAAACCGTTATACTTATCGGATGAAGCAAACTGCTCATCAAAGAACATCGTATCGTAAGCCTCCGCTCCCCTGCCGTCATCAATTTCGACGGTTACGGAAGTCAGATTTTTATTCTTCCACACTTCGATAACGTCGCTATCGGTATACCAATAGCCCGAACTTGAGTATGAAGTGCCGTAAAATCCCTCAACTAACGACTTTTCAAACTGCGTTTCAGCAGTAGGTTCAATGCCGAGAGTGCCGCAAATCTCAACGTAAGCCAGATAAGCACCGTAGGACGTCCAGTGATGGTCCGTCCTGTAATAAAGTCCGTTTTCACCCTTATTTGCAAGCAGCGTTTTCGACAAATCAACAAAATCAAGCGAGCCGCTCACCGCTTCGGAAACCGCCGCGTAATTTCTCTCGTCGTTATACTCAAGGTGGTTAAGCGGGAGTTTATCGCTGTAAACATAGCCCTTTGAGGGTGCAAGCGCAAACGCAACGGGAATATTGAGATTTTTTGCAAACCCCGCAACACGAAGCGCGTTTGTCTGAAGCCTTTCAAAATCATCAACCGGCTTTTCAATAAGGTATCCATCCTTGCCGAGATAAACTCCGTTCGAACCGTTATTGCCCGTAAGATAACTATAATAGGAGTTTATGCCGACGAACATACTTCTGAACGGCGCCTGGTCGGCAAGGTACTTTTCAATCCCTTCGGTGTAACTACCGTCAAGTAACGCTTCTTTACTGAATTTCGGAAATTCAGCAAGGTAGCGTTTTTCACTTTCTGAAAACGTTCCTTTAGGCAGTACGATAAAAAGGATCGTAAAAACAAGCATAAACGCTATAAAAACGAAAGATATCAAATTCTCTTTTAAATTTACTTTTTTCAAATTCAATACCTCCCGCAACTAAAATCTGAAATAAAGGAAAGGATTGTAACTTTGGTTTACAAGGCTTGCCACACACAGAGCAAGTACCGCAAACGTACCGATGCTTTCAACAACGGTAAATCCCCACCCCTTGCCTTTGAAGTAAAGGTAGATTTTTTTGAGAATCGGCGTTGAAGCAATTACCGCAAATATAATAAGCGGCAAATAACTGATGACACTTGTAAGTGCCTGACCGCTGATGAGCGAACCGCTGAAAAGAGTTTTAAAGAACTCAAATCCCGCACTTAATCCGCCCTGTCCATCCTCATAGAAGAATATTACCCAACCGATGACGACGACAATGAGCGCGTAAATATGGCTGATAAATTTCGGCAATTTCTCAAGTAATTTATAAAGGAAGAGTTTTTCGATAAGGAGAAACACTGCAAAATACATTCCCCAGAGAATGAAGTTCCAACTTGCACCGTGCCACAGTCCCGTCAAAAACCACACCACGAGGATATTGAACAAAGTCCTGCCCGTGCCTCGCCTGTTACCGCCGAGAGGAATGTAAACATACTCCCTGAACCAAGTTCC
Source organism: Clostridia bacterium (assembly GCA_017560255.1). Classification (GTDB taxonomy): domain Bacteria; phylum Bacillota; class Clostridia; order Oscillospirales; family Acutalibacteraceae; genus RGIG7273. The sequence continues at coordinate 16,824 of JAFYOI010000056.1, forward strand.
GAGAGAGATGTGCCATCTGCGCCAGAATTCAGTAATACTCTTTGAAATATACGGATAATCAAAGTTTTTAAGAAATTCAAATCCCATCATATTGCCAAGGCCTCGCGCCATATCGGAATATCCGCTGAAATCAAAATAAATCTGGAACGAGAAAGCAATAATTCCAATCCACGAGCCAAGAACACCGTTAGTTTCACTCGTTGCGCGCAAGATGTCCCAAAGCGCGCCCATCTGGTTAGCGATAAGCACTTTTTTAGCAAGTCCCATCACGAAAAGGCGCACACCGTTTGAAAAAAGTTCGAGTTTCTCTCTACGGTGCTGAAGTTGCTCCGCAACGTCCTTATACCTTACAATCGGACCCGCAATAAGTTGCGGGAAAAGAACAACGTAAGCACCGAAACTTATAGGGTTTTTCTGCGCTTCGGCATCACCCCTGTAAATATCGATTGAATATGACATTGTCTGGAAAGTATAAAAAGAAATGCCAATTGGAAGCGCAACCTCAATAACGGGAATATTGAGAAACGGCACGACCACTTTGAGCGTATTGGAAATAAATCCCGCATATTTGAAGAATCCAAGAAGCGCGAGATTTATCACCGCAGAACTTACAACGAGCCCTTTGGCAAGTTTCGGTTTTGTCAACCTGTATTTTGCAATAAACCAACCATGCGAATAATCAACAACAGTTGAAAACAGCATTAAAAGAACGTACAGCGGTTCACCCCATCCGTAAAAGATGAGGCTTACTACAAACAGCCATAGATTTCTGAACTTGCGCGGCACGCAATAATATATCAAAAGGGTTATAGTCAGATAGAACCCTAAAAATACAAGACTTGAAAATACCAACGTAATTACCCCTTGGTTTTATATTTTAAAACTTTGAACCAAAAATTTCAGCCATACGTGTTGCATCGGAAGAAATAAACAGAGTTACGTAGTTACCCTTTGTTTCAACCTTGCAAGCCGCCGCAATCTGATATTGGTCGGGCAAATAGTTGTTCATCTGATTTTTTACGTCTTCAAGTCTGTTATTAAGACTTGTTTTAATTCTTTCAAGCGCATCGGCATCGGTTGCCTCTACCATTACAATTTCGTCGCACTGAATACCTGTGCCGTTTATTTTAACCGCAAACTGTTTAACGTCCTGCTCTTTGATACCGTAATACTGCATAAGCAAATCCGTTGCGGTAATATCGTCCATATTTTCGGGCAAGGTGACTGCGCCTTCAATTTCCGTCATAACTGCTTTCAAATCAACGTTTGCGTTTACGTTGGACGTTGTTGTGGTTGTGTCGCCGTTACCTGCGCAAGCGCAGAAAACTAACAAAAGCGACAAAATCATAAGCGTACAAAAAATCTTTTTCATTTCAATCAAACCTCTCTTTTTTATTCTGCTATCGGTTTCAAAAGGAGATACCTTTCGTTTTCCGCAACAATTTTGCACCGCTCATATTTGAGCCAGTTTACAAAATCAGGGTTGTCGGTAATCCCCCTCTGATATGCATTTTCAATGTATTTTCCTATATGATTTTCCAGAAAATTTTTGTCGATAAATATATGATTTTCAGTATTACTCAGATAAATCTCGGCTTCACGGAAAATATCATAACGATAGTACCACTCCTCAAGTTGTGGGAAAGTCATAGGATTTTTCATTCCCAACTCGGCATACAAAGTGGAGGTATTATAAGTAAAAATATCAATCTCACCGTCCCGATTGGCGTCATAGTGTTCGTCCAGGAACTGAACCGTTACACCAAGTCGTGAAGTATCCAACGTTTGCGGCTTTTGCTTGCCGTTAACAAAGTAATTCGGGTTTACAAGCAGCGCCACGCCAAGTGCAACGCTGATGAAAAGGCATACGAATCCGCCCAAAAATTTCAGTAAATTCAAGCCGTTGTCAGCAGGATTTTTCTTGAGTTCCTGCGCCTGACGATTAAACCGTCTGCTCTTAAAACAGTCGGCAATCCTGTCGTAATACCCTTGTATCAACATTCCTACACCGAGTAGTGCAGGATATGAACAGTGCATAAGTGAAATATGGAAATATCTGCCCACGTAATAAACGAACAGGCAAACCCCCATAAATGCCGTCACAAAGTACATTGTAGCGCGCGGGTCAGTTTCCGTTGTTTCGGTATTTCTCAAGATTGCCATGTGACGCAATGACTTTGCAAGAAGTATTGCATATACTATCACAACTAAAATCCATATCTCAAGGAAATCTATCTCCTCATAGAAGTATCCTCCCATGCTAAGATACTGGAAATGATCAGTGATAATCCCTCCCAAATCGGGGAAACGTCCACTGCGTATAATAGTTATTCCGCAAACAAGTGCCGTTGATGCAACAACGGACAGAATCACTTTTAGAACACTTTTTCCCGCGTTCTTCCAGAACGAGCGGTCATTAAGTTTAAGTTCAAGCAACAATCCATAAACGTCGAACGCAACACTTGTAGCAAGGCAAGCAATTCCCGTTTCAAGATTTGCCCAGAACGCTATTCCCGAAAGTGCATATCGCAGAAAATTCATCCATCGACTCTTTTTATTAAGCGACGCACAACACAGCGCAAGAATAATCGACGGAAACAAAAGACGTATTGGTGTATACTGCCAGTACAAGTATACTGCACTCGGGTCAAAATACCAACTCGCGCTGATATTCATTATGCTTGTAGAAACCATCGCAATAGTCGTAACCGCCGCGATAACCTTATTTTTGCACAATCTGAATGCGCAATACATAAGACACAGCATACTTATCAGCATAAAGAATACGGAAACAATGCTGGTATTGAGCATTGTCACGCCGCCCAAAAGCAATTCCAGTGGCAAGTACAAATAAACAAACAGTCCGTACGTACTCGTGAAATCCACAAGCGGAGTGTATCCACTGTAAATCTGATGTATCGAATGGAAAACGACTTCGCAGTGGAATGATTCTGCCGGATTATCCAGATAAAAACTGTTGGCAATATGAACGTAGGCAACCGCGAAAACAAACACAAGGCAAATGATAACGGCAAGTACACCGCCAAACTTCTCTACTCCGACGGAAAATTTATTAAAAGCAAAATACACCGTCAGCAAAAATCCGATAATGACAAGTAATATACTGAAAAATCCGCTAAAAATTGAATTTGACAAAGTCAGAAAGTAATGCGCCTGCGAACGAACATTCAGATACAAAGCAAGAAAAATCAAAACGCCCATTGACACAAAATGCACAATAGTATTAAGCGTGTGGCTGAAAACATTTTCTTTTATCTTTTTATTGAGAAGATGATAGAACAAAGCATAAAGTAAAACGAAGCCGATACTGCAGACAAAATACTGCAATGTACGCGAAATCTGTGACGTAACCTCTGCGGCATTCTCATAAAAGGAAAATTCCAAAACTGCATCAAAGTCAATCTCCATCTTTACGAACGATAGCAAGAAACCGATAAAAATCGTCACCAAAGAAGCCGCTGCAAACGAACAGTAATTAACGGCAACGTTTCGGTTTATTCTGTTTTTATCGTACAGAGCCGTCAACTCCGCCTTCGTGGACTTTTTCTTTGCCATAATGCACCTCTGACATTTATTGCTGACTATATATTATAATATAATTTCTGTATTAAATCAATCTTTTTATTTTGGGCATAGTCCTAATAATGCTGTCTGCGTACGAGCCGCTTTTTATCAGCCTGCCAGCCGTACAATGATTACCCGCTACCCGCAAGCGGGTCAAGGGCAGAGCCCTTGTCGTTTAAGGGGGATAAGGTGACAGCGAAAGCACTATAAAATACGCAAAACTTGCCGACAAATTGAAAACGCAGTTTTCACTCTTTGTCGGCTTTTTTGATGAATATTTAATTTCGTCACCAAAGGGGGAAATCGAAATTCCCCCTTTAAGGCGAATCTTTCTGCCCTTTCTTTTCGCCCACACAAGAAAGGGCATGCCCGTCGCGGCATGAGCGACAATAAAAATATACGATATTTGACTGTTTTGTTAAAATACTCCAACAAAAATTGTCGTTTTGTATCCCCCTCGCCACGCTTACGCGCGGCCCTCTCCCCTTTAGGCAAGGGGCGCTGATAATCCCTGCGTCTTTTTGACACATAACATATATTTGTTCTGTTCATCGGTTAACCTCTTCGTCCGAGATCCTGCTCGGTTACACCTCGCACTGCTTCGCAGTTCGATTACGCTTCGCTCCACTCAGGATGACACGGACGAACAACGCGACTATCGCCTGGCTTTCGTTATACAACAAAAACGGCAACAGGAATTATCTCCTGCTGCCGTTCGGTTGTTCAAGATTAACTTTTTGCCCCAAATATTATGACGGCAGAGTGTTCACTCTTAAGCCTCTCTTGTCTTTGCAAAGCACTCTTTGCAGTAAACAGGACGATCCTCTCTCGGACGGAAGGGAACTGTGTCCTCTTTGCCGCATGTTGCACAAGTAACTGTGAACATCTCACGCTCCGGCTTGCCTGCATTCTTGCGCGCATAACGGCAAGATTTGCAACGCTGCGGCTCGTTTACGAAACCTTTCTCAGCGTAGAACTCCTGCTCGCCTGCAGTAAACACAAACTCGTTACCGCACTCTTTGCATACTAAAGTCTTGTCTTCGTACATTGTAATAACCTCTCTTGATATAAGAATTTACCCGTAGGCGGAATCGCACCGCCACCTTTGATAACAACGCTCTGCTTTAAGCTACCGGGGCATATATTTCTACGCAAAACCCTTGAGTTTGCGCCGAATTCGTTGTAAGGCATTGTCAACCGCCTTTGTACGTGTGGATAAAGCCTGCGCAATTTCCTTATAACTGCAGCCTGCAAGATAAAGGCGGATTATCTCCTTTTCAAAATCAGAAAACTCCTCGTCGATAAACCTGCCGAGATTCTGATTCTTTTCCCTCTTGATAAGCAGATCAGCGGGGTTTGAGTCGAAGTCGGGAAAATCCTCATCATTAAGCGAAAGATTATCTCCGCACTGTGTCGACTTTCTCGCAGCAGAAGCAATCCTGTTTTTGATACACACGCCTGCGTAAGTTTTGAAAGATGCGTTTTTGTCAGCGGAATAAGTACGCACCGCTGAAATCAAGCCAAACATTCCCTCCTGCACAAGGTCCTCACGGCAGAGGGGCGGATTGTCATAACCTGACGCACAGGAAAGAGCAACAGGCAACATACGCGCAACAAGCAAATCAAACGCACCATCAAAGCCCTCCTGCGACAAGAGCGCAAGACTTTCGTTTGTCATCTGTGACAATTCTTCGCTTGTATAAGACTTTGCCATTTTATCACCCTAAAAACTATACACAGATTTATAATATACTAAATTTCTGTCAATGTCAATAATTATTTTTTGTCAACAAGTATGTTTTATTGTAATAATTGAACATATTTTATGACACAAACACTGAAAAACAAAGAAACGCAGGATTATTCATCCTGCGTTTCTCTGTTCTTGGGGTTGGGTTTTATTTAAGAGGGGTTGGTCAAAAAAAATGTTGGTTTGGCAACTTCGGGCAGTCATCCCCGAAGTCGCCATCAAATGGAGTAAGACTTAGCAATCTATATTATTTCCTTCTCATTTGTCACAATAATAAAAGTCTTTCCTTAATTAAACCTTAACAAAACCTTAATCATTCATTAAATTTTAAAATTTTTGAACTGCCCCACTCGCCAGACAACGGACTACGCCGGAAGACTATTCACCACTATAAAACTCAGGCATATAATGCCAACTACAAGCGTAAGAAATGTCGCAAGCACCGCTATGAGTATTTTTTTGATTATCTTTTTCTTCATATTAAATCACCCTGATTACAAAATTACTGAACCGCCCCACTCAACTGCAACAAACCCCTCCCTTGTTTGAGGCTGCAACTGTTGCTCCTCTACTTCAATCGGCGCATCAAGCCCTTTGAAAGTCATTAAAACTCTGATTACGGTATCGGGAGCAGGATATATCTCAAGCGGCATATTGCGCTCAATTTCATCCGCGGTTGCAAAACGGATATAGTTGTACTCACTCTCCTGCAAAACGGGAAGCCAGTAAATAATGAACTCCTCTGCCTCGTATTCGTTGAGCCCGAGGATTGCAAGTTTTTCTTCAAGGAATTCAATCAGGTTTTCCTTCTCAACAACGAAGCCGTCGGACTCAACATTATAATCAAAAACGTTCTTGCTCTCATAGTAGAGAGAATAGAGGTTTCTGCCCGTTTCGTTATAAACAAGCTTGCCATCAGGCTTTGCCGTTACATTCCAGCCGTCAACATATTCGGGATATGAAACCGTGATATTTTCTTTATAACCAAGTTTTACACAGACGTCTGTTTCCGCTTCGGGATAAAGATATATAACCGGCTTATAATCCATCGTACCGCCAACACGGTTGTAGTCAATTATCAGTTGCGTTTCGTCCGTAATTTCGTCATCATCATACGGAATAAAGAATACGGATATGCTCGGGTTTTCAGTACGGGCACATTCGTCAATATTCTCCTGTACCTGCACTATCATTTTTCCGTCAATGCGACAAAACACTTCATCTATCTCATGACTTATAGACCTCTTATCGTGTTTCTTTGCAAGGACAATCAATACATTGTCCCAGAAAAAACTCCTGCCGTATTTTTCAAGTGCCTCATCAAGACCGGAAATTTCCACGCCGTTTGTTTCACACCACTGATTACATTCTTCAACAAACGCCTGATACTCCGCATAAGTTTTTATAAAACGAGTTGCCATTACGCCATCCTCATCACAAAGAAACATATTGGCTGCATCATTACTGTCGTATTGAAGCTCAAAATCAACATTGTTTTGTTCACCACATCCGCCAAGCAAAAAGACAGATACAAGAGTTACCAACGCAAGAATTATTGTCAATATCCTTTTCATAATACTGCCCCCTTTTAATTTCGCTCTCATTATATACGGCCTTAGAAGCTGAAGTCAACAAAGGTTACAATACTGTAACTTTTTAATCCGCAAAAGAAAATGCTCCCCGATAATCAGGGAGCATTCATTAAATTATTTTCTTAAAAACAAGCACTTTGTGGGGCAAGCCTTTACGCACATACCGCAGCCGATGCATTTATCCATATCAACAACGGAGCGGTTGTCGATAACGTGGATTGCATCAAATTTACAAGCCTTTTCGCACAGTCTGCACGCAATACAACTTACGGAACATTGTTTACGGCTGACCGCGCCCATATCCTTGTTACTGCAAAGTGTTACCGCCTTGCGCTTGCCGACCGGCATCATATCAATTACCTTTCTCGGACAAGTTTTGATACAAGAGCCGCAAGCCGTACATTTTTCGCTGTCAATTACCGCAACGCCGTTGCAGATTGTAATTGCATCAAACGGGCAGGACCTTACGCAGTCGCCGTATCCCAGGCAGGAGTACGGACAGTCTTTATCGCCGCCGTTAAGCGCCGAAACAGCCGCACATGTCGGCACACCGTCATATTCATATTTTTTACCGCAGTTTTCGGAATTTCCGTTACACAGTACAACCGCGGTTTCCTTTGAGATTTCTCCCGCATCGCCGCCCATAATATCAGCGATTGCACCAGCCGTATCAGCACCGCCGGGAGAACAAAGATTGAGTGCCGCACCGTCCTCTACGATTGCCGTAGCGTAACCGTCACAACCCGAAAATCCACAAGCGCCACAGTTTGCGCCGGGCAGACATTCACGGATTTTTGCCACACGTTCATCAACGGGTACTGCCAGCACCATAGCCGCAATCGCCAAGCCGACGCCCGCAATAAGACCAATCGCCGCAACGATTATTACTGCTAAAATAATTGGATTCATGCTGCAATTCCTCCTTATGCGAATATTGCTTCGACCATACCGCCGAAACCGAGGAATGAAAGTGATACAAGGCAAGCGGCAACAAGAGTTATCGGCAAACCTTTGAACATTTCGGGAATGTCGCAGTTTTCAAGTCGCTGACGGACACCCGCAAACATAACCATAGCCACGAGGAAACCAACACCCGCACCAACGGAGTTAACCATTGACTCAGCAAAAGTATAACCCTTCTCAATATTGAGAAGTACAACGCCGAGAACGGCACAGTTGGTTGTAATCAAGGGCAAGTATACACCCAAAGAATTGTAGAGCGGGCGCATAAACTTTTTAAGCACGATTTCAACAAGTTGAACGAGTGCCGCAATTACGAGAATGAATACGATTGTCTGGAGATAACCCAAACCGTTACTTTCCAGAAGATATTTGTTAATCGGATAAGTTACCGCCGTAGCAAGCGCCATTACAAAGATAACGGCAGCGCTCATACCAACTGCGGTATTTACTTTCTTGGAAACACCGAGGAACGGACAGATACCGAGGAACTTTGCAAGAACGAAGTTTTCGGTCAGAATCGCCGTTAAGAAAATTGCAAGATAACCTGTCATTGTCCGTCCACCTCCTTAACTGTACAGCCGTCGGCAGTAACTTCCATAGTATCATTCTCAAGTTTTGCCTGAGCACAGGTTGACCTGCACGGGCACGCTGAACATCCGGTACCGGACGCAACAGGAAGTCCTTTCTTTGCCGAAATCTTATTGACAAGCGCAATAAGAATGCCGAAAACAAAGAATCCGCCGGGGGGAAGAATGAATATAAGAACAGGATCAATTACAGTTGAATAAATATCAATTCCGAAAATTGCGCCTGCACCGAGGAATTCTCTGATGCAGCCCATAAGGAACAGTGCGGCTGTAAAGCCGATGCCCATACCAAGACCGTCACAAGCGGATGCAAGAACGGGATTCTTACAAGCAAATGCTTCCGCTCTGCCGAGAATGATACAGTTAACAACTATCAACGGCAGGTAAATGCCAAGGCTCTCATCAATTGCGGGAACAAACGCTTTAACGAGCATCTGCACCATTGTAACAAAGCCTGCAATAATTGTGATAAATGCAGGAATACGGACTTTATCGGGAATAACTTTTCTCAAGGCTGAAATTACGATATTGGAACAAATCAAAACGATTGTCGCCGCCGCACCCATTCCGAGTGCCGCAACAGCGGAGGTGCTGACCGCAAGGGTCGGGCAGGTGCCGAGCACCAAACGCAGAACGGGATTTTCGCGAACGATACCCTTGGTAATCTGCGTTACGTTGGAAACTTTCTTTTCGCTCACTGTCCGTCCACCTCCCAGCATCCTTTTACAATTTCTCTTGCCTGATTAACCGCATCAACAACCGCTATTGAAGAATAAGTCGCGCTTGTAACGGCGTTAATCTCATTATCTGCTCCCGTTGACTGACTCAGAGTTACAAGTTTGAGTTCACCGCTTTTGCCATTGAACAAATCAAGGAAAGAGTCTTTCCTGATGTTTGCACCAAGTCCGGGAGTTTCATCGTCAGCGGCAACTATCTGCACTTTGAGAATTTTGCCCTCGGCATCAAAGCCTGTCATAACAATTACATCGCCGCCGTAACCCTTTGCGGAGGTTTTAACCGCAAAGCCGATAATATTCCCATTTGCATCAAGAGCCTCGTAGTATTCGCCGCCGTTTCTTTCCTCAAAGGTTTCAGCGCCGGATACAACCGCTTTTCGCGCTTCATTTTCTGCAACAAGAAGATTTTGTGCTATCGGTTCTTCGGTAACGCTGTTGACGATTGCAAGAAGTGCCGTTGTGATAAGACAAATCAAAGTCAGAGTAATGGTTACTATAATGACCTCTTTAACGTTTATTTTCTTTTCCTTAGCCATTCTTAGCACCACCCTCTCCGAAACTCTTCGGTTTTGTGAGTTTTTCAATATGGGGTACGAGAATATTCATAAAGAGAATTGAGAACGAAACGCCCTCGGGCAAACTACCGAACAATCTGATAAGACTTGTGATAAGTCCGCAACCGATTGCAAAAATCACTTTGCCCCAAGTTGTCATCGGACTTGTTGTGTAGTCGGTTGCCATAAATACTGCACCGAGGAGAAGTCCGCCCGACAAGAGATGATAAAGCATAAAGTTAACGTCAAAATCACCCGCGATAAAAGTGAAAACCGCAACTGTGCCGATAAAGCAAAGCGGAATGAGCGGAGTGATTACCCGTCTAACGAAAAGGTAAATTGCGCCGATGATGATTGCGATTGCACAAGTTTCACCCAGACAGCCCGCTCTCTCACCAATAAAAAGTTGGAACAACGACGGCAATTCGTCGGTTTTACCCTCCGCAAGAAGTTTGAGCGGAGTTGCAGTTGTCTGCGCATCCGTTGAAATTGTGTTCGGAACAACCCAGTTTGTCATCTTTGCCGCAAAAGAACTCATAAGCACAATTCTTGCAGCAATAGCGGGGTTAACGAAGTTCTGTCCTATACCACCGAAAAGTTGTTTTACAACAACTATTGCAACAAGCGATCCGAGAACAACCATCCAGATCGGGAGAGTTGAAGGCAGGTTGAACGCAAGGAGAAGTCCCGTTACAACGGCGCTGAGATCGCTTATTGTGTTCTCTCTTTTCATAACCTTGCGGCTGAGAAACTCAAATAACACACAACTTACAACCGCAACAACGCTGACAAGCAACGCGCGAAGTCCGAAATATATTATGGAAGCGATAAGCGCGGGCACAAGCGCGATTATAACGTCAAGCATAATGCCCTGAGTCGTCCTGCCGCATTTGGTATGCGGTGACGGGCTGACCGTTAAGAGTTTTTCCATTATCCCTTCGCCTCCTCTTTCTTCTTTCTTTCTGCCTGAGCGGTACGAACAATCGTCTTGCCCAGTCTGATACTCTGAACAAGTTGGCGTCCCGCAGGGCAAGTGAATGAGCAGCAGCCGCACTCAATACAGTTGAGCACTGCACCATTTTCAAGGCCTTCGGCATCGCCGCAACGCTGATATTTTTCAAGGCTTGCAGGCATCAGTTTCATGGGGCAAACGCTGACACATCTGCCGCAACGGATGCACGCTGTTTCTTTCTTCGGCTTTGCATCCTTTTCATCAAAAGCAAGCAAAGCGTTGTTTGTCTTTGTGATAACGTAATCAAGTGAAGAAACAGAGTTGCCCATCATCGGGCCGCCGAGGATAATTTTCTTCGGCTCTTTTACAAATCCGCCCGCCGCATTGACAACATCCTGCATAAACGCGCCAATCGGTACTCTGAAGTTATTTGGGTTTGCAATAGCACTGCCGTCAACCGTAACAGTCCTTGTAACAAGCGGTTTACCCGTTCTCATATATCGTGCGAGGAAAGCAACTGAAGCAACGTTCATTACGATGCAACCCGCATCCATCGGAAGCCCTCCCATAGGGACAACTCTGCCCGTTGCGGAATGAATAAGCACCTTTTCCGCACCCTGCGGGTACTTGCTTTTAAGCGCTTTTACAACGATATTTGATTTTCTGTTTGAAATCTCTGTCCGAAGCGCGTTTATAGCCTGAGGCTTGTTGTCCTCAACGCCGATTACCGCGCTCTTGATATCAAGCACTTTACAGACAAGTTCAACGCCGTCAATAACGTCGGCAGTGTTATCGATACACTCCCTGTTATCCGTTGTGATGTACGGCTCACATTCAGCAGCATTGATAACAAGTGTGTCAACCTTGCCCTGCGGCACTTTGAGTTTCACGTGAGTCGGGAAACCCGCACCGCCCAAGCCGACGAGTCCCGAACTGCGAACGCACTTCAAAAACTCCTCAACCGAATTATACTGTGGCTTCTCAACGCCCTCGTAAAGTCGCATTTCACCGTCAGATTTAATTGTAACTGCGCTCACCTTTTCGCCATTTGCCAATCGGATTTCCGCAATTTTACTGACAGTACCCGAAACACTCGCGTGAATGGGTGCTGACATAAACGCTTCGGTATCACCAATAACTTGTCCGACCGCAACCACATCCCCGACCTTGACCGTCGGAGTGCAAGGCGCGCCGATATGTTGCCTCATCGGGATTGTTACACTCGCCACGTTTTCAAGCCTTACCGCCTTTTGATTGTCGGTATGCTTTCTGTGGGCGGGTTTAACGCCTCTGCTGTTAAATATGCCCATAGAGTACCCCTCCTGTTATAAATTCTTTATCTTTGAAACCGTCTTGCTTTTTGCAAGCAGGCACAGAATACTGCCCGTAATACACCCCGCAATAATGCCGAGAAACGCAAGCACGGGGGCGTAAATATAAACACCGAAATTTGAAACGTAAAAAGCGCACAACGTCAGTTGCGCCATATTATGAACAACCGCGCCGATAACGCTTATGACAAGATAACCGAGTTTCAGCCTCATCAGCAGGCAGACGACAAACGCACTGAGAAGTCCGCCCGCAAGGCTCATAAGCATTGCCACAAACCCGCGGGTCATCCCCGCAAACAAGCCCTTGATAAGCGTAACGGCAAGCGCACACGGCATACCGATAGTGGCAGCGCAGGTCATCGTCACAACGTTTGAAAGACCAAGCCGCACACCGATATGAAGCGAAAAAAGTGGCGGCAACATACTCTCAAAAAAAGACAGCGCAAGCGCAAGCGCTGCAGAAACGCCGAATACGGCAACTTTCTTTGCCGCGTTACCCGACCGCTGTTTGTTTGTATTCTTACTGATACTCATTTTATCACTCAATGCGAACAACAACCTTGTTGGGCAGGCAAACCGCCGAATCGCCCTTGTTTTCAAGCCAACCGCAGTTGACACAAATCTTATCGGGACAGGTGGATGAAAGCACACGCGCGCGCCCGTTTTCCACCTCAATTTCAACGTGACACCCATCGTCATCGTTTATAAAAATTATATCCGATTGTTCAATTTTGTCAAGATTTATTCGATTAATTTCCACAGAATTGTGCTCTATTACCACAACAGTCGATTCGGTGAAATTGTGATAAATCCACACCGTCCCCATACCGATAAGCGCAACGAGCAAAATCACTGCCAGAATCACAAAATCGCGCTTATAAAAAAGTTTTCTCATCCGCCATACACCTGCGCTATTCTGTAAGATTCACTCTCTAAACCAAAGTTTTCCGCAACACCATTCGTAAGCGTAACGTCACCGTTTTCAAAAACAAATATTGCCTGACAGTCGTAGTATTCAAGCACTCCGAGAGCGGTCTGAACATCGAGTACGAAACACGCTGTAGAAAGTGCATCGGACAAAAATCCGCTCGGCGCAATCACCGTAACCCCGAGAAGTTCGGTTTGTGCAGGAGTGCCCGTCGAATAGTCAAGGATATGATGATATTTTCTTCCGTCCTGCTCAAAATATTTCTCATAACTGCCCGAGGTTGAAATATAGGCCTCTCCGTTTATTTTAAGTAGTCCCAAACGGTCGTTGACTCCGCCTTTCGGATCTCTTATACCAACCGTCCAGACGTCCGATTTTGGATTTTCTCCATAAGTAGCCACACTTCCGCCAACGGAAACAACTGCACCTGCCACATCCTCGTTTTGTTTGATTGTGTCAACCGCAATGTCACAGCCCGCACCCTTACCTATAGCGCCAAAATGGATTTTCATTCCGCTTTGCGCAAGGAATACGTTGTTGCCGTCAATATGAATCTGTGTGTAATCGCACAAAGAAAGTGCCACATCTATCTCCTGCTGAGTCGGCACACGGGGATTTTGTCCGCCAATGTCCCACAAGTCAATCAACGCACCCATACAGATGTTGAATGCACCGTTTGTTTTGTCGGAAATTTCAATACCCGCAATAATGTAAGAAAGAGTTTCATCACTGACGGTGACGGGGGCTATGCCTGCGTTTTTATTTATCTGTGTAATTTCAGAAACAAGGGAGGTTGCACTCAATCTTTCTTCATCAAGTTCCGCAACCGCTTGCGATACGGAAAGGCAGACATCCTGACTTCCGCCATAAATCGTCTGCGAAACAACGCTGCCCATAGCGATTGTTGTGTGAGTTACGGCTTTATTCCGGCTCTGATAAACCGCATCAATCACCGAAACGGCAACGATTGCAGCCGCAACAATAACCGCCACAATGATTATTATGACCGATTTTTTGCTAAGGCTTTTCACAGCACTCCCCTCCCCACTATATACTTATTTAAATAATACAATAAACGAATTGATAATAAAAGAGAAAAGTATAAAATTTTCAAAGAAAATAAAAAAGCCGACCATTTGCGTGGTCGGCCTTACTGGCACCCCCTGCGAGAATCGAACTCACAACTAACCCTTAGGAGGGGTTTATTATATCCATTTAACTAAGGAGGCGTACTATATAAACTTACCAAGAGATTTTACAACACCCATACGCTTTTGTCAAGCCATACGGGCAAATTACCCCCACTGAGCATAGTATTGTTCTCTGCTCAGCGGGGGCATAAGTTGTTTACTTCTACTGTTAAATTAGTAGATTACGATGTTTGTCATCGCTGTGTTGGAGAATGTTTCAATGTCAACGCCGTCATTTGCCTGCATAAAGTTGAGGAAATATCTTGCATTCTCTGTCTGGAAAGTATAGGTGTGCATTCCGCCGCCACATACTACGTAGCATGTGTAGCCATCGCCAACCGTTGTCTTTCTGAAGGACTCAACCGTTGTGCCGAGAATTGCAGCGAAGTCGTCAGAAGTGTAATTGTCAAACACTGCGGGATCTACCACGTCATAAACGTACGCAAACAATGCGCTTGTCGGAGCAGTGTAGGAAGCGGCAAGTGTATCTGCGCCCTGTACTGTGCCGTAGTGTACCCAGCCAGGAAGAACAATCTGATAACCGCCGTCAACCGCTGTGTAGAGGCCGTTCGCATCAAGTGTACCCCACTTGTCCTGACTCGGCTTCACTTTATAAGTGTACGTCATTCTCTCCTTGAGGTAAGAAGTTGCGCCGTCCGGTCTTACACCGAAGGAATACTCAGTATTCTCTGCGGGTTCATCGATTACGAGAGTCCAGATCAAAGAATCCTCGGTTTCAACGTAAGTGCTTGTGTACTTAATGTAGGAAGACGGAGCGGAAGCAAGGGAAACCTTGATTCTGTTGTAACCCTTATAGGTTTCAACAGTGAAAGTAATCTTTCCATCTGCCGTTGTAGCCTTTACAGACTTAAAGATTACGGAGTCAACCGTATCGCCGCCCATGTTTGCGGAAACTTTTTCATCATAGTACTTCTTGAGGTACTTGTTTGTTTCAGAAGAACGAAGGTCGAAACTGTAGGTTACATCCTCTGCAACGTGTGAAACAGAGAGGGTCCATACGTACTTGCCATCCTCATTCACAACGTACTTATCGGTATAAGCAAGAGCCTTGGACAAATCGTTGAGGTAAGCAACCTTAATTCTGTTATACTCACCCGCATCAGTTGTTACTGTGAAAGTAACGATACCGCCGTTTGTTGTATAAGTTACCTTTTCAATCGGTGTTTCAATCGGGTTTACGTCCTCGCCGTTGTAGGTAACAGAATGAGCAAAGCCCTCATCAATATAGAGTCCGGTTGTTGCATTTCTCATATAGAAGGTGTAGGTAGTTGTACCCTTTTCAACGGGCGCTGTAAGAATCCACTCGTAGTCGCCGTTAGCGTTACGTGTGCACTGGCTTACGTAAGAAAGGAGGTCACCGTACTGGTCACAGAGTTTAACTCTGTTGATATTTGCATTGGAAGTTACAACTGTGAATACCACCTGTCCTGCAGAAACAGCGTGAGAAACGGACTTGATCTCCGGCTCAACAACTACAACCTTATCAGGATTAATCTCAGAGTAGTAATATTTCTTGAGGTAACTGCCTGTTTCAGAGGAACGTGCATCGAAAGCGTAAGTTGTTGTTGCTGTCGGTGCATCAACTGTTACAACCCATACATAATCACCGTTCGCATCTACTGTATAGTTGGAAACGAGTGCGAGATTTGTCTTCATATCAGCGGAATTCATAACCTTGATTCTGTTGATTGCAACAGGAGCGGTTGTGATTACGAAAGTAAGAGCATTATCGCTGATAGATGCACTTACCGACTTGAATACAGTATCGGGTGTAGGTGTGGGAGTCGGCGTCGGTGTTGTGCCGGAACCGCTACCCTCAACTGCTACGTAGTAGTAAGCCTTTGCGTACTTACCGGTTGAAGTAAGACGAGCGTCGATAGCGTAAACTGTCTTTTCCGCCGGAGCGTCAATTGTGAGAGTCCATACGTAGTTTCCCTGAGCATCCGTTGTGGACTTGGAAACATAGGTGATGTAATCGGTCGGAGCGGTTGCGGGAGCAACTCTTACTCTGTTGATCGCAACAGAGGATTTGGAAACGACGGTGAAAATAACCTTGCCGCCCTCTACCTTAGCGGTAGCGGAAGTGAAGATTGAAGTGTCGCTCTCATAGCCCATATCGGACGGATTAACCGTTGCATAGAAGTAAGCCTTTGCATACTTGCCTGTAGAAACAAGGCGAGCGTCGAAAGCATAAGCGGTCTTATCGGACGGAGCAGCAATCTTGATTGTCCATACCCAGTTGCCGTTTGCATCAACTGTATGACCGTTTGTATAAGCGATATAATCGGACAAAGCGTTTGCAGCAGAAACCTTGATTCTGTTTGCAACGTTGGGAGCGGTTGTTACGGTAAAGATAACGTTACCGTCCTCCACCTTGGAAACAACGTTCTTGATTACTGTTGTATCGCTTTCAAGATTGTCTGTATTGAGTGAATAGGTCTTGTAAACGTAATTTTTGAGGTACTTATTGTCCTCGTTTGAACGTACGTCAAAGCCGTACGTTGTGTCAGCGCTCGGAGCGTTGATTGTTGCGGTCCATACGTAGTTACCCTGTGCATTTACTGTGTAAGTGCTGATGAGTTTTACGTAAGACGTTGAATCAGCAGTGTCAAAAATCTTGACACGGTTGATGTTTGCAGGACTTGTTACAACAGTGAAAGTGAGTTTACCGTTGTCATAAGTCATATCAACGGACTTGTACTCAAAGTCAACTGCGGGAACTTCCTGCTTGCCTTTCTTATACTCGAATATTACTCTTGCACCATCGGAAGCCTGAGCCAACGAAGAAGCAAGATATGTAACAGTGTAAGAACTCTTTGCAGAAGTTGTATTGATTGAAATTACGTTACCGTCGCCGTTATCAACGTATGCTCTCTGGAGAACGTACTCGTCAGCGGATACGATAGCGGAACTTGTGTTTGAAGCGGACTGAATGCCCTTGGAGTAAGAGTAAAGGTTGTTAACTGTGCCGCTTGTGTACGGAGTAACAACAGCCTTTGCACCAACGCCTGTGAGTGTGCCTACGAACTTTGTTTTGCCCATTACAAGAGCATCGTTTGCATCGTAGAACTTATGCTCAACGTAGAGATCGGTTTTAACTGTGTTGTCAACAACTGTTTCCTCAACGTTGTCGCAAGTGTAGGAGTAGTTAACTGCGATTGTCGGATAATCCTCAACCAAAGTCCAGAGGTATGCCTCAGTTGAGATATAGTCATAGTAGCCGTAGTAATCTGTGCTCTGAAGTCTTACTGTGAACGCCTTTGTTGTGTTAAGTTGTTTAACCTGGTCAGCGGTAAGGCTTGTTGCAAGATATACACTTACGTTGTACGCATAGTTTGCGTAGTAGTCACCAACCTGCTGGTAGTTGGAGGACGGGTAGGAACTGCCGCTCCATGACGGAGCAACGGAAACTGCGATATTGTCGTAGGGAGCGTAGGAAGAAGAATAACTACCTGTGTAACCCATACGAACTTTTGCATACATATCAACGGATGTAATTGTGATCTTTACGTTTCTCTTGCCCTGAGCGATGAGAGTTGACTCAATGTAGTCAAGGTAAGCGTTAAGGTCATAGTTGAGGTATGCGGAAGCCTTGTAAGGAATTGAAAACTTGTTGTAATTGCTTGTAAGAACAACGTCTGTCTTGGGATTCTTTTTGTCAGTACCAACGGACGTGTAGAGCGTACCGCTTGAAGAACCGTAACTTGAAGAACCAACGTAACCATTGTTATAAGCGCCAAGATAAATCTTCTGTCCGTCTACGGTTTCAGAAGTAACTTTCTCTGTTTTGTCAATGTCGAGTGTTCCCTGTGTGAAAGTACCGTTTGAACCGTTTGCAGTTGAAGTATCGTTGTTGTAATCAGTAGTTGTCTTTGTGTAAACGTCCAAAACAAGTGTTACAGAAGGAGCATAGTAGTACATTGTCTTTGATGACTGACCAACGTACCACACGAAGTACATTCCGGCTTCACTTGTAAGACCGGAGAGAATTGTTTCAGCGGTAATCTCTGTCACGCTGGAAAGCGGAGTTTTACTGCTGTTTACAGCGATGGGTGTACCAGCGGAGACAATGGGTTTGATTGTATCAACATCAACCATACCGCCGTTGATGCTATAACCGGTGGAAACGTTTACCGTACTGCTGCCACCTGCAAGAAGTGCCTGCTGTTCAACGATGATTGATTTGAGTGTAACTACGGAATTAGGGTTAGCGTCAACGTACGCTTTGTATGCCCCATAAACGTCAACAGTGAAGTACGCATTGACGGTTGTCAACGGAATCATCGCATTAGCAGTCATATCCTTGGAATAAGACTTGTAAGTAGCGGTTGAAGAAGTAGATGTTGTGTAAACCAACTTGCTTGCTGTGATCACTTTGTTTACTACTTCCGATTTTTCGGTTGTTTCCGAATAGGAATCATCAACAAAGTTGGAGTAACCACCGTTGCTCGGTCTGTCCGCAGCAAATGCCATACCAAACGGCAAACAACTTGCCAATACGGTAAGAACAAGAAGAGCGGCTACCGCCTTGATAATGTTTCTTCTGCCTTTCATTTTTTTGCCTACCTTCCCAAATTTGCTCGGTATATTTTATATACCTAATATTATATATTAATTCACTCTACGGGGGAGATGTTTAATTCTCCCCCGCCGTGCGAACTAAAACGAGGTTATGCTCTTTCCTTCTTCTTTCTTGAAGTAAATGCCAAGAAAAGCAAAGAGAACAATGAAATTACCATCATCACGTTCCAGAATGCAACATTTGAATTGTCGCCTGTTTCAGGAATGGGTTCAGTGATTGTGAGCGTGCCGTCAACAGGGAGAGTAATCTCGTAACAATCCGTTACGTCGATCTCACCGCGTACAACCCTTACGGAAACAACCTTGTTTTCGCTGGAGCCGATTTCTGTCTGACTACCCTCAATCTCAACAATCAACTCATCACCGTCAACCAAAACGTCGGGTGTGAAGGTGTATTCGCCATTTGTGAGCGGTGTGCCGTCGTAGGGTTTATCGCTTGAGCCTGCAGTGATGACGATGGGGGTTTCTATTTTCTCAACAGTGAGCACACCGTCAATTGCAGTACCGATTGTATAGTTATCGGTTACGTCGATTTCTCCACGCATTACCTTTACGGAAACAACTTTGTTTGCACTTGAGCCGGCAAATGTCTGGCTACCCTCGATAACTGCTACGATTTCATCACCCTCAGCGAGTACGCCCTCGGTGAAAGTAAAGCCGTTGTTTGTGAGCGGTGTGCCATCATAAACCTTACTGTCGGAATTACCTGTTACGATGATTTCCTCGTCCACCTTTTCGATGGTAAGAGTACCACTGATTGAAGTGCCGATTGTGTAATGGTCGGTTACGTCAACGTCACCGCGCATTACCTTTACGGAAACAACTTTATTTGCGCTTGAACCAACGAAAGTCTGGCTACCCTCGATAACCGCTACGATTTCATCGCCCTCGACGAGTACGCCCTCGGTGAAAGTAAAGCCGTTGTTTGTCAGCGGTGTGCCGTCATAAACCTTACTGTCGGAATTACCTGTTACGATGATTTCTGTTGAAATCTTTGTTACGGTAAGTGTACCGTCAACAACGGGAGCAAAGGTATAGAAATCAGTTACGTCAACGCCGTCGCGCATTACCTTATAGGAAACAACCTTGTTTGCGCTTGAGCCGATTGCAGTCTGGCTGCCTTCAATTACAACAACGAGTTCGTCACCTGCAGCAAGTACGCCCTGTGTGAAGGTGTAACCGTCGTTTGTAAGCGGTGTACCGTCATACTCCTTCGTGTCGGAGTTTGCGGTAATAGTAATCGGTGAGCCGACCTTGAGAACTGTCAGAGTACCGTCAACGTAGGTAATGTCATAGTTATAAGTTACTTCCACGCCGTCACGCATAATAAGCGCACTGGAAGCAACGTTTGCGCTCTGACCAACTTCGTTCTGTCCACCGACAACGTAAACGCTGACGATTTCGTCACCACTTGCAAGTCCTGCGGGAGCGGTGTCTTTCCAGCCCTCGTCGGTGAGAGTTGTACCATCGTAAATCTTGCTTGCAGAGTCAGCAGTGATTGTAAGAGCACGTTTTTCGATTGTGAGTGTACCTCTTTCGGTACTGAATGTGTAACAACCGGTTACGTCAACGTCACCACGCATTACTTTTACGGAAATAACTTCGTTGAAACCTGTACCTACGTCAGTTCTGTCGCCCTCTACAACCGCCGTAATAACATCACCATCAATGAGAATTCCTTCTGTGAACGTAAAGCCTGCGTTTGTGAGCGGTGTACCGTCGTAAATCTTGCTGTCGGAATCAGCGGTGATTGTGATTACGTCGGATTTTGCGGTAACTTCAAGGAAGCCTACCTCTGTATCAATTGTATAAGCATCGGTTACGTCAACGCCATCACGGATTACCTTGTAAGAAACAACTTTGTTTTCGCTTATGCCTGCAACAGTCTGGCTACCCTCAACTACCGCAACGATTTCATCTCCGTCAGCGAGTATGCCGTCTGTGAAAGTAAAGCCGTTGTCGGTAAGCGGTGTGCCGTCGTATTCTTTAGAAGCGGAATTTGCTTCGATAGTAATTGTGTTGCTTACCTTTGTAACAGTCAATTCGCCGTCAATGGAAACGCCGATTGTGTAGTTGTCGGTCACGTCGAAGCCATCGCGCATTACCTTTACGGATACAACTTTGTTTGCGCTTGTGCCAACCTGAGTCTGACTACCTTCAATTACAACAACGAGTTCGTCGCCGTATGCAAGAACTGAACTGTTGAAAGTATATTCATCACTTGTAAGCGGTGTACCGTCGTATTCCTTGGAATCGGAGCCCGCCTCAACAATAATTTCAGTTGAAACTTTTTCAACTGTGAGTGTGCCGTCAACTGCTTCGAATGTGTAGTAATCTGTTATATCAACGCCATCACGCATTACCTTGTAGGAAACAACCTTGTTTGCGCTTGTGCCAACATAGGTCTGGCTGCCCATAACTGTTACTGTAAGAATATCACCCTCAGCGAGAATGCCCGATGTGAATGTGTAACCGTCATTTGTAAGCGGTGTGCCGTCATATTCCTTGCTGTCAGAATCAGCAGTGATTGTGATTGTCTGTGTGTTCTTTGTTACTGTGAGAGTACCGTCAACATAAGTGATGTTGTAGTTATCGGTTGCATCAACGCCACCGCGTGTGATGATTGCGTCGGAAGCAACGTTTGCGCCAACGCCAACGCCAACCTGTCCACCTTCAACGATGACGTTTTCAACTACGTCAGTTGAAGCAAGGCCGTCAGCTGTCCAGCCGATGTCGGAAAGTGATGTGCCGTCATACTCCTGTGTTGCGGAGTTTGCGGTGATTGTGAGATTACGTTTTTCAACTGTGAGTGTGCCGTCAACTGTTTCAATTGTGTAGTAATCAGTTACGTCAACTCCGTCACGCATTACTTTGTAAGAAACAACTTCGTTGACACCAACGCCAACGTCTGTGCGGTCACCCACAACTTCAACGAGAAGTACGTCGCCTTCAGCAAGCACACCCTGTGTGAATGTGAAACCACCGTCTTCAAGCGGAAGTCCGTCATAAATCTTGCTGTTGGAGTTTGCAGTGATTGTGATTGATGTGCCGATCTTCTCAACTGTGAGAGTACCGTCAACATAAGTGATGTCATAGTTTGCGGTTACATCAACGCCACCGCGTGTGATAATTGCACCGGAAGCAACGTTTGCACTTGAGCCAACGCCAAACTGACCGCCTTCAACAGTTACGCTTGCAACTGTGTCACCGTCAGCAAGACCTGCGGGTGCAGTGTCTTTCCAGCCGTTATCTTTAAGGACTGTGCCGTCATAAACTTTGTTTGCGGAGTCAGCGGTGATTGTAAGGTCACGTTTCTCAACTGTGAGAGTGCCGTTAACTGTTTCAATTGTGTAATAATCAGTTACGTTTACGCCGCCGCGCATTACTGAATAAGAAATGATTTCATTTACGCTTGTGCCTGCGTCAGTCTGACTGCCCTTGATTGTTACTACAAGGTAGTCGCCCTCAGCGATAACGCCTGATGTGTAAGTGTAACCATAGTTTGTGAGCGGTGTGCCGTCATAAACTTTACTGTCGGAAGCGGCAGTGATTGTGATTACCTTAGCGTTCTTTGTTACGATGAGAGTGCCGTCAACGTAAATGATGTTATAGTTTGCAGTAACGTCAACTCTGTTGCGTGTGATTACTGCGCCTGAAGCAACGTTTGCGCTTGTGCCAACGTTTGTCTGTGAGCCGATTACTGTTACGGATACGATTTCATCATCACCAGCAAGTCCTGATGCGGTCCAGCCGGCATCTGTGAGAGCGGTGCCATCGTAAACTTTTTCATCGGAATCAGCGGTGATTGTAAGGTCGCGCTGAGCAATTGTAAGTGTACCCGGATTCATCACAAGCACGTACTGCTCATCGGGCACGATATTCTGATTTTCATCAAGGATTACAACAGTGCCCTCAAATGCGCCTGTGTAAGTGCCTGCATTTGTACCTGCGTTGGAGTAGCCAAGGCCTGTAACGGACCAGCCGGCCGGCAAGCCATCAACAGAGAAGCCTGCAAGGCTCTGCTCCTGACCGTTGTAAGTGAGAGTGCCACTGTTACCTGTTGCTGTGATTACAGTTTTCTGACTGTAGATTGCGGTGTAAACAATCTCATTGCCAACTTTATCGGTAATTTCGGGAGACCAGCCTACGAAGTACCAGCCATCGTCAGGAGTTACTGCGGGCGGCTTCGGAGTTTCATTGCCCTTTACTATGTCATTGAATGTAACATTACCGTCTTCGTCCTCGCCATCAATTGAGCCGTGGTCGCCTGAATTGTAAGTTACGTCAAATGTTTCAACCAAAGGCATAACACCCGGCACGGGGAAGTCGTAAGTTGTGCCGTCCTCCAGAATAAGCTGTGTGGGCTTGTTTGCAGGATAGAACTTACCGGGCTCAAGGCCGTTTGCGTAAGGATCAATCTCAACTTTGTAGATGATTTTGTATGTGTAAATGATGTAATCGCCAACGCGTTCCTCGGTCGGAATTACATCCTGGAATGACCAGTAACCATCAATGTATGATACACCGTCAGGATTGCTGCCCTCAGGCATAATAATGTTGTCGGGAAGCGGGTCAGTGATAACTACTTCTGATTTTTCAAGTGAAACGTCAACAACTGACATAAAACTGTCAATAAGGTCAACTGCAGAATCCGCAGTATATGCAAAAATCAGGTCACCTTCTGCGGGAGATGCAATACTTTCTTCGAGGAATTCACCTACAGTCGGGCCTCCGCTGTATGTGTTTGTGGTTGACGCACTGTAACAGATTGTGAAAATATTTGCAATCTTTTTGAGTTCGGTTGCTGCAGCAGTTGTGTCCTCAAGCATTACCTGTGTTGAGTCACTGCCGTTACCCTTTGTTGTGCCATTTGTGTCAATGTAATAAGTCGGCTGACCGTCAGTGAGAACAACAACGTTCTTGCCTGCCTTTGAAATTGAACTTACCTGCTCGTCGCTCATAAGTTCTGTTGCAAGGCCAAGTCCTGCGTCAAGGTTTGTGCCGCCTGTTGCACTGAGCGCATTGATTGCAGCCTTTGCAGTTTCATAACCCTCGTCGGTTGTTACATCCTGCCAATCAGTGAGCATTTTACTCGCATCGTTAGAGAATTTAACAAGGTGAACGTATCTACCAACGCCCTCGGGAGCTTCCTTTCTCATCTCATCAAGGAACGCGATTGCAGCCTGCTTTGCAGCGTAAAGGCGGGTCTGATTGCTTTTGACTGAGTTATCAGCTAAAAGCCATGCATCGTCATAATGAACACAGTCGCTGTAATGTGAAGTCTGCGAACCGCAAATATCACAAGCCCTCATTGAGCCGGAAACGTCAAGCACAAGCACTGTTGCGATTGAATTCGGATTGAACATATCGGCATCAAGTTTCACGCCGACGGAAAGAGTAATCTCAAAGACATTCTCCTGTCCATTTACAGCGTTTGCTTTCTTGCTGAGAACGAGGTCGCCGTTGTTGTAAGTGAACACGCCGTCTCCGCCCTCATGCCACTCGCCGCTTACGTCGTAGTAGCCGTTTGTGGTTGTAGCGCTGCTATCCGCCCATGCGGTCATATTGGGCACAATAATGCTCAAAGCAAGCATAAATGCCATGATAGCCGCAAGAACTCTGCGCGCTGACAACCTTGTCATAATTTTTGTCATACTAAAAAACCCTCCCGTGGTAAGTATTAAGAAGTAAAGGGTGCTGATCTGAGCAAATTTCAACGTTTTTACTCTCTGCAAAAACACACAAATTCACCGTTTGAAAAAGCGTACAATACTCCATTATTTTAGAACTATACCATTATATAGCAAGAACATCATTTTTTCAAGGTCTTGGTTATATTTTTTTATTCCTTTTTGAAATTTTGGCAAGATAAACAAAACAGTCATTATATCTCGCCTTTTGCGCAAAAATTTTTAGTGTAAATACAACAAAAAGCCCCAAAAACCAGAAGGGTTTAAGGGGCTTTTCAAAGCGTTTTATTTTTTTACAAATGCACTACTTGCCGTGCTTTTCTGCAATTTTTCTGATAAATTTCGCCTTCTGTCCGTCTTCAAGGCGGCGATAGTAAAGAAGGAGCATTTTTTCATCCTTTTTAAGTTCATCCACCTTGTCAAACTCCGCACCGTAATCAACACTGTCATCAGCAATTCCGAACTCGCTTGACGGGATATCGTTTTCCCCCACAAGCGTGCCTACGTCTGTGCCGAAAATTTTGGCAAGAAGAACAAGCCTGTCCATACTCGGCTCGTTTCTGCCTTTTTCGTAGTAAGTATAGGTTGTACGCTCAGCGCCGATAGCATCGGCAACCTGCGCCTGAGTAAGTCCCATTCTTGTTCTCATCAACTTAATTCTTTCTGCAAACGTCATTTTCGTTTCCTCCCCATTCATCTGGTACGCATAAGTTCAGTAAGAGTTATGCGATAGCCTTTGTATTGATAATTTTCCTCATCAACCTGCGATTTCTGCACACCGTGCATTTCGCAGATAATTTCCATAACATATTCAAGAAGATACGGATTTTTGACAAGCAACGGCCCCGTTATATGAGTACCGAAAGTGTTGCCCTTGCGCACTCCGTCACCTCTTGCACCGCATCCCCCAAGTTCAAACGTGAACATCGGGTCACAAAGTCCGGTAATAGTAGAACAATTATTGATAAACCCAACGATTTTCTCTCCGATGAAATCACACGAACAAATTACATCACCTGTTTTTCTCACTGTGAAATCCTGTACGGTTTCAAAGTCAAAAATCCCCGCACAAGAGATTTTTTCGCCGTTCCCGTCGGTAATGCTGCTGCCGAGAAGTTCATAGGCGTTACCCGTGGCGAGCAAAACTTTTCCGCTCTCAACATACGCCTCAATCTGCCCTTTTAAACTCATAAAATGAGAGGCACAGCGTTTCAGTTTGGACTCCGTACCGCTGCCCATATAGACAAGCGAATAATCGTCAAAATAAATTTCATCACCGATTGTTTTTCTGTCAATCGTAACGCTGAATCCATTGTCTTTCAAGCGTTTCTCCAGAATTCTTACATTTCCCGATTCCCCGTAGAGATTGAGCAAATCGTAGTAAAGATAGAGTATTTTTATTTCTTTATTCATTTTGCTCACCTCACTTCGCCGTCGGGGTGAGTGCCTTCACCCTGCTGAGCAGTTTGTCCTTATCGGAAAAACAAGTGATTACAAAAATCTCGTTATCCGTAGGCTCGAAAAGATATTTTTTCATATCGTCAAGGTTGGGTACGTATTTAACTCTTTCGGGTTCAATGTCCGTCAGAGAAAATCTCAACGCAAGGTCGGGGGCATAGGTGCCGCACAAGTAGATGTTTTCCGCCGTCGAATTTTTAAGCGACTCAAAGTCGATATCCCACAGCCAGCCGGTTTCGCCCGTAAAATACTTACGGCTGATTTCATCAACTATAAAAAACACGTTCGTTTTCTTTTTACGGCGAACAACATACTCAATACTTTGATTATACGAAACGGAATTTTCGTGCTTACTTGTAAGCAAAACACCATTATTTTCTCCTGCCTCAAACCGCACGACACGTCCGTTTTTCATAACGAAATCCGACAAACACCGAGCAATCTTTTCCGGCTCAACTCCCGCAAGCGCACAGACCGCAAAAGCGGCACAGATGTTATAAACGTTGTACCTGCCGTCAAAAGCAAGCGTTATGTTGTGCTCACCGTTTACCGTCAGGATCTTGCTATCAAGGTCAAGTCGCGTAACGGAAAAATCACGTTTAAAATCACCGTATCCGCAGTTTTCACAACGGAAGCGCCCGATGTGACCAAAGTGATAATACTCATAGTTCATCACACCGTCACAACACGGACAATATTTACCGTCATTATAAATTCCGCTGCACTCGTGAGTGGAATAAGCGTTTTCCTCCATTCCGAAATACACCGCATCCCTGTCCTTACCGAGAAGTGAAACAAGGGGGTCATCAGCATTCAGAATGAGTTTTACGTCGGGACTTACCGCATCGGCAATCGAGCGGTAAACCCATTCGGGATGACCGTTTCGTGTAAGTTGGTCACGGTAGAGATTCACGATTGCAAAATGAGTAGGTGTAAAGTAGGAAAAAGTACGTTTTGCGTAACGCTCGTCACTTTCAAGTACGACTGCATCCGCCTTAACCTTGCCGCTCAGACTGCAATTCCTCAGCAGCAGAGTAGTAACGCCCTCAATCTGATTTGACCCCTCTTTATTCCACGCGACAGTCTTGCCACTCTGTTCCATAACGTTCGCTATCATCTCAACGGTCGAGGTTTTTCCGTTTGAGCCCGTAACGGCAACAACGGTCTGCGGAAGTTTTATTCTATGCAGAATATCGGGAAAAATTTTCAGCACAACCTTTCCCGGAAGGCTTGTGCCCTTGCCGACAAGCGAACCCGCAAACGCGAGCAACTTGCACAGCACAACCGCTATCATACACTTCATTTTTAAACCCTCAACATTATTTCAAAATACTCTTGTATAGTTTGATATATTCATTTGCCGAACTGCCCCAACTGTTATCGCAACGCATAGCGCGTTCAACAAGCACGTCCCATTCCGCCTTATTCTGATAAGCCGCGATAGCGCGCTTGATGGCATCGTACATATCGCCGCTATCATAACTTTGGAACACAAATCCGTTACCCTTGCCGTCGCCGCAGTCGGAAACGGTATCTTTAAGACCTCCCGTCATTCTGACAATCGGCAACGTGCCATATCGCAAAGCAACCATCTGTGACAAACCGCACGGTTCGTTTTTGGACGGCATGAGGAACATATCACTGCCCGCATAAATCTTACGTGCAACGTCGGGTATAAACCCGGTTTTAACGGCAACCCTGCCCCTGTGTTTAAGGCTCAATTCCTGAAAAAATCCCTCGTACTGCCAATCACCCGAACCGAGCACAGCCAGTTGGACATCCGTTTCAGCAAGCAATTTTTCCACAATTTCACGCACCAGATCAAGTCCTTTGTTGGAAACAAGACGGGTAACCATACCGATAACGGGTCGTTTTTCATTCAGTTCAAGCGCCATAAATTTCTGTAAATTGCTCTTGTTTACAGCCTTGCCCGAATGGTTGAGCATTGAGTAATTCTCAAAAATCATAGCATCGGTTTCGGGGTTGTAACCAATGGTATCGATACCATTGAGAATGCCCTTGATTTTATGCTGACGCAAATTGAGAATTGATTCAAGACCATAACTGTACCAAGGGTCCAGAATTTCCTTTGCATAGGTTGGGCTTACTGTTGTAACAACGTTTGCCGCCTCGATTGCACCCTTCATAAGATTGACGTCGCCCGAATATTCGACGATTGACGTCGCGCTTTCGGGTAAACCGAAAACATCAGCGAACAAGCCGAAACCGTACTTGCCCTGATACTGAATATTGTGAATTGTAAAGACGGTTTTGATATTTTCATAACCCTCTTTCTGCGCGTAAATGGTGCTGTAATAAATGGGCACAAGCGCCGACTGCCAATCGTTACAATGAATTATGTCGGGCTTGAACGAAATATGGGGCAGAATTTCAAGCACCGCTCTTGAAAAGAACGCAAAACGCTCAGCGTCATCGTTGTAACCGTAAAGACCTTTTCTCTTGAAGTAATACGGATTCTCAATAAGGTAGCAGATAACTCCGTCCACCTTGGTTTCATAAATTCCGCAATACTGTCTTCGCCACGCAACAGGCACTGATATGCCCGCAACGAATTTCATATTCTCCTTGTAAACTGCGGGAATATCATCGTAAAGCGGCAACACAACGCGGCAGCCGACAAGCCTTTTTCTCAGCGCCTGCGGCAACGCACCCGCAACATCACCCAGTCCACCCGTAGCGATGAACGGAAGCGCCTCCGAAGCAACGTATAAAACTTTCATAACGTCATTCCTCCGTTAAACAACTGAATTTTTACCAATATAAATCGGGTATGTTTTTGCACCTTTGAGCGAAACTCTGGGTTTCACTGTGACATTTTTGTCCGTGATTACACAATCAATTTCCGCCTTTTCGCCGATTTTGCTGCCCTGCATAATGATACTGTTACGTACAACCGCGCCCTTTGCAATGTGCACACCACGGAAAAGTATGCTGTTTTCAACCGTACCCTCAATTACACAACCGTCAGCGATAAGGGAGTTTGAAACGTTTGACCCCTCGCCGTAAAGTGCGGGCATTTCGTCGTGAATCTTTGTGTAAACGGGTCTTTCTCTTGTAAACAAAGCGCGTCTTACGTCATTGTCAAGAAGCGATATATTTGCGCGATAATATGCGGCAAGTGAGTCTATCGTAATTGCAAAATCATCCACACGATAGCCGCAGATTTTAAGCGAATCCACGTTTGACTGAATGACGTCGCGCTCAAAATTCGACAGATTATGACTCATCGCAGTGCTGATAAGTCTTTGCAGGAGAAGTTTCCTCATAATGAATATATTGAGAGAATAGTTTGCAACCGAGTCGCCCTTTTCATCAATTGCAATTTCAGTTATTCTCTTTCCCCTACCAAGAGTGAAGGTCATAAGATTATCAAGTCCCGAGGGTTTCTTTCCCCTCTTGTACGCGATTGTTATATCCGCGCCGCTTGCACCGTGGCTCTTAATCATTTCTTCAAGGTCAAAATTGCACAACACGTTTGAATCGGTAATAACTACGTACTCCTCATCCGCACGTTCAATAAAGTTACTTATTCCGCGCAATGACTCCATCTTTCCGTGGTTGAGTCCTGCCGCACCGTAGTCAAACGGCGGCAGAATAATCATACCGTCCCTTTTCCTTGACAGATCCCACGATTTACCCGTACCGAGATGGTCCATAAGCGAACGGTAATTCCTCTTTGTTATAACGCCCACCTTTGAAATGCCGTTATTTACGAGCATCGACAAAGGAAAGTCAATCATTCTGTAACGTCCGCCAAAGGGCACCGAACCCATTGTGCGAACAGAGGTAAGTTCCGAAATACATTCTTCGTGTACGTTGGAAAAAACAATTCCCATAAAATTATTTGCTCTCATAGAAAATATCCTTTCCGCTGCTAATCAGCATCAACCATTGAGCCGGCTGAAACAAACTCATCGTTACCGACCTTAACGCCCTTGCCTACAACGGCAATACCCCAATTCTGAGCATCGCCCGAATTTTCCGGTCTTTCTCCGACTTTTGCACCCTCACCAATTACGGCGTTTTCCGCAATAATCGCATACTGAACAACTGCCCCCGATTTTACAACCGTACCGGGCATAATTATCGAGTCTTTGACAACCGCGCCTTTTTCAACCGTAACGTTTTCAAAAAGTACTGAGAAATCAATATCTCCGCTTATCTCACAACCTTCCGCAATAATGGAGTTGTTTACGGAAGCGGTGCTTGATATATAGTGCGGCGGTGCAACGGGAGTCCTCGAATAAATCCTCCAACTATCGTCGGACAGGTCAATATCCGCATTGGGATTTATAAGGTCAAGGTTTGCTTCCCAAAGGCTCTCGATTGTACCTACGTCCTTCCAGTAGCCGTTGAAGCCGTAAGCGAAAAGCCTCTGTCCGTCGGCAAGCATCTTGGGAATGATGTCCTTACCAAAATCGTTGGTTGATTTTTCGTCCGCTTCATCGTTTATAAGATATTTTTTAAGTGCTGCCCAGTTGAAAATATAAACACCCATTGATGCTTTATTACTTTCGGGATTTTTCGGTTTCTCTTTAAACTCGTAAATACTGCCGTCGGGGTTTGTAAACATAAGTCCGAAGCGGGACGCCTCATCCCAATCAACCTCAATTACGGCAATAGTACAATCTGCCCCGTTCTTCTTGTGATAATCAAGCATATCCGCATAATCCATCTTGTAGATATGGTCGCCCGAGAGAATCAGAACGTATTCGGGGTCGTATCTGTCGATAAAGTTGATATTCTGATAGATTGCATTTGCCGTGCCTTTGTACCAGTCAGCACCTTTAATCTGCTGATACGGAGAAAGAATATGCACTCCACCGTTGAGTCGGTCAAGGTCCCACGGCTGACCGTTGCCGATATAATCGTTAAGTTCAAGCGGCTGATACTGTGTCAGCACGCCAACGGTATAAATACCCGAATTTACACAGTTTGAAAGCGGAAAATCAATAATTCTGTACTTGCCGCCAAACGGCACGGCGGGTTTTGCGACGTCCTTGGTTAGTATTCCGAGCCGGCTGCCCTGACCGCCCGCAAGGAGCATTGCCACACATTCTGTTTTTCTTGCCACGATTATCCCTCCATCTGTTTTTCGATGTACAGAACGGAAAGCCCCGGCAACGTAAGTTCAACCGAGTTGCCATATCCGTTCCAGCCTATATCCTGCACTTGCGATACGTTGTTTTTTACAATTCCTCTGCCACCATAGCGTACATCATCCGTATTGAAAACGATTCTGCATTCGCCCGAGCCGAACGGTACGCCTATGCGATAATTCTCCCTTGTGACAGGTGTAAAATTACAAACGGCTATAATTTCACGTCCGTTTTCGTCAATTCTCCGGAATGATACAACGGAATTGTCAGCATCATCCGCACCTATCCATGCAAAGCCGTCCCAACTGTAGTCTATCTGCCACAAAGTAGCATTCTCAATATAAAATCGGTTCAGTTCCTTGAAAAAGAGTTGCGTTTTTCTGTGCATCTCATAATCAAGCAAAATCCAGTCAAGTTCTCCGTTATGATTCCATTCCTTGAACTGACCGAACTCCTGCCCCATAAACATAAGTTTTTTACCGGGGTGTGCCATCACATAACCCATAAACGCACGCAGCCCCGCAAACTTTTCGTCATAGCCGCCCGGCATTTTGTCAAGCAAGGACTTCTTGCCGTGAACTACCTCATCGTGAGAAACCGGCAAGACGAAATTCTCTGAAAAAGCGTACATAAACGAAAAGGTAAGTTTGTCGTGATTGAACTTTCTGAAATACGGGTCAAGTGACGAGTAGTGAAGGCTGTCGTTCATCCAGCCCATATTCCATTTGAAATTAAATCCGAGCCCACCGAGGTAAACGGGTTTTGTAACGTTTGGCCAGGCGGTTGATTCCTCCGCAATCATCATCGTATAAGGAAATTCCTTGAAAACAAGTTCATTGAGTTTTCGCAGGAATGCAACTGCCTCAAGGTTTTCATTGCCACCGCGGTCATTTGCAATCCATTCTCCGTCACGCCTGCCGTAATCAAGATATAGCATTGAAGCAACCGCATCAACGCGCAAGCCGTCCGCGTGGAATTTATCAAGCCAGAACATCGCCGACGAGAGAAGAAAACTCTGCACTTCGGGTTTTCCGTAGTCAAAGACTTTCGTCCCCCACTCAAAATGCTCACCTTTGCGCTTGTCGGAATATTCGTAGCATGTTGTACCGTCAAATTCGCTCAATCCGTGGACATCCTTTGGAAAATGTGCGGGCACCCAATCGAAAATCACACCGATATTGTTTCTGTGGCACTCGTCGACAAACGCCATAAGTTCGTGCGGTGTGCCGTATCTTGACGTTGCGGCAAAGTAACCCGTACACTGATAGCCCCATGACCCGTCAAAAGGATGCTCCATAACGGGAAGCAACTCAATATGGGTATATCCCATATCCTTGACGTAGGGAATAAGTTCTTTTGCAAGTTTTTTATAGGAGAAGGAATTGCCGTCGGAATACTTGCGCCACGAGCCGAGATGTACCTCGTAAACGTTGACGGGAGAAGCATAGATTGAGTAGTGCTTCTTCGCTTTTATCCATTCCTCGTCCTTCCATTTATAGCCATCTATATCATAAATTTTTGACGCTGTTGCAGCCCCCGTTTCCATATGGAATGCGTAGGGATCGGTTTTGAGAACAAACTCAGCCTCCGGCGTTTCGATGCTGTATTTATAATTTTCGTATCTTGCGAGCCTCGGCAACGTGCACTCCCAGATTCCGCCGCCGGTAATCTTGTTCATCGGCGCGGCGTTTCTGTCCCACTCGTTAAAATCACCCACGACGGACACACTCCTGGCATTCGGCGCCCATACTCTGAAAACAGTCTTGTCACGTCCCAATTTGTGAGAACCGAGATATTCGTAAGATTTTGCATTATTTCCCTGATGAAACAAATAAATCGGTATGTCGCTCTTTTTTCTTGATACTGCCATAATTGCCACCGCCTTTGCAGAGATATTTCATAGTCAATTAAAATTCATATTTTCGGTGACAAACAGTCTTATTGCACCCCTGATACACTCAATCTGCGCAGGCAGAGTTCCGATTTTTTCTCCGTCAATATCAAGAGGCAGCCTTTCACCTTCCTGAACACAGGAAACCTTGAGGTTGTTCGTCTGAAAATATATTACATCTTTGTCGTTAGTATGTTTCCCGCCCCACAATTTTATAAAAAGCGGGAAAATACGCCTTGTTTTTATTTTTTTGATAATACACACGTCGAGCATCCCGTCGTCTACCTTTGCAAACGGAGAAATCTTACGAAATCCTCCGACGCTTGACGTGTTTGAAATCAGGAAAAGGAAAGTGTCAACTTCCATTTTCCCACCATCATATTCAAAAACGAGTTTTTCGCTCTTTCTGACCGTTTTGGGCAGAGTCTTTGCACCGCTGACATAATAGGCAAGTTTACCGAACCGATTTTTTCTGTCGGCAGATACGGAATAGGCAACCTCAGAAAAAGCGCCTCCCGCAACAACGTTTGCAAAATATCTGTCCTGACAAAGTCCCATATCAATCTTTTCAACGCGAGCGTGTTTAATCATATCACAAAACTCATCACAAGTATTTGGCAAACCAAGCGAATATGCAAAATCGTTTACAGTACCCGCCGCCAAAACAGCGACAGGAATATTGCTGCCGGATTTTATCACGCCGTACAAAACTTCATTTACCGTGCCGTCACCCCCGACCGCAACAACACAGTCGTAATCAGAAAGTGAGCGAGCCTCACGATATGCATCGCCCTCTTTCTGCGTTTTAAAAATATCAACTCGCTCGGCAACGCCGTCTTTTACAAGTTTGTCGGAGATTCTTATTGCCGTTTTCTGAACGGTCTTTGTTCCTGCAACGGGATTGATTATCATCCTTATCCGCAAAACGCTCACCTCCCGACACATAAAAGTATAATATGGTCACATTACTATTATATAACTTTAAGTAAAAAATTCAATAAAAAAATATTTTTCACACCAAATTTTTAACAAATTTCTTGACATTAAGAAAAAAAGGGTGTAACATCTCCTTATTGCTATTGGGACTCAATCCCGATAAGGAGGATTTATGAACGGTTACAAAAGCGAAAAAGGTGTGGGCGATGCGACGGTCACACGCCGTAATACTCGTGCAAAAACCTTGATATTAAAGTGTTTGAAGTCCCTTGGCGGTAAGCATATAACCGCCGAGGAATTATCCGAGATGCTCAAAAGCGAAAACACTCCCGTTGCCAAGTCAACCCTTTACAGATTTCTTGCTCAACTTGAGCAGGACGGGCTTGTAAAAAAGTATTTTTCGGGTGAAAACGCAAGTTGTTGCTACCGTTTTGTCGGTGAAGGAAGCGAATGTAACGAGCATTTTCATCTGCTTTGCAGACAGTGCGGAGAAATCACACATTTTGAAAACCCGATGCTTGAACAGATGATGAAAAAACTTGACGGAGCGACGGATTTTTCGATTGATATTCACGATTCTCAGTTCTATGGGACCTGTAAAACTTGTATGAGAAAGGCTAAAAGTGAAAAATAATGAAGAAGATTTTATGCTTAATTTTGACTATACTTACGCTCGTTTCTCTCACCGCTTGCGGTGGAGAAAACGTGGGCAGTGAAAAGATACAAATTATCACATCTTTGTTCCCACACTACGATTTTGCCCGTCAGATTGTGGGCGACAAAGCGGAGGTAACACTGCTTCTCAAACCCGGCATGGAGAGCCACACGTACGACCCATCCACCGCCGATATTTACAAAATAACTTCTGCCGATCTTTTTATTTACACGGGAAAAGATATGGAAGCGTGGGTGGAAAAAGTTATCGCTTCGATTGATAAAAATGGCCCGACGATCGTTGATGCAACAAGGGAAATTGAACTTTTACACTCTGAGCACCACGAGGGCGACAACGCCGACGACCACGACCACGTTTACGACCCGCACATATGGCTCAACCCGCTTAACGCAGCGCAGATGCTTGACACAATTTTAGAGGCAATATGCAAAATTGACCCCGATAACGAATCGTTCTACAGAGAAAATGCAAAGAAATACAAGGATGAAATACTCCTTCTTGACAGCGACATTGAACGCACAATCAATGAAGCAAAAATCAGCAGTGACGTCGACACTCTTGTTTTTGGCGGCAAATTTGCTTACGCTTATTTCTTTGACAGATACGACCTTGATTACGTCAGCGCATACAAAACCTGTTCAACGGAAACAGAACCGAGTCTTACAACAATTTATCAAATCTCACAATATATCAAGGATAACGGCATCCCTTGTGTATTCAAAGAGGAACTCAGCGAAGGCAAAGTTGCAAAATCAATCGCGGAAATATCGGGTGCGACCGTTCAGACTTTCAGCACCGCCCACAATGTGTCAAAAGAGGATTTTGACAGAGGAGAAACATACGTAAGCATTATGTATCAGAACCTCAACGTAATCCGCAGAGCGCTCGTTGATACACAAATTCAGTAATAAGATTTCAGGAGAACATTATGTCTATTTTAAAGGTTAAAAATTTATCGGTCGGATACCGCAATCTCAACGTACTTAAAGACATCAGTTTCAAGGTTGACTACGGCGACTATTTCTGCATTGTCGGCTCAAACGGTTCGGGCAAAAGCACCCTTGTAAAATGCCTGCTCGGTCTTATTCCTCACAACCACAAGGGCAAAATTGAGTTTGATGTCAGCACTCAGGAAATCGCCTATCTGCCGCAAATAAACACAATTCCGCGCGAAATGCCCGCGACGGTCAAGGAAGTCATTATGACGGGGCTTCAGAAAAGCGGCAAGCGCTTACCTTTTTACACCAAAAAGGACGCAAAAGCGTATAAATCAACGGTAAAAATGCTCGATATTGAAAAGTTGGCAAAAAAGAAAATCGGTGAACTTTCAGGAGGTCAACTTCAGAGAGTCTTGCTCGCCAGAGCCCTTTGCAGAAAGCCGAAACTGCTCATTCTGGACGAACCCACGTCGGGGCTCGACGAAAAAAGCACGGGCAATCTCTATTCTCTGCTTGACAAACTCAATCAGGAAGAAAAAATGACTATAATTATGATCACACATGACCTTGACGATGTCAAATTCTGCGCTAATAAGGTCCTTGTCCTTGACAACGAGGGTATTTTCTGCGGCAATATCAGCGACTGGCTCAAAATCAGAAGGGAGGGGCATTGTCACCATGACCATTGATATGTTTTTTACAATACTGACTCAGCCCTTCGTAATCCGTGCAGTCGTTGTGGGTGTTCTCGTTTCCCTCTGCGCAGCACTGCTCGGTGTTGTGCTTGTACTTAAAAAATACTCCCTTATCGGCCACGGACTTGCAGACGTTGGTTTTGCAAGCATCGCGCTTGCACTCGCTCTGGGCGTAACTCCTATGTACATATCACTGCCCGTTGTACTGATTGCATCATTCATCATTATGGCAGTCAGCCAGAAAAAAGGCGTTTCGGGTGATACGGCAATCGGTGTTGCAGCGACAACATCGCTTGCAATCGGCATTATGATAACTTACCTTGGCAACGGATTTAACGCGGATATTTCGGACTATATGTTCGGCAGTATCAACGCCGTTACAACCGCCGACCTGATTATGAGTATTGTTTTGTCGGCAATCGTAATCACCGTTTACGTTCTCTTCTACAACAGAATTTTCATCATCACCTGCGACGAATCGTTTGCAAAAGCATCGGGAATCAACGTGTCAATATACCGTTTTCTCATCTCTTTCCTGACCGCGCTTACAATCGTTATGGGAATGAAAATGATGGGCAGCCTTCTCATATCAAGCCTTATCATCTTCCCCGCAGTGACGGCAAGAAACTTTGCAAGCAGTTTCAAATCCCTCGTTATATCATCCGCAATTTGCTCGGTAATCTGTTTCCTGCTCGGAATTGTGCTGACAATATGTTTCGACCTGCCGACCGGTGCGGGAATAGTTATTGTCAATGCGGTTGCTATGATTGGCTCATCAATTTACGGAAAACTTGTAAAGAAGAATTAAAAACTGGTTTGTTAAATCAGAGCATATTTTTACATAAAGTAAAAATTGACGGAACACAAAAATTGCCTTTTGTGTTCCGTCAATCAATTTACTTGTTCATCTTAGGATTTTCAGTACGGCACATAATATAATCCATACTTACGCCATAAAAATCCGCAAGAATAATAAGCGTTTCGGTGGGAGGTACCCTTTCTCCGTTTTCAAATTTTGAAAGCAATGCCTGCTCAATTCCTGTTGACATCTGCAGCGCAATTTGAGTTATACCCTTTTCCTTACGAAGCTTGCGAAGATTATTTTTCATAACATCACCTATATGACATTATGTCAATTTTTGAATTGACTATTATGACAATTTGTCATATAATGCAATGTGTCTTATCTTTGTTTGTATCGGTGATATTCATGATAAAAAGGGTTGTCGTAGCAGGTTGCAGAAATTATAATAACTACAGAGAAGCTAAAGAATACATTGATTTTTGTCTAAGTAAAATAAGAAAAAGAAACGAGCTTATATTTCTTTCGGGGCATTGTCGGGGTGCAGATTTGCTTGGAGAGAGATATGCGGAAGAAAACGGATTTAAAATTGAGAGATATATTGCTGAATGGGATAAATACGGCAGAGGTGCAGGTCCGAAGCGTAATAAAATTATGGCTGATAAAGCCGATTATGTCATCTGCTTTTGGGACGGACAGAGCAAGGGCACAAAAGCAATGATTGATTACGTTGCCAAAATAGGAAAGCCATTAAGAATAAAAAGAATATAATCGTATGAAAAAATCCCTGAAAACATAAGGTTTTCAGGGATTTGCTTAATTTTTAATTTGCCAATTTTAAAATTGCCGTTACGTCGTCACGGTTCAGTTTTACAAAACAGCCCGTTGTACCGCCGTTTGCAATCTTCATATTATCAACAATTTTCGGTATATCACGCACGTTTGCACCGATTGCGGAGAGAGTTGTCGGCATTCCGATTGACTGCAAGAACTTCTCAAAGCGCTCAATGCCCTCAACAATCGTCTTTTCGGGGTGTTCAAAATCCATCTGACAGCCCCATACTCTTACCGCAAACTGCAAGAACTTATTTGTATTTTTTGTCATTACGTACTTCATCCACGCGGGCGCAACAACCGCAAGTCCTGCGCCGTGGGCAACGTCATAGAGCGCGGACAATTCGTGCTCAATCTGATGACTTGCCCAGTCCTGCTCTCTGCCGACACCGCAAACGTTATTGTGTGCAAGCATTCCCGCCCACATAATATTAGCACGCGCCTCGTAATTGTTGGGATTTTTGATTGCAATGGGCGTTTCTTTAATCATTGTAAGGAAAAGCGCCTCACAAAGCCTATCCGTAACCTCAACGTCCGCCGTGTTTGAAAAATACCTTTCACAGATATGCATAATTATATCCGTCGCACCAGAAGCCGTCTGATATGCGGGCAAAGTGCAGGTAAATTCGGGATTTAAAACAGAAAATTTCGGACGAAGTAAATCGCTACCCGTTCCCCACTTTTTCTTCTTGGTTTCGTGAGTAATTACGGTATTTCCCGAACCCTCACTGCCTGCCGCCGCAATTGTAAGCACAGTGCCTATCGGCAAAGCGTCCGTTATCGGAGTGCCACAGAAGAAATCCCAGAAATCACCATCGTATTTCGCGCCCATAGCAATTGCTTTGGCAGTGTCGATACTGCTGCCGCCGCCAACTGCAAGAATAAAATCAATCCTATCACGTTTGCATATTTTAACACCTTCATACACGAGGCCGCTTCTTGGATTAGGTTTTACGCCGCCCAATTCGCTATAATAAATGCCGTTACTTTTCAGTCCCTCCGTAATTGTCGCATAAAGACCCGATTTTTTGATTGAACCGCCGCCGTAAACGAGCAAGACCCTGCTGCCGCCAAAACGGGTTATAAGTTCGGGCACTTTCTTTTCCGTACCTCTGCCGAACGAAAAATGCGTGGGTGAATAAAAAGTAAAATTATTCATAAGGCAAACCTCCGATTAAGAAGTAGTTTTATCATAGATTTTATTATAAATTAAACCATGAACTTATGCAATAGATACGGAAAATTTTTCAAATCATCAAACTTGACAAAGAGTGCGTGTTATGTATAATTGTTATAAAACAAAAAAATATATAATACTATCGGTATTTGGCAATTTATACAGATAAAACGAGGTAACGCAGCATGAAAAAATTCGGCAGTACACACGTTGTTGCAATCGTATTTGCCATCATTATGGTTCTAGGAATATTGGGTTTTTTTAACCTCAATTCTTTCATCAAACCAGTTGGCGCCGCCATACTTTACGGTTGGGACAGTGAAAAAACGGCATCACAAAATATAATAGCGATTGAGGATACGATCGAAAATACCGTCAACGAAAACATCGGTATGAAGACGTGGTTTATTCAGATTAACGGATTACTCAACAAAGTCATCGGCAAAAACACCATTGACGACGTTGACCCGTCATCAAAGGTTTACAAACTTGACAACGGCTATCTCTCTTTTGTCGCAGACAAAATCAGCGACGAAAATTTGCAGTCAAAAGCCAGTCATATCAGCGAACTCAACTCGTTCCTAAACGAGAAAAATATAGGATTCTTGTACGTTCAGGCACCGTATAAAATAGATGAATACGACCAAAAATTACCCGTCAGCGTCAAAGACTATTCCGTAAACAACGCACAAAGGCTGTGTTCAATGTTGAGCAGCAGCGGAGTAGAAACACTCAATCTTATCGACTTAATAAGAGAGCAGGACAAGGACTGGTACTCCCTTTATTTCAAAACCGACCACCATTGGAATAACGAGGCGGCATTCTGGGCATACGGAGAACTTGCAAAAAGACTTAACGCCGACTATGGTTTTGAAATCGATGAAAAACATTTCAATCCCGACAACTACACCATCAGGACTTATGAGGGCGGTTTCCTCGGTTCCCAAGGCAAACGTGTCGGCAGCACTTATGCGGGCGTAGACGATATAAACTTCTTTATTCCGAATTTTGAAACGTCCGTAACTTATAAGCGAGATTCGCTGATATATGAAGGCAGTTTTGATGACGCTCTGTTGTTTGACGAAACAGGCATCACGGGAAGTATATTCAATGATTTCAGTTACGAAGCGAGTATGGGGGGAAATCACGCCCTTATTACCGTAACCAACCACATTGAAACAAACGGCAAAAAAGTTTTGCTCGTAAAAGACTCGTATGCAAATCCCGTTGCAACGCATCTTGCAATCAGCGTTTCGGAATTGGACGTTATCGACCTTCGTTATTTTGAAGCCGAAACGAATATGACTCTCACGGAATACATTAATCAGAGCAACCCCGACGTTGTCGTTATGTTGTATAACCCCAACGCTTTGAAGGACAACTCGTTCTTTAATTATTAGAGTTTGGAGAATAGATTATGATTTTTTCAACTTCAATTTTCATTTTTGCTTTTCTGCCCGTCGTTTTGTTGGGTAACTTCGTTATATTCAAAAAATGGAGAACGGCACAAAACGTTTTTCTCTTACTCGCCTCCCTCTTCTTTTACGCTTGGGGCGAACCTGTTTTTGTGTTGATTATGCTTTTCTCTATCTTTGCAAACTGGCTGTTCGGTATGCTCGTCGTCAAACGGACAAGCAAAAAATATCAATACACAATTCTTGCAATCACAGTGTTTGTAAACCTTGCGATTTTGTTCGTATTCAAATACCTTATGTTCACTCTCACAAACATCAATGCACTTTTTGGAAGCGATATAACCGTCCCCTCAATAACACTCCCCATCGGTATTTCATTCTTTACGTTCCAGGCGATGAGTTACGTTATCGACGTTTACAGAGGTCACGGTGAAATGCAGAAAAATCCGCTCAACGTAGGATTGTACGTTTCATTTTTTCCGCAACTTATCGCAGGCCCGATTGTACGATACGAAACAATTGCGGATCAGATTAAAAACCGTGTTGAAACGCTTAACGACTTCTGTGAAGGTCTTTGCCGTTTTATCGTCGGTATGGCTAAAAAGATGCTCCTGTCCAATACGATGGCGGTTATCGCTGATGCAGCATTCAAAAACAATCTGACCGACGGCGGCACAATCTCCGTTGCATTTGCGTGGCTTGGTGCTATCGCCTACACTTTCCAGATTTTCTTTGACTTCTCGGGTTATTCGGATATGGCAATCGGACTTGGCAGAATGTTCGGTTTCCACTTCCTTGAAAACTTCGACTATCCGTACATTTCCTCCTCCGTTTCGGAATTCTGGAGAAGATGGCACATCTCACTTGGCACTTGGTTCAGGGATTACGTATATATCCCACTTGGCGGAAACCGTGTAAAAACCAAGTTTAGACTGATTTTTAATCTTTTTGTAGTCTGGTTCCTTACGGGCGTATGGCACGGTGCAAACTGGACTTTCATCACGTGGGGTCTTATGTATTTCGTCCTGCTCATGTTCGAAAAACTCACCGGATTTGACAAAAAATCGTTCGGTATTATCGGCAATATATTAAGGAGAATTTACACTCTCCTCTTTGTAGTAATAGGCTGGGTTATCTTCCGTTCGGAAAGCCTTTCTTATGCAATTGAATACATAAAATCAATGTTCGGTATTGTAGGAAACGCGTTCAGCGAAGCGGCATTCCAACTCCATTTGTCAGAAAATATCGTGTTCCTTATCGCCGCTGTTGTATTCTCAATCCCCGTCACAAAGGCAATCTCAAAGAAACTAAGCAGCAAACCCGTTCTGTATGAAACGGTGCGCGCGGTGTCGCTTATTATCATTCTCATCCTCTCACTGTCCTACGTTACTAAAAACGCATACAATCCGTTCATTTACTTCAATTTCTAAAAAAGGAGGAACGTAGATGAAAAAAATTTGTAGCGCACACATTGTCGCAATAATTTTCGGCATTGTTTTAATCATCGGCATAAGCGGTTTTTTTAACGTAAAAACCTTCCTCAAGCCTATTTACAGCGCCCTGTTTTTCAGTTGGGACAGCGAAAAATCCGCAGGCAAAAACATATCGGCAATCGAAAAAAATATTGAATCCATTATAAACGACAACGTCGGTATGAAAAACGAATATATTGAAATTAACGGACTTGCACAAAAACTTGTCGGCAAGAAACTCATTGAAGATGCCGACGTTTCGTCAAGAGTAATAAAACTCAAAAATGGTCACGTCACATTTGCGTGGACTCGACTGAGCGATGAAATTATCAACGACAGTGCGGACAAAATTACGGGACTTAAAGAGTTCCTTGACGACAGAGGAACGGACTTTCTATTCGTGCAATCTCCGTACAAAAACGATGACCAAAATCCACTGTTTCCCGTAGGTATTGAGGATTATTCAATCGACAATTCGATGAGATTTGTTTCAGCGCTTCGCGAAAAGAATATCAATACGTTAAACCTCATTGACCGCATACGTGAAGACAATCTCGATTGGTACAGCCTTTTCTTCAAAACCGACCACCATTGGACTAATGAAGCAGGATTCTGGGCTTACGGTGAACTTGCACAATATATGAACGACAACTTCGGTTACAACATTGACCGGAATTCCTGGGACATCAACAACTACACTGTAAGAACCTATGAAGGTGCTTTCCTCGGTTCACAGGGCAAAAGAACGGGTAGTCTTTTTGCCGGAGTTGACGATATCAGTTTTCTGATTCCAAAATTTGAAACTTCACTTGTTTACAACAATGAAATCAAGGGAATTTATCGCACGGGTACGTTCGAGCAGACTCTGCTTTTTGAAAAAGAAAACATCTCCGGCAGTCTGTACGATGATTTCTGCTATGCGGCAAGTCTCAACGGAGATTTCGGCCTGCTCAAACTAACCAACAATCTTGACACAAGCGGCAAAAAGGTAATGATTATCAAGGATTCATTTGCAAACCCAGTAATCACTTTCCTCGCCCCCAACGTTTCGGAAATCACCGTTGTTGATATGCGACTTCTCAAGGGCGAAACAGGAAAAACATTGCGCGAAGTAATTGAAGAAAGCAATCCCGATACGGTTATAATGTTATATAACCACTCACAGATATCAAAGCCCGAATGTTTTGACTTCGGCATTTAAAATCAAAACACAAAACAAAAACCGCATTACGAACAAATCGTAATGCGGTTAATTTTTTTATTCAGTTAACGGGGTTATGTACGATTATTCAGCGTACTTGTCCTCGTCGCCCCAACTGTACATCTTGCGGAGTTC
Source organism: Clostridia bacterium (assembly GCA_017560255.1). Lineage (GTDB taxonomy): Bacteria > Bacillota > Clostridia > Oscillospirales > Acutalibacteraceae > RGIG7273. The sequence continues at coordinate 60,035 of JAFYOI010000056.1, forward strand.
TGCGCCAACTGCTTCGAGTTCGTGCTCGGACTCAAGTTTACGTGTTGCATTGAAGTGTGCTCTGCCGTTGTTGTTTTCAGCAATCCACTTGCTTGCGAAAGTACCGTCCTGAATCTCACGGAGAACCTTCTTCATTTCCTTCTTTGTTTCGTCTGTGATGATTCTCTTACCGATCTCGTAGTCACCGAACTCAGCAGTATCGGAGATGGAGTAACGCATCTTGGAGAAACCGCCGTTGTAAATGAGGTCAACGATAAGTTTCATCTCATGGATACACTCGAAGTAAGCGTTTTTCGGATCGTAACCAGCCTCTACGAGAGTCTCGAAACCAGCCTTCATCAAAGCGGTAACGCCGCCGCAGAGAACAGCCTGCTCACCAAAGAGGTCAGTTTCTGTCTCCTGACGGAAGGTTGTTGTAAGAACGCCTGCGCGAGCGCCGCCGATACCGAGAGCGTAAGCCAAAGCGTAGTCCATAGCCTTGCCTGTGTAATCCTGGTAAACAGCAGCAAGACACGGAACACCCTTGCCCTCAAGGTACTCACTGCGAACTGTATGACCGGGGCCCTTCGGAGCAACCATAAATACGTCAACGTTCTTCGGAGCAACGATCTGACCGAAGTGAATGTTGAAGCCGTGAGCGAACACAAGCGCGTTGCCTTCGCTGAGGTTGGGAGCGATGGACTCCTTGTAAATCTTAGCCTGCTTCTCATCGGGGAGAAGGATCATAATGATGTCAGCCGCTTTTGCAGCGTCAGCAACAGTCATAACTTTGAGACCTGCATTCTCTGCCTTTGCCCAGGATTTGCTACCCTCGTAAAGACCTACAACAACGTTGATTCCGCTGTCGTGAAGATTTCTTGCGTGTGCATGACCCTGGCTGCCGTAACCGATGATTGCAACGGTCTTGTCGTTGAGAAGGCCGAGGTTACAGTCGCTCTGATAGTAAATTTTTGACATAGTTAATACCATTCCTTTCATTGTGCCGTAAGCACAATTCTCAAATAAAAATTCCAAAAACTGCACATTTTTGCGCACTGTTTAACATTTTATAACAATAAAGCACAAAAATCAAGTGTTTCTGTATAAATAATTTAACGCTTTAAATTACTGTATGTCCGCTTTCAACGGCAATTGCTCCCGTACGGACGGTTTCCTTGATTCCATATGGACGGACAAGGGACATAAATACCTCCGTCCTTTCGGGCGTGTCGGCAAATTCAAGGGTAAGCGAATTCTTTGAAACGTCAACGATTCTAGCGCCCATAAGTTCGGCAAGTTTCATAAGTTCGGGCCTTGTCTTTGCGCTTGCGGAAACTTTTACAAGGGAGAGTGTACGGCTGATATATCCGCCCTCCTCCAAAGTTTTTACCTTGATAATAGGGATGAGTTTATTGAGTTGTTTCTCAACCTGCTCAATAATGTAACTGTCACCGTTTACAACGATAGTGATTCGGGAAATGCTCTTATCCTCCGTCGTACCAACGGCAAGGCTGTCAATATTGAAACCTCGCCTTGAGAAAAGTCCGACAACCTTGGAGAGAACACCCGGCTGATTTTCAACGAGTACGCTGATTGTACGCATCATAGCAATCTCTCCTTTCCTTATAACGACGGCTGCTCGGAGGAAACCATACACTGAAGAAGGTACGGGCCCTTTGCAGCGAGCAATTCGTTTACTGCGCCCTCAATCTCATCGTTTGAGCCGATTGAACGGGCGGGAATTCCGTAAGCATTTGCAAGAGCAACAAAGTCGGGACTGCCGTCAAGGTTTGAGGCAATATGCCTGCTCTTATACAAATTCTTCTGAATTTCTCTTATCATTCCGAGGTTTTTATTTCTCATAATGACGATTTTTACGTCAATGCCGTGCTGTACCAGAGTTGCAAGTTCCATCATCTGCATCTGGAACGAACCGTCACCGCAGATTGCAACAACGGGCACGTCGGGTTTTGCAAGTTTTGCACCGATTGCCGCACCAACGGAGTACCCCATTGTACCCATACCGCCGGAGTTGAGCAACCTACCCTCTTTTACTTCAAAATGGTTACAGGTCCAGATCTGATTCTGTCCTACGTCAGCGGCAACAACGGAATCCTCGGGCATCTTGTCAGAAAGCGCTTTGAGAAATTTAACGGGATTTACAAAGCCCTCAATATCCGCTCTGCTTTCAAGATTTCTCTTGTATTCACGTTTATATTCCTTGACTTCCTCTTTCCACTCATCAGGACATACGTAATCGCATTTGTCGGAGATTTCGGAAAGAATAATCTTCGCATCGCCTACTATGGGCACGAATACCTTGACGTTCTTGCCGATTTCGGCAGGGTCAACGTCGATATGTACGATTTTTGCACCCTCAAAAACAGCCTGCGGAGATTTTACCGCACGGTCACCTACACGCGCACCGATAATAATAACGGTATCCGCGTTTGAAACCGCTTTGTTTGCCGCAGGTGTGCCATGCATACCGATCATGCCGATAAACGAATCGTGATTGGACGGCATGGCGCTAAGACCCATCATAGTGCTTACAACGGGGATTCCCGTCTTTTCCGCAAACGCCCTCAACTCATCGCACGCCTTTGCGTTGATGATACCGCCACCTATGCAGATTACGGGTTTCTTTGCGCCCTCAATTACGGAAAGTGCCTTTTTAACCTGAAGCGGATTGCCCTTTGTGCTGGGCTTGTAGCCGATGATATTAACCTTTTCGGGATATTCAAAATTATCAAGTTCATCAAGTTGAACGTCCATCGGAACGTCAATGAGAACGGGGCCCGGACGGCCCGTTGAAGCGATGTGGAACGCCTCCTTGAAAATCCTCGGAATTTCGTTTGCGTCCTTTATGAGATAACTGTGTTTTACAAAAGGCTCAACGGATCCCGTTATGTCAACCTCCTGAAAAACGTCCTTGCCAAGTTGATCGCGCCTTACCTGTCCCGTAATTGCAACAATCGGAACAGAGTCAAGGTATGCAGTCGCTATCGCGGTTATGAGATTTGTCGCGCCGGGACCGGATGTGACCACGCATACGCCCACCTTTCCGGAAATTCTTGCATATCCGCTTGCTTCGTGGCCGGCGTTCTGCTCCTGACGTACGAGAACGTGACTGATTGAACCGTCCTCATATACCGCGTCGTAAAACGGGCATATTACCGCGCCGGGATAGCCAAACATAACCGAAACGCCCTCTTTTTTGAGGCATTCGACCATTGCCTGAGCACCGTTTATCATCATAACCCCTCCTATTCCATAAATTTCGAGATAAACATACGTCCCATTTTACCACAATGAACCGAATTATTCAATAGCACTTACCCTATGAATTTATAAAAAATTTATATATTTTTTTGTATATTGGGTTTGCCTTTATGCTAATTTTGTGGTATGATAGCAAAAGGTGTGCATATTTTTAATATTTTGGTATTAAATCACATATATTTTACGGCACAACATTTCATTTGATGGGGGTAAAAACTATGAGCAAAAAAAGTGTTGCCGTTATCTTCGGAGGCGTTTCCTCCGAGCACGACGTTTCTCTTGCTTCGGCTGAAAACGTAATCAACAGCATTCCCACTGACAAATACGACGTTTACAAAATTGGAATTACAAAGGATGGACGCTGGTTTAAATACGACGGTCCGACAGACCTTAAAAACTCAAAATGGGAAAGTCACGAAAGTTGCGTCAGCGCGTGTATCCTTCCTGACAGGGCAAAAAAAGGTATCACTGTTTTTGAAAAAGACGGCGTAAAAATAATTGAAATTGACTGCGTATTCCCCGTACTCCACGGCAAGAACGGAGAGGACGGCACTATGCAGGGGCTTATGGAACTTGCGGGTATTCCCTGCGTTGGTTGCGATATGATAAGTTCCGCTATGAGTATGGATAAAGCAGTTACAAACACGATTATGGATTATGCGGGCATTCCCCAGGCAAAATGGCTTGCGGTTACAAAGTACGATTACAACAAAGCCGCAGATTCCTTCCTTAAAAAAGCGGAAGAATATCTCGGCTTCCCGATTTTCGTAAAGCCCGCGTGTGCCGGTTCATCGGTAGGCGTATCAAAGGCGGCTGATTTTGAGGCATTGCGTAAGGCGATTGACGTTGCGTTTGAACACGGAAACAAGGTTGTGCTCGAACAGACAATTGTCGGACGTGAGATTGAATGCGCCGTACTCGGCAACGATGAGTTGCAGGTTGCAACACCGTGTGAGATTATTCCCGGCAGTGAATTCTACGACTACGATTCAAAATATATTGACGATACAACTAAAATCGACATCGTTGCAAAACTCACCGCAGAGCAGGTCGAGAAACTAAAATCACTTGCAAAGAAAACCTACAAAGCGCTCGGATGCAGCGGTATGTCAAGGGTTGATTTCTTCGTGAGCGATGACGGCTTGAGTATGTTTATGAACGAAGTCAACACAATCCCCGGATTTACACAAATCAGTATGTATCCAAAAATGTTTGAGAATGCGGGCAAGCCATACAGCGAACTCGTTTCCGAACTGATTGAACTTGCAATTGAAAGAAGCAAATAAAACGGAGTGGTAAATTTGAGCGATAACAGACCGATAGGCGTTTTTGACTCGGGTCTCGGCGGGCTGACCGTCGTGCGAGAGATGCAAAAAGCAATGCCGGACGAGAGCATTGTATATTTCGGTGACACAGGCCGCGTACCTTATGGTACAAAAAGCCGCGACACAATCAAATTATACGCAAAACAGGATATTGAATTTCTCCTAAAAAACAACGTGAAGGCAATTGTTGCCGCTTGCGGTACGGTAAGTTCCGTTGCACTTCCTGAAATCACTGCACTCCCCGTGCCGATTGAGGGCGTGGTTGTACCGTCCGCTATTGCGGCAGTAAGGAAAACAAGGAACGGTAAAATAGGAGTTATCGGCACAAGCGCCACTATCAACAGCGGCGCTTACCGAAGTGAAATTAAGGCACGTATGCCCGAGGCGGAGATTTTTGAAACCGCTTGCCCTCTCTTTGTCCCCATAGTTGAGGCGGGCTGGATTAACCGCGATGATGAAATTGCAATATTAACCGCAAAAAGATATCTCGCCCCACTTAAAGAAAAGGGTGTTGATACACTCATCCTCGGTTGTACCCACTTCCCCTTGCTTTCCGACATCATCGGCGACGTTATGGGCGAAGGAGTAACACTGATTGATACGGGCTACGAGGCGGCGCATTACGTACTTGATATGCTCGATAAAAAAGGCCTCAAGAGTGACGGCACACAGAGCAAAAATCAGTTCTTTGTCAGCGACAGAGTGGATGATTTTTCGTCCATGGCGTCAATCTTGTTGGGAAAGGATATCTCGGACGCCCTTCGCAAAGCGTCGGTCGATACACTTTAAAAGGAGTAACAATGGACAAGCAGTATATAATCAAAACAACGGGCACTCGTATTGAGGGTGACCAGAAAGAACAATTTGAAGTTATCGCAAGAGGAAATTACTCTTACGAAAATAACGAACAAATAATTTCTTACACCGAATGCGGTGGCGAACTTGACGGTTGTCAGACAAGAATCACCGTCAGGGGCAAAAACTGCGTTGAAACCTTGCGTCAGGGTGACTATACAATGCAGTTGATTGCCGAAAAGCAAAAAAGGCATATGTGTTGCTACGATACGCCCTACGGCAGTATGGTGCTGGGCGTTTTCTGTAACAACGTTTCAAGCAAACTCGGAAAAAACGGAGGAGAGATTGAATTTTCTTACACACTTGACGTAAACTCCGCTCTTCTGAGCGAAAATAAAGTAAAAATCACCGTTAAGGAGGCTGTTAACTGATGTCTGTAATCATTAACAAAACGGAGCAGGATTTGCGCCAAAGAATAGAAACAAGCATTAACAAAGCCACCGCCGCAGGCACTTTGCCGCAGGGTGAAATCGGCTCATTCAATATTGAAGTACCCGCCGACAGAGCAAACGGCGATTACTCCACGAATGCCGCTATGGCATCGGCAAGAGTTTTCCGCTTGCCGCCCAGAAAAATCGCAGAAGCAATAGTTGAAAACCTCGACCTTTCGGGCAGTATGTTTGAAAGATGCGAAATTGCAGGTGCAGGTTTCATCAACTTCTATTTCAGCAACGATTTCTACGCTGAAATTCTCCTCGACCTTGAAGCAAAAGGCGACGATTACGGCAGAAGCGATTACGGTCAGGGTAAAAAAGTTATGGTTGAGTTTGTTTCCGCAAACCCGACGGGTCCGATGCATATGGGTAACGCAAGGGGCGGTGCTCTCGGTGACAGCCTCGCTTGCGTGCTTGACTACGCAGGCTACAAGGTAAGCCGTGAATTTTACATCAACGATGCGGGTAATCAGATTGACAAATTTGGCCTTTCCCTTGACGTACGCTATCTACAGCACTTCCTTGGTGAAGAGGAAGTCCCCCTCCCCGAAGACAGTTATCACGGCGATGACATCAAAGAGAGAGCCCAGGAATTCATCGCGGTTCACGGTGATTCCTACCTCAACGCCGACGTTGCGGTACGCAGAAAAGCACTCATCAACTTTGCTCTTCCCAAGAATATTGCAAAGATGCAGTCAGACCTTAAAAAATACAATATTGAATACGACGTGTGGTTCAATGAAAGCAATCTTCACAACGGCGGAGAAGTTGCCGAAACACTCGAAATCATGAAGAAAAACGGCCTTACCTACGAAAAGGACGGCGCACTCTGGTACAAGGCTACGGAGCACGGCGGCGAAAAAGACGAAGTTCTCGTAAGAGCCAACGGCAACCCGACGTATTTTGCCGCTGATATTGCATATCATCGCAACAAATTACTCGTAAGGGGTAACGACCTTGCTATTGACGTATGGGGCGCTGACCACCACGGTCACGTTGCAAGAATGAAGGGCGCTCTTGATGCAATCGGAATTGACAGTTCACGACTTGACATCGTTCTTATCCAACTTGTACGCCTTGTTCGCGGCGGTGAGGTTGTAAGAATGTCAAAACGAACCGGTAAAGCAATCACCCTGACAAACCTACTTGAAGAAATCTCCATCGATGCGGCAAGATTCTTCTTCATTATGACTCAGTCAACCTCACAGATGGACTTCGACCTTGACCTTGCCGTTGAGCAATCCTCTCAGAACCCCGTTTACTACGTTCAGTACGCTCACGCAAGAATTTGCTCAATCCTCAAAAGAATGGAACAGGAGGGCGTTGCTATGCGCCCATGCACAAAGGACGAACTCCTTTTACTCAGCACTGTTGAGGAGAAAGAAATCATCCGTCACCTTGCATCCCTCACGGGTGAAATCGTTTCCGCCGCAAAGGCTTACGACCCCTCCAAGATGACAAGATACGTGCTTGAACTTGCAACTCTTTTCCATAAATTCTACAACTCCTGCAGAATTATGGGCGAAGAAGAAAGCGTAATGCAGGCAAGACTTCACCTGTGCCTTGCAGTTAAGAACACAATTAAGAACGTTCTAAAAATGATTGGTATTTCTGCTCCCGAAAGTATGTAAACAGAAACAGGAGGCAATACGATGAAACTTAAAAGAGGCATTTCTCTACTTCTCGCGATTTTATGTGTAATCGCGCTTGTATCTTGTTCGCCCTCGGACTCATCCAATCAGACCACGACCACAACACAAGGGTATACCCAGCCCGCTCAGACGGGCGCAACGGTCAGCGGTATCAGTGTAATCAACAACATTGACTACACACTCTATATCCCCTCTTCATACAGGGCCGGAGAAGAAATACCACTGCTTATGGCGCTTCACGGCGGTGGTCAGGGCACTATGGGCGATGCGGGCGAAAATCGCAATTTCTTTGCCGATTATACAGGTCTGAACAAATGCGCTGAGAAATATGGATTTATAATCGTATACCCCCGTCAGTCAACAAAAAACCATTCCTACGGTTACGACTATTGGAACTGGTACATTCAGCAGGCAAAGGATGCACGTGAACCGAAAGCGCTTCACGACATTGTTTCCGAAGTCAAAAAGAATTACACGATTGACGACGCCAACGTTTATATCTGCGGGCTTTCCGCAGGCGCAGCGATGGCTCAGATAGTTGCGGTCAATTATCCCTCTACTTTTGCGGGTTGTTGCAGCGTAGCGGGAATTCCCTTCAAGGCGGGCAGCATCTATGAAGTAAACGAAATTCAAAACTCGGGCCCGACAATTGATAACGAGCATCTTGCAATCCGCATTTACGACGCTATGGGAACAGGCAGAAAAATCTCAAAAATGCTTGTTGTAACAGGCACAGCAGACACAAGAGTTCATCCGCGAAATTCGCTTGCAACAGCGCAGACGTGGGCAATGGTTATGAAAAACATTGACAAGAGCGTTGACGATACACTCAAAGAGGAAACCCTAACGGGAATTGATGGCGTTGAGTACAAAAAGAGTATCCATGCCGAAATGGGTGGGGAAGAAATCTGCACTCTCTACGAAGTAATCGGTATGGAGCATAACTGGCCCGGTTCAAACAAGGGTATTTCAATCAGCATCAGCAACGGAAAAGACCTTGGCTACACGGGCGGAATCAATCTTAATGAAGTTATGTGCGAATTTTTCGGACTTAACAAATAATCAACCAAATCGGAGGCAACACCACTTATGAAACTCAGACGTATTATTTCAGCGTTACTTGCAATCGTGTGTCTTTTCGCACTCTGCGCGTGTGGCGCACAGCAAGATGACCAATCAACTACAACCACAACAACTTCACCTTTCAAGCAGCCTGAGAACACAGGCGTTACGGTTGAAGGCAAGAGCGTATTCCACAATATTGATTACACAATCTACATCCCCACAACATACGATTCAAACGTGGAAACTCCGCTTGTAATGGCACTTCACGGCGGTATGCAGGGCACCAGCGCAACAACCGATTCCCGCACCGTTTTTGCTGATTTCATCGGCCTTAACAAATACGCTGACGAATACGGATTCATCGCCGTATATCCCCGTCAGTCAGCTGAAAACCATTTCTACCGCGTTGACTACTGGAACTGGTACAGTCAGCAAAACAGAGCTGACGATGAACCGAAAGCACTTTATGACATCGTATGCGAAGTGATGGCTGATTACAACGTTGACAGCGAAAACGTATTTGTATGCGGTTTCTCCGCAGGTGCGGCAATGGCTGAAATTATGGCTGTAACTTACCCCGACGTGTTTGCGGGTTGCGCAAGTGTTGCAGGTATTTCCTACAAGGCTTGCGGCGCAGTTGACTCTGTGACAGTGCAGACTATGGGCCCGACAAAGACAAACGATGAACTTGCACAGGAAATTGTGACAGGTATGGGCGACAAAAAACGCGTAAGCAAACTGCTTGTAATCAACGGCACGGCAGACGTGATGGTTCACCCCTCAAACTCCACCGCTGCCGCAAGTGCGTGGGCAATCGCTATGGAACAGATTGACAGCAACGTAAAAAGCGGCGGCAAATCAAGCACTGAAACGGGCATCAGCGGCGTTGAGTACACAAAGTGCGTTTATGCAAATCTCAACGGTGAAGAAATCTGTACTTACTACTCAATAAACACAATGGGACATCTCTGGCCGGGCGCAAACGAGGGCGTTTCACTTGACCCCTTCTACAGCACCGACTTTGCATTTACGGGCGGCGTTGACGCAAGTAAACTCATCTGCGAATTCTTCGGACTTGACAAATAAAAAACAACCCCCTGCAGGAATGAACAAAGCCAACTTCCTCAGGGGCTTTTTTACATCTATGCACTTGCACAATCGCAAATTTTGTGGTAAAATGCTGTAATTGCAACTTTATAAGGTTGGAGAGATACATGATGAAGAAGAAAAAGAATCAGAAAAAATGGACAAAATTCCGCCATCGGATAATCAGGAATCTCGCTTTCCCTATTTTTCATATTTACTCCAAATTGAAATACGGCATCAAAGTCGAAAAGTTCAGGGAGCAGAAAAAAGGCACACCGTATCTGATTCTTTTCAATCACCAGACCGCGTTTGACCAGTTTTTTGTCGGTATGGCTTTCAAAGGCCCTGTATACTACCTCGCCACCGAGGACCTTTTCTCAAACGGATTTGTATCTTCACTTCTACGCTATGCAGTTGCTCCGATTCCAATTAAAAAGCAAGCAACCGACATCACCGCAATCAAAAACTGTATCCGCGTTGCCAAAGAGGGCGGAACAATAGCAATTGCCCCGGAAGGAAACCGCACTTACAGCGGTGAAACCTGTTATATATCCCCCGCGATAATTTCCCTTGCAAAAAAACTCAACTTACCGATTGCGCTGTACAGAATTGAAGGCGGATACGGTGTTCAGCCCCGTTGGAGCGACGTAACACGAAAGGGCAAAATGCGCTCATACGTTTCAAAAGTTATTGAACCCGAAGAATATTCCACAATGTCGGATGATGAACTTTTCGCACTGGTTGAAAAGGAACTGTATATTGACGAATCCAAACCCGATGCAATCTTTGAATCAAAGAAAAAAGCAGAGTATCTTGAAAGAGCGATGTATGTCTGTCCCTTCTGCAAACTGACAACTTTTGAGAGTCACGGCAACGAAATTGAATGTAAGCAGTGCGGCAGAAAAGTATCATACGGTAGTGACAAGCAACTCAAGGGCATTGGCTTCGACTTTCCGTTTGAAACTGTTCTGGAATGGTACAAATATCAGGAAAATTTTATTAATGAACTCGATACGGGTAATTATACCGAAACCCCGTTATATAATGATAATGCTCGCGTATCCGAAGTAATCGTTTACAAACACAAGAACGTTCTTCGCAAGTGGGCGGAAATTTCACTCTACGGTGACAGAATCGTAATTGACGAAAATACAAGCAATTCGCTCGCTTTCCCCTTTTCCGAGATAACGGCAATCTCCGTTCTGGGACGAAACAAACTCAATATTTATCACAACAAGAAGATTTATCAGTTCAAGAGCGACCGTCGTTTCAACGCTCTTAAATACGTAAACATATATTACAGAAACAAAAACATCGTAAGAGGTGATACCGTTGGAAAATTTCTGGGACTCTAGCGTTTGGAGCACATTTGCGCTTATATCTGTACTGCTTATAAGCCTGCTCCTTGCAAACGTTTTGAAAAAAACAATCAAATTCCTGCACGCTTCGCTGATACCGACGTCCGTTCTGGGCGGCATTATATTGATTATCGTTGCCGGAATCTACAAACTGATAACAGGCGAAGTTATGTTTGACTCCTCCATATTCGGCAGTAGTGGTACAACAAAATTAGAAATTATCACGTATCACGCGCTTGCATTGGGATTTATTGCCTCAACATTCAAACCATCAAAGAGCAAGTTGACAAAACAGCGTTCAACAGAAATTTTCAATACGGGTGTTACAACCGTTTCCACGTATCTTATTCAGGCAATTGTCGGATTCGGTATAACGATAATTGCTTCTTTCATTCTCAATGATTTTTTCAAATCCGCCGGTGTACTGCTCCCCTTCGGCTACGGTCAAGGCCCCGGTCAAGCGCTCAATTACGGCGGTATTTATGAGAACGAATTCGGTTTTGTCGGTGGTAAAACTTTTGGCCTTACAATCGCGGCGCTCGGCTTCCTCAGTGCAAGTATTGGCGGCGTTATCCACCTCAATATTATCAAAAAGCGTGGCAAAATTGTTATCAAGCCCAATGATAAGAGATTGCGTTCTGAGGATATTGAGTCCGAAAACGAAATTCCGATGCAGGAAAGTATTGACAAACTTACAATTCAAGTGGCTTTGATTGCAGTTGCTTACCTGTTTGCATACGGGCTTATGTTCCTGCTCGGTCTGTTACTCCCCGGTATGAAGTCTGTTATCTACGGTTTCAACTTCCTCCTCGGCGTAATTACTGCAACGCTTATCAAACTCATTCTCAACTTCCTCAACAAGAAAAAAATCATCAAAAAAGAATATACCAACGATTTTCTGATGACCCGCACCAGCAACTTTTTCTTTGACATTATGGTTGTTGCAAGTATTGCGGCTATCCGCCTTGACATACTTGAGAAATACTGGGGTATTATGCTTATACTCGGAACTACGGGACTTATTATCACTTATTTTTACAATCGTCTGGTCGCAAAGAAATTGTTCCAGAATTATACGGAAGAACAGTTCCTTATGATGTACGGTATGCTCACAGGTACGGCAAGTACGGGCGTAATCCTGCTTCGAGAAATTGACGGCAACTTCGAAACACCAGCATCGGAAAATCTTGTTTATCAGAATTTCCCCGCAATCGTGTTCGGCTTCCCGATGATGCTTCTGGCAACACTCGCACCGAAACAGCCGTATCTCACTCTTATAATTCTGGTGTTGTTCTTTGCGGTTATGAATATCATTCTGTTCAGAAGTTTCATCTTCAAAAAGAGAAAAAGCAAATAAATTTTATTCCTCCTTCTACAGACTGAAGGAGGAATTTTTTTGTTACAATCAACAACTTGTCTCCGTTTTTTTGTTCACCATTTCATACGCCAATAAAATTTGTCGTTGGGTATTGAAATTTGGTTGTATTTGGGGTAATATATGGTGTGGTACTTATATATTAGTATTTATTTACAATATTTACTCAGGAGGATTTTTAGTTATGAAAAAGACAGTTTTGGTTGAAACATCCGCAAGACATATCCATCTCAGCAAACAGGACCTTGAGACACTTTTTGGTGCAGGTTACGAACTCACCTACGTTAAGGAACTTTCTCAGCCCGGTCAGTACGCTTGTAAAGAAAGAGTTACAGTTGTTGGCCCGAAGAGAACTCTTGAGAACGTTTCCATCCTTGGTCCCACAAGAAACGCTACTCAGGTTGAACTTTCTCTCACAGACGCTCGCTCCATCGGTTGCGCTTCTCCCATCAGAGAGTCCGGCGACATCGAGGGCAGCGGTGCTTGCAAACTCGTTGGCCCTGCAGGCGAAGTTGAAATTCCCTGCGGCGTAATCGCAGCAAAGAGACATATACACTGCACCCCCGAGGATGCTGAAAAGTACGGTCTCACAGACAAGCAGATCGTTTCCGTTAAAATTGACTGTGAAGGCAGAAGCATCACTTTCGGCGACGTTGTAGTAAGAGTTAACCCCACATACGCACTCGCTATGCATATTGACACGGACGAGTCCAATGCAGGCAGTGTTGTTTCCGGCACAATGGGCGAAATTCTCGCTTAATTACTGCAATCAAGTCTTACTTTATACGTATTTTCCCGGAGGAAGAGAGTTTTGGAAAGAATCATTATCAACGGCGGCATACCCCTCAGGGGTGAGGTGTCCATCTGCGGTGCAAAAAATTCCGTGGTGGGCCTTCTTCCTGCTGCACTTCTCGCAGAGGAGGGCGTGTGCGTAATTGAAAACATTCCCGGTATCAGCGACGTTTCAATGATGTTTTCAATCCTTGAAAGCCTTGGTGCAAAGGTAAGAAACATCAACGCGAACACCGTTGAAATCGACTCCACTAATATTACCGCAAACGTCGTCCCTTATGAAATGTCCAAAAGTCTCAGAGCCTCCTATTATTTTCTCGGCGCTCTGTTGGGACGTTTTCAGAATGCACACGTTGCAATGCCCGGCGGTTGCGATTTCGGCACAAGACCGATTGACCAGCACATAAAGAGTTTTGAGGCTCTTGGTGCAACGATTGTAACTGACGACGAAATGGTCGTTCACGCCACTGCGGATAAACTCATTGGAAGCACAGTCTATATGGACGTTGTTTCCGTCGGCGCAACAATAAACGCGATGCTCACTGCCGTAAAGGCAAAGGGGCTGACCGTAATTGAAAACGCCGCAAGAGAGCCGCACATTGTTGACATTGCAAACTTTCTCAATGCGATGGGTGCAAACATCAGGGGCGCAGGTACAGACACAATAAAAATCAACGGCGTTGACAAACTTCACGGTTGCTCATATTCCGTTGTTCCGGACCAGATTGAAGCGGGTACATATATGGCGGCAGTTGTTGCAACGGGCGGCAAGGCGCTTATCAAAAACGTCACCCCCAAGCACCTTGAATCCATTATGGCAAAACTCATTGAGTGCGGCGCAACAATTGAGGAGTACGATGACTCCCTCCTCATCAGCCGTGAAAAACCGCTTGTCCGTTGTAACGTAAAGACAATGCCCCACCCCGGATTCCCGACCGATATGCAGCCGCAGTTTACTGCGCTGTTGTCAGTTGCTTCAGGTGTCAGCGTTGTCACCGAAAGCGTTTGGGACAACCGTTACAGATACGTTGAGCAACTCATTAATATGGGTGCGCAAATCAGCGTTGACGGCAGTATTGCCACTGTTACGGGCGTGGAAAAACTTCGCGGAACAAGGGTCGGCGCAACCGACCTTCGCGCAGGTGCTGCGCTTATAATTGCGGGTCTTTGCGCAGAAGGCACAACGACGATTGAAAAGATTGAATATATTGAGCGCGGCTATGAGAATATTGTTGAAAAGTTCAGCGCTTTGGGCGCGGACATAAAACGCGTTTCAATTCCCGATAACGAATAGTTACACATTATGAGAGCATTGACTGAGCGTTTTACAAGGTCTTTGCTCTTGTTTTTTGTATACCATATTATATATATAACGGAAAGGGCGGCAGATTTTGGCTCGTTTTTCTACTCTATACAGTTCAAGTAAAGGCAACTGCGTTTTTATCGGCGCCTCGGGTGGCTCGATTCTGATTGATGCCGGTGTCAGCGCGAAGAAAATTGAATATGCATTGACTGAAATCGGAGAAGATGCCCGCAATATTCAAGCGATTTTTGTAACGCACGAGCATACCGACCACATAGGCGGCCTTAAAGCGTTTGCGGGACGTTACGGCATAAAGGTCTTTTCCTCCGCAGGTACGCTGTCTGCTTTGGCGGATAGCAACGTTCTTGACAGACGTTTTGATGCTTGTCCGATAGATATTAACGGCGTTGAGACTGCGGGAATGAAGATTGTTCCTTTTAACACCTGCCACGACTGTAATGAGGGTTTCGGATATGTTATCCATACACCCGATGAGCGAAAAATTGCCGTTGCAACCGACCTTGGAAATTACAGCGAAGAAATAAGCCGTGCAATCAGCGGATGCGATCTTGTTATGATTGAGTCGAATTATGACCGCAAAATGCTGATGAACGGGCCGTATCCGTACAGCCTCAAATGCAGAATTATTTCCGAAGAAGGTCATTTGTCAAACGACGAGTGTGCACAGGCAAGCCGTCAATTACTTGACAGCGGCACGACCCGCTTTGTTCTTGGTCACATCAGCGCCGAAAACAACCTACCCGAACTTGCATACAACACATCACTGAACGCGCTTTGCGGTGCGGGCGCTGCGCTCGGTTGCGACTTCACTCTTGAAACCGCACCAAGACTTGCACCAATGAAAAAGATTATTTTTTAATCGGAGAATATTCTATGCTTAACGTAACAATTTGCTGTGTAGGCAAACTTAAAGAAAATTATCTTCGCTCTGCCTGTGACGAATACGTCAAAAGACTCGGCGCATTTTGTAAAGTGAATATACTTGAACTGAATGAGGAAAAATTATCTCAAAAACCGTCTGACAGTGAAATTAAAGCCGCTTTGCAGGCGGAGGGCAAAATTATTCTGTCCAAAATTCCATCACAATGCACGGTTATAGCAATGTGCATTGAGGGCAAGTTGATGTCCTCGGAAGAACTCGCGGCAAGTATTGACTCCGCGGCACTTTCGGGTTCAAGCAATATATTTTTCGTCATTGGCAGTTCATTCGGTCTGAGTGACGAAGTCAAAAAGGCAAGCCATATCAAACTGTCAATGTCACGAATGACTTTCCCCCACCAACTCGTGAGGGTGCTCCTGCTTGAGCAGGTTTATCGCAGTTTTCAGATAAACTCAAACGGAAAATATCACAAATAGTTATTTGAGAATTACTCCGTCGGCTATGCTGACGTTTGAATTGTAATAAACCGTAACTTCCTTTTCGCAATCAGACGAAACACAGCCGTGCCCCGTATATTTTATGCTTATCAATTCGGGGCGCTGCGTTACAACTTCATAATCAATCGTTATACACACAATGTCATCATCAAACAAGGTGATGGCATTTTTCGCATCCTCAAATATGAGCGAATTAAGTTTGTCCTGCTTTTGAGCATCGTTCAGCCCGTCAATTCGCGGATAGTACAAAACGGTATTGCCCTGCCTATACGATGAAAAAATAAGTGAATAATTTTGTGCCGTAGTCGCATCAGTGACGTCGGGTTTTGTGACCATAACGTTGTCATACGTTGTGCAGGCGGTCATATTAATAATAAGTATAAATAAAATGCACAATAGGTTTTTCTTCATTTTCTTCCCCTCTCATATATTTTGTAAAGCGAACAAGCATTGTTGAATATAGTGTAATAACAAACTGAAAGGTGTGATACTGTGCTTTGTTGTGTAACGGATTTGCGCGAAAAGGAAATTGTTAATATCCGTGACGGCTCACGGCTTGGGCAAGTATGCGACGTCGATATCGACACCTGCTCGGGCAGGATTACTGCCATTATAATATATGGCAAATGTAAATTTATGGGCGTTTTTGGCAAAAGCGAAGATATTAAAATTTATTGGGAAAATATCCGTGTTATCGGTGACGACGTGATTCTGGTCGACCTTGATTCTGCCCCGAACTCCTTCACCGTCAGCGGATACATACACGAATAACGTTTTGCCGCGCGGCGTACTTTAACAGTACGCCGCATTTTTGTTTTACGTTACGTATTGACTTTTAAATTGTCTTTTGATATTTTATTTATGCTTTTATATTTATATTATGTATACAGGTGGATGAGATGGAGAAGGATTTACTTTACGGCGTTCATTACGCGGATTTTGAACTGTTGTGTGAACTCGACAGAATTTGTAAAAAACACAATATTGAATACTTTTTGATTGCGGGCACTTTACTTGGCGCTATTCGTCACGGGGATTTTATCCCGTGGGACGACGACGTGGATATTGCATTGAAAAGACCCGACTACGACCGTCTTATGCAGGTAATAGACAGTGAACTCGGCGAAAGATTTGAGCACGTCAACCCCCACGTTGACAAGAGATTTTTTGATGCGATCAGCAAAATCAATTATGTCGAAAGTTTTATGCGTACCCCGACCCCCGAGGATGAGTATTATGAAAATCATCACAACCGCGTTGCACTTGACTTGTTTGTACTCGACAACGCCTGCGACGGTTTCCGTTTCAAACTTCAACTTGTGCTTTTGAAGGCACTCTATGGTTTGGCTATGGCGCACCGCTACAAAACCGACTACAAAAAATACAGTTTCGGTGAAAAAATCAAAGTTTTTGTCCTTTCAACCATCGGCAGATTGTTTTCAACTAAGCGCGTTATGAAATGGTATGACAAGGCTTCCCTCATCGCAAGCGACAAGGGTGAGTATTGTTTCATTTCAAACGACCAGTTCAAAAACATCGCAAAAAGGTACAAGAAAACTTGGTTTGAAGGCACGTCAACCGTTACAATCCGCGGCAGAGAGTTTCCTGCGCCAATCGGCAAAGAAAATATGCTGACCGTCGTTTACGGCGACTATATGACTCCCCCGCCGAAGAGTGAACAAGCACCGTTACATATTGAAAAATTGCAGGAAGTCAGGGTTTTTGCTGACGGAGTGCTCGTCTGCGAGGAAAATTCAGAAATTAATGCATAATTTTTTCAAAAAAATTCAAAATTGTTCTTGAAATTACCATTTCGTTGTGGTAAAATATTTCGGAATTCGCACGTTTGGTGATTGGCGGTAGGTGCGGCAGAGCCGTTTGCCGTCAAGTTGACCCGAGCGGAGGAAATAAAAACTAAAAGGAGGCAAAATCATGGGAGTAGTATCCATGAAACAGCTTCTGGAAGCTGGCGTTCACTTCGGACACCAGACCAGAAGATGGAACCCGAAGATGTCTGAGTACATCTACACAGAAAGAAACGGTATTTACATCATCGACCTTCAGAAGACGGTCAAGAAACTCGACGAGGCTTACCTCGCAATTCGTGAAATCGCTGCAAGCGGCAAGGACATCCTTTTTGTCGGCACAAAGAAGCAGGCTCAGGATTCCGTTAAGGAAGAGGCTATCCGTTGCGGTATGCCCTTCGTAAACGCTCGTTGGCTCGGCGGTATGCTCACAAACTTCAAAACAATCCAGAGAAGACTCAAGAGATTCTCTCAGCTCAAGCAGATGGAAGCCGACGGAACATTTGACATTCTCCCCAAGAAAGAAGTTATCAAACTCAAACTTGAGATGGAGAAACTTGAAAAGTTTATGGGCGGTATCACAGAGATGAAGAGCATCCCCGGTGCTATGTTCATCGTTGACCCGCGCAAAGAGAAGATCGCTGTTTCCGAGGCTCATAAACTCGGTATTCCGATCATCGCTATCGTTGACACAAACTGTGACCCTGATGAAGTTGACTACGTTATCCCCGGCAACGACGATGCTATCCGCGCAGTAAGACTTATTGCTGGTGCTATGGCTAGCGCTGTTATTGAGGGCAGACAGGGCGAGCAGACTGCTGAGGCTACAGAGGCTGAAGAGGCTGCTGAATAATTAAGATAACCAACTGAATTATAATAAATAGGAGGAATTCCAAATGGCATTTACAGCAAAAGACGTACAGTTGTTGCGTGAAAGAACCGGCGTTGGTATGATGGATTGCAAAAAAGCACTTGCTGCTTCCGACGGCGATATGGAAAAGGCTATTGACTTTTTGAGAGAGAAAGGTCTTGCTGCCGCTGCTAAAAAATCCGGAAGAATCGCTTCCGAGGGCGTTGTTTATGCTTACAACGATGAGGCTGCAAAGACTGCTGTTCTCGTTGAGGTTAACTCCGAGACTGACTTCGTTGCAAAGAATGACAAGTTCATCGCTTTCGTAGAGGACGTTGCAAAGACAATCGTTGCTGCTAACCCCGCTGATGTTGATGCACTTCTCAACTGCACAATCGTAGGCTCTGACGAGACAGTTCTCGCAAGCCTTCAGGACAAAATTCTCACAATCGGTGAGAACATCAAAATCCGTCGTTTCATCAGAGTAGAGGGCATCGCTGCTACTTACGTTCACGGTGGTGGCAGAATCGGTGTTCTCGTTGAGTTTGATACAGACGATGCAACCGCTGCAAACGCTTCTTTCAAAGAACTTGGCAAGGACGTTGCAATGCAGATCGCTGCTATCAACCCCCTCTTCCTCAACAAAGAGTCCGTTCCGGCTGAGACTCTTGAGAAGGAGAAGGCAATCCTCACAGAGCAGGTTCTCAATGAGGGCAAACCCGCTGCTATCGCTGATAAGATCGTTATGGGTAAAATCGCTAAGTACTACAAAGAGAACTGCCTCGTTGAGCAGGCTTTCGTTAAGAACGGCGACGTAACCGTTGGTCAGCACGTTGCTGCTACCGCTAAGGAAATCGGTACTGCAATCACAGTTAAGGGCTTCTTCCGCTTTGAGAGAGGCGAGGGCCTTGAGAAGAAGGCTGACAACTTCGCTGATGAAGTTGCAAGCAT
The DNA here is from genome assembly GCA_017560255.1 of Clostridia bacterium. Taxonomy (GTDB): domain Bacteria; phylum Bacillota; class Clostridia; order Oscillospirales; family Acutalibacteraceae; genus RGIG7273. Next base: position 79,545 of record JAFYOI010000056.1, read on the forward strand.
GATTAAGTAATAATACTTTCCAAACAAAAGAGCCCTGACTTTCAACGGTCGGGGCTTAATATTTTTTCAGGAACACTGTATATTTATTTTTCAAAAATACTGTATATTTATTAAATTTGTTGATATTTTATACAACAAATTGCAAATTTTATTCATTAAAATAGTATTTACGCACATATTTATGCAAATTTTATGAAAACTTATTGACTTTTAATATTCAGTGTGATAGAATCAACTCAAATCAAAAAAATACAAATAGGAGCGATCAATTATGAAAAAGATTCTTTCCCTTATGCTCGTACTCATTATGTGCGCTGCTTTGTTCTGCGGTTGCGGAAGCGAAGCAGAGAAGAAGACAATCAAATCTCTTGAAGATTTGGACGGCTGCAAAGTTGCAGTTCAGATTGCTACAACCTCCGATGACATCATCACAGAACTCATCGAAGGCGGTAAAACAATCACAGCAAACCGTTACGAAAAAGTTACACAGTGCTTTGACGACCTCTCCCTTGGCAGAGTTGACGCAGTTCTCGTTGACAGCGTTGTTGCTGCTTACTACATGGGCGCTGACGCTGACAAGTTCGAAATCTCCTGGGAGTCCACAGAAGGTGAGCCCATGGGCATCTGCCTCAACAAGAACTCCACAGAACTTGCAGAAGTTATTGAGGCTGCTATTGACACACTCTACTACGACGGCACAATCTCCACACTCGCTAAGAAGCACTTCGGCAACGACTTCACAGCAGGTCTCAGAACTGTTACAGAGAAGCCCGTTATTGACACCGCTAAAATCAAGACAATGACAAACGGCGTTCTCACAATTGGCGCAGAAGTAGGTTATCCTCCGATGGAATACCTCGCTGACGACGGCGTTACATACATCGGCTTCGATATCGACATTGCAAACGCTATCGGCGAACTCCTCGGTCTTGAAGTTAAATTCATCAACACCGCTTGGGATGGCATCTTCGCTGCTCTTGAGAAGGGCGAATTCGACTGCATTATCTCTTCAGTCAGCATCACTGAGGAACGTCAGGAGAAGTACATCCTCACCGAACCCTACGTTTCCAACAGGCAGCAGATTGTTGTTGCAAAGTAATTAAAGTTCAAAACGATACTACAACATCGGGTTGTCTTTACGGCAGCCCTATGTTTGTGTTTTTGAGAAATATTTAGGAGAATAGAAAATGGAATTTCTTAACACTATATGGGAATGGCTCACCACGGGAACCATGGGAAAAATATGGGGTTGGATGCCGTCGTTGTTCAAAGCAACAGGCGTAACTCTCAGCCTTTCTTTCCTCTGTGTCATATTCGGTCTCGTTATCGCCGTATTCCTCGCGCTTGGCAAGATATCAAAAAATAAAATTCTCAGAGGAGTTTGCGGCGCATATATTTTCTTTTTCAGAGGAACCCCGCTTCTTATGCAGTTGTTTTTCCTCTACTACACACTTCCGCTTCTGATTCCTGCGTTTAATATCAAAAGCAGATATCTCGTGGCGTTGATTGCCTTTACATTGAACGTTGCGGCTTACCTTGCGGAAATTATCCGTGCGGCTATCCAATCAATTGACAAGGGACAGTTGGAAGCATCCAAGGCGCTTGGCCTTACATACCGTCAGGCAATGAGAATCATCATCATTCCGCAGGCTTATCGCAGAATGATCCCCCCGATTTGTAACGAGTTCGTAATGGTGCTCAAAGACACCTCCCTCGTTTCAATCATCTCCCTCGTTGACCTCACCTGTCAGACAAAGATGATTGCGTCTAATGCGGCAAGTGCTGTTGTTTACATCCCCGCTATGATCATTTATCTTGTAATCACCGCTATCTTCACAGTTATCTTCAACAAGATTGAGAAGAAACTTTCCATGTACGAATAAGGAGGAGGTTTACACAATGGCTATAATCAGAACAGAACATATCTGTAAAAATTTCGGTCATATTGAAGTTCTCAAGGACGTAAGCCTCAGCGTTGAGCCGGGCGAAGTTGTGTGCATTATCGGTTCTTCCGGTGCCGGTAAATCCACCTATCTGCGCTCAATCAACCACCTTGAAAGCATCACAAGCGGCAAAATCTGGATTGATGAAAAATTGATTGACGACCGCGTCAGAGGCACAAACAAAGTGCATATCAGTGCAGCCGAAACAACCGAGGTTTTGCTCAACGTGGGAATGGTGTTCCAGAGATTCAATCTTTTCCCCCACAAGACAGCGCTCGAAAACGTAATGCTCGCACCGATGACCGTAAAGGGCGTTTCCAAAGAGGACGCAGAAGCAAAGGCGCGTGAACTTCTCACCCGCGTTGGCCTTGCAGACAGAATGGATGCGTATCCGTCAAAACTTTCGGGCGGTCAGCAACAGCGTGTTGCAATCGCAAGAGCGCTTGCTATGGAACCAAAAGTTATGCTCTTTGACGAGCCGACCAGCGCACTCGACCCCGAACTCGTAGGCGAAGTTCTCAACGTAATGAAGCAACTTGCAGAGGAAGGAATGGGTATGATCGTTGTAACGCACGAAATGGGCTTTGCAAGGGACGTTGCCGACAGAGTTGTATTTATGGACGGCGGCAGGATTGTTGAAGATGCGCCACCCGCAGAATTCTTCACAAACCCGAAAAACGAAAGACTCCGCGAATTCCTTAAGAGAAGTTTGCAGGAAAATTAAAATAATAACAACAAAAACTCACTTGGCAATATGTCAAGTGAGTTTTTTTGTATAACGAAAACCACGCGATAGTCACGTGGTTCAAAAGAGGTTATCCACTGTTTTTGTTTGTCGCTCATGCCGCGACGGGCATGCCCTTTCTTGTGTAGGCGAAAAGATTTGAAAGTTATGTTGCACAGTTATTTTATCATATCGAAAAGAAAAAGCAATAATGGTTGTTCTTTCCAAATTTGATAAATTGAGTCTATTGTTACCCTCTATTGTGAGGTGTTTTTATGGTAGAGTTTAATAAATTTTCTGCAGGAAAAGTTGTAAAAAATATTCGCAACGGTAAGGGCATTTCACAAAAAATACTCAGTGGGCTTGCCGGTTTAGGAAGAAGTCATTTAGCAATGATTGAATCCGGTAAAAAACAACCTAATTTTGAAACAATCTGGAAAATTGCAAACGCATTCGAAATGCCTGTGCATAAATTAGTTATGCTTATCGAAGAAGATGCAAAATCACAAAACAAATAAAAATAATGAAAAAAAGGAATGACAAATTGTCGTTCCTTTTTTATTTCAATAAATTTACTTCAATTCTGCGCCGCATTTTCTGCAAAAATCATCGTCTTTTTTCACACCCGCATTACATACGGGGCAAACTTTGTCGTAACGGATAGAATTGATTTCTGCACGGAGTTCTTTGAGTTGCGACTTTGCTTCATCAATAGAATCAACAATTTTCTTTACGTCGCACTCATTCACAGCAGCATCTTTTTTTGCGCTGACGTAATACATCTTGCCAAGAGTTTTATACAAGCCGTCAATCTTGTCCTCAAGTTTCTTTTCCTTTATCTTCTTCTTCGAAATTTCAACCGCCTGTTTTGTCTTTTTCTCAGCCATACCGAATACCGCTTTCGCGTTATCCCATACGTTATCAACTGTCGACATAAAATAACCCCCTATAAATTAAATTCTGCATAAAATTCCGCTATGCGCTTTTTGCGAGCCAATATCGTTTCAAATCCCGATACGTACTCAAACGGATATTTATAATTAAAAATTCGCTCAATCTTATTTACGTTCGGCACGCGTAATTTTGTAACCGCACCCGCACCGCAGGACAGAATAGTGTGAGTTTCATCCATCATAAACACGTTGTAAAGACACTCGTATCCCGCCTTACTCCAGCCGACGTTTTCAAGATTACCCACCATCCGACTCTGGCGGTACATATAGTAAGGCGCATAGCCGTTGGCATACAGTTTCTCCTGGGCAACCGTGAGCATCTGTGCCACAAGTTCACTGTCTTTGAGGAAACTCCTGTCCTCCTGCGCCAAGGTAGACGACCGCTTTAATGACAAAGTATGCACGGTTATGCTTTCGGGTGACAATGCACAAATTCTGTCAAGTGTGTTTGTAAAACTCTCAAGCGTATCCTTAGGCAACCCCGCTATTATATCCATATTTATGTTGCCGATGCCGACTTCGCGCGACAGCGCAAACATCTCGAGCGCCTGCCGGGCGGTATGCGCCCTACCGATTGCTTTTAGCACTTCGTCATTAAGTGTTTGTGGATTGATGCTTATGCGCTTGTTAATTCCGCTGTTGATAACCTCCAACTTTTCCGTTGTCAGAGTGTCGGGACGTCCCGCCTCAATTGTGTATTCCCGAAGGTTACTCAAATCAAAGCATTCAGCAATCGTATCAATGAGTTGTTTAAGTTGATCGGCGGAAAGCGTTGTCGGTGTTCCGCCGCCGAAATAAACGCTTTCAAGTCGCAATCCCAACGAATTTGCAATATCCGCAGTTTCCTTTATTTCACGTTTTAACAGTTCTACGTACTGCGGAATAAGTTTGCTCGCCGACTTCATTGAACTTGAAACAAACGAGCAATAACTGCACCTCGTCGGACAAAACGGAATTGAAATATACAGACTAAACGACTTGTCCTGTGACAAAGCAATAATATTATTCTCACTTTCCGCAACCTTACGCGCAAGTTTTGCTTTATCGGGTGATACAAGCAGTTCGTCTACAAAAAACTTCTCCGCCGCATCGTCACTACCGAATTTTTTTGACAGTGCGTGCATCAATTTTGCGGGGCGCACTCCAGTAAGAAGTCCCCACTGCGGCGTATAGCCCGTAACCTCGCGAAGCACTGTGTAAAGAGCGGTTGCCAGTATTCTCTCACAACGCTCATCGTAATCGACCCCATCACCGCCGATTTCATGCGTTGCTTCCCGTGTCTTGCCAAAAACGTTCACACGGGCAAAGGCAAAAGTTTTACCCTCCGTTTTCTCGATCTGAGTAAACACGCAGATGCCGTCGTCACCCTCGCCGTCCGTTATAACCTTTATTTGTTCGTCAGGGAAGAACACCCTGCAAATATTTTCACACTCGTACAGATACGGGTGATTTTTTACGTATAAAATCATAACTATCCCCTGAAATAAGGATTATATTTGCGCTCACATTCAAGCGTTGTTTCTTCGCCGTGTCCCGGCAACACTCTGTAATCGCCATTCATAGTTTTGCTGACATTCTGAATTGATGCAAGCAACGTCATGTAGTCGCCGCCCGGCAAATCGCAACGCCCGATTGAACCCGCAAAAATTGTGTCGCCCGCAAAGATGGTATCGCCCACAACAAAGCAGCAGCCGCCCGTTGTGTGACCAGGGGTAAAAATAACTTTTACTTCAAGCGAACCGACGTTAATAGTCATTCCGTCTTTGAGTTCAACGTCGCAGGACAGCGGTTTCTGCTTGCCCGGCATAACCTGAGAAGCAAGGCTGTAGCGCTCATTTTCAAGGCATTTTTTATCATTTGAGTGAATTGCAACCTTTGCACCCGTTATTTCTTTAAGTTCGTAAACACCCATAATATGATCAAAATGACCGTGGGTCAGAAGAATGTAATCAACACTCTTGATATCTGGTGACTGAACCGCATCTTTAAGTCCCTGAGTCATAAAGCCGGGGTCAATAACTGCCGCTTTGCCCGTTGTTTCGTCAAGCAGAATGTAGCAATTAGTTTCAATCATACCAACTACAACACGTTTTATAATCATAATTATTTCTCCTTTTTAATCCAAGTTGCCGTATCCAGAATTATTGTCACAGGGCCATCGTTGAGCAGGCTTACCGCCATATCACCGCCAAACACTCCCTTTTCAACCCTTTTCACTCCGCATCGTTTAAGTTCCGCAACAAAATACTCATAAAGCATATTTGCTGTTTCGGGTGCAGCCGCACCTGTGAAAGACGGTCTGTTGCCTTTCTTGTGGTCGGCGCAGAGGGTGAAGTTTGAAATAACAAGAATATCGCCGTTTATGTCAAGCACGGATAAATTCATTTTATCGTTTTCATCACTGAAAACACGCAGATTTGCAACCTTTGCAGCGAGAATTTCCGCATCCGCGTAGTCGTCGCCTTTCTCAACCCCCAGAAGCACCAGAAAACCCTTTTCAGCGCTGCCTTTAAGTTCATTATCAACGGTTACCGATGCATTGGAAACCCTTTGAATAACAGCCTTCATTTAAATCCTCCCTTTAAGGTAAGAAAAACAATCCTTACCCTTACATTACAGTTCTTTCAACGGAGATTACGCCCTTCTCCTTAGCCAGCCTTGTAAGCACGTTTTTAAGGTGTTCTGAGCCATTTACAGTAATTGCAACGGTCATAATCGCCCTACCGTCCTTTGTTTCTCTTGCATTGATTGTGTGAATAATGACGTTGAGTTTAGCAAGCGCAGTAATTGTTTCCGCATACTGACCAACGATGTTTTCAGTAACAATCATAAGCCCCGCTCTGTACTGCTCCTTGATTTCCGTATCCCAGCGCACGGGAATCCAGCGGTCTTTCTGCTGCTCCATTGCGCTGCCCTTGGGCACGTTTACACAGTCCATCTTATGAACAGAAACTCCGTAACCTCTTGTAATAAAGCCTATGATACTGTCACCCGGCAAGGGGTTGCAACAACGAGGGAATTTAACAAGGCAATCTTCAACGCCCTCAACAATAACGCCGTGTGAACTCTTTGAAGAATAGGACGGCATCGGTGTGAGTATATTTTCCTCATCCTCATTCGTCTTTACAAAGGCTTTAAAATCCTCACGGATTCGCGGCATAATTTTTGAAAGATAAATACCACCGTAGCCGATTGCAGCAAAGAAATCCTCCACCGTCTTGTAGTGATATTTCTCGGCAATCATCAGATTGAATTCATCGGCGCGTTCCTTGGGAAGTACCATTTTGTTACGGCGAAGTTCGCGCTCGTACTCCTCCCTGCCCTGCTCAATATTTTCTTCTCTCTTTTCTTTCTTGAACCAAGCGCGGATTTTGTTCCTTGCCTGACTTGTGTGAACCATCTTAATCCAGTCACGACTCGGGCCCTTGCCCTGCTGTGAACTTGTGAGTACCTCGATAATTTCACCCGATTTGATAACGTAATCAATGGGCACGATTCTACCGTCAACTTTCGCACCGACCATTCGGTTACCGACGGCAGAGTGAATAGCATAAGCAAAGTCAATTGTGTTCGAGCCTACGGGCAACGTAATTACGTCGCCTTTTGGAGTAAAGACGAGAACGTCCTCAAACATAATATCATTCTTGATTGTACGGACAATTTCCTCAATATCGTCCGCGTCGTTCTGGCTGTCAAGAAGTTGGCGCACCCACGCAAGCCTCTCCTCAAACTTATCCGTACCTTTAACGCCGAGTTTGTACTTCCAGTGCGCCGCAATACCGAGTTCAGCGGTCTGGTGCATCTCAAAAGTTCTTATCTGAACTTCAAACGGAATACCCTCTCTGCCAACAACCGTCGTGTGCAACGACTGATACATATTTGGCTTCGGGTTTGAAATATAATCCTTAAATCTGCCCGGAATCGTTCTGTACATCTCGTGCACAAGACCGAGTGCATTATAACAATCACCAACTGAATTTACAATCAGTCGGACGGCATAAATATCATAAATCTCATCAAACGACTTGCCCTGGACGTATGCCTTACGGTAAATTCCGTGTACGCTCTTTATTCTGCCCTCAATCTTGACGTCGGGAATATAAGGACGGATTTTGTCATCAAGTTGCAATTTGACCTTGTTCAAAAATCCGTTCTGCAACTTCTCCTTTTCAGCAAGCATCGTTTCAACCTCTTTGTAAGCAACGGGGTCAAGGTTTCTGATCGCAAGATCTTCCAATTCTTCCTTTACCGCACGGATACCAAGACGGTGCGCAATCGGCGCGTAAATTTCAAGCGTTTCAACGCTCTTATCAAGGCGCTTTTGCGGCGACATATATTGAAGCGTTCTCATATTATTGAGTCTGTCGGCAAGTTTGATGATAATAACGCGTATGTCGTTTGACATAGCAATGAGCATCTTTCTTACATTCTCCGCCTGCTGTTCCTCCTTTGTGGAAAGCGGAACTTTACCGAGTTTTGTAAGCCCGTCAACAATCAAAGAAACATCCTTACCGAACTCTTTTGCGATATAGCCGAGTTTGATATCCGTATCCTCAACAACATCGTGAAGCAGCGCGGAAACAACGGACTCATTATCCATACCAAGATCAACTACGATTTCCGCAACCTCTACGGGATGCTTAAAAAACGGCTCGCCCGAATAGCGAAGTTGACCCATATGAGCACGGTACGCCAGATCGTAAGCCTTTCTTATCAAAGCAACGTCATACGTATTGTCTGTGTTTTCAATTTTTTCAAAAAATCTTTTTTCAAGTTTTTCCAAAAATACCTTCTGATCCATAGTGTTCACCCTTCACACAGAGATAGTCTGTGTCTTAAATTACTCAATATCCTTGAATTATCAATATTACATCGGTTGCAATCGGGAACGAGTTCAACCGAAATTTTAGTTCCCTGCGGTCTGATTGAAACAACTTTTAATTCCGCAAGTACGTCAATCGCCGTCATTATGGACGCAAGGCTATGCTTGCCGAAAAGGCGGTGATACATCATCTCGGGTTCATCTTTGAAGCCGCCCTTACTGCGCACGTAACGATAAACGTCGTTGAGCGTTTCTCTGCGCGGAGTTATGGTGCGAAGTTCCTGCGCGGTGAGTTCTTCGCCCCTTATGCCCTTTTCGTATATTCTTATATTATCCAGAATTTCGTTTTCACGCTCGCTCGACATTCTGATATCAACAAGTTTTACGGAAACTTCTTTTTTACCCCTGAACTGAGAAGCGGAAATCTTCACCGCAACGTCAACCTCATCGCCGACAGTAAAAGTAAAATTATCAAAAGAGGATGCAAAAGAAATAACCTCTACGCTTGCGCTCTTTTTATAAAGACTCAACTTGACGTATTTTCCCTTTGCAAGTGGGATTATACGCCCGATTTTCATTTTAAACAAACCGAAAACGGGTTGAGGATTGCCTGCGCCAAACGGCTCCAAATCCCTAAATCCGTCAGCAAAGTCAAGTGTCAACACACCCGGATTGAGTTTACAATCTATTTTAATCGTAGGGTACGGCATATATTCAAAATTCTGCTGCGCGTACTCATTGATTCTCCTGCGGAATTCATCGACCATATTAATATCAACCGTCACGCCCGCCGCCATACTGTGGCCGCCGTACGCTTTGAGAATATCGCTGACAGCGCTGAGCGCTTCAAAGATAGAAAACCCCTCTATGCTTCGGCAAGAACCGTAGGCAACGTCATCGTTTTCGCTGAGGACAATCGTAGGTTTGCCGTAAAATTCCGTCAGTTTTGCGCTGACAATTCCAAGCACACCCTCGTGCCAGCCTTTGCCGCTGACAACGATTACACGGTCATATATATTCATTCTTGAAAGTTCAATCTTTTTATATGCCTGTTCAAAAACTTCGCCGTCAATACTCTGACGTTCCTGATTATTTGAATTAAGCATCAAGGCAAGTTTCTTAGCGCTTTCTTCATCGTCACAAAGCAAAAATTCAATAGCCTTGCCAGCCGCGCCCATTCTGCCCGCCGCATTTATTCTCGGCCCGAACATAAACGAGATATGAGTTGAGTTTATCTCCTCACTGATAGCGCAGATATTTTTAAGTTCCTTGATTGCAGGCTTTTCGGAAACATTGAACTGACGTAAACCGAACTCCACAAAAAGTCGGTTTTCGCTGACAAGAGGTACGATATCGGCAACTGTGCCGAGCAAAACGTACTCACCGTATTCACCGATAAGTTCCATATCGTCCGCCTCGGAAAGCGCGGTAACAAGTTTAAACGCAACGCCAACACCCGCATAATCCTTGAATTCACTCGGACAATCGGCACGATGAGGATTGACAACGGCGCACGCCCTCGGCAAGAAATCCATCGGCTGATGGTGGTCGGTTACAACAAGTTCCATCCCTTTGTTATAAATATACTCAGCCTGCTCAAAAGCGGCAATTCCGTTATCCACCGTTACGATGAGGTTTACACCCTTGTCATACAGTTTATCAATCGCGGCAATATTTAGTCCGTATCCCTCACTTCTTTCGGGCACGTACCAGATGACGTCTGCACCGCACGAACGGAAATATCGGTACAAAAGCACGGTAGCCGTGACCCCGTCGGCATCGTAGTCGCCGTAAATTGCAATTCTTTCCCCGCGCTCAAAAGCAAGATTGATTCGGTCAACCGCTTTATCCATATCAATCAGGTCGTAGGGACACTGAAACCACGGTTCACGCATCAGGAATTCTTCCACCGACTCGTCGGCTCTGAATCCCCTTGCCGCCATAAGTAAAGATGCGACGGGGCTGAGTCCGAAATTTTCGGAAATTTCCGCCGCTGTCTGCGGATTCGGTGTTAAAACTTCCCATCTTTTTCTACTCATCCCTGTCACCTCTCATTCCTTTATAATTATAATCTATTATTGTAACATATATATCTGCCTTTTTCAATCGTTTGCAACATTTTATGACAACGATAAATACGTATCGGGCACTGTGCCGATTATTATTGTTTCCGCTATCGGCACACTCAGAGTAATTTCGTTCATCGTTTCCCTACCAAGCATTACAACGTACACGATACATCGCACGTCCATAGTAACACTGTGCCGAGTCTGATTTATACCAACACTTTCAAATTCGCTCCTTACTTCAACTTCACTGCTGCCCGTCAATTTGATGCTGACAGATATGTCCGGACCTTTTCCAACAAAAACACTGTTACCGAAAAGCGTACCCATCGGCACTTGTATTTCTTCATTTTCAACGCTTTGAAGAGCGTTCAACAATCCTTGTGTAACCCCCGTTTTAATTTTATTGACTGCTGCAACATCAGCCATAACCGCCGTTACAACGTTGTTATCATCGCGTTCAATATGCACTATGTCAGCGTAACCCACACCACTGCTTTCAACCGCTTCGGCAGCGGCAACGTTGATTGATTCGTAGCAAAGTCTGTTTACGATATTTTCTGCATACACTCGCACAATGGGCTTCATTCTGACCTCAACGGTAATAACAAGTAGCAGCGCAATCGCAAGCGTAAACAAAATAATCCCCTTTTTATTTTTACGGCGGCGTAACCGCCTCTTCTTATGTAAACGCAAAAAAGCACCCCCTACCACAGTATATGTGATTTAGGCGGTGCCTGTTTTTTATTTTATACTTTCTCTCGCCTTTTCAAGCGCTGATAAATATTCTTCCTCACTGTAACTTTCGTTGATAACCTTAACAAGCGAATTTGCGGACAACCTCTCGGGTAACGAGAGCGCTTTCAATAACTCCACGCGCAGTTTTGAACTGTCGGAATTGCCGCTTATGCCGTCGGAATAAAGTCGGTATTTCGTCATAAAAGCGGGTTTGCTATCAACAACTTCACAGATTACGCCCGCACGTTCAAGCGCTTCTACGATCAGTTTTGACGGTACACCTTCAACGCCGAGTTTTCCTTCCTTCGAGCCCTTTTCCTTGCGCGGCTCCTTGCCCAGAATGTCGGGAATGTACGCATGGAAAATCTTATCGGAATCCACACTGCCAGAAATGTACGAGCGGATTTTGAACCCCGCAACGTCACTGTCCGTCATTATGAGCAGTCCGTTGGTTTCCGCAAGCCGTCTTATCATAGCCATTTTCTCGCTATCCTTGAAAATCTCAAACCCATCGGTTGTAATTATCAAAGCATCAACAATTGATTCAAGTTTGATTTTATCATACTTGCCCTCAACTATTACCGCCTGTTTTATCTTAATCATATCATCAATAGCCTCACTATCAATTCTTCAATAACAAGATTGCCATCCATTTTGGAAGTTTTAAGCAACTCGTCCGCCCTGTTAAGTTCCTCAAGCGCTTTTCTGAGTTGTTCAAGCGAAAGCGAAGAAGCATTTTTTGCCGCGTTTCTCAGGCGGAATTCCTTGCCCTTATAGCAAGCGAAGGTTTCACCGAGAAGCGCATAACTGCCCGTCTGCTGCACTGCAACCTTAACCCTGTACATATCGGTGTAAGTCATAACAATTGCACCAAGAATTTTCAGTGGCTCTTCACGAAGCACAAAAAGTTCGTTAAGTGCTGCAAACGCCTTATCGGAGTTACCCGCAACAAGCGCTTTCGTCACGTCAAACGCGTTTGAATCAATCGACTTTGAACAAAGTTTGTCAACCGCCTGCCTCGTCACCTCTCCACCCGCGCAATAAGCCGTGAGTTTCTCCGTTTCACTGAGCAATAGGTACAGATCATCACCAACTACTTCAATAATGTAGTTAAGTGTGCTTTCGCTGACCGTGCACCCTCTCTTTATAATTCCCGCACCGAGTATCTTTTTGATTTCCGCGGGAGTTTTTGTGTTACATTCAACTGCAGTGCCGACCTTTTCAACAATCTTTATAACTGCGTTCTGGTTTTTTGTCTTGCCCGTAGTTTCGGAAAATTGCCAGAAAATCAAAACGGAACTTTGCGGCATATCGTTAAGTGTTTCCTTCAATTGTGTAAATTCTGAATCCGACAGACTCTCAAACGGAAAGTCCGTCACAAGTATGCAGGAATATTCACTCATAAACGGAAACGATTCAACCGCCGCAAGAACGTCATCAAGCCTTGTGTCCTTACCGTCAAACTTCTTGAAGTCAAAACTGTCCTTGCCTGCATCGGCAAATTTAGTGAGGAGGAGGTCCACACTTGTCCTTTTAAGGTATTCTTCGTTTCCGTATACAAAGTAGACGTTGGAAACTTCATTGTTTTTCAAACTGAGCCTCAAGCCCTTGTCGTCAACTTTTGCCATTGTCATTCTCTCCTCCCGCAACTTATTTGTCCGTCCTTGAAAAATTCTACGATTATATTTCCGCCGTCCTCATAGCATACCGTCGCATTGGGATAATTCCCATTCTCCGACGTGCACAGAACGTTAATTTTTGCATTACCATTCGGATAAACCGTACCCACCGACACGATTACGTCGACATTCAGCCATTCACTTTTAAATTGTGTGTCGTCAGAAAACTTCGACACAATGAGCACCGATTTTCCTGCCACTTTAACAAAGGTTGCCCTTTGCTCATCGTCGTATAAACAGTCAATCTCAAAGTTATCCGCAATAACTTTGCCGCTCTTTACCACCTTATAATTTTCAAACCCGAGGGAATCTATAAGCCCGTATTCCTCACCGAGCATAATCTCACTTATATCAATCTTTTCAAGCAGACCGCTGATGTTCTGCGCTTCGGAATTTTGCCTTGACGGTAGTACAAGCAACCTCAATTCATCAATACCGCTCTGCCGTAATACACTGTCAATTTCAGTTGCGGTGTAATCAGAACCGCCGCAACCGACAACTATTGCACTGAGCCCATACGTAACAATAACGCTTGTAGCCGCACCCGAATCAACGGCTATTACTCTTACAATCGGCTTCAAGAATATATTATAACATAAAATGCTGCCCGCAACAATAACCGCACAGATTATAAATGCACCTTTTATTGCCCGATTTCCCAAATTCAGATAAGCGACTATCAGGAACACCGCTATCACGATAAAAACAAGAATTTTTACAAAATCCCTGTCTGCATCCACCGTCGCATAAGGTATTGATGCAAGCAAATCCGAAATCCATATAAGATATTTTGCGATCAGCGTACATATCACAAAGAACAATCCGCTCAGGATTCCCGTAAACAACGACAAAACAACTGCGATTATGGTGCACCACATCAGCGGAGCAATCACTATGAACGTCAGCACGTTTGCAAGCGGTGAAATAACCGTTGCCGCATTGAAAAATACAATCTGCACGGGCAAAGTGAAAAGCACTGACCCAACCGACAACAAGAGTGTTTCAAGTATCATTTTTACAGGTTTGCTTTTCCCGTCGAGCAATCTCTTTGCAAACTTACTGCGCGACACAATCAATATACCGAGAGTGGCGAAAAACGAGTACAGTACGGAAACGTTTGTAGCACTGTATGGATTGAGTATACATATTACTGTGATAGCAACACCAAGAGAGTTGATAGAATCACTTTTGCGGTACATCATCTGCCCTACGTAATAAACAGTCAGCATAACTCCCGCTCTGATGGCAGAATATGAAAATCCCGTAATCGCAACGAAAAACCACATCGCAATAAGCGTAAGCGAATATAAAACAGGTTTGCGTTCAATCAGTAAAGACAGAAAAGCCACTATTGCCGCCGAAATCAGCGTTACGTGCAATCCCGAAACACTGAAAATATGAGAAATACCGATATTGCGGAATTCCATATTTGATTTGTAATCAAGTTCACTCGTCTCACCAAGGAAAATACTGTTTACAACCGCTGCGCTCTCCTTATCAAGATTGGCGCAGATAATCCGAGTAACGCCCTCTTTGAACTCATTGAAATAATAACGCAAGGACTTCTCGGGATTTTGCTCAACATCGTAATTGCCAAGCGTGTGTGCGCTTAAAAATATTCCGTCGGATTTAAAATATCTATGCATTGATTCGCTGTGCGAACCGGAGATTTTCGGAACAACGTTTGTTGAAACATAATCGCAGACTTCAACGTCGAGCGGTGCGCTTGATGAAAAGCGTACTTTTGCGCCGACAAGAGCCTTATGCGGCGCTTCCACAACTTCCGTCACGTAGTAATAAACGTCGTTGTTCTCTCCTTCAATTTCCTTGATTTCAAGTTTAAGCGTGACTTCCCTGTCAGCAAAATCTGTCACACGGTTGTAAATAATGCTTGTGTAACTGCAGAATATCATACAACCCAACATCGCCGACAAAAGAATTGCAATAATATTTCTCGGCGCATTCTTTCTTCGCAGTATCAGTATCAGCGCAACAAGCGCCGCAAGCACAAAGAAAATATAAAAAGCAAAATAATAACCTAAAAGACCGACGGCAATCAAGGTAAAGAAAAGTGAAAATCCTATCGTTGCCATCGGTCTGTTCAATTTAAATCCCTCTATTCGCTAACTATTCGCATCAACCCGGAGGCCATGCAAAGTCACGTCCGGAAAGCATATGAAAATGCAGGTGCATTACTGACTGGCCCGCCTTTTCGCCGCAATTGTTCACAAGACGAAAACTGTCGATTGACAATTTCTTTGCAATCTCGCTTGCCGCCTCAAAAATATCCGCCATTACAGCGCTGTTTGAGCGGTCAATATCAGCCGCGCAAGCAATATGCTGTTTCGGAATAATAAGAATATGCGACGGTGCCTGCGGCTCAAGGTCATAAAAAGCAAGCACTTTGTCAGTTTCATAAACTTTATTTGACGGAATTTCTCCGTTTGCTATCTTGCAAAAAATACACATTTGTAAGTCCTCCTTTTTTAAATAGGGGTCTTATTTAAGCATTGAGGAAACGATTTCCGCAGCCGCATCAATTGCCTGCTGAGCCTTGGAAACGTCCTTACCGCCCGCCATAGCGCTATCGGGACGTCCGCCACCGTTACCGCCCGCAATCTTTGCAACCTCTCTTACAATGTTACCCGCATGCGCGCCTGCCGCAACGGCATCCTTACCGCAAGCAACCGCAAAACTTACGCTCGTCTTGTCAGCATTTACACCCGCAATAACAGTAACAAGTGCGGAATCCTTCGCTTTAAGTACGTCACAGATTGTACGAACTGCGCCGCCGTCAGTGTTTGCAAGCACTGCACAAGCAACTTTAACTGCGCCAACCTGCTTTGCATTATTGTATATTGCATCAGTCTGACCCTGCGCAAGTTTTGTGCGCATTGAGTCAATTTCCTTGTCCTTATCACGAAGTTCGGCAACAACCGCAGCCGCTCTGCGCTCAAGGTCGTCAACACTGCCGCATTTGAGTGCTTTTGCAGCGGAAACCAAAGTTTCTTTCTGTGCATTCATAAGATTGAGAACGTTTGTGCCTGTAACCGCCTCAATTCTACGCACACCTGCCGCAACGGAAGCCTCGGATACGATCTTGAAAAGACCGATTTTTCCTGTATTTTCAACGTGAGTACCGCCGCAAAGTTCGGTTGAGAAATCGCCGACTTTTACAACACGTACAATATCGCCATACTTCTCGCCAAAGAGTGCCATAGCGCCCATTTTCTTTGCTTCTTCAATGGACATTTCGGCAATCTCAACATTCTTTGCCTCAAGAATTTCTGCATTTACGAGAGCCTCAACCGCACTGATTTCTTCGGGAGTGAGAGCCGCAAAGTGGCTGAAGTCGAAACGGCAAGCATCAGCATTTACAAGTTGACCTGCCTGCTCAACGTGCTCACCGAGAACTTTTCTCAAAGCCGCCTGCAAAAGATGCGCACTTGTATGATTTCTCTTTGTGCTGTCTCTGTTTACTTTGTCAACCTTCACGCAAACTGCGTTGCCGGAAGCGAAACTGCCTTTTACAACAACGCCATGATGCATAAATACGCCGTCAGCATTCTTGGTTGTGTTTGTTACTTTAAATTCGCTGTCACCGCAGATAATCACACCGATATCGCCTGCCTGACCGCCGCCCTCGCCGTACATTGTTGTGCGGTCAAGGATAATTATGCCTTCGTCACCCTCGTTGAACTGTTCTGCAAGCAATGAACCGTCAACCATAGCAACAATCTTTGCCTCGTCCTCGAGTTTCTCGTAGCCGGTAAATACGGTTGCATCAATGAAGTCAATAACGCTCTTCTCGCCTTCCCAAGCCTCTGCACCCGCATTTTTACGTGCGCTTCTTGCTCTGTTGCGCTGTTCAAGCATAAGTTCGTTGAATCTTTCTTCATCAACACTGAGCCCCTTTTCGTCAAGGATCTCCTTGGTCAAATCAATCGGGAAGCCAAAAGTATCGTAAAGTTTGAACGCATCGTCGCCGCTGATAACTTCGCCCTTATTGTCAGCAATTACCTGATTAAGAAGTTGCAGACCCGTGTCAATTGTACGGTTGAAACTTTCTTCCTCAACACTGATAATCTTCTTGATAAACTCCTGCTTTTCAACAAGATTGGGGTAAGCCTCTCCGTTATCTCTGATAACAGTTGCGCAAAGTTCCGTGAGGAACATACGGTCAATGCCGAGGATTTTACCGTGTCTTGCAGCACGGCGGAGAAGTCGTCTGAGAACGTAGCCCCTGCCCTCGTTGGACGGCATTACACCGTCGCTTATCATAAAGGTTGTACTTCTGATGTGGTCTGCGATAACGCGGATTGAAACGTCAGCCTTTTCGTCCTTCTTATATTCAACGCCTGCGATTTCGCAAACGTGCTTGATAACCGCCTGAACTGTATCAACCTCAAAGAGATTGTCAACTCCCTGCATGATGCAAGCGAGTCTTTCAAGGCCCATACCCGTATCAATATTCGGGTGCTCAAGGTTGCTGTAATTGCCCTTGCCGTCGGAGTCAAACTGAGTGAAAACAAGGTTCCAGAACTCTGTATAACGGTCACAGTCACAACCAACTTTACAGTCGGGCTTGCCACAACCGTGCTTTTCACCACGGTCAAAGTAAATCTCTGAACACGGGCCGCAAGGACCTGTACCGTGCTCCCAGAAATTATCCTCTTTGCCAAGTCTTACGATTCTGTCGGGTGCAACACCCACCTGCTTTGTCCAGATGTCAAAAGCCTCGTCGTCGTCAAGATAAATCGTTACCCAGAGTTTATCAACGGGAAGTTCAAGCACCTTTGTGCAGAATTCCCATGCCCAAGCGGTTGCCTCGCTCTTGAAGTAATCGCCAAAAGAGAAGTTACCGAGCATTTCAAAGTACGTACCGTGTCTTGCAGTCTTACCAACACGCTCGATATCGGGAGTACGGATGCACTTCTGGCAAGTTGTAACTCTCTTGCGCGGCGGCTCAACCTCACCCGTAAAATATTTCTTCATCGGCGCCATGCCGGAGTTGATAAGAAGCAAACTCTTATCTCCCTGCGGTACGAGGGAAAAACTCGGCAAACGCAGATGACCTTTGCTTTCAAAGAAACTGAGATATTTTTCTCTGAGTTCATTAAGTCCTGTCCATTTCATAAAAAACACTTCCTTGTTAAGATGAAACACCCTATATTAACGTGGGGTGAAACGCTTGTAATATAGCATTTTTGCTTATACAATAATATCTAAACAATTATATTATTTTATATGGTCATTGTCAATACAAAAAAATTATTAAAAACAGTTGCAACTTACCATATAGTTTGTGTTATAATACACCCACAACGATTTTTACGGAGAACACTTATGAGTTACATAATCAATCCAAAAAAATGGAATAAAATATTTGCCGTGCCCGCCGAGGTGGTGGACAGGCATATTAAACTTGCCGGTTCAGCACAACTGAAAGTTCTGCTCTGGATGCTTCGCAACAGTGAAAGCGAATTTGACCTTGATGCTTTATCAAAGGGTACGGGAATTGCCCGCGCAGATGCGCTTGACGCTATGCAGTTCTGGGTTGAAACAGGCATAATGCTTAAAAGCGGCGAAATCGCGCCCGCACAGAAAGCAGAAAAAATTAAGTGCGAAACTCTGACACCACCGACGCCGGAACCCGACCCGATTCGTCCCTCCGTTGTTGAACTTGATAAGTCTTCACTTTGCAACAAACCGACAACCGTTGACGTAGCAAGGCGCGGTCAGGAATCACCCGAACTGCGTTTTCTCTGGAATCAGGCTCAGGAAAAACTCGGCAAAACGCTCAGTTTCAACGACCAGCGCACTTTGCTTTGGATGCACGACTATCTCGGCCTGCCGATTGAGGTTATTTTAATGATAATCGAATACAGTGTGTCGCAGGAAAAACGTGGCATTTCATACATTGAAAAAATCGGCGTAAATTGGGCGCAGGACGAAATTTTCTCCGTTGAACTTGCCGAAATCAAACTCTCACAAATCAAAAACAGAAATACTGTTTGGAAAAAATTGTGTGAAGAGTTCAGTCTGCCGAATGCCACCCCCACCCCCAAACAAGCGGAATGGGTTGAAATCTGGACGAATAAATTCGGCTTTACCATTGATATAATCCGCCTTGCATTTGAGGAATGCCTCAACAGAACGGCAAAAATCAATTTTAATTACATACACAAAGTGCTTGAAAATTGGAGCACAAACGGCTTTAAATCGCCCGAAGATATAAAGGCATCAACGAACAAACCGACTCAGAGCGCAAAGAGCGGTACTTCCTACAACCTGACGGAGTTTGAAAAATCATCGCTCAAAAAATCAATTGTCTATAAAAAGAAGAAAGAGGATTAAGTATGGCTTACAAAAGCGACGTAATCGAACAGGCAAAAAACATACTCAAAAAACGCGCACAAAAGGCGCAGTACGACCTTGAGGACAGGCAGGAACTTGCATACGAAAAATGCCCCGAACTGCTTGAAATAAAGAAAAAACTTGCCCTTTCGGGAATCGCCGTTGCAAGAATTATGCTCGAGGGCGGCGACCCGCAGGACAGAGTTGAAAAAATCGCAAAGGAAAACCTTGCTTTACAGGCAAGGCGCAAGGAATTGCTCGCTCAGAACGGCTTTCCCGAGGACTACCTAAAACCCAAATTCTTCTGCGACAAATGCGAAGACACGGGCTTTGTTGACGGCAAAATCTGCGAATGTCACAGAAAACTTCTCCGCCAGATCTCTTTTGAGAAAATAAGTGAAATTTCCGCAATCAAAACAAGCCGATTCGATAATTTTGATTTAAGTTACTATCCCGACGAACCCGACGCCAAAACGGGCGTTTCTCCGCGCCGACGCATGAGGGAAATTCTCAACTACTGCAAATGTTACGCCGATGATTTCAGCGCAAAATCGGACAGTATCTTTATGTATGGCGCAACGGGACTCGGAAAAACTCACCTCTCCCTCGCAATCGCCGCAAAAGCAATCGAAAAGGGTTACGACGTAATTTATTCCTCCGCCCCGAATCTGCTTTCAAAACTTGAAAACGAAAAATTCGGCAGAAATCCCGACAGTGTCGGCACGGAGGAGGCAATCCTCGACTGTGACCTGCTCATAATTGATGACCTTGGCGCAGAGTTTTCAACCCAGTTCACCGTTTCTGCGATTTACAATATCATAAACACAAGGATAACTTACCACAAACCCGTTATCATCAGCACAAACCTCACCTCGCAGGAGTTGGAGGCGAAATATTCGGAGAGAATCACGTCCAGAATCATCGGTTGTTACACAGATTTGCTCTTTTTGGGAAAAGACGTGCGACAGATAATGAATTTGGAATAAAAAAATTAAATTTATGTATTGATTTTTGATTTTGACTATGCTATAATGCCTTGGTGTCAATCAAATATTGATATACGCGGCGTTAGCTCAGCTGGATAGAGTGTTTGGCTACGAACCAAAAGGTCGGGGGTTCGAATCCCTTACGCCGTGCCAAAAATAAGCATCACACTTTTGTGTGGTGCTTATTTTTTTGTTTATGGTTCAAATGGGATTCGAACCCGAGAGGGCGCGGAGCGTTAAGAAAAACAGTTCGGTGAACTGTTTTGTAGCGAAGCGGGGCGAGACGGGTACTGTTGCAACGCAACGGTCGGCAAGCCGTCAGTCTGCATCGCAGACGGTCGAATCCCTTACGCCGTGCCAACAAAAAAGGAACTTTTGTCTACCAAAAGTTCCTTTTTTGTTTATCCAAGCCGCAGGCTTGGTATATCATCGCCGCGCGAAGTGCGGTGCATATCATCAGCCCTACGGGCTGTATCTCATCACGCTTTAGCGTGCATCTCCCTGCGGCTTGATGATATACAACACTTCGTATTGATGGTATACCGCAACAAGTTGCGGATGATATACAAGGCTTCGCCTTGATTTTTGACCGTCTGTTTGTTATACCTCAATAAATAGCCAATAAATAATTAAAAGTTCAGGCTAAAAAGAAGTGTCATACACAACGTATGGCACTTCTTTTTGTTCACCTTTGCGGGAAAAGGTTTTTATTATTCTTCAAACATATTCCACGGATATTTATTGTCGGGAACACTTGACACGTCAATAGTTTCATTCGTAAACGGATGACGGAAGGAAAGTCGGTGCGACCAGAGAGAAACGTCACAGTGATTGTCACGGCTGCCATATTTTCCGTCGCCAAACAGTGGCATTTTACGCGATGAAAACTGCACCCTTATCTGATGCGTCCTGCCCGTATGCAGACGGATTCTGACAAGTGACAATGTGTTGCCATCATTCACCGCACTGCCCACAACGGAATACTCAAGGCTCGCTTCCTTGACACCCTTTCTCATACGTTTTACAACAAAGGACTTGTTTTTCGTCGAATCCTTGAAAAGCAAATCCTTATAAACTCCGCTCTCCTCCCCGGGCACACCGCACACAATGGCAAGATACTCTTTGGTAATGCCGTTTGACGAAACAAGTGCGGAAAGTTTCGCCGCCGCACGCTGAGTCTTTGCATAGACCATCGTGCCACCCACACTTCGGTCAAGGCGATGCACACAGTACGCCTGCGCGTTCTCATCTTTCTGTGCGAAATACTGCCCAAGCAGATAAATCATATTATCATCCTTGTCCGCCTGCCCTTGCGACAACACGCCAACAGGTTTGACGCAGACAATGATATCCCTATCCTCATAGAGTACGTGCATTTTCAATCACTCCAAGAAAAAACGGAGAGAGTTGCCCCTCTCCGTATAGATTTTATAAACCAAACAACAAATCGCAGTAAACGGGGAACGGCCACTTGTTGCCGGGAACAATCATTTCCGCCTCGTCGGCAACCTGACGAAGTTCACACATAGCGGGAATAACCTTATTGTTGAAGAACTCCGCCTTTTCCTGCACGTTAGTGTACTTTTTAGATTCAAGCACAACGGTATCGAGCGCTTTTGCGCCCTCGTAAATGCAGGTTGTGAGTTTTGAAAGGCGGGCAAGGCTCTCGCTCTCGTAATCGGTGGGAATGTCTGCAATAGACTTCTTTGCGATAATTGTCTGTGCCAACTCTTTTCCGTATTCGGAAACGGCGGGCAAAATATCCTTGTTTACCATATCGAGCATTGTCATCGCTTCAATATTGACAACCTTTGCGTAATCCTCGAACAAGATGTCGCATCTTGAATTGATTTCCTGCTCGGTGAAAATGCGATGCTTTGTGAAAAGTTTAACGTTCTTCTCACTGCGGAAGCAAGGAATTGCCTGAGTTGCGGTTCGCAGGTTAGGCAAGCCCCTTCTATGCGCTTCCTCCTCCCACTCCTTAGAGTAGCCGTTGCCGTTGAAGATAACACGCTTATGCTCTTTGATTGTTTTCTTGATAAGTTCATGCAAGTCAGCGTTGAAGTTTGTTGACTTTTCAAGAATGTCCGCAAACTGACAGATAACCTCCGCAACTGCTGTATTGAGAATAAAGTTTACACCACTGATAGATGCGTTGGAGCCAAGCATACGGAACTCAAACTTATTACCTGTAAATGCAAAGGGCGAAGTACGGTTTCTGTCGGTTGTATCCTTGGGAAATTTAGGCAGAACGGTTGCGCCCGTTTCGAACAGGGTCAACTGCTGCTTATCATACTTTGTATCGTTCTCAATTGATTCAAGAATTGCTGTCAACTCATCGCCGAGGAAGATTGAAACAATCGCGGGAGGCGCTTCGTTTGCACCAAGACGGTGGTCGTTGCCCGCACTTGAAACGGCAACGCGCATAAGGTCAGCGTACTCGTCAACCGCTTTGATAACGGCAACGAGGAAAAGCAAGAACTGCGCATTATCCTCGGGAGATGAACCGGGTTCAAAGAGGTTTACGCCCGTGTCGGTTGAAAGCGACCAGTTGTTGTGCTTACCGCTTCCGTTAACGCCCGCAAAGGGTTTTTCGTGAAGCAGACAAGCAAGATTATGCTTCTCAGCAACCTTTTTCATAACCTCCATTGTAAGCTGGTTATGGTCACAAGCGATATTTGTAGTTGTGAAAATCGGTGCAAGTTCGTGCTGTGAGGGAGCAACCTCGTTGTGCTTTGTCTTTGCGTAAATGCCGAGTTTCCAGAGTTCCTCATCGAGTTCCTTCATAAACTCGGAAACTCTCTTTTTGATACTGCCGTAGTAATGGTCGTCGAGTTCCTGTCCTTTCGGCTGTTTTGCGCCGAAAAGAGTTCTGCCACAGAGGACGAGGTCACGTCTGCGCTTATATAAATCTCTGTCAATAAGGAAATATTCTTGTTCGGGGCCAACGGTAGGCTTTACACGGCGCACTTCGTCCTTGCCGAAAAGACGGAGAATTCGCAGCGACTGCTCACTGAGCACCTGCATTGAGCGCAGGAGAGGAGTTTTCTTGTCAAGCACCTCACCGCCATAAGAACAGAACGCGGTGGGAATGCACAAAGAATTATCTTTAATAAACGCGTAGGAAGTCGGGTCCCACGCAGTGTAGCCCCTTGCCTCAAAAGTTGCTCTCAATCCGCCCGAGGGGAAAGATGAAGCGTCAGACTCACCCTTAATGAGAGATTTGCCCGAAAATGCGGTTATTGCTCCGCCGCCTGCTGACGGTTCGATAAAACTGTCATGCTTTTCCGCCGTTATACCCGTCATCGGTTGGAACCAGTGGGTATAGTGAGTAGCGCCGTTTTCCATCGCCCATTCGAGCATAGCGGTTGCAACGATGTTTGCAACCTCAATTTGCAAAGGTGCGCCCGTATCCATTGTATTTTTAAGTGATTTGTAGACTTCCTGCGGCAATCTTTCCTTCATAACCTTGTCATTAAAGGACATCGTGCCGAACAGTTCGGTAATTTTTGCCAATTTACCCACCCTTTCACTATCACGTCGCGTTTAAAACACAAAACGCCGCAGGTACACCCGCAGCGCCTTTGCTGATTACAATACAGTATATATCAACACTTCAATCTTGTCAACATTTTTTGAATAAATTGACAAACGATTTGCAATTTTCCGCCGTAAAAATACGGGCTTGACAACGCTGAATTTTGATAATATAATACAGATAGTACAGTTAGTACAGATGATACAGTTTGACAAAAACAAAAAGGAGGGATTGATATGCCTAAATTTTTTCTCGGCAAACGTGACGTTTATCTTGAAGTTGCCGAACGTTATGCCCGATTTATAGAAATCGGCATTTTAAAATCGGGCGACAAACTGCCCTCCGTCAGAGTTGCAGCAAGTGAATTGGGTGTCAATCCGAACACGGTGCAAAAGGCGTATTCCTATTTGGAGAATCAGGGATATATCTATTCCCTGCCCAAAAAGGGAGTTTTCGTTGCCCACGCAGAGCACAGCAACGAGATGCAACAGCACAGAAGCGACCAGACGCGCAAGGCACTTGAAGCACTTAAAGCCGACGGAATAGGCAAAAATGAAATATTGCAAATTTTAGAGGAGGTGTTCTCAGATGATTGAAGTAAAAAAACTTAGTCATCGTTTGGGTGAAAAAATCGTACTGAACAACGTTGATATAACCATTCCTGACAACACCATTGTTGGTCTTGTTGGAATTAACGGCGCGGGAAAATCAACGCTTTTGCGTTTGCTTTCAGGCGTTTACAATGCGGATTTCGGGCAAATACTTTTTGACGGGGCAAGTCCCGAGGAAGCAAGCACACGCCAAAACATCTTTTTTCTGCCCGACGACCCGTACTACACTGCGGCTATGACACCCGCCAAACTTTTTTCGTTCTACAAAACCTTTTATCCGAATATGGACAAAACGGCATTTGAACAACTCATCCGCGAATACAAAATTGACGTCAAGGGCAAAATGCGTAATTTTTCCAAAGGTGTACGTAGGCAGGTATTCATCGCTCTGGCGGTTGCAATAAAGCCCCGATACCTCCTGCTTGACGAGGCGTTTGACGGACTTGACCCCCTTTCACGCAAACTGTTCAAGGACGCCATCATAGAGTTTGTTGAAAACGAACGTGCCACGGTTATCATATCAAGCCATTCGCTCAGAGAACTTGAAGATTTTTGTGACCGCTTCATACTCCTTGACGATTGTCAGGTCAAGCAACACGGCGATATTGCTGAACACGTGAGCAATTTCTGCAAGTTTGAACTTGCCTTTACCGACACCGTTGACAAGGCACTGTTTGCCGACCTGCCCGTACGGGCAATAGACATCAAAGGCGGACATTTCGTGCAGTTGGTTCTGGAGGGTGACAGCGAGGAAATGCGCACATTGTTAACCGCTCTTTCACCCGTAGTAATGGATGAAATACCGCTTGACTTTGAAGAAATGTTCATCCACGACGTAGAGAAGAATCGAGGTGTTAAGAATGACGAATAATTACAGGGCGTATTTAAAGACGCATCTTCGCAACAATTTAAAACCGCTTTTATTTATCGTTGTTTTTTCCGTTGTGCTCACGGTTGCGTTGGCATACACAAACCAGAAGGACGTTTTAAACTACTATTATAACGACAAAATAAGAATAACTTATTACTGCACGATCTGGATACCCGTTATGATTTTGGCAATAAGTTGTTATATCGCGCCTTATATGGAGTTTGCTTTCTTCAAAAAGCGCAGAAATCTGGACTGTGCCTATGCGTTGCCCATATCACGCAAGGAAATGGGCAGAGCGCATTATTTCTCAGGCTTACTGACCATATTCCTGCCGTACACGCTGTCCTACATAACGAACACGCTGCTTATGTTGCGATACCAACAGGAATATTTTTTCACTCCGCTCATCCCCCACTATTTCCTGTGCCTATTGTTCGGCATTTGCACGTATTCAATATTCGTTTTCGTTTTCAATGAGGCAAACTCGCCCGGCGACGGAATCTGGTTCATCATACTGTGGTCAGCCGTTTTTTACCTTGTATTATCGGCGGTCCGTAATGACCTGTTCCTCGAATTTCTCAACAAAACGACCTGGCGCAAGATTACATCAAACAGTGACCTTGCATTTGTTTTCAGCCCGTTAGTTTTTATTTCCGAAGCATTTACCGATCGGGTAGAACGCCCCGAGTGGTACACATATACACGTCTTTTTAAAGACGATGAAGTCATCTTCTGTTTAATTTTCTGGCTTGTTGTGGGGATAGCAGCGACGATAGCCTTCTTCAAAACTTTCGGCAAAAGAAGAATGGAAAAGACCGAGGAAATATCGGACTCCTGGTTCGGCTACCGTATACTCGTTCCCGTGTATGCAGTGGCGGGTATGCTCACTTTTGGTTCTTCCGGAAATGGCACGATAATCTTGGAGGTCATCATTGTTATTCTGGCGTTATTGGGTTATGCAATCTACCGCCGTGGCTTCCATTACAAAAAGAGCGAAATAATCATTTTGTCACTACTGCTCATTTTCCTCTTTATCTGATTGGTTTTGAAATGCATTGACGTTGCAGTAAACCCGCCGGATAACAAAGCGAAAACTGCACCCCATTAAAAACTTAAAACCGGCTCTCTTTACACAAAGAGGGTCGGTTTTTTGTATAACTAAAGCCATGCGATAGCGGTGGGAGTCAAAAAGGCTATGCCCGAAAATGAACCCCCCCGATTCAATTTACACAACAACTGTAAATAAACGATGTGCCAATATAATATTCATTCATCATCTGCACCGAGGGGGGAAAATTCGCCCCCGAAAATACCCTTTGATGCACAAACAACGACCACCGCCGTTTCATCGCTTTGCGCCGTAATCAACCGCAGTTGCGGCAGGTCCTTTTTGTGTGCGACGAGGAAAAAAACTCCGCTTTCATTCGCTTTCAAAAGCCTTATTTGCAATTCGGATTTATTGATATTTTTTAAAAATGCGTCCGATTTTTCCGAAAATACACACACCGTTTCAAAGGGCGACAAACCGTAAAGAATGAAGTTGATTATATACGCTTCAATCACTACGCAGACACCCGCATAGACACAAATTTCAATATTGCGGAAAACGATACCTGCAAGCGCAATCACGATAATGTCAAGTGCAAGAAAAATTCCGCCCGAGCGGATATGTCTGAATTTAAGGCGAAGCAAGCGCACGATTATATCCGAGCCACCCGTCGTTGCGCCCATCCGGAAAATAACACCTATTGACCCGCCTATAAGCACCGACCCGCAAACACACGCGCAAAACGTATCAAGTTGTGGAATCGGAAACCTTTTGCAAAAATCAATAACCGCCGACGAAACGGCAATCACAAAGACGGTTGAAAGCAAAAATCTCAGTCCAAATTTGTAAATCCCGAAAACAATCAGCGGTACGTTGATAATAAAAATTATAAATCCTGTATTTAAATCCGTCAGGTAACCAAGCACTATCGCAAGCCCTGAAACTCCCCCTGCAGCAAGACCTTTCGGTTCAAGGAACAGTGCTATCCCGACGGCATATCC
The DNA here is from genome assembly GCA_017560255.1 of Clostridia bacterium. GTDB lineage: Bacteria > Bacillota > Clostridia > Oscillospirales > Acutalibacteraceae > RGIG7273. The sequence continues at coordinate 106,882 of JAFYOI010000056.1, forward strand.
AACACTCGCAAACAGTAAAATTAACACTTCCTTTATTCCATGAAAAAATTTGTGCATATTTCACCCTCTCATATTGGATAAAATTTATAATCGGTTATTCAATTTTCATTGAGGCAGTTGCATTCAGGTCAAGGTCTGCAACGCTACCCGCAAGATACTCATAATAAGCCTGTGCACCAACCATTGCGGCATTGTCGCCACAGAGAGAAAGTTGCGGTTTGTAAAGTTCAAATCCGTGCTCTTGACACATCTTTTCGGTCTTTGCGCGCAATGCGGAATTTGCAGAAACACCGCCCGAAAGTGCAATTTTGGTGTAACCAAAATCAAGCGCCGCTTTTTCAAGGTTTTCAACAAGTCTTTCCGTTACGGCACTTTGAAATGAAGCCGCCATATCCTTGATTTCGTAACTCTCGCCCTTTTGATTCATTTTGTGCAAGAGGTTGATTATATTAGTTTTCATTCCCGAAAAACTGAAATCATATTCGCTGTCACTCACCTTCGGTTTCGGGAAAGTATAAGCGTTTTCATTGCCTCCGACCGACGCTGTGTCAAGATGCACGCCGCCGGGATACGGAAGTCCCATCGCCCTTGCCGCCTTGTCGAGAGTTTCGCCCGCCGCATCGTCCCTCGTCTGACCGATTATGCGGAATTTTGTGTAATCTGCAACCTCAACAATATGGCTATGTCCGCCTGAAACAACCAAACAGAGAAACGGAGGTTTCAGATCGGAATAAGTAAGGTAATTAGCCGCAATATGAGAACGAAGATGATGGACGGGAATAAGCGGTTTGCCGCTTGCAAAACTAAGTCCCTTTGCAAAGTTTACGCCAACAAGCAACGCACCGATAAGTCCCGGTGCATGAGTGACGGCAATCGCATCAAGGTCGCTCAATTTGCATCCCGCTTCGTCAAGCGCACCCCTGACAACCGCAGTAATCGCCTTTGTGTGCTGACGGGAGGCAATCTCGGGCACAACACCGCCGTAAATCACGTGTTGCGGTATCTGCGAAGCAATATTGCTTGATAAAATTTTACGTCCGTCCTCGACAACCGCTGCCGCAGTTTCGTCGCAGGAACTTTCTATTGCAAGTATTTTCATCCTAAATTCCTCTTTCCTTGGTCATTATATACGCATCCTCGGTGGGCAAACGGTAAAATGCCTTGCGCACACCGAGATTTTTATATCCGTTTTTTTCATAAAGAGTTATAGCCGCAAGATTTGAAACCCTGACTTCAAGCGAAATAAAACTCAGATTTAATTTTTCCATACATTCATCAAGTGCTGATAACAGTTTATCGGCAACGCCACGGCGGCGATAATCGCCCCTGACCGCAACGTTTGTTATGTACCCCTCATCAAGCACACAATTCATGCCAACGTAACCCACAACTTCTCTCTCACACACGGCAACGAAGAAGTTTGCCCCGTCCGTTTCAAGACTGCTTTTAAGGGAATTTTCCGACCACGCACACTCACCGAAACACTCGTTTTCAATCAGCGCAACGCTCGCTATATGCTCAGCGGTCATTCTGATAACATCAAGCATAAAACTCCTCCAACAACTGACGAAGTGCAGTTTCGATCTCATCCCGTGTGCGTACGTATTCGGAATATCTCATACCAAACGGGTCGGTGATTCCGCTCCCGAGAATTTTCAATTTCTTTTCATCGACAAAATTCCTCAGAATATCAAAATGCCCCTTTGACAAACAGACGATAAGGTCGGTTTCGTCAAGCAAGTCGCGCGTAACCGTCTTTGAACGGTGAGAGGTAATGTCAATTCCGAGTTCATTCATCGCTTCTATCGAATTCTCACTCGCCGCCTCCCCGTCAAACGCTGAAAGTCCCGCACTGTCACAGGAAACTCCGTCAATATTTTTTTGTTTCAACATCGTATCAAACAGCGCCTGCGCCATAGGACTGCGGCAGGTGTTGCCCGTACAGACAAAAAGAACGCTTTTTGGAAACATAACAAACTCCTCTTAACCGATTAAATCACAAATCCGCCGTTTACCCCGATAACCTGCCCCGTAATAAACGCGCCGCTTTCCTGTGAAAGAAATAGTACCATTTGCGCGACGTCGTCCGTTGTGCCAAGTCTGCCTACAGGGGTTTCTTCACATAGTGCGTCAAGGTCATCCTCCGACAACGCCTTATTCATATCGGTTTCAATTACTCCGGGTGCAACACAGTTGACGGTTATACCCGATGGGCCGACTTCCTTTGCAAGCGCTTTGGTAAACCCGATAAGTCCCGCTTTCGCCGCGGAATAGTGTACTTCACACGATGCGCCGCATACGCCCCAGATTGACGATATATTTATTATTCTCCCGCTCTTTTTATTTATCATATGCGGCAGAACTTTCCTTGTGCAGTAGAATGCAGAGTTGAGATTAACGCCCATCATCCGCGCCCAATCTTCATCCGTAACGTCGGTGATAAGTTTCTGTTCACCTATCCCTGCATTGTTGACGAGCACATCAACGCCGCCGAAAAGACTGATGCTGTTTTCAATCAGAGCGTTCGCCTGCGCCGAATCGGAAACGTCCGCCTTGATTGCGACAGCACTGATTCCCTGTGCAAGAAGTTCCGCAAGCAAAGCCTGCGCCCTTTCCTCACTCTTATTATAATTTATCACCACGTTGTATCCAGCCGCCGCAAAAACTCTTGCGCACTGACTGCCGATACCGCGCGATGCTCCGGTAATCACAACCGTTTTACTCATATTCTCTTACCCCTTGGCTTCGTGCCACGTTTTTCCTATATTTGCCTGCGCTTCAAGTTTTACCTTCATCTGCGCAGCGTTTTCCATCTCCTGTGTGAGAATTTCACGGACTTTCAAAGCCTCACTTTCAGGCGCTTCAACAATCAATTCATCGTGCACCTGCATTATAAGACGGGCTTTGAGCCCCTCTGCTTTGAGTCTGCGATAAACTTTTATCATCGCAATTTTCATTATATCAGCGGCGGTACCCTGAATGGGCATATTCCTTGCAACTCTCTCACCGAATGAACGTAAATTAAAGTTTGATGATGCGAGTTCGGGCAAATATCTGCGCCTGCCGAATTTTGTTTCAACGTAGCCGTCGGCCTTTGCCTTTTCAACAACTCTTTGCATATATTCATCGACACCTTTGTAATGGGCGAGATAATTTTTGATATACTTATCCGCTTGTGCAACGGAGACCCCGATATCCTTGGAAAGTGAAAACGCTCCGATTCCGTAAACGATGCCGAAGTTGACCGCCTTTGCCCTGCCACGCATTTCGGGCGTTACGAAAAGCGGTGGGATATTGAACACCTGCGAAGCGGTGATAAGGTGAATATCATCCCCGTTGTTGAACGCATCGAGCATAACTTCATCATCCGCAATATCCGCAAGCACGCGCAGTTCAATCTGTGAATAGTCCGAGTCGACAAGCACGCAATCTTTCTTCGCTCTGAAAAACTTGCGCATCTGACTGCCGAGTTCACTTCTTACGGGAATATTCTGCAAATTCGGCTCGGTTGAGGAAATTCTGCCCGTCCTTGTTTCTGTCTGGTTAAAAGTTGAGTGAATTCTGCCGTCGGATGCGATAACTTTCAAAAGTCCGTCGCAATACGTTGATTTCAGTTTTGCAAGTTGGCGATACTGCAGAATTCTGCTGACAATCGGGTAATCGAGTGCAAGTCCCTCAAGCACCTGCGCGTTAGTTGAAAATCCCGTTTTTGTCTTCTTAGGAGGCTTTATTCCAAGGTGAACAAAAAGCACCTCTCCGAGTTGTTTGGGAGAATTAAGATTGAACTCCTCCCCCGCCTGCTCGTATATATCATTCTGTATTTTTTCTATTTCTTCGCCAAGCACTTTTCCAAACGTTTCAATGCCCTGCGCATCAACTTCAAAGCCGAGAAGTTCCATATCCGCAAGCACTTGCGAGAGCGGAATTTCAATGTCATACAAAAGATTTTCCATTGAATTATTGGCAATCAACGCACTGAGTTTTTCGCTGAGAATCGGCAAAACGGACGCTTTTACACAAACGAGTGAAAACTCATCCTCACTAACTGCAACGACACCGTATTCGCGCGCAAGTCGCATCATGTCGTAATCAGGGGCAGAGGGATTTAGCAAATATGCCTGCAACGAAACGTCCGTAACTCTGCCCTGCACATCATAACCGTTGGCAAGCGCAGTTTTATAGACAAGTTTGGCGTTATCTGTAATTTTCTCAATCTCGGCGCACTCAAAAATCTTCCTTTGAAAATCCTTGAATCCGTTAGTCTGAGTGCTGATATAATCAATGTTTTTTCCTGTATCAAACGCCATTGAGCCATCGTCGTCAATCGCAAAAAATGCTTTTTTTGCATCCAAAATCAAGTCGATAAGTTCACTTAAACTTCCATTTTCACGGTACTCTTTCGGCTGTACTTGAACACTCTTGCACGCCATAGGTGCAGCAGCATCAAGACCGAGTTTCTCAACAATACTGAACATTTCAAGTTCACACAAAAGTGCAGCCGCTCTCTGTGTGGGGGCTTTTGGCACGTAGGCGCTTGCATCCGTTTCAATTGGGGCGTCCTTGACTATCGTTACGAGTTGTTTACTCAAAAATGCCATATCCTTTGAAGCAATAAGTTTTGAGCGCACGGAATCCTTGATATTGATTGTGTCAATATTCTCGTAAATATTCTCAACGCTTCCAAACTGTGAAATAAGTGTTGCCGCTGTTTTCTGTCCGATCCCCGCAACACCCGGCACATTGTCGGACGTATCACCCATAAGCGCCTTTACGTCAATTAGACGAATCGGTTCAACAAGGAACTCCTCTTTGATTTTTTCGCTGTTATATACCGTTGTGTGCGGTTGTCCCGCTTTGGTAACCGTAAGCAGAACTTCAACTCCGTCACGCACCAGTTGCAGACTATCCCTGTCCCCCGTTGCAATACTGCAACCGTCGTTATGAGCGGAAAGCGTGCCGATGAGGTCATCCGCTTCAAATCCCTCTTTCTCAACAATTGTGTAGCCGAGTTCTGTCAGAAGTTCTTTCAGAACGGGCAACTGCTGCGCAAGTTCGGGCGGCATACCCTTCCTCTGCGCTTTATATCCGTCGTACATCTTATGCCTGAACGTAGGTGCTTTAAGGTCAAATGCAACCGCAACCGCCTCGGGCTTGACAGTATCAAGCAGGCGGATAAAAGTTGTCATAAATCCGTATATTCCGTTTGTAAATCTGCCATCCTTTGTTGTCAGCATACGGATTGCGTAAAACGCTCTGTTGAGTATGCTGTTTCCGTCCAAAATTAAGAATTTCACTTTATGCACCCCGCTCCAAAAAATAATGATCAGTATATTATATCACATATTTTTCAGTTATACAATTTATATTTATTTAATATCTGTCAAATTTCGGGCGTATCTCCGTTGATTTTTTATATACATTGTGTTAAAATATTTATTTACCTAAACCATTTTTACTAAACTTAAACCGGAAAGGATTGAAGATATGACTAATTTCGCTCTTTACTGCCTGTTTATCGCATTAATTGCCGCAAGTATCGTCTGGTGCGGCGGTGTGATTGCACGAGTTGCCGACACAAGAATCAAGCGTTGTTTTACGCTCATTTCGCTTGGTGTTTGTCTGCTCGCCATCATCAATATGACTAAAATCGCAATCAATGCGGTCGGCGTGACTAAAACCATCCTTAACTGCCTTTACGTCATCCCCGCCCTTATGATTATCATTCCGATGATTGTGGGCGCGGTTATGCTGATAAAAGCCAGCAAAGGCGAAAAATTTCCGAATGCGCCGCTCATTCTGATTGCAATCACGGTTATCTATGCGCTTTTCTATGCGCTAAAAGTGCCCGTTTTTGTATCCTCACCGATTACAATTATTGGCGGTGCGCTCATCATTATGATTTGTGAATCCTGCATTACTCCAAAAACCATCAGGACCGGTTCGGATTTCAGGAAAGTTTTCGTAAAATCCCCGCTACCCGTAGCAATTGCAGATAAGGAAAAAGAAATCGTAATCAGCACCGAATCAGCAGCACCGGACAAGGTGGCAATCGAAAAAGCCATTGAAAACGGCGGCGAGTTCAAAAAGGACGAAAACACAATCATGACAACATCCAAATTCAGTGGCGGCTACATAGCCTTTTCAACCGATATAAAAGAACTCAATATGCTCGTTGATGAATTGACCGAAACTTCACAGCAATTGCAGAAAAACAGCGAACTTATATCAATGGAGAGTGAAATCCGTCAGGAATTGACGGCGGCTAAAACGCTCAATCAACTCTATGACGAGGGTGTTGCAATCGCAACTAAAAAACTTGCGATTATTTCCAACATTTTAAGCGCACTTCCCGAAAACGATGAAAAGGCAAGGGAAAGAATGCTTCTGCGTGCGCAGATTATCGCCGCATACCTGAGAAGTAAATTCGCTATGCTCTCTTTCATTGAGCAGAACGGCGCATTATACACCCGTAATTTGTTCGACAGCATAACAGAAATCATTGAAACAACGGACAAAACAATTGAGGATTGTTCGGTTGAATTTTCACACCTCAAGGAAATTGACAACCGAATCGCTATGCTCATTTTCGACTGGGCGGAAAATCTGTGTGAATTTGCTCTCACTTTCGGCAGCCCGACACTGCGTATCACTATGGACGAAGAACACGGAAAAATCGTTCTGCTTGCATTATTGAGCGGCGTTGATACCCACAAGAAATTTGAAATCAACAAAGAATTGCTGCGCAAAATCGCATTGTTGGGCGGCAAAACCGGAATTGACGTTTCCACAGACAGCATTGCTTTGAGAGTAATTTTGCCAACGGAGGTGCTTTAATATGACTTTTTTCAATTCACTTGCCGACGCATTTAAAATCATCATTATCGCACTTTGCTCACTGGCGTTTATCGGTGAAGTTTTCTTCACTTGTCTGTGTATTTCGCGCAAGAAACCAAAGATTCTCACCGTGGCACAAATCGTCATCACACTGCTCTGCGCGCTCAATATAATCCGTCTTGCAAACGGCGCACCGATTTTCCCGCAGAACGCTTTGTCGGATTTCCTGAGCGGAGAAATTGCCGTAATCGTCGCAATCTCCGTCAACATTTCCCTTGGCACAATCAGTCTCATTCTTGCCCTCACCGAAGGGTCAAAAGCGGTAATTTCCGCAACTGATATTCCAAAATATCTTGAATATTCAAACGACGGCGTGCTTTTCGCCCACAAAAGCGGCAGACTCGTCTTTTCAAACTCCAGAATGTATGATCTCTGCCTTGTCCTTACAAACAATGAACTCAAAAATGCAAACGTATTTTTCGAGGAAATTTCAAAAATCAAAAGCGACAAAAAAGTAACTGTCTACGACGTTAACGGCAAATCCGTTTTCCGCCTTGCAGATGGTACGGCGTGGGAATTTTCACGTGTTCAGATTGACGAGCGTCACTATATGCTGACCGCTTGCGATATGACTCAGGCTCTCAGCATTGCCGCAGAAATTTCCGAGAAAAAAGTCCTTATAAAAGAAACACAGAATCAACTTCAGTGGACTCTTGACAACCTTGATGAATTGCGCGTTCAAAACCGAATTTCCGACCAGAACGAGCCTATCCGCACGCAGATAACACAGCACACTCAATCGCTTTTCAACAACGTTTCAAGCGGAGAAACTGACAGGATAAAGCCCTTGGAGTTGGAAATGAACCCATCGGTAAACAGGCTTGTACTCATCACACGTTCGTTTGCGCTTATCGGTGTTTCCGTTTCCATAATCGGCAATATGCCGACGGACGACACGCTCTCCCCCACACTGCTTGACTTACTCAGCGTTGCGACGGCAAAATCCGTTTCACTCTGTGGTGCAAAGCAAGTCACAATGGCGATATACGAGGGCGGAAACAAACTGACCGCAAACATCAGCGGTGACGGTACCGTAGCAAAAGAATCCCCCGAATTATTCACCGAAATTGAAAACCAAATCAAATCCCTTGGCGGTACACTCACCGTCGCCTACACTCCGACGCTCAAAATCAGCGTTATGTTACCTAAATAAAGAGGATGAAATATGAAAAGTAAAATCACGGGGCATATTTTCGCCCTTATCACAGTTTTTATATGGGGCGTTACCTACATAGCAACCAAAATTCTGCTACAGGGATACAACGAAATACAGGTAATCGTCTTTCGTTTAATCGTCGCTTACGTGGTGCTGTGGATAATTCACCCCAAACTCAATACCCCCAAAAGTCTTAAAGACGAATTGTCATTCATTATGCTTGCTGTTTTTGGCGTTGTTGTGTATTTTCTTTTTGAAAACGCCGCTCTCAAAAGTTCATCGGCAGCAAACGTATCAATCATAATTTCATTCGCACCCATCGCAACAACCATCGGTGTGAGAATTTTTTCAAAATCAGAAAAACTCAACGCAGCAAAAATTATCGGTTCTTTTGTGGCAATTTCGGGCGTTATACTCGTTGTATTCAACGGTGCGTTTGACATCGGATTCAATCCGAAGGGAGATTTGCTCGCAATCGGCGCAATGCTCTCATGGGCGATATACTCAATCATCTCGCCATGTCTGCTCTCCCGCTTTGACAACTTTATGCTCACGCGCCGCAGCACCTTTTATAGCCTTATTTCAATGGCGTCAATCACTCTCATCCGCGACGGAGTACCCGACGTTTCACGTCTTATTTCCTTTGATATGGGCGTTTCCCTGTTACTGCTCGGTGTACTCGGCAGTGGCTTTTGCTACATCTGGTGGAACAGTGCGATTAAAAAAATCGGCGTTGTAACAACGACAAACTACCTCTATCTAAGCCCCTTTATAACGATGCTTGCGGGTTACTTCGTACTTGACGAAGCAATCACGATCTGGGGCGTATGCGGAGCGCTTCTCATCATAGGCGGTATTGTAGTATCAAATAAAACAGCAAAAAAACATTCGTGACTTATATATAAAAAACGTATGAAAAAGAAAGAAATTATTAAACGCTATATTTTGTTTATAGTTGGTCTGTTCTTCCTTGCAATTGGTGTTGCGCTGACCAGACTGGCTTCACTCGGCATGGCTCCGCTGACCTCAATAGCAAACGTTCTCAGTATTTATTTCACCCGCGTAACAATAGGAAACTGGCTTATTATTCTAAACTGCATATTCATCGCGGCACAAATACTGATTTTACGAAAAAAGTTCAGATTGATTCAGTTGATGCAGATTCCGCTGTCTGTTTTCTTCGGATATTTTACAGATTTTGGAGTATGGCTCGTGTCATCAATTCCCAACAACACCTATGCGATGAAATTTGCCCTGCTGATTGTTGGAATGATAGTTATAAGTTTCGGTGTATCGCTGACGGTTATTGCAGACGTTATACTCAATTCCGGAGAAGCACTCGTCAAAGCAATTTCAGACACGCTGAACAAAAATTTTGGCAACGTAAAAGTCTTTGTTGATATCAGTTACGTGCTGACTACCTGTATTCTCTCGCTAATTATGTTCGGCGACAAGATAATCGGCATCCGTGAGGGTACACTCATATCTGCAGTATGTATGGGACTTATTGTAAAATTCTTCTGCAAACGGTTAACAAACCCACTGACAAAAATATTGACAAAATAGATATCCTCGTCAAACGTGAATATCTATTTTTTATGTATGCCCGTCGCGGCATGAGCGACATACAAAAAGCGGCAGGAGCAAGCCCCTGCCCTACGTTAAGATTTATATTTTCATCTTTTTTTCGGGGCGTCGAGGGCGCCGCCCCCTACGATAAAACCAACGGCAACAACTTAGGGGCAACCATCGCTTGTCCGTCGGTGCGTGTGCAAGATCAGACGGACGAGTAACGTGACTATCGCATGGTTTTCGTTATACAATAAAAAATGCACCTGCGCAAACAGGTGCATTTTTGTTTAATTAAAGTACAAGTGACGGGGCGCTGTAAACTCTTGCGCCGAGTTCCTGATTGAGCATATAAAGTCCCTTAGCATCGGAGCCGAAAAGTTCCATCTTTGTGATAAGATCCTTTGCGTTTGTTTCCTCCTCGCCCTGTTCCTTAACGAACCAATCGAGGAACTGCATCGTGCGGAAATCTCTCACGTCATAAGCCGCGCCGTAAATGTCATTGATAAGTGCGGTTACGTACTGTTCATGTTCAAGACCTGCTTTAAGAACGTCCATTGTGCAGGTGATTTCCTTTTCAGGCTTGTCAATAGCGTCAAGTGTCACCTTCTGGTCTTCATTCTGCAAGTAGGTGTAGAACAACATTGCGTGGTCCCTTTCCTCCTGAGCCTGAATCATATACCAGTTTGCAAAGCCATCAAGTCCGATTTCCTTGAAATAGTTTGAAAACTGAAGATAAAGATAAGCGGAGTAAAACTCCTTGTTAATCTGCTGATTAAGCAGTTCGTGAACTTTTTTATCCATTGAGAAAACCTCCTACGCCTCTGCTTTCCAGAGTCCGTGAATGTTGCAGAATTCATAAACTGCAATCAACTTCTCATCATCAGCAAGTGCAAAAGTTGCTGCGGGAGCGGCGCCAACTTCAAGATATTTGATGCTGATGCCCTTGTCGGTCTGTACGCAAATCCAACGGATGCTGTGCTCGGGAAGCATCGGGTGAGCAACGGAGCCAACGTCAACCTTTACGTTCTTGCCGTCAACAGTGATTACGGGAACGTGCTTTTCGAAACCACCGTCTTCTGTCTTAACTTCCATCTGTGTCATTTTCTGACCGCAGCACATTACGGGAACTCCCTTATCCTCTACCATTGTGATGATATTGCCACAATGCTCACAAATAAAAAACTTTACGTCTTTCATTATAAAAACCTCCTGAAACGTTGTTTATCTTATTATCTCCCTATTGATGAAAAATATCCCAACCGGAAGATTAATAATTTTCTTTTCTCACTTCAAAGTATGCCTGCGGATGATTACATACGGGGCAAACTTCGGGTGCTTTTACGCCGACTACGATATGGCCGCAGTTACGGCACTCCCAGATTGTTACGCCGCTCTTTTCAAACACCTGCTTTGTTTCAACGTTGTTGAGAAGTGCGCGGTATCTTTCCTCGTGTGATTTTTCAATTGCAGCAACTGCACGGAACTGAGCCGCAAGTTCTGTAAATCCTTCTTCTTCAGCGTCCTGAGCAAACTTGTCATACATATCTGTCCACTCGTAATTCTCGCCCTCAGCAGCGTGGAGAAGATTCTCCGCTGTATCGCCAAGTTCGCCGAGCGCTTTGAACCACAACTTTGCATGTTCTTTCTCATTATCAGCAGTCTGGAGAAAGATTGCAGCAATCTGCTCAAAACCAGCCTTCTTTGCAACGGAAGCAAAGTATGTATACTTATTTCTTGCCTGTGATTCTCCCGCAAAAGCCTCCCAAAGATTCTTCTCTGTCTTTGTGCCTGCATAAGGATTTTTTGTGTTAACCTTTACAAACTTTGTTGACGGCTGTTTGCAAGTAGGGCAAACAAAATCGTCAGTCATCGGGCCTTCGTGGATATAACCACATACGCTACATTTCCATTTTTCCATTGTTACATATCTCCTTTAACTATAAATTTTATTTTTCTCACTGAACTTTATTTGCTCGTGAGTTTAAATACGTCAGTAGACTTGCCGATAACGACAACGTGGTCAGTTTCGGCAAAAATATAATCGGGTGTGGGTGTCGGCTGAAGCACCGAGCCCTGTTTGATTGCAATTATATTTATGTTATATTTTCGGCGGATATCAAGACCCGCAAGACTCTGCCCAACCCATGAACTGAGTACGGGCACTTCATAAATCGAATATTCGGCGGTTAACTGGAGATAATCGAATATATTGTCCTCATTATATCTCACTGCAAGTTTTTCCGCAATCTCCCTTTCGGGATAAACAACCTCATCCGCGCCGATTTGCTTTAACAAATCCGCCTGTATTTCGTGATTAGCCTTTGCAATAACGCATTTTGCGCCCGCTCTTTTGAGAAGCGACGTTACAACAAGCGACGATTGAAAATCCTCACCCATCGCAACGAAACACAAATCAAGCGATGCAACGTCAAGTGCGCGCAAAACGGACTCACTCGTACAGTCACCTATATGCGAATCAGTAAATCGCGGAGCAAGTTCGTTTATAATTTTCTCGTTGCGGTCAATAATCATAACGTCGTTGCCGAGTTCCTGCATTTTGAGTGCAAGATGCTGACCAAAACGACCCATTCCTATTACAAGTACAGATTTCATATCAAACCCTCCATACTGAAACAATCAACATTTTATCCAATCAATATTTTATCTATCGGCCGTTTGAGTTTTGCCTGCTCCGAACCCTCCGAAAGCGCAAGGAAGAGCGACAATCCGCCAAGACGTCCCGCATACATAAGCAAAATAAGCACTAATTTTGAAGCGACACACAACGACGACGTGATACCCGTTGAAAGTCCGACGGTTGCAATTGCTGACAAGGTTTCATAAAGAGTGTCCCTTAATCCGAAAGGTTCAAACGCACAGAGAATTCCCGTAGCAACAAGCATCATTCCAAGATACATACACACAACCGCGCCCGCCTGACGAACAATTCTGTCATCAATTCTGCGTTTAAAAATAACTACGTCCTCACGGTTGTGCGCAAGTTGACGGCAACATAGCAGGAATATTGCAACGGTGGTTGTCTTTGCACCGCCCGCCGTTGAACCGGGTGAGCCGCCTATAAACATAAGCACCATTGAAACGAGCATACCGGAGTTGCTTATCGTTGCCTGGTCGGTGGTCATCATTCCCGCCGTTCTTGTTGTAACCGACTGAAAAAGCGAAGCAAGCAGTTTTTTCGGTTCACTCAACTCCGCCATCGAGGTATTACGCTCTGTGAGATAAATGAGCCCCCAACCGCCAACTATAAGCACGGCGGTAATCGTAAGCACAAATTTGCTATGCAGTTCAAGTTTTTTGAATCGAAAACGTTTCTTTAGCAAATCGCTCCAAACGAGAAATCCCAATCCGCCGACTACAATAAGGAACATCAGCACAAAGTTCACGTACCAGTCACCCTGATAAGCGATAAATGACATTGAACCCTTGTCACCAAGCAAATCTATTCCCGCGTTACAGAACGCCGAAACCGAATGAAAAACCGAGTACCATATACCCTTTGCGCCAAATATTCGACAAAACCTTACCGACAGAAGTGCCGCGCCAACGCCTTCAATAACAAGCGTGCCAAGCAAAACCTGTTTAAAAACGGAAGTTACCCCGCCCAGATTCAGCGCACCCGCACTCTGAAGCAGCAACCTTCGTTCATGCAGACTTACACGTTGACGCACAAAGAACGAAAACATTGTGATAAGCGTCATGAGCCCGATGCCGCCAATCTGTATCAGAACCAGAATAACGATTTCTCCAAACAACGACCATTGAGTAGCCGTATCAAAAACCACCAGACCCGTAACGCAGGTTGAGGTAGTTGCGGTAAAAAGAGCATCAACGGGATTAGTCCATTCCCCCGAGGTTGATGAAATGGGCAGACAGAGAAGCACCGTGCCCAAAATAATCGTCAAGGCAAAACTTAACGCAATGAGCCGTGTGTTCGTCATTTTCATCTTGAAGTTACGAAATCTCACTGTTAATCCTCTCCCGTTTTGGCAATTATGCCAATAAGTGTATTATATCACACTCATCACAAATTTCAACCAATTTTTGCGCCTTGACATTGCATTTATATGCAGAATATGGTATAGTAAATAATAATTCATTGAAAGGAACGGTAAAGTTTATGGATACAATAATCTTTGAAGGTCTTGGCATATCCGTCGACGTGCCCGCGGACGGAGTGTTATTCAGCATCGGCAGCCTTTCTGTGCGCTGGTATGCGTTTATGATAGCAATAGGCATGATACTTGCCGCGGTGTACGGTTTCAGAATGATGAAACGTTACAAAGTCAACGAAGACAAGTTCCTCAACGCAATCATCGGCGGCGTTATCGGCGGCATTCTTGGTGCAAGGCTTTATTACGTTGCGTTTTCTTGGGAAACTTATAAAGACAATCCCATCTCCATTCTCTATATCTGGGAGGGCGGACTTGCGATTTACGGCGGTATCATCGGCGCGTTACTCGTCGGTGGCATTATTGCTGCATTACAGAAACTCTGTGTCAAAGACTGCTTTGACATTGCTTCAATGGGCTTTTTAATCGGTCAATGCCTTGGCAGATGGGGAAATTTCTTCAATAGAGAGGCTTTCGGCGGCAACACCACTCTCCCGTGGGGTATGACAAGCAACAAAATCCAGAACGAATTGCTCGCGCTCAAACTCAGCGGTGCTGACGTTGACCCCGCACTTCCCGTTCACCCGACATTTTTGTATGAATCACTCTGGTGTTTACTCGGTTTCGTTCTCCTTCATTTTTTAATCGCAAAGCGCAGAGTGTTCAAAGGTCAGGTTATCCTCTCCTACTGCATCTGGTACGGAGTGGGCAGATTTGTGTTTGAAGGGCTTCGCACCGATTCGCTTATGATAGGCACATTCAGAGTATCTCAACTTCTCTCACTCGCTCTTGTAATCTTCGGTATCGTTTTCTATATCGTAGGACTTGCAAGAAGCAAAAATCATCCGATTGAGCAACCTGCAGGTGAAGCGATAGCAACCGCACCGGTTGAATCACCCGAAGAAGTTAAACCAGAAGAAGCCGAGACTGAAACAGTTGAGGAAGTCAAGGTGGAGGAAGTGACCGAAACCGAAGCAGTTGAGGAAGTCAAAACAGAAGAAACATCCGAACCCGAAGCGGTTGAGGAAGTTAAAACAGAAGAGGGAACAACCACCGAGGAGGCAGAATAATGGCAATCATTATCGACGGAAAAGCAGTTGCTCAACGTGTACGTGAAAGCGTTAAAGCACAGGTTGAGGAACTTAAAAATAAAGGAATTTCAACCACTCTGGCAGTAATCATCGTCGGTGACGACGGCGCATCAAGAGTTTACGTAAACAATAAGAAAAAGGCGTGCGCAGAGGTAGGCATCATCTCCGAGGAATATGCCCTCCCCGCAAGCACAACCCAGGACGAATTACTCTGCCTTATTAAAATGCTTAACGACAGAAGCGACGTAAACGGCATTCTCTGCCAACTTCCCGTGCCCGACCATATTGACGAAAGCGCAATTATCAACGCCATATCTCCCGCCAAGGACGTTGACGCATTCCACCGCTCCAACGTAGGTGCAATTATGCTTGGAGATTACAGTTTCCTCCCCTGCACACCCGCAGGAATTATGGAACTTATCAAGCAGTACGACATCGACGTCAAGGGTAAAAACTGCGTAATCATCGGACGAAGCAACATAGTGGGCAAACCTATGGCGATGCTTATGCTTCACTCCGATGCAACCGTTACCGTCTGCCACTCCAAGACAAAGAATCTCAAAGAGATTGTAAAGAATGCGGATATCGTAATTGCCGCTGTAGGCAGAGCAAAATTTGTAACAGCCGATATGATTAAAGAGGGCGCAGTTGTTATTGACGTCGGCATCAATCGCGACGAAAACGGCAAACTCTGCGGTGACGTTGACTACGAAAACGTAATGCCCCTTACCTCTTACATCACCCCCGTCCCCGGCGGCGTAGGCCCGATGACTATTGCAACCCTTATGCAGAATACCGTCATCGCATCAAAACTCGCCAACGCATTTTTTACGGAAAACAACTAACTGACAAAAAGTCTTTGCAATAATAGTGCAAGGACTTTTTTAAATATTTTTATTCTTGACTTTGCGAAGAAATCTGCGATAATATATTATTTGTATAAAAAGGACGCTCGTCCGTGTTGAAAGGAATTATAAAATGATACCTGCATTAATTTTATTTGCGGCTACCTACGTGCTGATGCTTGTTTTCAGCAAATACCGCGCGTACATCGCTCTTGCATCGGGAATTATATTCATTGTTACCGGAATGTTGCCACTTGGTGATATTTGGGGTTCAATTGACCTTAACGTAATACTTATGATTGCGGGTACGATGGGCATTGTTGCTCTGTTTATTGAAAGCAAGATGCCTGAACTGCTTGCCGATCTGATAATGGCAAAAGTACCGAACGTCAAATGGGCGGCAGTTTCACTCGCGCTTTTTGCGGGAATTATCTCTGCCTTCGTCGACAACGTTGCAACCGTTCTTATGATTGCACCCGTTGCGCTTGAAATTTGTAAAAAACTCAACGCTAATCCAGTACCGTTCATTATAGGTATCGCCGTTTCTTCAAACTTGCAGGGCGCGGCGACCCTCGTTGGCGATACAACGGCGATTATGCTCGGCTCGGCTCAGAATATGAGTTTCATTGACTTTTTCTGGTATCAGGGCAAACCCAGTATCTTCTTTGCGGTTGAACTCGGTGCAGTTTTGTCAGCAATCATCCTGTTTTTCATTTTCCGCAAGGAAAGCGCTCCCATTCCCAAGTCGGCAGAGCGCACCAAAGTTACCGACTATTTCCCCACAGTTTTGCTTGTGGGTGTGCTCGTCCTTCTCATCGGCGCATCATTCATTGACAATAAACCCGATATCACAAACGGCCTTATCTGTTGCGTACTGCTTGCAATCGGTATCGTTCGTAACCTTATCAAACGTAAAACTTTCTCTGCCGTTACAGAACCGCTCAAACAAATCGACTTTGAAACAATCGGAATTTTGCTCGGCTTGTTCCTTATGATAGGCGGCATCACCGCTCAGGGTGTAATCAGAGAAGCGGCAAACCTGCTCGCAAATGCAGGCGCAGGTAAACTCTTTATGCTTTACACAATCATCGTGTGGGCATCCGTAATAATCTCCGCATTTATTGACAACATTCCTTACGTTGCAACAATGATTCCCGTAATTCTGGGCATCTGCACAACGCTTAACGTAAACCCGACGCCGTTCCTTTTCGGTTTGCTTTCGGGCGCAACTCTGGGCGGAAACATCACCCCCATCGGTGCATCGGCAAACATCACCGGCATCGGCATTCTTCGCAAGGCGGGATACGAAGTCAAGAACAAGGACTTCTTCAAAATTGGTATTCCGTTCACCCTTGCGGCAATCATTCCCGCATATATTTATATATGGGCTCTTTACGGAGTGTAAAAAAATATAACTGAACAACAAGCCAAGGCGAAAGCCTTGGCTTGTTTCGCGCCCTCACGGGTTCGAATCCTCTGCTCAGATTGATAAAAACAAAAAAATATACACCCGCTTTCGTGTAGCGGGTCGAGGGCAGAGCCCTCGTCGTTTAAGGGGGTAAGGTGACAGCGCGGGCACTGTAAACAACACGAAACTTGCCGACAAATTGAAAACGCAGTTTTCACTCTTTGTCGGCTTTTTGATGAATTCTTAAACTCGTCACCTAAGGGGGAAATCGAAATTCCCCCTTTAAGGCGAATCTTTCTGCCCTTTCTTTTCGCCCACACAAGAAAGGGCATGCCCGTCGCGGCATGAGCGACAATAAAAATATACGACATTTTACCGTTTTGTAAAAATACTGCAACAGGAATTGTCGTTTTGTATCCCCTCGCCACGCTTGCGCGCGGCCTACAAGGGTTCCCGAAAAGTAGTGCATTTTGGGAAGAGGAGGAGCAATGAAGCAAGTGAACTTTTTGCCGAATAAGCAGAAACGAATGAGCGCATTTCGCAACGACGAAGGCAAGGGGCGCTGACAATTCCCCGAGATTTTGTCACACAATATCTATCCTGCTCATCGGTTAACCTTTTTTGAACCACGCAACTATCGCGTGGTTTTCGTTATACAAAACAAGCCAAGGCAAACGCCTTGGCTTGCTTCGCGCCCTCACGGGTTCGAATCCTCTGCTCAGATTGATGAAAACAAAAAAGAACACAGCACCTTGAGGTGCTGTGTTCTTTTGGCCCGCCCGAGAGGATTCGAACCCCCGACCTTCAGAATCGGAATCTGCTGCACTATCCGGCTGTGCTACGGACGGATAACTGCAAAAGATTATACCATATACAAACGTCGATTTCAATCATTTTATGGGAAGATACTTGACCCGCCGTATTCTAAGTAATATAATAAAATCATCTCAATAATAGGAGGCGGAAATATGGCTTTCAAAAAATGGATTTTAAAACACTTCATATTGGCAATCGTTCTGGTCATTCTTATCTCGATAGCGCTTTACGTTTTCATCTCGTTACGCTTTGACATATCCGATGGCATAATACACACGTTATTTTTCATATTTCTTATGGCTTCCCTGTTTTACATCTCCATGCTACCCACTTTTATGACGAAAAAACCGATTAACGAATTGCTCAAAAAGGGTGACCCCGAGCCGCTTTTGCACATAACGAGTGAAATGCTCACGTGTAAACTTCATAAAAGCATCGAACTGTCGATTAAAATTAACTATTGCACCGCTCTGCGTGAAAACGGTCGATTACGGGAAGCGCACGATGCGTTGCGAGCAATCGTTATCGACAAAATGGCGCTTACTGTCCCCCAAATAAATTTTGTCTCCCAAATGAAATTTATCTATTACAACAATTTATACGATATATGCAATCTCCTTGGCGATGACAAACAGGCGAATTTTTGGTTGGTCAAAGCGTTGCAGGAATATGACTCTATGTCCGAAAATCAGATCAAAAAATCTCTGCGCCCATCTTATTTCTTATTGACGGCGGACAAACATTTGCGTAATGACGACTACGCCCAGGCACTCGATGCAGTTAATCAGGTTGTAGCGCTCCATCTCCCCACCGAGATGAGCGTCGCTCTTACCCGCGCGCAAATATATATAAGAATCAACAAAATCGACGAAGCAAAAAAATATTTAAACACCGTAATCGAAAAGGGCAACAAACTCTACTGCGTAACAATTGCAAAAAATATGCTTGCCGAAATTGAAGAATAAAACAAGAACGCCTTGGAATTTGCTTCCAAGGCGTTAATTTTTAGTCGTTATATTCGAGATGACGTCCCGTTACAAGACGGTCTTTGTATCGTGCGATGTAGAATTTTGCCATTGAGAGATTCTGTTCAAGATAATTACCGCATTCGATTGCCGATGCACCGGGGATATCAACCTCAAAGCCGATGATAAAATCGCACATTTCAACAACAAAATCAAATACGTCCTCACTCTTTAAATCACCGAACATCACAAGGTAGCAACCCGTACGGCAACCCATCGGGCCGAAATAAATCACTTCGTCCTTGCACGCCGAATTCCTCAGAAACGTTGCACAAAGATGTTCAATCGTATGAAGTGCAGGCATATCGATAACGGGCTCACGGTTGGGCACGGTCATACGCAAATCGAAGGTTGTCACTATGCAATCACCCTTATTGTCCTTTCGTGAAACGTACAAACCCGACTCCAGAGTCAAGTGGTTGATTGTAAAACTTGCAATTTTCTTCATAACAATCCTCTCCCGAATAAAAAGACGAACAAGCCGCCCCGTAGTCATACATAAGATACCACAACCGCTTCCTGTTCGTCAATCCTTTTTAATTGATGCTTTTACTGTCAACCATCATACACGCAAGTTTTATTGCCTTGTACGTTGCAAAGGACACAAGCACAAGTTGCGCGATTTTTACCGCCTTTGCAGTCACTTTCAAGGCTTTTCCGAGTTTCAGCATCGTTTTCAGTTCCATACTTATCCCTCTTTCTATTTTACCAGAAGCACACTGTGCGCTATTGAAGGGATGCTCTCCCCCTGCATTGACGATACGGGCGACATCAGCGCACCCGTTGCCGTAAACAGCACCCTTTTAAGTTCGCCCGAATTCATTCTGTTCAGGATATGCGAACACAGCACGCTGGCACTGCAACCGCACCCCGAGCCGCCGGAATTTACGTCCTGCTCCTCTAAATTATATATCAAAATTCCGCAATCGCAATGTTTTTTTGTAATATCAATCCCTTTTTCATTCAAAAACATTTCGCAAAGCAGGCGCGAACCGACAACACCGAGGTCGCCCGTCACAATCATATCAAGGTCGTCAACGTCCGTCTGCGTATCCTCAAGGAATGACGAAATCGTATCAAACGCCGCGGGTGCCATTGCCGCGCCCATATTGTTCGCATCCGTAACGCCGAGGTCGACGATTTTGCCGAAACAAACTTTTTCAATATGCACCCCTTCGCCCTGCGCTTCAACAACCGCCGCGCCCGCACCTGTTACCGTCCACTGTGCCGCGGGTGTACGCTGATTTCCGTACTCAACGGGAAAGCGAAACTGCTTTTCCGCCGAGCAGAAATGTGACGAAGTTGATGCAATGCAAGCCTGCGCCGCGCCGCTGTCCACAAACACACCCGCCATACAAAGCCCGAGCGCCATTGTTGAACACGCGCCGTAAATTCCCGCAAATGCAACACCGAAATCGCGAAGCCCAAAGGTTGAGCCCGTACATTGATTGAGCAAATCACCCGCAAAGATATATTGAAACTCCTCAAAATCTTTGCCCGATTTTTCTTTTGCGCGTATTATCGCTTCCTTATGGATTGTGCTTTCAGCCTTTTCCCACGTCTTTTCGCCCGCCGTGGTGTCGTCAAAAATATAATCGAACTGCTCACCGAGCGGCCCTTCACTCTCTTTCTTGCCAGCAACGCCCGCGCTTGCTGTAATAACGGGACGATTAGGCAGATTGAGCGTACGTTTCCCTATTCTTTCAGGCATTTATTTTCCCTCCCGATAAATCAAAAAATTCAATGCTATTATTTGCGACAAGCCCTCGTTTATTCCAACGTTAAATTTACGCGAGGCATTTACTTTATATTTTTTCTATGATAGAATATCTTTGATTTTTTGAAAGACGGTGCTTACAAATGCAACAATTGGGACAAATTCTTGAAATAGCGATGATGATAGCGTTCGGGTTTTCGTGGCCGAACAACATAATTACAACGCTGAAAAACAAATCTACAAAAGGAAAAAGTTTACTTTTTTTAATTCTTATTGACGCGGGCTATATCTGCGGCATAACGGGTAAAATCCTGATTGGCAACGTTGTCTGGTACGTTATGTTTTTCTACGTGCTCAACTTCGTGATGGTCACAACGGATATGATACTGTATTTTCATTACAGACGAATTGAAAAGACGAATAAATAAATGAAAAAAACGCCTTGAAAAACGATGTTTTTCAAGGCGTTTTTACTATTCATCGCTATTGAAAGCAGACAACTTCATGCCCTTGCAATCAGGTAATTCAACAATGCCCAGCATAAGCGACAGATAACACAATTTATCCGTCACCCATAAAGTGAGGAACTCAATTAAGCGGGATTCAAATTCCTCCCAATTCGGCGCACTGACAATTTCCGCCGCCGAAAAAACATACGACTTCTCATCAAAATTCAGATGATATATGGACATTGAATTCCACCAGTCAACATACTCTTGGACAGTTTTAGGCATTTCCTTCGGCACACTTGCGGTACGGAACAGAGCGTGCACACTTACGTGGCAAGACTTTTTCAAATCGCTCAGAATATAAATAACTTCTTCACCCATCGACAAATCTTCGGGCACCACAACGAAACGGAAAATACCGTTTTCATCCTCAGCAATCTGATGCAACTTGTATTTTGGCAGTTTCGTAATTGCCTGCTCAATCTTTTCCTTGCACTCCTTGCTCACTTGAGTTGATACCGTTTGCGAGCCGAACACAATACGCTCAACCCTTGTAAGTGCCGTCATAAAATCCTTGAACCCATTACGTCGTACAATCTCTCCGAATTCGGTCAATTTAGGCTTGCAACCCTCTAAATCCGACTGTTTGACAAGGTAGACAACCTGATTATAAAGCGAAATTGCAAGGTCGCGTTCGTTGCCGACACTTCTGTAGTACTCCTCCTCAATCGCGTTACAGGCTTTAATTTCATCCTTATCAGCGGGGTCATTACGGGTTATCAGTACCGAAGCAATATTGCCCGCTATTGCCGCTCTGATTTCATACTCGCCGACTTCGCCCGACTCTTTCAGCGCCGTTCTGAGAGTTTCAATAGTTTTTTCCACTTCTCCAAACTCATTGTAAGCGGTTGCAACGTTTTTAATTTCGATGAAATAATCTCTGTTGTATTTAAGTTCCTTATAAAGTTTCGCCGACAAATTGTGATAATATATCGTCTTTTCCTTGTCTTTTCTGCGGCGAAAAATGAGCGCGATATTGCCCGCCGTACCTGCCGCGGCAAGCGTATCAAACGACTTTAAGAACAAGATTCCGCCCTCATAATACTCAAGTGTTTCCGTAGCGTAAGTACCCAGATAACTGTGCATCAATTCCGCAAGGTCTTTATCGTGATTTTTTTGTATCACCTGTGTAACGGCGCCGACCAATACACTTCTGTTCATTTCGGAAAGGCATTTAGTCAGTTCAACAAACTCCTCTGTCATGCAATATCTTACAAACAGTTTTGCAACGCTTGCAAGGCACTGTGCAACAAATCCATCATAACAGTCAACGTAACTGAAAAGTTCACGTACTGTGTTGCGTATTTCCTCAACACAGTCTTTATCGGTTTCATCAGCCACGTCGATTTGTTTCTTATACAACAAATCCCAGATACAAGCGATTCTCTCAACGTCTTTACTGTCCGCGTAATCTATTATAGCAGTGTAAAGCGTAGCGTCAACTTTGCCGTAATTTTCAAAATAAACGGTAAACGCCTTTTCAATACAATCGAGTTTTTCCGCCTCAAAATTTCCCGATGCAAAAAGGCGCGATGCTTCAAGCAGGCAGTTTATTGACTTGTTCGGGGAAGTTTTGCCATATTCAGCCGCTAACTCAACCGACAGTTGCGCCTGTTTCCTGACGTCACCCTCGCCCTTTGCCATAATAATCTGCTGCTCCAATTTGTCGGCATCAACTACGTCAACACTGCCGCCTGAAATACTCTTCTCAAAATACTCTTTACCGCCATCAATAGTTTCAAACAGATTTTTCCAGTATCGTTCAAGTTCCTTTGCCTGTTTGAAATACTTGTACTGCAAATAGATTTCAAGTGCTTTTTTTAGAGATTCAACCAGCGCACCGTACTCTTTACGTTGCCACAACAATTCCATCTGGTTTTTTCTCACTTCAACAATTCTGAAATGTTTATCAAGTTTGTCGTAGAGACTTATCAAAGCGTTGTAAGTATTAAGCATCGTTGACTCCTGCCCGCATTTTGATGAGCGCTCAAGAGTTTCCATCATATATTTTTCAGCAACATCATAATCGCCGATATCCATAGCGTAGATACCCATATTACCAAGAAGTTTAAGGCAAATCGGTTCAAGTTCCGGCTTGTCTTTATTTTGGTCATAACAATTTTTTGAACATTCAAAAGCACCGCGCTTATCACCGCGTGCCGACAGCGCATTACTCTTGTTTAGCATAACGCTTGCCGCTTCGCTTTCATTCCCGAGTTTCAGCCAGAATTTGTGCAACGTATCAAAAATTTCAACCGACTCGTCACTGTGTTGTGAATGGTACAAGCACATAGCAATAACGTTCTGCGCGCCGAGATAGCGCAACAAGTCGCCCTCCTTAAGAGCAATTTGCGCCACTCTGCGCTGTACTTTCATTGCCTCATCATAATCAGCATTGCGGAACAGAACGTTTCCACGCATAGTTAAAGCACTGTGTATATGATAAACAACACCCGCATTCAGCGCTGCCATATAGTAATGGTTGGCTGATTCAAGCGCCTGCGCTCGCATAGCCAAATGGTCCTGCGCATCGGTCTTGAAATACAGAAGTTCGCATATATCCTCCGCAGTAAATCGTTCACTCTTTTCCAGTTGTTCTGTCAAGTAGTCAATAAGTAAGCGGTAACTTCCCTGCTTCCTGAAATTTACAATAACAGGATATATCGCCACAAACTCTTCACTGTTTGCTCCTCCACGCTCGCCAATCGTAGAATAAATATGATTCGTTCCCATAATGGTCGAAAGATATTCAAGTCGGTCTTTGAAACCAATATCCATAATCAGTCCCGCAAGTTTAAACGAGATATCCTTTGACTCCTTACCACCTATGCGATAACGGGGAATAAGATTCAGGATTTTATCCTGAATGTCAAAATCGGTATTTAAAAACAGTTGAACCCACGAACTGCGGTAACGGTACCAGTCAAGTTTTGTCAGACAACGTATAATACTGTCGTTTCCCAACGCGGTAATGAGTTTTTTCCAAGCCTGCGCTTTCTGATAATGCAAAAGTGCCGCTTTGGAAAATGCGGTTGATGTTCTTATCATCTGCACCGAATTTATGTTTCCCGCGCTTTCTTCAATCTTTCCAAAGAAATAATCACCGAGAACGGAGTGGATTTTCTCAATATGTTCGCGCGTGAGCAATCCGTCGATAAAATTCTGCATTTCTTCGTTACGGATATTCCAATAGTCACCCTTTACAACCTCAAACTGTTCAAGAACTCCGAATATGTTTGCCCATTCAATAGCCGTAACAGTAGAAATTTTATTCGTCAGATTATAACATTCACGCTCACTCAGAGAAACGTCGGAACAACGCACCAATCCCATAACAGTGCGTGCCGCCGCCTTTTCGTTTTCGGAATATCCCGCGGTCAGAAACTCATAAACGTAGCGGTAAATATCTCCAATCTCTCCAAATCCAGCAATCTCATCAATAATGGAATCAAGTTGATTGAATCTGCCGTGGATAATCAGAAAAGAAACGACAAAGCGCAGTTGTCCCGGATAATTCACCGCAACCGATTTCATTACCCTGCCGAGTTGTTCGTCAGTAAGATTTTTGCCGTAAGTATGAAGGCACTCAGTAATAAGACGTTTTGCATTCTCGCGTGCGAAAAGCGGCATTTCCTTAACGTTCCAGCCAAGCATTTCCGCATTGTTTACCATCTCTTCGTCATTGGTTGTGCACACGATATTGATATTCTGATTTGTCGAGGACGGGAGCCACGACAACAGTTTACCCGCCTCATCATCGAGCAGATTAAGATCGTTAATGATAATTGTGACCTTGCTTTTCAGTGAGCAGGTTTTCAACCAGTTCAAAAAAGATATACGGAACTGCTCGCGCTCATTATCGCTCGCGAAAAAATCATCGGATTTACCATCCGCGCCTTCCTTTTTATCCTTGCCACCGCGCAGAATGCTCGCTAATTTAATCGGGTTAAATGATTTTTTCTTTGCATCGGGATGCCCGCAACTGCCATCAATTTCATTAAGACTGCGAACAATCTCATTCGCTATCGACGGCCAATAGGAAAATTTATCATCTGCACCGCAATTTATGAGAATTTTGTCACCCTGCGGTTGCCAAGCCGTGAGGAAAGTCGTCTTACCTCTCGCACCGCTGCCGTAAATCAGGAGCGACTTACGGCTGTCACGCACGTATACGTTCATAAACTCGTCCATCTCAGCATTGTCCGTGTAATTTCTTAATATCTCGCCGTTGTACCACTCGCGTCTGACCTTGCCGACGTCCTCGGATTCGGGGAAATTCTCGTTAAGCCAGTTCATAAGGTCACGCAAGACGAGTTCCCCGAACTGTTCAATACTGTCGTAATCGGAACACAGAACTTCGCCATCCTCACAAACCGTCTTTTTAAGTTTATCAAGACGAGCAACAACCTCGGGGTTTTCGCTTTTAAGTTCACCGTAAAGTTCCTGCGACAAGCGGTCGGAACGCATATAGAAAGCACTGTTGATGCCGTCGGTATTCTTATCGTGATCAAGTACGGCGTAGAGCATTTCAAGTTCCGTTATGCTATAACCCTCTTTTCCCTCAAGCCACGGGATAGTCTGTGCAATATGGTCGGGTACGGTTTCAAGAATACTGCCGTATCTGTTGCCGAGGATGCCGATAAAGTACGGTCGGCATTTGTCGATTTCGCTCAAACAGATGGGCAGCACTTTGCCGTTGACCTGATCTTCTTGAGTGATGCCCCAGCGCAAATCTACGGTAAAGAAAGACACGCCGCGTTCAGCACAAGCCCTGCTGATTTTAGGCGCAACAAACTCGTTGAAATAACTCCTCTCCTTTTCCATATCTGCAAAAGTGGAGGACAAAAAAACACGTATAACGGGCGGTGTGATAACTTTTGACATACTTAAACTCTCCTTTATCGCAACTAAGAATTTTACGGGCAATTTTCATTTTTTTCATTATAGCACGTTTCGGTTCAAATAGAAAGAATTTTGTAAATAAAAGTGCCTCTTGGATTTCCAGGAGGCACTTAAACTAAATTATAGTATGGTGATAAGTGAACGCACAAAATCATTTTCCGCGTCTTTCATTCTAAGAGAAAAATCATTGTAGTCCTTTGCCTTTACAGGTATTTTCAATCCGTGCTTTACTATAAAAGTATCAGTTCTTGGCTCTACGTTCTTCTCATGCGTGGAGCCCCTATTTACCAAAAGCAAAGCATCTTCTTCACAACCCGATTCGGGATATAAAAACATACCTCTTTTTGATTCAAAGCGCATCATATAGGCAAGCAACTGCAAATAATCACGATTACCGATATTGCTGAACGGTTTATATTTAGCGTCTGCAATAACACGTTCTTCAACATTTTTACTAATAAAATCCGGGTAAATTAATCCTATCTTTCTTTTGCACGTAAACAACTGTTCAGCACCGCTACGCTCCTTGTTTTTCGGATGATAAAAATACTCCTTCACAAGAGAATTTACATATTCTTCCCACAGCCACGCACCATCAAACAAAACTCCATACACTCGGGTTATTCCAGAGCCAAGTTCCTGCTTCTGATACTGTAAAATCAAAATACAAAGTTTCTGCAAAGCGCGATATTCGCGGAAATAAGCATGTCGGACAACGTGCTTTTTATTATCGGCCAGCACTTTTTTTCGATCATGAACATTATACGTGGATGTCGCCTCAACAATGCGCCCTACGTCATCCCTGGCCCACGCCAGAATTTGCTTGCCGCTTCGTTTTCCTTTGATAAATTCGATAGTATGACGGATAAGCTGTGACATATAATTATCAAGCAGTTGTTCTCGCTTGTCATAAGCAATATTTCCGACAAACGGAGTATTCTCCTTGATGTGCCTTGAAATGTTCACGTTACCTTTGAGATTTGAATCGTTATATTTAGTGGTAACGTATTTTTTGAACAGACCTTTTCTCATTGCCCTGCGCAAATATAACGGAAACAGAAACATCAAGATATTAATCAGCTGATTATTGCTGTTTGACTGTGTTTCAAGGTCGAACACGTTTGGATAGTCAAGAACTTTATCCAGCATATATTGAAGAAAAAAATCGCTGTTATGTGATGAAAACCTTGAAGATATTGTCAGCCTTTCTTCTCCGCATCCCAAAAAACCCATTATGTTTCCGGTATAGTAGTAATTTCCAATCTTCTGTAGCACCATCTGGTCACTATTTAAATCCTCAGTGTCCTTGATACATTCCGGAAAAACAAACACACCCTCATCTTCAAGTTCAGTAAGAGTTTTGTTTGCAATTTTTTCGACCATTTTCGGAATTCGGGAAACAGCTAATTTATCCGCTCGGGAGTTATCATTAATTTTCATTTTCGTTTTCTCTGCCCTCACCAACAAGATTGTATGCGTTATAAAAGTCACTCATTATATCTTTTTCGTTATACGCCCCCGTTACGTATTCCTGCAATAACGGTTCTAAATAATCCAACCAGAGATGTTCAAAATCAACCGTTTCCAATTTAAGGAAGTACGATGCACCTATCTGATAATTTTTTCCTAATCCATCCGTTTTAGCGATAACCGCATTTAAAGACCTCATGCGTTTTTTCGCCTCTTCTTTAAGCAATTCATCGTTTAACTTATTGAGCATATCCATGTGTTTATCAGCATCAATTTCAACAAAACGGAATCTGCGGCGCATAGCAAAATCAAATGTATCTACCGAACGGTCAATATCGTTCATCGTGCCTATAATATAGACGTTTTCGGGGATATAGAATTTTTCCTCGGGATCATCATGCAAGTTGGAATACTGAGTAAACACTGCGCCCTCCGTTCCTCTGTAACCGGGTTCAATAGAATAAAAAAGTTCACCCAATATTTTTGAAATTTCACCTCGGTTTATCTCATCTATAATGAACACGTAGTTTTTAAGTTCTTCTTTCTTAACTACGGTTTTTCTTGACACCGAGCCTCTGTCTACAATACTTTTGTATATGACGTACACGTAAGAATGCCCCTGTGTATTGTGCTTTTTGTTAAAGAAACTCCTTATCTCACGAACAGAGCCAAATTCCTGTTCAGCAGCCAAAAGTGACTTTATCTCATCAATTTTAATATTTATGCTATTGCTTATTTCGTTACTAGGTATGTAAATTTGAATATACTGATCGTCGTACCCTGTGATATAAAATTTGTTCCCATTGCGAGTTTCAAATTCTTCGCCATCAACAGCGGTCTCCAAAAAATCAGTCATTCTTTCCTCAATGGACTGCTCTTTCTCAATAACAACCTGACTTTTTTGAGAGTTTACAAAGTTCTTTTTTGCGTGCTCCACAAACTCCTTAAAAACGCCATTTCTCAGTTCAAATCCAAGAACGCCGTTCTTTTCTACCGGGCGTAAACCCTCCACAAAGTCGGAATAGTCATAACTCGGATGAAACTGAACAAATCCGACCTGCTTTTCTTCTTCATCGGAAAGATCACCGTACTTACTCTTTTTACCACGGCTTACAATATCCGCAGCAATTGATTTTGCAAGATACGTTTTTCCCGTGCCGGGAGCACCACGGAAAATTATATTTTTGGAGTCAAGTACTAATTCGGAATATTCATTCAAATACTTAATGTTTGTAACATCGGTTTTATCCATTTCGATTTTATCCGAAGGCATCGTTTCGCTCTTTTTTGTCTTTAAATCCCAGTCATATTTTTTTGATAAATACTCTTCAAATTTGGACTGTATCTCTTCTGATTTTATGTGCTTTTTTACTTCTTTCCAAGCATTTTTTTTATTAACCAAAAGGTTGCTGGGTGCCGCTAATTGTCCGGGGTCAATACCTAAACCGGATAACTCTTGTTTTACCTGCTCTATTGCACATTTATATATTACGTGATAAAAATTGACTGAATCCAAATTGAATTCCTTTGCCATTTCAGAAAACGTCCTCGCATCTTTAAACCAGTTGCCTGTTACCTTCAAACCAAGTGGAACAAAAATTCTGCTTGTCCAATCCTCGTTCAGCATGAGCATAAACTTGTCGGGATATAAAATTGTAAGGTATTTTTTAAACCAATTCTGATTGGTACAACTTTCAAGGTTCTCTCCTCTTAACAAATCGTAGATTTCAACTGCATTTGTATCGTCTGTGATTTTTTCAAAAACCGCTATCAGCGAAGTTCTTATATTGTAAGCAATATCTATCGCTTCATCTTCCGTTATATTTTTCTGACGATTTTTCCATGAACCCTTTGAGTGATTAAGTATTTTGGTTGTGTTAAATCCTGGTGCTGCCGCACCAAAAAAAGACGTAATTTTAGTGTTAACTTCAAGAGAATACGTCAAACTCCTACTATTGTGCTCGATATTTCCAAAAAGAAAATGCAACAATTCCTTTCCCTTTGTATATTTTTTGAGTACTTCACAACCGTAAAGATCGCGGAACTCCTGAGTTGTCATGTGGTCGGTTGCATCACTAGGGATATATTTCCCTTCCAAAATTGTCTTGCGAATAAGTTCATTAGTCAGCATATACGTTTCCTCCCGCTCTTAGATAATAGAAACCAGTTCAATTATACAATGTTTTACATAAATCCGCAATATACGATTCAAAAATCATGAAAAAAGAGCGGTTGTGCCGCTCTTTTCAGATTCAGTTTATATTTTCTTTTTCATCAATCCGTGTTTGTTGCAATAAACGTACAGATACCCTCTGCCGCGCAGTTGCATTCGCGTTTCGGCGTTTCCCTCGGGGTACAACTTTACAAACTGCACCCTGTCGCTCGTCAGAAACGCTATAAATGAAATATAATGTTCCTTGGTCATATCGTGGCCGATAGTAATGAAATGCTCGTCCTCAACCGGCTCGATTTTTATCTGATGATCTTCGTCCGCTTCCTCCGCTTCAAGCGATGGCAAAGTGATTCCGCAGCAACTTACAACCGCATCACCGACAGTCCGTATAATATTGTTGCACACGGGACAAACATAAAATTTTGAGCGCAATATGTTTGAGGAAGTGTTTTTATTGATCACGGTATCTCCCGACATAAGTTCCATCACCGAAACCGAAAGCACCTTTGCAAGTGGCTCTATCAAAGTCACGTCGGGCAGTCCCTTTGCCGTTTCCCATTTTGAAACCGCCTTACTGCTGACACCGAGCATATCGGCAAGTCCGCTTTGTGTTATCCCCTTTTTCTCGCGCAAATTTTTAATTGTCGCACCCGTTACGTAAGCATTCATTCCCATCGCCCCTTTGGATATATTATATATCAAACTATCCGCAACATCAACCTACTGAGCGTAGAATCAAAAGAAGCCTCACCGTTTTGAACGATGAGGCTGTTATGATTTTTACTTATTAAAAGAAACGGGATTCGTTTCGCCCGTTGCAAACGTGTTCGGTCCCGGCTCAGACATTGAAAAATACATTTTCGCCGCTTTGGTCGTTCCAAAATCACGGTTTGAACCCGAACTTTGAACCTTATTAAAGGCATCGCGGAACATCTGATTATGCGCTTCTTCACGATTAAGCAAAAAATCAATTGTTTCCCGCACCTTTTTATCGTCAATCTGGCGGTAAAGATATTCGTAAACCACCTTTGCACGCTGTTCGGAAGCGATGTTACTCAACAAATCGGCGCACAAATCACCCGTAACCGTCACATAGTCGGCAGTCCAGGAATATCCCGAAGCATTTATGAGTCCCGGATTTAGTCCAAGAATTACGTGGGACTGAATTTCGCCCGACGGTACTTTTTCGGCATCTACGTCGTGTCCGTTGAGAAGATTGATTGTCTGAGCAACCATCTCCATGTGTCCGAGTTCCTCCGCCGCAATATCAAGGAACAAGTCTTTGATCTCGGGGTCCTTGATTCTGAAACTCTGCGACATATATTGCATTGCCGCTTTCAATTCGCCGTTTCCGCCGCCAAGTTGCTCCTGCAAAAGCGCCGCATACTGCGGGTTGGGTTTCTCCACCGCTACGGGATGAAAAAGCATCTTTTCGTGTTTGAACATTTTTATTACCTCCGATATTTTTATTTATACTTTTTCCGCAATCACACAGAATATACGCGGATATCGGTATATTCCTCCGACAAAGGCGAACTCTAATCTTATTAAGTTTTCGGAGGGAATATTATGGAATCTGTCTGGGAGAAAAGCGCACAGCGCCCGAAATTTGAAAAACTTAACGGAAACGCCAGCACAGACGTACTGATAATCGGCGGCGGCATTGCGGGGATACTATGCGCCTACAAATTAAAAAATGCAGGTGTTGATTGCATTTTGACCGAAGCCGCTGAAATCTGTGGCGGTATCACAAAAAACACCACGGCAAAAATAACTCTGCAACACGGGTTACTGTACGACAAACTCATTAAACGATTCGGCGAAAACAAGGCTAAACGTTATCTGAGAGCACAGATGCACGCGGGTGAAGAATACGCAAAAATTTGCCACGGCATTGACTGCGACTACGAAATCAAAGACTCTTTCGTCTATTCACTAAACAACAAAGAAAAGATACAACGGGAAGTGGCAACACTCAACCACCTTGGTATAAAAGCGGATTTTTATGGAGCAACCGAACTGCCGTTTAAGGTTGCGGGCGCGGTATGCGTAAGGGAGCAAGCACAGTTTCACCCATTAAAATTCCTATACGCTATTTCAAAAGACTTGCCTATTTACGAGCACACCAAAGTCACGCAATTAAAACCATACACAGCGATAACAAACCACGGAGAAATCTCATTTAAAAAACTGATTATTGCAACTCATTTTCCTATTCTCAACAAACACGGCGGATATTTTATAAAACTCTATCAGCACCGTTCCTACGTCATCGCACTTGAAAACGCGCAAAAACTCAACGGTATGTACGTTGATGAATCGGATACGGGGCTTTCATTCCGTAACTACGAAAATCTGCTTCTGCTCGGGGGTGGCGGACATCGTACAGGCAAAAAAGGCGGCTGTTGGAACGAACTTGAAACGTTCGCACAAAAGCACTACAAAAACGCCCGCATAATCGATAAATGGGCAACACAGGACTGTATGACACTTGACGCAGTTGCATATATCGGGCCATACGCAAAGTCACTGTCCAACGTCTACGTTGCAACCGGATTCAACAAATGGGGCATGACAAACTCTATGGTTGCCGCCGATATACTATGCGGAATAATCAAAGGTCGCCCCGCACCTTTTGCCGAAGTTTTCCTGCCCTCGCGCAGTATTATGCGCCCTCAACTTGCCGCAAACACTTTTGAGTCCATCATCGGTCTTCTCACCCCTACCGTACCCCGATGCCCTCACCTCGGATGTGCGCTCAAGTACAACCGTGCTGAGCATTCGTGGGACTGTCCCTGCCACGGTTCACGTTTCACCATGGACGGTGAACTCATCGACAACCCCGCAACCGATGATAAAAAAATCGGATAGCAAAAGTTACGGTCCCCGTGAAAATTCAGCAGTCACAATAAGATATAAAATTTATAATTATTTTCAAAATATGATGTTTTGGTTACAACTTGGCAACATCATTGTGTTATAATCTTATTAAAGTGGGATAGTATATCCCCCGAAATGCAAAAACGGGGTGTTAATGTGGCTAAAATACTCATTGTTGAAGATGAAAGAGCGATAAACGATCTTGTGAAATTCAATCTTGAACTTGTAGGGCACGAATGTTATCAGGTTTTTGACGGAGAAGCAGGACTCAGCGAAGCACTGAAACTCGGATATGACCTGATCATCCTTGACGTTATGTTGCCTGGGTATTCGGGATTTGAAATTATGGAGCGTATTGAAAAAACTCCCGTAATTTTCGTAACGGCAAAAACCTCTCCCGAGGATAAAATCAAAGGTCTGCGCCTCGGTGCAGACGACTACATAACAAAGCCGTTTGACATCATTGAACTTGTTGAACGTGTCAAAGCGGTACTGCGCAGGACAAAATCCGACTCCGCCCATTTTGAATTTGACGACATCCGCGTTGAATTTGACAATCGCCGCGTATATAAAAACGGCAATGAGGTAATTCTCAAACCCCGTGAATTCGACCTGCTTGAAGTGCTGATAAACAACCGAAATCTTGCACTGTCACGCGAAAAACTCTTGTATCTGGTATGGGAATTTGATTACGAAGGAGATACCCGCACCGTTGACGTCCATATACAGAGATTGCGCCAGAAACTCGGCATCTCGGACAGAATCCAGACGGTATACAAAACGGGTTACAGATTTGAAATATGAAACTGAAATTCTGGCAAAAAACTTACATATTTACTTTGGTATTGTTTCTCATTTGTCTTAACGTCGGCGTTCTTTCGCTCACGTTTTACACCTATCGAAACACCGTTGAAGCAACCGAAACCGCCGTTATTGCGGAGCAGCATTACGCCGCTATGTCCTTTGAGCGTGACTACGAATCAATCGGAATAGTTAACTCGTACAGCAGCCCGTCCCTTCTTATGCAGTCCTACGGCGCACACTACGCCAACAAAGACGCGCGTATTGCTTTTGAAGAGGGCAGCGAGGTTGTATATTCCAACTTCACAAACGAATACAAATCGGACAGCAATTCGTTGTACCATACCGACTTTGACGAAAAACGCCATATTGTAATCTCGTCAGAGATATGCAACGGCAGGTACAAAATGATATTTGCAAAGAACGTGGAATCCCTTGATTCCGAGTTCAGTTCCCTGATGATTACGTACACGCTGACGGCAGTTGTCGTATCGGTAGTGCTTGCAATCTGCTTGCTTTTAATTCTCAAGAACCTTTCCGAGCCGCTTGAAAAACTGCGAAAAACAACCGAGGTCATTGAGTCGGGTGATTTCTCCGTTACCGCAGAAGAAAAGGGCAACGACGACTTTACACTGCTTGCAAAAAGTTTCAACGCGATGCTCGCAAAAATCAATGAACAGATGACGACTCTGGAGCGTGAAGCCGAGCGAAAACAAATGCTTGTTGACAATATGGCGCACGAGTTGCGCACGCCCCTTACGAGTATTCAGGGCTACGCCGAATTCATCGAAAAAGCAAACACCACCGAAGAGCGCAGGCTGATTGCGGCGCAGTACATATCGTCCGAAGCAAAACGTCTGCAAAAAATCTCACAGATACTTCTTGACGGCGCATTCATACGCGAAAGTGAAATTGAAATGGCGGAAACTGACCTCGGCGCAGTCCTTACGGACGTTGCCGAAAAACTGAAATCAAAAGCCGAGTCGGCGCAGGTTGAAATTGTATGCGACATCGCGCCCTCAACCGTCAAGGGTAACGAAACGTTGTTGTCAATGCTTTTCTATAATCTGACGGAAAACGCTATAAAAGCGTGTTCAGCGGGCGGTACTGTCAAACTTTACTGCTCAGGCAACGAAGCAGTGGTTGAGGACAACGGCAAAGGTATGACAGAAGAGCAACTGCTTCATATAACCGAACCTTTCTACCGCACCGACAAATCACGTTCACGTGCCGAAGGCGGCGCGGGTCTCGGACTTGCCCTGTGTAAACAGATAGTCAATACCCACGGCGCTCAGATACGTTTTGAGTCAGAAGCGGGCAAAGGAACGAAAATTTCCGTCGTTTTTACAACTTGGCAATAACCCGGAGATAAGTCGGAAATAAAAATCCGCTACAATACATTTACAAAGGCGAAAGGATGGTGTGTACCGTGAAGCACAATTTTAAATTTTTCATTATCGTAATATCATTGATTATTCTGTCCATTGCAATTGTTGTCGGCGGTATGCACATAATTGCCGCAAACACGGGAAAAAGACCCAATTCTCCTACCGCACCTGATTTCAATACTCCCGGCGGCAACGCGAACCCGCCCGCAGTCAACCTTGACACTCCCGCTACACAGGACTCATTGAAAGTCAAGTTTGAGGCAATGTACGACGTCAACGGGGACACTATCACTGTAATAAGTGAAAACTATTTACGCAACTATTGGCAGGATAAAGATAAAATCCGCTCCCTTACAACTAAGGAAGTGTACTTCATAATTCAGGATTCAATCCGTATTTACTCCGAATACGACACGGTAATATTGCCGTCCCTCGAGCCTTTCGTGAAAGATGAATATTACAACGCATCAATGCGTCACCCGTTTGGTTCGGATTTCAGAGAAACGGTTACTATCAGAACAAGGCCGAATCAGGTTATCTCCTATAACGAAAGCGACATAACGGCAATTTACACAATCATTATGTACCGCCTCAAAGCGTTGTCATCACCCGAGGCGTTCTTTATGGGCAACGAAGCAATCATCCACGCGGGCGGTATCCCTGAACTTGACAGCAGTTTGCTCTCAAGAACGTTATTCTATATCCCCGCATATTCCGAAAACACGGACAGAAATCATATCCTCTCAGTCGTAGGTAGCAGAACGGAAGCAACGGGTGATGAAGGATTCTCCGACCTGTTTACAATGTACTATTGGGGAGAAGCAGAAATAAAATTCGCATCAATGCAAACGTGGATAATCTCACAGGCATACCCCACCGCAGAAATAGAAAACAACTTCAACGGCACATATATTGCATCATCTGATGGGCTACAATTCATCTTCACCCTTGACAGAAACGGCAAATTCACCTTGAAAATGAACGATGATTCATCCGATGAACTTACGGGATATTATGAAATGCTGGATTCGGGACTTTTGCTTTACAATGCGGATTTCCGTTACAGTTTTGATTACGTTGACGGCGTGGGATACCGCTACCGCGAGAACATATCCAGCCCCGATCCGTCTTACGTTTTCGGGGACTGCACAATGTTCCGTATAAGCGTTTCGGTTGGAACGGAACTTTCGGGCAACGTAAAATTCTACACCGAGGCAACGAAGGAACGTAAAGAACCCGTTATAGCAACGTCGATTGAATTGTCAAAGGATCAGATTAAAGAACTCAGAAAAATAATCGACAGCGTACAAAAGTGGACCGATGACGATTCTGTTGACCGATTGCCGTATTATTTCGACGGCGAATTCAAATTTTCTGACCGCGGATATATTTACTATTTCAGTTATGACGCCAACGTCATTTATTTCGACCACTACTGCGCCGTAATATCCGACGACCAGATGCAGTTCATTAAAAACATCAATCAATAATTCTTTAAAAAGGGGGTGCTTTTATGAAGCGTTTACTTGCTTTTATGCTGATTCTTACCGTTGCGTTCACAATTTTTGCGGGATGCGAAGAAAAGCCGCCGGAGACCCCGTCGACATCGTGTATAACAATCGAAAACGGCAAATATTTTTTAACCTTGCCGAAAAGTCAACAAAAAATAGAATTAGACGACGATGAAATCGGTTTCGCGCCCTATATAACGGACCAACTTGTTGAGGCGGCGGAAAGCAAAATCAATGAAGATATTGCTCAGTACACGAACAACTCCCGCTTTTACCTCGACGTATCCCTGGACAATTATCTTTATCTTTCCACCGAAGTTATTGTATCCATTGATGACCCCAGTGAATCTACAGGGGTGTGCCTTGACCACAAACACCTCTTTTTCAGCGAGAAGATTTCCACTTCGGCCGTAGAACCCTCGACACCCCTATATTCTGCAGAAAATATAGTGGCAAGATATTTTAAATCGTACCTTGATTACGACATCAATTTTGACGGCTTAACTCAGTCCGAATTCATTGATAAAATCGAAGAATACCGCTACAACGGTGAGAGTGTAATGGGGGCAGTCCAAACCGCTCTCTACGACGGAGCATCGGGCGGCGGCTGGCTTGCATCGGGAGATCTTTTCACTTTCTACTATGACTACAACGTCAGTGCAGACGGAAAGCGAGCAAACGTAACAAAAGCACTTTATACAAGCGTGGCACTTGAAGATTTAATTCTGCCGTATGGCGTAAAATTCGGTGATTCGCTTGCAAGCGTTTTTAATACGTTTGACATTGACTTCAGACCGTACAGAAATCTGAAACCTGACAGATACTCCGTAACCGATCTGACAATATATGACGACGGCACTTTGTCCCTTCGTTTCAAGGTTATTCAGGATGCCGTAGGCGTTGAATTTCCGTATGAATTCGTATTCACCGAAAAATATGATAATGACCAGCACGTATCGGTAAAACGTACAGTAATACTAAGTTTTGATAAATCCGAACAAAAAGCGCTCAGTAAATTGTCGGTCCTCGTAGACGACACAGAGCCGATACGATAAACTAACGAAAGGAAAGTGTATTTATGAAGCGTATATTTGCTTTTTTATTAATTCTCGTTATGTCGTTTGCAATATTGACGGGTTGCGGGACGGAGCAATCTTCGGATACACTCCTCAAAGCAACTCATATCAGCATAGAGAGCGGTGACAGCAAAATTTACCCCTTTGGGTGTCTTACGTGGTCAAAAAAGGAAAAATGGAACGGAAAAGTTGAAGAGACCATTGTTGACAAGTATGACGTTGTGGACCTTGTAAGTGGCAAAACCGAACACTCTGTGGCGGATATCCCCGTAATCTCTTTGGATGGGGATTTATCGTACAGTATTCAGGCTAACGGAATGATTGAAAACACGTACCTGCTCACACAGGGTGAGAACGGATATGAAAAGAGCGAAACAACGTTTGACGCCCTCTCTCAACTCGGCGACGGAAGATACTACGTTGTGCTTGAAATATTGCTTGCCGGAAACTGCGACCCCGATTCGCCTCAGAATTCGTACCGCTACGAAGACGTATTTTGTCTGTTGGTCGGTGATATAGATATTGTTTTTCGCCAATACACCTGGGACGGATGGGGCATTTCATCCAAAACACTCCCACCCTGCAACACAGGGTATGATATTGTAACCGCCCTTAACAATCTGGAAGAAACGGGCGAGATTATCCCTCAATTATCCGACGAGGAACTTGAAGTCGACAACGTGCCTCGTCCGTCGGAGTATTACGCAGAGCGCGGGACGATGTGGATTGAGTGTAACGGCAAGATATATCGCCTGACCCCCGATTACAATCAGATTTGCCTTGTTGACAGGCATTACGGCGAAGGCAAAGTTCTTAAATTAACCGAGGAATTGCGACAGGATATTGTCGACGCGTGGAATTTCGTTCCCTTTGATTACTATATGGGCGAATACAACAGGGGCGACAAAACCGTTGAACTGACAAACGTTTTTGAAGCGCCATCTTCCATCGGCATAAAAATCAAGAAAATTGACGTTTCAACAGATGATAACACCTCAAGTTCAATCACGCTTGAAGTTGTTTCAACGGAAAATCAAGAGGTGGTAATTGACCTCGATTGTCAGATGAGTTCCGACTTTCTTGGCACGGGCGATAACAAAACACTCACGCTTAAAAAGAACAAACCCCAGACCGTCACGATGGCCTTTAAGGGCGTATCCGATTTTAGACATTGGATTGACATCAGAGCGGACAACACCATAGTATCTATCACAATCAATCCGTAAATATGAGAATAAAATAATTTCGGGCGGGTAATCCCCGCCCTTTCTTTTTGCTTACACAAAAAAATTAAGCCAACGAGCAACATATTGATATTTACATACGACAAGCGGTGTGATATAATATTTTGGTTTTGTTCAGAAAGGAGGCATATACGTGCAGTCGAAGAAAATCTCCCTCATCGAAGGGCCGATATGGAAATCAATGCTGCTTTTTGCGTTGCCCGTTTTTCTCAGCAACGCTTTTCAACAAATGTATAATGCCTTCGATACGTGGTGCGTCGGTCATTTTATAAGCGACGAGGCACTGGCGGCGGTAAGTTCCTCGGGCAGTCTCATCTTTATGATGATAAGTTTCTTCCAGGGTCTTTCAATGGGCGCAGGTGTTGTTATTGCGCGCTCTTTCGGCGCTAAACAATACGGTTCTATGCGAAAAGCCATTCATACGGCAATTGCATTCGGTCTTGTTGTGGGCGTTGTGCTGACGGTTGTGGGCGTTGCGCTGACACCGACGATTCTTGGATGGATGGGCACCCCGAGCGAAGTTCTCCCCCGCTCAATCAGTTATTTCAAATATTACTTTTTCGGTGCAATTTTCATTGTAATGTACAACATATTCGTGGGTATTCTGCACGCCGTAGGCGACAGTAAACACCCGCTTTATTACCTGATTATTTCAACCTTTGTCAACATCGGTCTGGACGTATTGTTCGTCGGTATTCTCGGCTTTGACGTGGGTGCTGCCGCGATGGCCACAACAATATCGCAGGGTATCAGCGCGCTGTTATGTTTCATCCACCTTCTCAAAGTAGACACCCCATACAAAGTCAGATTAAAGGAAGTTCGTTTCGATAAGGAAAGCCTCAAAGAAATCATCCGCTACGGCGTCCCTTCGGGCATACAGAACAGCGTTATTGCAATTGCAAACGTTGTGGTGCAGTCAAATATCAACAGTTTCGGCAAGTCGGCTATGGCGGGTTGCGGTTCGTACTCCAAATTGGAGGGTTTCGTTTTCCTGCCCGTAACGTGCTTTACTCAGGCGCTCTCCACCTTTGTCGGACAGAACCTCGGCGCAGGTCAGCACGACCGCGTGCGGAAAGGCACACGTTTCGGCATCGCTTGCAGTTGTTTGCTGGCAGAAATTGTGGGCGTTATCTCCTACGTATTCGCACCACAAATGATAGGATTTTTCAGCGAAACACAGGAAGCCATTAATTTCGGCGTTCGGCATATGCGAACAATCTGCCTTTTCTACTGTCTGCTTGCTTTTTCCCACTGTATTGCGGGCATTATGCGCGGCGCGGGCAAGGCGACCGTCCCGATGTTCACGATGCTTGCCTGCTGGTGTGTTTTCAGAGTTACGTATATCACAGTTGCCGTCAAAATAGTCAACGAACTGACCACGGTTTCCCTTGCGTATCCGATTACGTGGTCACTGAGCAGTATTATCTTCCTCATTTACTTCTTAAAAGCGGATTGGATTCACAACTTTGACCGAAATTCACAAAATTTAACATAATAAAATGGCAGAGAATTTTTCATTCCCTGCCATTTTTATATTTTTACTTATTCGTCTTTATTATCTTTTTTATCATCTTTTTTCGCATTTCTCTTTTTGCGTTCCTTTCTGAGAACAACAAGAAGAATTACAAGCGGTATTATTGCCAGCACCACAATATAAGGAAGCGCAACCACAATAAAGACGAAAAATTCCTTGAAGAATTTACCGACGTTTTTAATGCTCTTTACAAAGCCGTTACCAATTCGCTCCCATACCGTTTCGGGTTCAGTGACTTCGGTAAATTCCTTTACCTCGCTTATAGAGAGTTTAATGGTGGAATAATCCACTTGATTTTCAAGTAATCTCAGCGCAGATGCAACTTGTTCGAGTTCTGTACGAACATCGGTCAGGCGCTTTTCAACCGTCAGCAATTCGTCCAGATTCTCCGCCTTGTTCATCAGTTCAAGCAAACGCGCTTCTTCCGCCTGCAGCGCTTTTACACGGCTTTCGGTTGCCACGTAATTGAGGGTTACGTCCTCCACCTTTTTATTGGAAGAAACGATGTTGGTGATTTCGCCCACCCTGTTGACAAAGGCCTCAAGATCTTTGGCGGGAATGCGGATAGTAATGCTTGCGCTACGGTATCTGTTGCCGTTGTAAGCGCTTCCGTTCTGCACGTTGGAGTTTTCAATATATCCGCCCAACTGCGCAATGCGCTCATCAATTTGTTCAAGAACGGTGTCGAGATTTTCCGTTTCCACGTTCATTGTGACCGTCTGAATAAGTTTGCGGTTTTCCGGCAGGTCGGAACTGCCTTCCGCGCTCACTTCACCGTCGCCTTTGACGATGTAGTCATTGAGCGTTCCGCTCTCACCGCTCGCTACTTTATCCGATGCGCCACAGCCGGCAAAAGCAAGCAAAACAAGCAAGCACAAAATACATGCTATCACTTTACGAAATTTCATAGTTCTTCCTCCTTTTTATTAGCAAAAGCATCAAACTACGAACTTATTATAGCATATATTTACCAATTATTCAATCCTCTTTCGATTTACGCTTCACACGATAAACAACCGCACAATAAATATTACGTTAAAACAGCGTTGTAATCCAATAAATCACGCCGTAAACGAATGCGGCAACTGTTCCGTAAACAATAACAGGCCCTGCAATTTTGAACATATTTGCCGCTGTACCGAGAATGAAACCCTCGCTCTGAAATTCAAGTGCGGGCGAAACCATTGAATTTGCAAAACCTGTAATCGGCACAACCGTACCCGCGCCCGCGTGGCGCGCGATTTTGTCAAACAGCCCGATGCCCGTAAGTATTGCCGTTATGACAATCAGTGTTATCGGCACCGCCGCCTTGACGTTTTCTTCCGTCAGCCCCCACATTGTATAAAGATCTCTGAGCCCCTGACCGCCCGCACAAATCAATCCGCCTATCGCAAACGCTTTGAGCGTATCAAGCGCAAGCGGCGACTTGGGAATAGCGTTTTTCGTCATCTCCTGATACTCTTTATTTGAAATTGACATTCTATGCACCCCAGTTTTCTTTCATTATGGATAGCATTATTTTCCCACTGCCAATAACAAATATTCGGTTGGATATTGAATTTCTTGGGATTTTGGATTATAATAATTCAGTAAAACTTTTGAAAGGTTGTTTTTTAAATGTTTGATTATGCCATTTTACAGATAGTGTTCGCATTATTCCTTATGAGCATTCCCCTCGGTTTTGCAACCGCAATCGGCTGGTGCGACCCGAATGAGCACAGAAGGCGTCCCGTACTTGTAACGGTAAGCGTCATTTTCACCGCTCTGGGAATTTTTGAACTTATTAAACTCGTCGGCATTTGCCGTGAGCACCTCACCCCCGGTGAAAATTTCCTCAACTCTGCAACAGGCTTGTTCAAGGCAATATATGAAATCACCGTTGACGGAGATATGGTTCGTTTCGCAGATGACCAGATTCACGCCCTCGTTTTCTCCGGCGTTGCAATCGTTTTCACCATCACTTCGTTCATCGTTGCGCTCTTCTTTACCTACGTCCTTACGTTCAGAATAGCGTTGCTCGTTGACAAGGCGCTCAAAAACGTTGCAAGATACGCTGTTATGGCGGCTTGCATCATCCTCGTCGTGCTTTTCGGCGTAATCACTTCGCAGTACCTTGTGATGACTCTTGCCATCGTTTACATCATTCTTTCCGCCGCGTTCCTTATTTTCGGCAACTGGCGACTCGCTCGCTCGGGTGACGAAACCGTTGACGAGGTTGAAGAAATCATCAACACAACCCGCAAAACAAAGGAAAAGAAAACCCAGGAACCGACCGATGAAGATATGGAACAGGAAGCACAGGAGTTCTTCGGTAACACAGGCACGTTTAAATTTTAATCGGTAAAAAACAAAAGCCGCAAATCCTCCCGGACTTGCGGCTTTTTTATATTAATTAATAAGTTCGTCAAGGGTAAGTTTATACGACGGTAGAAACTCCTTTATAAATTCCTGCGCTTCGGGCACGTTCATTTCCTCAATCGCCTTAATCGTTGCATTCTTTGCAAGCACAAATTCCCCGTTGCCTGCGCTCTCCTCCTCAATACATTTGAGAAGCGCGGAAAGTTTGTCCGCCACTTTGACGAGAATCATCGCCTCGTCACTCTCGTCGGGAATGAGAATATCTCTGTACTCCTCGCGCATATCGTCGGGAAGCATAGTGAGTAATTTTTCAATCGCAACACGTTCAACCTGCTTGTACGACTTTGAAATATCGGGATTAAAATACTTGACGGGTGTCGGCAAATCCCCCGTTATTGTTTCAGACGCATCGTGAAACATCGCCAGAAGCGCCACTTTTTCGGGGTTTACGTTGCCGCCGAAACGTTTGTTTCTCATCACGGCAAGTCCGTGCGCGATAATTGCGGTTTCAAGCGAATGTTCGCTTATATTCTCGCGCTTGCTGTTCCTCATCAGTCCCCAGCGCGATATGTATTTCATCCTGTAAAGGAGCGCAAAAAATCCAACGTTACTCACTTAATTTTCCTCCTCACTGTCCGAACAGAGCGCATCGATAAACTGCTTTGCGCCCCTCGGTGACCTGCCGCCTTTCTGAAGCGACCACCTCTCCGCAAGTGTATGCAATTCCTCTTTTGACAGGTTGAGTCCCCTGTCCTGTGCCATAGCGTCAAGGATATCAAAAAACTGCTTGCGATCGGGATTTATAAAGGTTATCACAATTCCAAAACGGTCGGAAAGCGACAACTCCTCCTGCACGGAATCGTTGATATGCAATTCGTCGCCCTGACGGCTTTCAAAAGTTTCTTTGATTAAATGTCGGCGGTTTGTCGTCGCATAAATCAGCATATTGGACGGCTTGGCCGCAAGTCCGCCTTCAAGCGCCGCTTTAAGACGGGCAAAACTGTCGTTATCCTGTGAAAAACTCAGGTCGTCAATAAACACAATGAATTTAAGCGGTACTTTTGCAATTGCGGAAGAAATAAGATGAAAATCCTCCACGTCCGCTTTTGAAAGTTCAATCATTCTCAGACCGTCTGCGCTGAATTCGTTAAGGAGCGCGTGCACACTTGACGATTTGCCCGTACCCCTGTCACCATAGAGAAGCACGTTATTGCAGGGGCGTCCGCCAAGGAAAGCAAGCGTATTATCAATGAGCATCTTGCGCTGGCTCCTATAGCCTTTGAGGTCAGCAAAAGTAATCGTATCGGGCGTTTCAACAGGTACAAGGCGCTTGTCCTGCCATATAAACGCGTTATACTGCGAATAAACTCCACAACCGTTCTTACGGTAATACTCGCTCAATTTTTCAGCGATTGCACCCGAATCAGCCGAAAGGGCATCGCCACATTCCCACGTAACCAGTTGACTTGAAAGTTCGCTCGGGGCGCCTGCAAGTTCAAGTAACTCCTGCGCCGAAATCTGTGAAAGAGCAGAAATAGCGGCAATTTCACGCTCGGCAGCCTTAAAAAGCGCCTCATCCCTCTCGCCCGCCGCACAAGCACGTGAAAATGCGTTCTCATCACGTTTAAGCAGAGAGTAAAGTTCATCGCTGAGCGATGAAGCACCATCTTTATAAAGTGCGCTTATCAACTCACCCCATCCGGCAGAGAGCCAGTC
Source organism: Clostridia bacterium (assembly GCA_017560255.1). GTDB lineage: Bacteria > Bacillota > Clostridia > Oscillospirales > Acutalibacteraceae > RGIG7273. The sequence goes on from JAFYOI010000056.1 coordinate 151,098, forward strand.
AATATCCTTTTCCCTCGCCGCATCAAGCATACTGATCAGTGCGCGCACGCACACGCTGTCAGCGGTTTGTTTAAAAATCCCGATGCTCCTGACCCTGTAATAAATCAAAGAAATTTTATTCATCGTAACACCCCTTACGGATTACCACTTGCTTGTACCAAGCGCATACGTTTTGCCGTCTTTTGTGAGAGTGATTCTGCCCTCACCGTCAATGCCAACAACGTACCCCTCTTCTGCCGCCTCGAAAAGAAACTTCTCCTTATCCTGCGCAGAGAGTTCGTCGTACTGCTCGTATATACCATTTTCATCAAAAACTTTGGTAGAAAAAGTCTTTCCGCACGCGCAGAAAGCAAGGCACAAAAATACAATTGCCATAATTAACGCTAATTTTTTCATGATAATACCACCTTGATATTTATAGGTTGATTTTATCAAAACAAGCGGCATTGTGTCAAGTATAGTATGGGACTGTAACGGGCAATAAAAATTAAAATTTTTGTTGTAATAATTATTGTGTTGGTAAAAATATTCTTGTATAATAGTCTGGAACGGAAGGAGGTTCGGTTGATGAAAAGACTTATTGCGGCTCTGCTCGTCCTTTGTCTTTGTTTTACCGTGACAGGTTGCTTTAATACCCAGATGCAAAATGAAGATTATTCAGCCCTCATCTCCGGGTTTGAGAGTAATTTTACAATCACTCCCAAATACTATTCCCTTCTTTCCGATGCGGAAAAAGCGGCATATATCAACATCATTCACGCAATCAACAACTTTGAATCGGTTGCCGAAGCGCCAAAACTGAGCAACGATTCGCTCGACAAAGTTACAACCGCCGTTTCATACGATAACCCCGAATTTTTCTGGCTTGCTAAATCGTGGACTATTACGAGATACGTCGGCAAATCGGAAATTGAAATCCCCTATTTGTTCACGCCGCAAAAAAGGGCGGAAATGACCGCCGAACTTGAAGCAAAAGTTTCGCGCATACTTTCGGGCGTTTATTCTACAATGACCGACTACGACAAGGAACTCTACCTGCACAATACTCTTGTGGGAAATTGCACCTACGAAATGGGCGCAACCGACGACAACGCCTACACCGTCTATGGTGCGCTTGTTGAGGGCACTGCCGTTTGCGAGGGTTACGCAAGGGCGATGCAGTTGCTTCTTTCAAGGGTGGGTATCAACTCATATCTCATCACGGGAACTGCGCTTGACCACAACGGTCAGTTTGCGAATCATATGTGGAATATCGTAGAACTTGATTCGGGCGATTACCACCTTGACGCCACGTGGAACGACCCCCGAACCGAATCAAACTTTGAGGCGGTGTGGCACACTTACTTCAACCTTTCCGATGAGGAAATAATGCGTGACCACAGTTTTGAACTTGAAACAAATTGTTCTACTGTAAAAGAAAATTATCACAGGAAAAACTTCATATACTATGATTCGTTTGATTCTGCCGATTTTGTTGACGAACTTGCCGATATGATTTACCGCGCAAAGCGTTCAAGAGATGAATTTATTGAAATCCGTTTTTCAAATCAGGAGGCTTTTCTGAGCGCTATGACGTCACTGTTTCAGAATCGGCTCATAAACTCTGCAATACAACGTGCGGTCAGCCGTTACGGCTCGGCTGCAAAGGTGCAGTCAGTCAGTTACTCAAAAATCGACACCCAGTTTACAATCGGAATAAAACTCAGTTAGGAGAATAATCAATGTACTGCAACAAAACACTTGAACAAGCGCGTGAAATTTTTAAAAAGGACGTTTTTGCAACCGAGCAGGCGGGAATTGAGATTGACGCAGTTTCCATCGGTTATGCAAAATGCAGTATGAAGATAACCCCGAAACATTTCAATGCGGGCGGTAAGGTTATGGGCGGTGCAATTTTTACACTTGCGGACTTTGCCCTCGGTGTTGCTGCAAACTGCGAAAGAAGCCTGTCAGTCACACTCTCGGCGCAAATCTATTTCCTCGGTTCTACAAAAGGAAGCGTTCTTTATGCCGAAGCGCGCGTTGTACGTCAAGGTGGTAAAATCGGCGTTTACGAGATTGATGTTTACGACGACCTCGGTGCAAAAATTGCAAAAGCAACAAGTGAATCTTTTACGATCTGATATGTATGAAACCCCTGCCCGACTTCCATCTATACGGAAGTCGGGCTTTTTGTTACGGTTAAATTATCCATTGTTGGACTGAGTTGTTGAGCCCTGGGATGGCGTATTACTACCGGTTGTTGTGGTGGTTAAAACACCCGTTGTTGAATTATTCTTATCCTCGGTAGTTGTTCTTTTTGAGGTCGTTGTCTGCGTTGTCGAACTTGTGTTCGGCACTGTTGTGTGCTCTCCCACATTACCTCTGCCGCAAGCGGCAAGCAACGTCATAGTAAGAACGACAAGCAAAACAGATATAATAATCTTCTTCATTTTATACTCCTTTTAAAGCCGTTTCGGCATTCAGAATGACCGCATTATGCAGACACAATCATTATTCCCGATACGCTTTAAAATAACCCAATTTTAAATTGGAAAAATTTTTTAATTAATTATACGGTGCCTGTGACAACAAGTTCGCTTACGCCGGGAGTAATAACAACTGCGTTTGTTTCGGGGTCAACCGTATAGGTTGCCGCGGGGACTGTTATCTGGCCGGCAACGGTTGCGAAAAGTCCCGTTGTCTCATCGTAGGTGTAGTTTGTGCCCTCTGCCCAGGGTGTTCCGTTGAACGTTACCGCTATATTAGAAAGAATCGGGTCGAAGGTGTCGGTCAAAGTGGCGTTATCGGTCGCAATTGCCGCTGTGTTGCCGAAGTTAAGAATTGTAAAGGTATAGGTCACTGTGCCGTTCTGAAAAACCGTTGAAGGCTCAATCGTCTTTGTGATTGTAAGGTCTGCTTCCTGCTCGGTTGTGATGGTTTCACTTGCGTCAGCGGTTGCGCTGCCCGATTCAACAGTTGCAGTGTTTGTTATCGAATCGTCAGTGTCAAGGGGCGCAAACTCATTGACTGCCGCTTCATAGATTATGATAGCGTTTGAATTTGCGGGAATCGTAATGCCCGAAAACACAAGGGGCGGGCCTGCCGTTACCATAGGTGCTGCGACAAGGGTGCCGTTGATAAACAAACGTACTGTACCGTCAACGTAAGTCAAGGGGTAAAGAGTTGTTTCGCCCGCCGTATACGCACCGAGATTGTCCGTTACGATAACGTCAGTGAGTGATGTCTGACCTTCGTTTACGATGCTGATTGCATAGGTTACCTCGTCATTTCTGCCGTAGGTATCACCAACTGCCGTCTTTGCGGCGGTTATGCCGCTGAAAATTTCACCAACCGCTACGTTGGAATTTATAATGGTATTGTTATATGATAACTGTGCCTGGTTAGTAAAAATTGCCATTTAGGTTTATTCTCCTTTATTTTTTTTGGGATTCTTGTCCCTCAAAGACATACTATGATTGACTAATAGCATATGTTACTGTTATAATAAAAAAAGCAACGTAATATATAAATAAAAATAACATATAAAGGAGCGATCATTATGGGGTTTGAAAAATCTACTTATGAGGCAGTAACAAAAATCTCCTCACCTAAACTTATGCGTGACTGGATGCTCATTACCGCGGGTAAAGAAGGCAGTTACAACACAATGCTCGCCAGTTGGGGCGGCATCGGTGTCCTTTGGGGTGGACCCGTTGCATTCATCTTTGTGCGCGACAGCCGTCACACAAAAAAATTCGTTGACAAAAGCGAATGTTTCTCTTTGTCGTTCTTCAACGACGAGTATAAAGACGCGCTCTATCTTTGTGGCACAGTTTCGGGCAGGGACAGGGACAAAGTACACGAAGCGGGACTGACCCCCGTATACGCTGAGCACACAACCTACTTTGAGCAGGCGGCAATCGTATTCAACTGCCGCAAACTCTCCGAAACCCTCATTCCGCTTGAGGACGTGCTTGACAGGTCAATCATTGAGCGTTTCTACGACGATTCGGATTGCCACACAATGTATATCGGAGAAATCGAAGAAGTGCTCATCAACACCGACCAACTCTGACAAAATCAAAAAGACCGATTATTGCAAGCGATGCGGTAGTCGGTCTTTCTTTTTGCTTTAACACCATCACTAAAAGTGATTGTTTTTATTACTTTTCGATATTTTTAATTCTCACAAACACGCGCTATACTGTTCTTGGATTTTAAAAAAATAATTGGAGGTTGTTTTTTATGAAAGAAGTAGTTATCGTCAGCGCAGTCCGCACCCCTATCGGCAAATTCATGGGTGGACTGTCAAAACTCGGAGCGGTTGAACTCGGTGCAATCGCAGTGCAAGAGGCAATCAAACGCGCAGGTATCTCCGCAGAGCAGGTGCAGGACGTGACCGCGGGCGTAGTTTACAAAGCGGCTTTAAAAGGCAATCCTGCCCGTCAGGTATCAATCAAAGTCGGCGTACCCGTTACATCGGGCGCAACAACCGTTGACCAGCAGTGTGCATCCGCTATGCGTGCTTTTGAGATTGCAAGCCAGGGCATTATGCTCGGCAAATCCGACGTGAGTGTTGCTTTCGGTGTTGAGAGTATGTCAAACGTACCGCACATGCTCGTAGGAAGCAGAAACGGTTACAGAATGGGTGACGTTAAAGTTGTTGACGGTCTCACTCACGACGCTCTCGTTTGCGCAGTTTACGGCAAACATATGGGCTTCACCGCGCAGAATCTTGCTGACCAATACGGCATCAGCCGTCAGGAACAGGACGAACTTGCTGCACTCAGCCACGCACGCGCAGTTGCCGCTCAAAAAGCAGGCGTATTCGACAAAGAAATCGTGCCCGTAACAATCGCAGGAAAAAAGGGCGATATTGTAATTTCCAAGGACGAATGTCCCAGTGAAAACAGTACGGTCAAAACCCTTTCCAAACTTCGTGCAGTGTTCGGTGAAACAATCACTGCGGGTAACGCTTCCAGCATCAACGACGGTGCAGCAGCGGTTGTGCTTATGTCCGCGGAAAAAGCGGAAGAACTCGGCATCAAACCGATTGCAAAACTCCTCTCCACCGCAACCCTCGGCGTAGCGCCCGAGGTTATGGGCATCGGTCCCGCATTCGCCATTCCCAAGGCACTTGATTACGCAGGGCTTACCATGGACGATATCGGCTACTACGAAATCAATGAGGCTTTTGCCGCACAGTTCCTCGCTTGTAATCGCGAACTTAAATTACCCATGGATAAGGTAAACGCAAACGGAAGCGGTATCTCCCTCGGTCACCCCGTTGGTTGCACAGGCATTCGAATCATCGTTTCTCTGTTGCACGAACTTGAAAGACGAGGCGAAAAATACGGCTGTGCTTCCCTGTGCGTAGGCGGAGGTCCCGCTATGGCTACCATCGTTGAAATGCTTTAATCTTGCAAAAAGACAAAATATAGTTTAGAATTGTATTGTTACTCCGAAACCCCATAAACTTCAAGGAGAGAATGATATGAATCTCAAGCAGGTGGAATATTTTGTTGAACTGGTAAAAGAAGCAAATTTTACCCGTGCAGCAAACAAACTATATATCTGTCAGTCCGCTCTGAGCAAAGCAATAAAGCAGTTGGAAACGGAACTCAACACAAAACTGATTGACCGCTCGGTTTACCGCTTCAAACTCACCCCCGAGGGTGAAATTTTCTACCAGAACGGCAAAAAGGCGCTCGAAAACATTAATAGTGAAATCAGCAAATTGAAGGACAGCATCAATCTGATGCAGGGCAAGGTTGCCGTTGGCATTCCGCCCGTCCTCGGAACGATGTATTTCAGTTCCGTCATCTACCGCTATCGCAACCTTTACCCCGACGTTGACCTGCGAATTGAAGAAGTCGGCGCAAACACCGTCAAGGATATGATAGATTCGGGTCAGGTGGACATAGGCGTCGTTATCCTGCCGTTCCGTCACAAAGGGTTTCAGATCTATCCCGCCGTTTCCGCCGAGAACATACTGCTGGTTGGCAAAGACCACCCGTTTGCAAACAGAGATTATGTTTCGATTTCCGAACTGGAAAACGAAAAATTCATTATGCTCGACAAAACCTTTACAATTCACGACCGAATTCTAGAGGCCTGCCGCAACTTCGGCTTTGAACCCAGCATCGGATTTGAAAGTTCACAGTGGGATTTTGTTGTCGAGATGGTTGCACAAAATCAGGGCGTTACAATACTGCCACCAAAAATTTTCTCTCGCTTTCCGTCGAGCAACGTTCGGCTGATTAAACTTGCCGAGCCGTTCCCGTGGGAGATTGCGTTCATCGCCAAAGAGGACAAATATCTTTCGCGCCCGATGAAGCAGTTTATCGACCTTGCAAAAGAAATTAATCAATAATAAATATCCCCCCGCATGCGGGTCGAGCCAGAGCCCTTTCTTTTCTCCCACACAAGAAAGGGCATGCCCGTCGCGGCATGAGCGACATGCAAAAGCATCGGTTAACCTCTTTTGAGCCCCGCGACTATCGCGTGGTTTTTTGTTATACAACAGAAAGCACCTTGACCGCAGTCAAGGTGCTTTTTAATCTTACTTGTAAATTACAATGCTATCCATTATTCTGTTTGACTCTTCTTCCAAATCAACACAGTTGGGTCCGGGCATAAAGACTATAAAATATCTTGCCCCGGGGGTTTTGAAATACCAGACGTAATATGAGTCAGGCACAACCGCAACGTAGCAGGGATACTCGCCGCCTATGGTTGTTTTTTCAAATTTTTCAATCGTCATCTGAAAAACGCGTTCCATATCCTTTTTCTCAACATTGTCAAAATCCTCAATATGATTGTACGCGGGAGTCCCCGTGGGGAAAGCATCTATAGTAACCGCACTTACCGGCTTTCCGCTCAGATAGTCGTTCGTGATCAACGTAATTCCGTAAAGTCCGTACTTTTTCCAGCCCGGCATGTAGAGTTGTATTCCGCCGTTTTCAGACGTGTATACATCGTCTACAACCTCACCCCATACGGTCGGATTACTTGGATCAACTTTACCGTCCACACCACCCGTATAACCGGGTATCATTATCTCGTATTCGGTCGTGGTCGTAGCAGGTTTTGTCGTAGTGGTTGTTGTCGGCTTTGTTGTTGTCAATTGAGTGGTCGTAGTTACCTGCTCACCTGTGGTCATATGGAGGTGGGGTTGAGTAGTTGTTTGATCACTGCCCGTTGTATAATCCTCGTCATCAGCGCCGTCGATAAGGACATTGTTCGAATTAGCGCCTAACAATTCTTTGGAACGCAAAGTTATAAATATAAATACCGATACAATCAGCACCGCCGCTAAAAAGAAAGCGAAAAACTTTTTCATAGAAAAGAAATTACCTCCGATATGCTTTGCAATCGTTTAATCTTACGGTCTAATTATATTTTCTTTCAACGCAAATTGCAAGAAAAATAACAATTTTGTAACCTTTTTATTTCTCTCGTCCGTCCTCTGCCGAGATTATGCAGGCGGTTTTCGGGGACAGGCTGACGATACTTCCACTTGTTACGTTACCGCCAACCGAGATAAGAACTTTGTTTAATTCAATGTTTTCGGGAATATCGAATTTGTATTCTTCATCGGTCAGGTTGACACAGCACAGCGCCGCTTCGCTTTCATTGTAAACGAGGAAACACAGCACCCCGTCACCGTAACAAACGGGCATAAAATCACGTCGGGGCATATCGAGGTTCTGCCGCACCGTGCCGAGATTTCGGTAAAATTCCAGCAAATCGATGTTCTCTGCTCCCCATGGATAACATCCCCTGTTGAACGGGTCGCGGTATCCCTGCATTCCCGCTTCATCCCCATAATACACCGTCGGCACACCGGGCAGTGAATACTGAATTATCGCCGCCGTTTTGAGCAGAAACAATGCATTATCAAGACTTTCGCCCGCCAATTCGGGCTGTGCCGCAACTCGCGCCCTGTCCGCACCGTCAAGATTTTCACCGCCAACCGCGGTTATGAAACGTGCGGTATCGTGAGTTGAAAGATGAGTCATAACACGGTTTAAAATATGCCTTGGATAATTCTCAACTATCGTCATTATCCTGTCGATAAAACTGCGCCCATCGTGATAGCGGATAAAGTCCGCAATCGCATTCGAAAACGGATAATTCATCACGCTGTCCGTCTGCCCGCCGAGCAGATATCGCCTGCGCGCGCCGTAACTTATTTTATTGCTTGCATCTTCCCAGACTTCGCAAATCACGGACGCATCCGCTTTAATGCTCTTTATATGCGCATAGATTTCGTCGAGAAAAACGTCGGGTAACTCGTCGGCAACGTCTATTCGCCATCCGTCAACGCCAAGAGCCATCCACTTACTTATAACGTCCTTTATAAAAGAGATGTATTGCATATTTTCCTCGCGTATCTGGGGCAGAGTTTCTATCCCCCACCAACTTGAATACGTCCCATCGGGATAAAACTCGAACCAGTCACGATACGGTGATTTTTCGCTGTTATATGCGCCACCGTCGCCATACCTTTTTGCCCTATTAAAATAAACACTGTCCGAGCCGACGTGGTTGAATACGCCGTCAAGAATTATTGATATGCCAAGGTTTTTCGCACTTTGACACAGGGATTTTAAATCCTCCTGCGTACCGAGTAAAGAGTCGATTTTCATAAAATCCGCCGTATTGTAGCGGTGGTTTGAGTGTGATTCAAAAATCGGATTGAGATAGATATGAGTCACCCCAAGCGACTTGATGTACGGAAGTTTTTGCTCAATTCCGCTCAGATCCCCACAGAAATAATCGTTGTTTAAAATTTTGCCGTTTTCGTCGGGCAGATAGTGCGGCACTGCTCCCCAATCGCCGCGCAAAATTCTGTCATCGGGTACGTTTTGTTTTTCTTCACCCGAAAAATAAAATCTGTCGGGAAAAATCTGATAGATTATGCCGCCCTCTAAGTTTGAAAAAACGTCCGTTTCGCCGTAAACCGTCTGCTGAAAATCGCACACGTGTTCACAGATTTCACCGTATCCTAACTGAGTTTTTGATACGAATCGCAACCCGCAATTGCATTTCAGTTCAAAATGGTAGACGTAAACTCCCCGCTGATGCGGAATGAACGTTATATCCCAATTTTCATAATCGTCGCCGTTCATTCCCGCCCAGAACATTCCCTGCTTTTCATAGCGGTCACCGTCAATTTTTCTGACCGCAAAATCAGCCCCGCAACAACCGAGGCTGCGAGGCACGATGATGTTAAACTTCACTTTTTCACCCTCACAAACGGCTGAAACAACCGATTTGTAGGCGGTATTCCTTGAATCAAACGCACGTTTTTGCAAGTGCGACTCCCCTTTTAATCCTCAATGGGTTTTGCGCGCCAGATATTTTCAGCGTATTCTTTGACCGCTCTGTCGGCGGAGAAAACGCCCGCGCGGGCGATGTTGATAAGCGATTTTTTGTTCCAGCAAAGTGTGTCAGTATAGTTTTCGCTTGCCCTGATCTGCGCCTTGCGGTAGTCCTCAAAATCGGCAAGGGTCATATAATAATCACTCGTTGTCAGTAAATTGAAAATGTCGGAAAAATCCTTATTGTCAAAGCCGTCCCTTATAAAATCAAGCGTGCGGCGCAACTGCGGATTACCCATATAATAATCGTGCGGATTATAGCCCGATGCGCGCAAGCGGTTTGCTTCCTGCGCATTCATACCGAAAATGAACATATTTTCCGCGCCAACCTGATTGAAAATCTCAATATTTGCCCCGTCAAGTGTACCCAGTGTCAAGCCACCGCCAAGCATAAATTTCATATTACCCGTACCGCTCGCTTCAGTACCCGCAAGAGAAATTTGCTCACTGATATTGCAGGCGGGCATAACCGTTTCGGAGAGGGTAACGTTGTAATCCTCAAGATACACGACCTTCATAAATTTATTGACCTGCGGATCGGAGTTAACAAGACGAGAAACAGAACAGATAAGACTGATGATTTTCTTCGCCGTAAAATACCCCGGCGCTGCTTTCGCCGCAAAAATATATGTGTGCGGAATATGGGGCGCATTGGGACTATCCTTGATTTCAAGGTATTTATATAGAATATGCAAGGCGTTGAGTTGCTGACGTTTATATTCGTGCAGACGTTTTACCTGCACGTCAAAAATCTCGCACTCGTCGATTCTCTCCCCTGTGCGCTTGTAAATGAGGGATGCAAGACGTTTTTTGTTGCCCTGCTTTATATCGTGAAGCGCTTTCAACACGCTTTCATCATCCTTGAATTTTTCAAGTTGGAGCAGTTCGCCCGCATCGTTGACAAAACCGTCGCCTATGAGTTCTTTCAGAAATTCCGTCAAGGCGGGGTTTGCCTGACACAGCCAACGTCTGTAAGCAATTCCGTTAGTAACGTTTTTGAATTTGTAGGGCATAATGGCGTTAAAATCCGCAAAAACAGTGTTCTTTACAATGTCACTGTGCAGTGGTGAAACACCATTTACACTGTGGCAGGTAAGCACACAGAGATTCGCCATATTAACAGCGCCGTTTGACACAACCGCCATGCTTTCAACTTTCTGCGCATCTCCTGTTTTCTCCCACACTTCGTAGCGGAAACGGTTGTCAATTTCCTTGACAATTTCATAAATTCTCGGCAAAAGTCGCTTGAAAAGTCCCTCGGGCCAACATTCAAGCGCCTCTTTCATTACGGTGTGATTTGTGTAGGCAAAGGTGCGCTTTACAATACTCCATGCCCTGTCCCATTCATATCCGCACTCGTCAAGCAAAATCCTCATAAGTTCGGGAATTGCAAGAGTCGGGTGGGTGTCATTGATATGGATTGCCGCAAGGTCGGGCAACGTATCAAGCGAATTTCCACCCGAAAGATGACGGCGCACGATGTCCTGAACCGTTGCAGAAACAAGAAAGTACTGCTGTTTCAGGCGCAGGCTCTTGCCCTCCTCGTGATTGTCGGACGGGTAGAGAATTTTGCTGATAACTTCCGCCATCGCGTTGCTCTCCATAGCGTTCATATACGCGCCATCGTTGAACATCTGCATATCTATTCCGGGGGCTTTTGCCCTCCACAATCTGAGAATTGCAATCGCCCTTCCGTCCTTGCCCGAAACACACATATCGTACGGCACGGCCTTGATGCTTTTGTAGTTCTTGTGCTCAGTGATATGATAATTATTATCCCATCGGCTGCCCACTTCACCCTCGAACCGCACCTCAATGGATGCTTCTTCGTGCGGTACAAGCCATGCTCTGCCACCGGGTAACCAGAAATCAGGAAGTTCGGTCTGCCAACCATCCACAAGTTTTTGTTTAAAAATTCCGTACTCGTAACGGATTGAATATCCCATTACGCTGTACCCCGAACTTGCAAGCGCATCAAGGTAACACGCGGCAAGTCGTCCCAAACCACCGTTACCGAGTCCCGCATCGGGCTCACACTCGTAAAGGTCGTCAAGTTGTACGCCAAAGGTGGACAAAGCCTCTTTAAAAACATCGGTTAATCCGAGGTTGTAAAGGTTATTTTTAAGCGATCTGCCCATAAGAAACTCCATACACAGATAGTAAATACACTTCGTCTTTTTCTTTCGCGCCTGTTGGGTTACCTCGGAATATCTCTGCGCCATAAGGTCGCGCACAATCATCGCAAGTGCCCTGTAATGCTGCTCATACGATGCGTTTTCCGCCGCAACTCCAAAGAAATGGGAAAGGCGCGAAGTTATAAGTTCAGTGGCTTTCGCCTTATCAATCGAAAAATTCATAATCCTCCCCGACGAGCAAAAAAAGTCGCTCATCTCTCAACCTATGATGACTATATTCTACCCTAAAAAACATATTTTTTCAATAAGGAATAATTCTGCTCTTTTTTTCTGTTTTATATATTGCAGTTAATGATAGTTTATTGTATAATAATACATTAGTTTATAATTGATCTTATTTTCCGTAAAATCATTTGGATAGGGTGTATATGAATATGGATAAGAAAAAGGTGCGAATTGTTATCTGTTCAACCGAATACACAGTTATCACGGAGGACAGCCCCGAATATCTCCACGCACTTGCTTTTGAACTTGACAAAACTCTGCGCTCAATCGTTGAGGGCAGTAACAGAATCTCTATGACGCAGGCATCGGTTTTGCTCGCCTTGCGTTTCCTTGACGCGAGCAAAAAAGCGGAACAGTCAACGGACAATATCCGCTCACAGTTAAAGGAATATCTGCAGGATGCCGCAAAGGCAAGAATTGAGGCAGACGATGCGAAACGTGAAAACGAGCGTCTAAAATCCGAAATTGAAATACTCAAAGCGCGACTTGACGAGCGCAGAAACAAAAAGGACAACTATGGCTGGTAACCGTCCCGAAATTCTTGCTCCTGTAGGCGCAAGGGAGCAACTTGAAGCCGCCGTCAGATGCTCGGCAGATGCCGTATATCTCGGCACAAAGAGTTTCAATGCAAGGAAGAATGCCGCCAACTTTGAATATGACGAATTTAAAGATGCCGTTGACTACTGCCACGTGCGCGGAGTGAAGGTCTATTCGGTTCTAAACACTCTCATTTCCGATACGGAAATGCCCGAAGCGCTTGAGCAGGCGCGCCTTGCTTGTGATGCGGGAGTTGATGCGCTGATTATTCAGGACTTGGGGCTTGCGCGGGAAATCCGAAAATGCAGTGATATTCCCCTCCACGCTTCAACACAGATGTCCGTCGGCACGCTTGACGGGCTTAAATTGCTCCACTCCCTCGGCTTCAAAAGAGCCGTTTTGCCAAGGGAACTTTCTTTTAAAGAAATTGAATTTATTGCACAACATTCCCCGATTGAACTTGAATGTTTCGTCCACGGTGCGCTTTGTATGTGCGTTTCGGGTCAATGTCTGCTCAGCGCGGTGCTCGGCTCACGAAGCGGTAACAGAGGACTTTGCGCTCAGCCGTGCCGCCTGCCGTTTTCATCGGACGCAAGCGGCGAATGTCACCTGAGTTTAAAAGACCTTTCACTTGTAAATGAACTTACAAAATTGCGTGATATCGGCATCACCTCGTTCAAAATCGAGGGCAGAATGAAGCGTGCAGAATACGTTGCCTGCGCCGTTACGGCCTGCCGTCAGGCGCTTGACGGGGCGCTCTCGCCCGATATTGAAACCGCTCTGCAAAGTGTTTTTTCACGAAGCGGATTTACAAAGGGGCATTTTGAGGGAAAACGCGACAAAACGATGTTCGGCACAAGGCGCAAAGAGGACGTTGTTCGTGCGGCGGGTGTTCTCAAAGACCTTGAAAAATTATATGAACGAGAAAAATCCGTTGTTCCCGTTGACTTCCATTTCTCTATGAAAAATGGTGAAACCGCAACCCTTAAAGCAAAATCAGGCAAATTTGAAACAGTTGTTTCATCTCAAAAAAAAGCGGAAATCGCAATCAAAAAACCGCTCGACGATGAAAGCATAAAAGCGCAACTGCAAAAATGCGGTGGCACACCTTTCTATCCGAACTCCATCACTACCGACTGTCAGCAGGGGCTTACTCTCCCCCTTTCAGAAATAAATTCAATGCGCAGGCAAAGTCTTGCCGAGATTTCGGGACTTCTTTGCTCACAGCGCGCATATACTTTTGACGTTGAAAAATCACAACTTTCACCGAAAACCACTATCGGAACCGAAAGCAAAAAAATATTTGCAAGATTTTCTTCACTTTCATCTTTTATCGACGGTGTAGCGCAGATTGCGTATCTGCCCCTCTCCGATTGTGCGGGCAAAAATTTCAACGTGGATAATTTTAAATCGCAAATCTATGCCGAAATTCCGCGAATGTTTTTCGGTCAGGTTGACACAGTGCGTGCGCTCATAAAAGCGGCAGCGAAAAATTCCGTCAAAGGTTTCCTCGTAAACGGACTTGACGCGCTTGCACTTGCAACTAAAACAGGGCTTGACGTACACGCCTGCATCGGTGCAAACGTCTATAACTCGTTGACAGAGAACGAACTACACTCGCTCGGCGTGTCGCATACGGTACTCTCGGCCGAACTCACAACGGCGCAGATTGCAAAACTTTCCGCAACCGCCCGAAAAGGTGTTTTCGCCTACGGCAGAATTCCGCTTATGATTATGCGTGCCTGCCCAAACGAAAATATCGGCGGCTGCTCAAAATGCACCAAAAAACAATTGACTGACCGTATGGGCGTTAAATTCCCGCTTGTATGCGGTTACGGTTTCACCGAAATGCTCAACTCCCGCCCGCTCTATATGGGCGACAGGCTCGATGAACTTAATTGTGATTTCATTCTTCTCTACTTCACGGACGAGAGCAAGGACGAAATCGGACGGATATTCTCTTCTTACGAAAACTCACTCTCTCCGCAGGGAGAATTTACAAGAGGATTGCTCTATCGCGGCAGTCTTTAAGACTTAAATTCAGAAAGGAAGATTAAAATGAGTACACTGAAAATAAAAAAAGTACGCCCCAACGCAATCATTCCCAAGCGAGCAACAAGCGGCAGCGCGGGAATGGATTTGTACGCTTGCATAGACGCGCCCATTGAGATAAAAGCGGGTGACAGGGTGATGGTGCCGACGGGTATCGCAATCGCTCTGCCCTCAAACGACCTTGTTGCGCTCATCTTTGCGCGCAGTGGTCTTGCGGTTAAAAAGGGCATCAATCTCTCCAACTCCGTCGGCGTTATTGACAGCGATTACCGCGGAGAAATTCAGGTCGGACTCATTAACCAGAGCAAAGAAACCTACGTCCTTGAGGCCGGTGAACGTATCGCGCAGTTGGCGGTTATGCCCGTTTGTCTGCCCGAAATTGAACAGGTAGATGAACTTGACGACACTGAGCGTGGCGAGGGCGGCTTCGGCTCAACGGGAAGAAAAGGCTAAAAACAAATTATACGAGGTGGCTTAAATGCTGTTTACAAAAGATATCGGTATCGACTTGGGCACTGCAAACACCCTTGTCTACCTCAAAGGTAAAGGAATAGTTATAAGAGAACCGAGCGTTGTTGCCGTTGACGTCAGCAGTAACAAGGTGCTTGCGGTCGGACTTTCCGCAAAGGAGATGATTGGTCGTACTCCCGGCTCAATCGTTGCGGTAAAGCCGCTCAGATACGGCGTTATTGCCGACTTCCGCAGTACCGAAGCGATGCTCAAAAATCTCATTAAAAAATCTTCGGGAAGCGGTCTTTTTAACTCCGCGCGCGTACTTATCGGTGTACCGTCGGGCGCAACGGAAGTTGAAAAACGCGCCGTTTACGACGTTGTTAAAAATGCGGGTGCAAAGAAAATTATCATTATTGAAAAGGCTCTTGCCTCCGCTATGGGTGCAAAACTCCCGATTAATGAAGCAAGGGCGCATATGGTGGTTGACATCGGCGGCGGCACAACCGAGGTTGCCGTAGCGGCTTTGGGCGACGTTGTTTCATCCTGCTCAATCAAGGTTGCGGGTGACTCTTTTGATGAAGCAATTACCGCATACATCAAGAAAAAATACAGCCTTCTCATCGGTGAACGTACCGCCGAGGAAATAAAACTTACCATCGGTTCCGCCTTCCCCTATGAAAACGAGGGCACGATGGAAGTTATGGGACGAAATCTCATTGACGGATTGCCGAGAAGCGTTGAAATTAATGCGGAGGAAATCCGTATGTCGCTCGCGCAGCCACTGCTTGATATTCTTGACGCAATCAAGACAACCCTTGAGAAATCTCCGCCCGAACTTGCGGCTGATATTATTGAGCAAGGCATTGTTCTGACGGGTGGCAGCGCTGCTTTGAGAGGTCTTGACAGCCTTATCACAAAGCAGACGAAAATCCCCGTAACGGTTGCCAAAACTCCTGCCGACTGCGTTGCGGACGGGCTCGGCAAATGTCTGACGGGTGAATTCCTCAGAACGCCCGACAGCGATATGTACTACGACTAAAAGGTAAAGAGAGGTTACCGTTTTGAAGGATTTTTTTAGAGGCAGACTGTTTAAAGCCATCACTGTCGTTGTTGTAATCTTCCTTGTCGGAATGATTATCGCCGCTTCAACCCACAGTAATACCGGTTCGTCGTCATTCATCGGAATGATTATTTCCCCGTTCCAGAAGATTGCGGGAAATATCGGCAACAGCATCGGCACGTTTTTCAGCAACATCGCCACCGCGGGCGAAAAATCAGATAAAATAAAAGAACTTGAAGATAAAATTGCTCAACTTGAAAGCGAACTCGTCGACTACGAATCACTTAAAATTGAGGTGTCCCTCTACAAGACTTATCTTGAAATCAAGGAGGAACACCCCGACTACGTCTTTGCATTTGCGGAGGTTGTGGGTCTTGATTCCGCCAACGCATACGGCAGTTTCATGATAAATAAGGGCAGTTTGCACGGCATCAGCGTAAACGACCCCGTTGTTTCGGACAACTATCTTGTCGGCATCGTTTATCGTGTTGAGCCGACTTACTGCGTCGTAAAGACGATTCTTGACCCCAGCGTAAACGTAGCATCCTATGACATCAAAACACGTGAATACGGCTACACTCAGGGCGAGGCGGCCCTTTACCCCGACAATCAGTTGCGCCTGTCCGACCTTGCGAGTGACACGTCAATTTCCATCGGTTCAATGATTTGCACTTCGGGTCTTGGCGGCGTTTTCCCGAGGGATCTGATAATCGGCAAGGTAACCGCAATAGAAAAGCCCGAATTCGGCGGCGGAATGACTGCGGTTATTGAACACAGCCTTGATATATCCGACCTCAAAGAAGTTTTTGTAATCACCGAATTCAGCGGCAAAATTCAGGTTCAGCCGTAAACTTTCCACAGGGAGTATTCGTTTTATGAAAAAACACGACAAGGGCAAAAAAGCACTTAAAATAGTCCTGCTTGCTCTGATTATTTTCATTATTTTTATAGTGCAGAATACAGGTGGTATGCCTAACCATATCGGTAGGGCAAGATTTTTCTTTCTCATTCCTCTTGTAATATGCATCGGAATAACACAGAGCGTTGCTGTCAGCACCTGGCTCGGTCTTTTCGCGGGAATATTGTGGGACTGTGTTTCAGCCGAGTTGCCGGGATTTCACAGTATCGCCCTGCTGTGTTTCGGTTGCATTTCCGCGCTGATTATCGAACAATTCTTCAGGCGCAACATTGTTACGGCGGTCATTATGTGCGCCGTCGGTACTGCATTCTACTGCTTTGCTTACTGGTTCTTCTTCCTCTGGCTCACCGATGTAAGTGGGGCGGCAAGCGCATTCCTGCGCGTTTACTTCCCCTCAATTTTAATCACGGCGATAACTGCGCCGCTTTTCTATTACCTCGTTTCGTTTGTGCATAAAAAACTCCGCACAAACTAATTTCAGGAAGGATTTTTAAAAGATGACTGTTAAATTCATAAAGCGCAGAAAAGTGATATTTTCTGTGATAACAATTTTAATATTCCTCGTCTTTTCATTCACCCTTATTAAAATCCAAGGTGTCAACGGGGAATATTACAGTACGCTGAACTCCTTCTCCTCGACTCACACACTCACCGTTGAGGCGGACAGGGGAGAAATCATTGACCGAAACGGAAATCCGATTGTACATAACCGCTCGGGAAATGAGATTGTGTTTATTGTCGGTCAGTTTCCATCCGTTGCCGAGCAGGAAACACGAAACAAGGTTCTGCTTTCGCTGATTAAACTAATGGACGAAAAGGGTGAACATCGGACGGATACAATTCCGCTCGTACTGACCGAAACGGGTGTTGAGTTTGCCGAAAAAAGCAATCTTGACATCAAAAAACTCAAACAAAATCTTGAACTTGATTCCGATGCAACGGCGCCGGAATGTTTTGATGCCGCAATTAAAAAATTCAAACTGAGCGATTATTCAAGAGAAGATGCGCTCAGAATTGCATCCGTTTGCAACAATATGATAAATATGGATTACAGTTCATCAAACCCCTACGTTTTCGCAACCGACGTTGATGCCACAACCGCATCTATAATCAAGGAGAAAGGCGGATACTACAAAGGGGTTGAGATTAACGTCGTATCCTACCGTGAATACGTTGATTCATCGCTTGCGGTTCACGTAATTGGTCCCGTAGGTGCGATTAGCGAAGAAGAATACGAACTGCTCAAAGACAAGGGATATTCAATAAATGACACCATCGGTAAGAGCGGAATTGAGCAGGCTTATGAAAGTTTCTTGCGCGGCACTAACGGCAAACTGACCGTAACAACCCTCTCCGACGGCACGACGACCAAGGAATACACCGTTGAGCCGCAGCAGGGACATTCCGTTAAACTGACCATTGACAACGGAATTCAGAAAGCAACAGAGCAGGCGCTTGAAAAGACTATTCTGGAACTTCGCAAAAAGGCAGAAAATCCCAATAACACAACGATAGGTAACGTTACGGGCGGTGCTGCCGTTGTTGTAAACGTCAAGACGGGCGCAATTCTTGCAAGCGCAAGTTATCCGACGTACGACCTTGCAACTTATTTCTCCGATTATGCATCTCTTTCAACAGCGCCCAACTCTCCGTTGTGGAACAGAGCGGCAATGAGCACCTATGCGCCGGGTTCAACCTTTAAACCCCTTGTTTCTCTTGCAGCGCTTCAGAGCGGCACTATCAATCAGTATTCATCCGTTTACTGTCAGAGAATTTATACCTACTACCAGAACCGCGGGCTTACTCTGTACTGTATGCACGCGCACGGCTCGCTCAACGTTACGGGTGCTATCTACGAATCCTGTAACTGCTTCTACTATGAAGTCGGCAGAAATCTCGGCATCCGCACCATCAACGAATATATGGAAAAATTCGGACTTGCAAAAAAGACAGGCACCGAACTTGCGGAAGCGGTCGGTGTTATGGCCGGACCTACCTACCGCGAAACTCTCGGTCAGTATTGGTACGAGGCGGACACGTCGCAGGCAGCAATTGGACAATCGGACCATATGTTTACAATTCTGCAACTTGCAAACTACGCCGCAACACTTGCAAACGGCGGCACAAGATACCAACTTCACTACGTTGACTCAATCCTCTCCGCAGACGGAAGTGAGGTTATTTATTCGCACGAACCGACCGTTGTTGACACCGTTGAGGCAGATGAATTCAATTTTGACCTCGTTCAATACGGAATGAAACTTGTCGGTACACAGGGCGTTGTTGGTAATATTATGAGAAATCTGCCCGTGGAAGTTGCGGGCAAAACGGGTTCAGCACAGGTTAACGGACAACTTGCAAACGGCTTTTTCATCAGTTTTGCCCCGTTTGACGACCCCGAAATTGCCGTTGCGGTTGTAATTGAACAAGCGGGCTCGGGTTCAAGCGTTTCTCCCGTTGCACGCGATATTTACGAATATTACTTCGTTGAGCGCTATGCAGCGTCCGATGAGCAGGACGAAAACACCTTTTTGCAGTAAAATTATTACTAAATTTTAAACAAATTGTGAATTTACTCTTGCATTTACAAAATCACTGTGTTATAATGACAACAACAATTGATAATATTATCTAAATTTTCGTTTCCACTGGGGGTTTCTTTTATGAATATTGCACTAATAGCACATGACTCTAAAAAAGAACTTATGATTCAGTTCTGCATCGCTTACGGCGGTATTTTAAATAAGCACTCATTGTGCGCTACGGGCGCTACGGGCAAAGTCGTTTCCGACGCTACCGGTCTGAGCATTCAAAGATATCTCAACGGCTCGCAGGGTGGCAGTCAGCAGATTTCCGCAAGAATCTCCTGCAACGAAATCGACCTTCTGATTTTCTTCCGTGACCCGCTTACAAGAAAACCGCATGAGCCCAATGAAGCAGATATGTTAAGGCTTTGCGATATGCATAACATTCCGCTCGCAACCAACATTGCTACGGCGGAGGCTCTCATTCTCGCCCTTGAACGCGGCGACCTCGATTGGAGAAACATCGTCAATCCCAAAAAATAAAAATTATCCCACCTCTGACGAGGTGGGATTTTTATTATAACGAAAACCTCGCGATAGTCGCGTTGTTCGTCCGTGTCATCCTGAGTGGAGCGAAGCGGAATCGAACTTTTTCGTTCGGGATCCCAAATGCCGCTATGCGTCATTTGATCCTCGCTTTGCTCGGATTTCGACTGCGCTCAGGATGACGTGA
>JAFYOI010000057.1 GCA_017560255.1 Clostridia bacterium
CAACGGGAACGAAATGATGTCCGTCCTCACAGACGGATGATGCACCTGCGGGATGAGTAATGATGTATGCCTTCGGCATATTGAGGTGGCTTTGCAGAGCAAAGCAATATAGATTTTTGATAAAAATTCAAATCTTTACCGTAGGGGGCGACGTCCTCGACGCCCCGTAAAAATCCACGCAATTCGGGCGGCAGGTTTGAGCCCCTGACCTACGGTTTCATTTTTATATTGCTGAGCATTGCTTTTTTTATTTAAATTAGTTATAATTAAAAGGTTAAATATTTATGATTGGTGATATGAATGAATATACTTGTTATAGGCGACGTTGTAAGCGCAAACGGTTGTGAATTCCTGCGCAAACATCTGCCGTCGCTCAAAAGAATGAAAAAGGTCGACCTCTGCATTGTCAACGGCGAAAATTCCGCAGTTGGCAACGGGATGCTGCCCAATTCTGTTGAAAGCATTTTTGCAAGCGGTGCCAACGTGATAACCTCGGGAAATCACGCGCTGAGAAGAAAAGAAATTTACGAAACACTCGATGAAGAAGAATGCTTGATTCGCCCCGCAAATTTCCACAGAACTGCACCCGGTAAAGGCTACTGCGTGGTTGATATGGGTTACTGCCGCGTTGCCGTAATTAACCTCATCGGCAGGGTGTATATGGAGCAGGCGGAAAATCCTTTTGAAGAACTTGACCGAATTCTCGCTATTGATGAAGTGAAAAACTGCTCCATAAAAATCGTTGATTTTCACGCTGAGGCTACGGCGGAAAAGAGGGCGCTTGCGTTTTATGCCAATGGCAGAGTGTCTGCACTTTTCGGTACACACACCCACACGCAGACCGCTGACGAGCAGATTTTTGAAAACGGACTCGGTTACATTACCGACATCGGTATGACGGGCCCCGAGCGCTCGGTTTTAGGTGTTGAACCCGACCTTGCGATTGAAAAGATGATTACGGGGCTTCCCGTGAGATTTATTACTGCGCAGGGTGATTGCCGTATGGACGGTTGCTTGTTTGAAATTGATAACAAAAGCGGCAAAACCGTCAGCGTAGAAAGAATTACAATCCGTTAGAAAGGGCTTTTAAAGATGAAAATTTTACGCCCAAACAGAATAATGAAGGTGCTCGCGTTGGTGCTTGTTGTCTTGCTTTTCGCCTCCTGTGGGAACTCCGACAACACCGATGAAGTAACAACCACCACTGCGCCGACAACTGCGACGAATCAGCCCGTTGTTATTACACCCGATTTTAAAGTCGGTTACATCGGCTCGGATTCGCTCAATCCCTTTGATGCTTCAACCGCGCCCAACTGTGCGATAACAAAACTGATGTTTGACTCTCTTTTTGTCTGTGATGACAGTTTTGCGCCGCAGGCATTACTTGCGCAGAGTTACACTTTTGAAGACGATATAATCACCGTTTCCTTGAAACAAGGGGTTGTTTTCTCCGACGGCACACCTTTGACGGCGGCGGATATTTCCTATTCGTTCACTATGGCGAAGAATTCGTCCCTCTATTCCGAGCGTCTGTCGAGCGTTGCATACACGATGTACGTTGATGATTACACCGTTAAATTCGTGATGAATAAAGATAATCCCCACGCTGTGTCCTGCCTCGATTTCCCGATTATCAAGGCAAATTCCTACTCGTCACCCGTCGGAAGCGGTCGCTACGTTTATAGCACCGCCTACGGAAATTATCTGATGATTAATACAAAATACACTTTGGGGCAGAACGACGGCTTCAAGGTCATCGGGTTGTGCGACGTCGGCACGGCGGACACTGTTGCTTACAAGGTGCAGATGGGCGATATCGACTTTGCTTTTGATAATCTCTCATCGGGCAATGCCCCGAATATCAGCACTTCCAATGCGCCCGTTTCGCTCAACAATATGGTTTTTCTGGGAATGAACGGAGAGAGTGAGTTGCTTCAGTACGAAAATATTCGCAAGGCGGTACGCAGTGCGATTGACGTTGAGGCGGTTACCTCGGGCGTTTACGGCGCGTTTGCCAAACCCTCCGCCTTGCCCTACCACCCCGCTTGGTACGCTGCAGACTCGTCATTTACTTTTGAGGAAAAAACCACTCTTGAGTATCTTTCTTCAATCGGATACAATCACATCAACGATGATGGACTTGCGACAAACGGTTATTACACAATTAAATTGACGTTGATTGTTAACGAGGAGAATGCGCAGAGAGTGGCGCTTGCCAATGAGGTTGCGCGAAGAATCAGGGAGGCGGGCATCGACGTTGAAGTTGTAAAATATACTTTCAGCGAGTATGTTTCCGCACTTAAAGGAAAAAATTATGACTTGTATATCGGAGAGGTACGCTTGACAGCAGATATGAATTTGTCTTCGATTTTCAGCGGATTCCTCTACTATCAGAAAACGAACGATTATGGAATTGCAAGTAACAACGTTGCCATAGAGGCTTACAGCAAGTTCCTCTCGGGCGAAATAACGATGAATGAATTTCTTGACGTTTTCACTGCATCCTGTCCCTTTGCACCGATTTGTTTCCGCAACGGCGCGGCGATTTTCAGCCGCAGGCTCGGCGGCACTGACGGCATTTTTGCGGGTGATGTTTTTGGTGGAATAAACGAGTGGATGATGTCGTAAATTTCCTCAAATATGCGGTTTTTTAACATAGACTTGCTATTTTGGGAATACTGTGGTATAATACACGGTGGATGTTGCGAGTTCAACGTCATTTTACAAAAAAATTATATTGACTTAATATTTTTTTGAATAAAATTGAAGAAAGGTTTGGCGTAGATTATGATTAAGATTGAAAATCCCAATGGTTGCATTGAAATCACTGAAACATATTTCGCAAAACTTATCGGTGACGCCGCTTCCTCCTGCTTCGGAGTTGCACAGATGGCGAATTCCTCCGCAATACAGGGCATCAAGGGCTTTTTCTCCAAGGGCACAATGTCCGACAAGGGCGTAAGTGTGTGCGTTGTTGAGAATGCGCTCGTTGTTGATTTGCACATTATTGTCGGTTACGGACTCAACATTTCCGCAATCGCAAAAAGTATTATAAATAAAGTTAAATACACCGTTGAGGAAGCAACGGGATTGAGGGTCAGAAAGGTAAACGTTTACGTTGACGGTATGACCGCGGAATAAGTTTAAGTTATTTTCAAGGAGTGCTTTGTTTTGATTAACGGTAGATTGCTTAGAGATGCCTTTATTTCGGCATCCAATAATATTGCAAACAACAGACAGGCTGTTGATGAATTGAACGTTTTCCCCGTACCCGACGGAGATACAGGTACAAATATGTCAATGACAATTTCTGCGGCGGCAAGGGAACTTGAGCGCATCGGTGACGATGCCGAAGTGGGTGAGGTCGCAAAGGTTGCCGCTTCCGCTCTTTTGCGCGGTGCGAGAGGTAACTCGGGCGTTATTCTTTCCTTGCTTTTCAGAGGTTTCTCAACCGGACTTCGTGACAAGGTGGAGGCTAACGGTGCGGATCTTGCAAACGCATTGACTCTTGGCGTTGCGGCTGCTTACAAAGCGGTTATGAAACCGACCGAGGGTACAATTCTCACGGTTTCCAGAGTTGCGGGCGAAGAGGCTGCGAAGAAGGCGACTGAAACGGACGACGTTATTGAAGTGTGGCAGACAATTATCAATGCTGCTATCGACGCCCTTGAAAAGACACCCGAACAACTTCCCGTACTTAAAAAAGCAGGTGTTGTTGATGCGGGCGGTAAGGGCCTCGTAGTTATTCTTGAGGGTATGATGTCCGTGTTCAAGGACAACGTTATTATCAAGAATGAGAATGCAAGTGCCTCTGCTCCCGTCGTTAAGGCTACAACTGCTGTTGCCGATTCCGATGAGGAAATCAAGTTCGGCTATTGTACGGAATATATTGTTGATCGTGACAAGAAGATTGACCGTGACCCCATCAAATTGCGCGCTTATCTTGAATCAATCGGTGATTGTGTAGTAGTTGTTGACGATGAGTCAATCATCAAGGTTCACGTTCATACAAACGACCCGGGTAACGCGATTCAGGAAGGTCTTAAATTCGGCTCACTTATCAATATCAAAGTTGACAATATGCGCCATCAGCATAAATCAACTGTTATTGAGGCCGAGAAAGTTGCTGAAGCGCCCATCACTCCCGTTAAACCCGAGAGAAAATACGGCTTCGTTGCCGTTGGTGCGGGCGACGGTGTTTGCCAACTCTTTACCGAACTTGGCGTTGATAAGATTGTTCGCGGCGGTCAGACAATGAACCCCTCGACAGACGATATTTTGCATGCAGTTGAGGCAACTCCCGCAAGACATGTCTTCATCCTCCCCAATAATAAGAACATTATTATGGCGGCGGAGCAGGTTGCGCCCCTTTCTTCAAGAAAGGTTCATGTACTCCATACAAAGACAATTCCGCAGGGCTTTACCGCTTTGCTTAACTTTGACGAAACCGTTGACAGCAAGACAAACCACATGGCTATGATGAAAGCCGCTGAACAGGTAAGCACAGGCCTTGTAACATTTGCGGCAAGAAATAGTCACTACGATGGCCAGTCGATTAAGAAGAATCAGATTCTCGGTATTGAGAACGGCAAGGTTGCCCTTGTTGAAGAGGACGTAGTAAAAGCGGCGTACAAGGTTGCAAAGCACCTCTACAAAAAGGGTACACATTCAGTAATTACAATCATCTACGGCAACGGAATGACTCAGCAACAGGCTGATAACGTTCAGGAACTGCTTTCCGCAAAACTTGGCGGCGACGTTGATATTACAGTTGTTGAGGGTGGACAGCCGGTTTACTACTTCATCATTTCCGTTGAATAGACTTCCGAAAAAGGAGTCCTTTTAAGTGAAGACTGATTTTGGAAAAACAAACATCAGATATTTGCACGGCGTTGGCGAAAAACGTGCCGAACTTTTCAACAAGTTCGGCATTTCTTCCGTCAGCGCCCTTCTTGATTTTTACCCCCGAACTTACGAGGATTGGAGCAATTGTTTCACAATTTCCGATGCGCCTCTGAATGAACCGTGCTGTGTAAAAGCACGTGCTATCTGTGCGCCCACCGCACACAAAGCAAAGAGCGGTATAACACTTTTTCGATTTGTGGTATCCGACGGGCGTACTACGATGAATATTCTTATCTTCAACAACAAATATGCCGCCGCAAAAATCAAGGTCGGTGAGGAGTATTTGTTTTTCGGCAGGGTTAGCGGCAATCTTTATCAGAGGGAGATGCTTTCACCTGCGATTGAAAAGGCACTCAGCGGCGATAAAATACGTCCGATTTATCGTCAGTCGGAGGGGCTTACAACGAAAGTTGTTGAAAAATGCGTTGCATCTGCGATGGAGAGGGTGCAAGAGGTTAAAGAGGAAATTCTGCCCGATTGGATGATTAAACAGTATGCGCTTTGTGATGTTTACGAGGCGTATCGCAACATTCATCAGCCAATCAGTAAGCAGGGGCTTGATAAGGCGCGCCATAGGCTTGCTTTTGAGGAACTGCTGAAACTTCAACTCGGAATTTCACTTTTAAGTCGCAGAAAAAGGGTGCGTTGCGAAAGAAGTGTTTATAAATCGTATCTTGATGAGTTTGTCTCACTGTTACCTTTTGAGATGACGGGGGCGCAAGTCCGCGCCGTAAACGAATCACTCGGTGATATGATGGACGAGCACCCGATGAGCAGACTTGTGCAGGGTGACGTTGGCTCGGGGAAGACCTGTGTTGCGTTTGCACTTGTGCATACGGCGGTGAAAAACGGACTCCAATGCGCTATGATGGCACCGACGGAGATATTGGCTCGTCAGCATTTTGAGAGCGCAAAGAAAATTCTGGGTAATTCGGGCGTGAGAACTGCGCTTTTGCTCGGTTCGACGGGTGCGAAGCAGAAGCGGCAGATAAAAGAAATGCTGAAAAACGGAGAGATTGATTTTGTAATCGGCACGCACGCACTTGTGCAGGGTGACGTTGAGTTCAAGCGGCTCGGTTTCGTAGTGACGGATGAACAGCACCGTTTCGGTGTTGCTCAGCGTGCCGCGCTTGCTTCAAAGGGCGAAAACACGCACATGCTTGTAATGAGCGCAACCCCGATTCCGAGGACACTTGCGCTGATTATTTATGGAGACCTTGATATATCAATTCTCAACGAACGTCCCGCGGGACGAATGCCGATAAAGACGTATCATATCGATTCAACAAAGCGTGAAAAAGCGTATGATTATATAAAAAAGCACCTTGACCGTGGCCGTCAGGCGTACATCGTCTGTCCGATGGTTGAGGAGGGGGAGAGCGATCTGGCCTCCGCAACGGAGTTCTTCGAACGCTTGCAAAAGGACAGTTTCAAAAACTATAAACTCGGTCTTATTCACGGCAAAATGAAAGCCTCGCAAAAGGCGCAGGTTATGGAAGAATTCGGTAGCGGTGAAATAAATCTGCTTGTGGCAACAACTGTAATTGAAGTCGGCATCGACGTGCCGAATGCAGTTGTGATGGTGATTGAGAATGCCGAGCGTTTCGGATTGTCGCAACTTCATCAGTTGCGTGGACGAATCGGCAGAGGAAGTCATAAGTGCAGTTGCATTCTCATCTCTGATGCACAGAACAACACTGCGATGGATAGACTGGCGGTTATGTGCCAGACGGACGACGGCTTCAAGATTGCCGACGAAGATTTACGTCAGCGTGGACCGGGCGACTTCTTCGGCAACAAACAGCACGGCATACCCGAACTTAAAATTGCCAATATGCTCACCGATATGGAGATATTGATGCAGACGCAAGCGGCGGCAAAGCAGATAATGTCGGGCGAAAAAGAGAGCGGAACTCCGCTTTCGCGTGCGGTTGCCGAAATGTTTCGAAACATTGGTGATAACGGCTTCAACTAAAGACAAACAAAAAGGCTATGACCTCATCGGTCATAGCCTTTAATTGTACAATGAAAACCACCCGCTATGCGGGTGGATATTTATTTTGCAGAATTTTTGGGCTACGAATTTCATTTTCAAATTGCTCAAAAATTAAAGGACATTGGCATAAAAAATTCCCGAAGCGGTTAAGCCTCGGGAATAAAATTATTTATTTTTCAAAAAATACTGTAAACGCACGGTATGCGGAGTAAACGTCGAGTTTGGAAACAACCTCCCACGGAGCGTGCATTGAAAGTACGGGTACGCCAACGTCAACAACGTCGATGTCAAGGTTTGCTATGTACTTTGCAACTGTTCCGCCGCCGCCAAGGTCAATTTTGCCGAGTTCACCTGTCTGCCATGCAACGCCGCTGTCACGGAGCATATTGATAACCTTGCTCATGTACTCTGCGCTTGCATCGGACGTATCGGACTTACCTCTTGCGCCCGTGTACTTTGTGATTACAACGCCCTTGTTGATTTCAGCAGCGTTTCTTCTTTCAAGCACTTCGGGATAGTTCGGGTCGTGAGCCGCGTTTACGTCTGCGGACAAGCAGAGAGATTTCTTCATAACGTCTCTTGCGGGAACGCCCACCATAGCGGCAAGGTCCTCGATGAAATACTGCAAGTATGCGCCTTTAAGGCCGGTGTTACCCTGGCTACCGATTTCTTCCTTGTCGGTGAGAACGGTGATAGCGGTGTATTCGGGAACTTCGCAATCGAAGATAGCCTTAACTGCGGGGTAGGAACAAACTCTGTCGTCGTGGCCGTAAGAACCGATGAGGCTGCGGTCAAAGCCGATATCCTTTGCCTTGAATGCGGGAACAACTTCGAGTTCAGCGGTTACGAAATCTTCTTCAACAATGCCATATTTTTCATTGAGGATGTTGAGAATGTTGAGTTTAACACTCTCGGACTCATCACAATTTTTGAACGGCAAACTGCCGATGAGGATGTTGAGGCTTTCGCCTTTGATGCCCTCGGAGAGCGGCTGCTTCATCTGCTCAGCGGCAAGGTGGGGGAGAAGGTCTGTTACAACAAACATCGGGTCGTTTTCATCCTCACCGATATTGATGTCAACGAAACTGCCGTCACGCTTGAAAATTCTGCCGTGTAATGCGAGCGGGATAGCGGTCCACTGGTACTTTTTGATACCGCCGTAGTAGTGAGTTTTGAAAAGTGCAATTTCGCTGTCCTCATAAAGAGGGTTGGGCTTGAGGTCAAGGCGGGGTGAATCCACGTGAGCGGCAACGATACGTACGCCCTCACAAACGCATTTTTTACCGAAACGGGCAAGGATGATTGACTTGCCTCTGTTCATATAGTAAACCTTGTCGCCTGCGTTGTACTTCTTCTTGCTGTCAAACGCTGTGTAACCCTGCTGGATAGCAAGTGCCTCTACGTAAGAGCAAGCCTCACGCTCAGTCTTTGCGTTGTCAAGGAAAGTCTTGTAACCCTCGCAAAAATCAAAAGCGGTTGCAATTTCGTCCTCAGCAAGTCTTTTGCCGAGATTATCCCTTGTAAGGAAAAGTTTTTCTTTAAGTGCTTTTGTATCCATATTGAGAAGCCTCCATTCACAAAATATTTTAACATCGAATATGATATAAAAGTCGACACCTTTATTTTACATCATTAATCTCATTCAAGTCAAGACCTTAATACTGGTTTCAATGGATATTTACGGAGAGTGACACTATGTACGGTAATTGTTCAAAAGAACAAAGCAAAGAAATAACCGATGAACAATATCTGATAGCAAGGGCAAAACGCGCGCTGATGCTATATCTCAATATGTCCGAGCCGACGGCGCACAGATATATTGAAAAGCGTGCGATGGATATGCGCGTGACGAAAAAGGAGATAGCGAGAAACATTCTGAAAACATACGAGCCGTAGAATATTTTGAAAAAAGACTTGACAAAACGAGTTTTTTTCAATACAATATTTCACGGTGTGCTGTTATAGCTCAGTAGGTAGAGTGCATCCTTGGTAAGGATGAGGTCACCGGTTCAAATCCGGTTAACAGCTCCAGAAAAAAAGGACTTCACTTTCGTGAAGTCCTTTTTTCAATGATGTTTGCTTTCAGCAAACAGTGTTTTGCTTCGCACAAACGATGTGGGCTAACGCCCAACTTTTGTTGCGCTTTGTGCAAATTTATGCTATAATTTGCTTAAAGGCGGTGATAGAATGTCTAAACTTTTGCAGAGTGAAGAAAAGATAATCATCAAAAACGATTTAGACTTTATGGTGATAGGTATAACGACCGTGATTATGGCGATTGCAGGGGTCAGACTTTTATTTTTGTTATTGCCTTTTGATAAAGAAAACGATATGTTTTCAAACGTGTTTGGTTTGGCTTTTATCATCATCTGGTTAATAAACACGGTATGTCTGGGTATTTTTGCATTTACGTCCAATAGCAAACGCGTTACAATAGACCGTGACGGTGTTTCGTGTGAGTCGTGGTTTAATAAGAAATTTATAAAATGGGCGGACGTTAAAGACTATGGGCTATCCTATTGCGGACAGACGAGATTCAGGGGTAACACGTATTATTTGTATTTTGCTGAATTTGACTGCCCGACTAAAAATGAATGTAGTAAGAAATTAAAAGGCAAGATGATTAAGACAATTGTTATAGCGGACGATTACTCTGAAACGGTAGAAAAGGTGATTCCCTTCTGCGCAGAAAAGACCGACGTTACGGCATTTATAGGTAAGGATAAATATCATTCTGTGTAATACGGAGGTGGAGTTATGAAGCCCAGCAAACCGAATTTCTGGCTTGCGATTGCAGGGATATACCTCGTTGCGCTTTGTATGATTATAGTGATCCATAACCCCGATTTTCTCGATATAAAAAATTGCTTGCTTTTTCTCCCGTTGTATGTCCCGCTTATAGTTGCGCTGAATATAATACATAAAAACGATGAGGATTACAGTAATGAGCACGATGCAATCCGATGGGCGCTGATAATAGCAACCGCTATTGTGGTTGTTTTCAAGATTATAGCGGGAAAGATATAATAAAACGTATACGGATTTTATTGGAACGGACGAGCATCGCTCGTCCGTTTTCGTCCGTGTCATCCTGAGTGGAGCGAAGCGGAATCGAACTGCGAAGCAGTGCGAGGTGTAACCGAGCAGGATCTCGGACGAAATGTGAGATTGCCGAAATGTGAGATCCCGATGCTATCGCATCGCTCTACGAGTTCGACTGCGGGCTACCGCCCTACGCTCAGGATGACAACGGCAACGAAATGATGTCCGTCCTTGAGGACGGATGATATACCTGCGGTATGAGGAATGATATATGCCATCGGCATATTGAGGTGCTTTGCAGAGCAAAACAATATAGATTTTTTAATTAAAATTCAAATCTTCTCGTAGGGGCGAGCATTGCTCGTCCGCCTGATTTTGCACGCATACCGACGGACAACCGATGGTTGCCCCTACGTTGTAGCCGTTGGTTTCATCGTAGGGGGCGGCGTTCGCCGCCCCGCAAAAACGGATAAAATCAAACGGACGAATGGAATCGTCACAAGTCGGTGATTCACTTTCTTTGTGGCTTGACCGAGGGGTGATGAATATAATGTAATGGGTGATACAAAGTGCGAAAAAATTTTGCTCCCCAAATTTTGCTTTGTATGTTTATTTGCCCCTCAACTTGTTAAAAATATCATTGAAAACAAAAAACTTGGAGCGTGAGTTAACAATGATAAAAAGGGGAGAGATTTATTACGCGGATTTGAGTCCCGTGGTAGGCTCGGAACAGGGCGGTTTGCGTCCCGTGCTTATTGTGCAGAACGACGTGGGCAATAAATTCAGCCCGACGGTCATCGCCGCGGCGATTACAAGTCAGAAAGATAAAACTAATCTTCCTACTCATATTAGGGTTAATGCAGACGAATGCGGTCTGTCAAAAAATTCGATTGTACTGCTTGAACAGGTCAGGACGATTGATAAACAGCGCTTAAAGGAAAGAATGGG
>JAFYOI010000009.1 GCA_017560255.1 Clostridia bacterium
GAAGTTGAAGGATTTTTGAAAGAGATAAAGGAGCGAATCGAACAAGAAATCTTGACGAAAATAGACGCAAAAAAAGCCGCGACATATTCTGAAGCAATTAAATTAATTGAAAAGGCGACTATTGAAGATTACCGCAAGGCTGCAAATCTGTTAAACTCAATTTTGGAATATAGAGACGCAAAAGCGTTAAGAGAAAAGTGTGATGTGCTTATTGAAAAAGCAAATGACGCATTTTCAAAAAAGCAAAGCACTTACTGTATAAAAAGCATGCAGACGTATATAGCAACAGGTAACTACCACACAGTAGGACTAAAGGCTGATGGCACGGTTGTTGCTACGGGTTATAACGATGACGGTCAGTGCAATGTTTCCTCTTGGAAAAATATCGTTGCCGTATCTGCAGGTTTTTACCACACAGTAGGACTTAAGGCTGACGGCACCGTTGTTGCGGTTGGTAAAAATGATGACGGTCAGTGCAATGTTTCCTCTTGGAAGGATATCGTTGCAATTTTAGCAGGTGACCGCCACACAGTAGGACTTAAGGCTGACGGCACCGTTGTTGCGGTTAGTGATAACGGTTGCGGTGAGTGCAATGTTTCCTCTTGGAAGGATATCGTTGCAATTTCAGCAGGTTTTTACCATACAGTAGGACTTAAGGGTGACGGAACGGTTGTTGCAGTAGGCAGTGACACTTACGATAAGTGCTATGTTTCCTCTTGGAAAGATATCGTTGCAATTTCAGCAGGTGACTCACATACAGTAGGACTTAAGGCTGACGGCACCGTTGTTGCGGTTGGTAAAAATGATGACGGTCAGTGCAACGTTTCCTCTTGGAAGGATATCGTTGCAATTTCAGCAGGTGACTATCATACTGTCGGTCTTAAGACTGACGGCACCGTTGTTGCTGTTGGCTATAACAAATACGGTGAGTGCAATGTTTCCTCTTGGAAAGATATCGTTGCTATCTCTGCAGGTAGCTGCTACACAGTAGGTCTTAAGTCCGACGGCACGGTTGTTGCAGTTGGTGACAATGATGACGGTCAGTGCAATGTTTCCTCTTGGAAAGATATTATGATTCCTATTGAAGCAGAGAGCGTTGAAGAACTACAAGAAAGACGTTGTGTCATCATGAAAGAAATGGCAATAAAAAAAGAGGAAAAGGATAGAGAACTTAAAGCAAAAAAAGAACAAGAGAGAAAACAAATGGAGCAGTATCGTGCATTAGGTGTATGTCAGCACTGCGGAGGTGAGTTTAAGGGACTCTTCACTAAAAAATGCGTAGTATGCGGTAAAAGTAAAGATTATTAAAAAACGGTGCGGGAAAATCCCGCACCGTTTTTCTATGCTCAAGGTTCGAATCCCTCAAAACATAAAAAATACACCGATATTACGGAAGTAATATCGGTGTATTTGGCACGCCCGACAGGATGGCATATTGCTTACGCAATCTGCACTGCTTCGACGACCGCTAAAGCGGTACCCGTCTCGCACCAACGGGCTAAAAAGGATTATCAATCCTTTTCTTAACGCCCGTTGCCTTCTCAAGGTTCGAATCCTTCCGAATATAACAAAAAACCACACACCCGAATGGGTATGTGGTTTTTCTGGCACGCCCGACAGGATTCGCTTTTTTGCGAAAAAGCCACGGCGGTTGCAACAGTCCGCCGGACTGTTGCCAAGAGCCGCCTTTCGAATCCCTCAAAACATAAAAAATACACCGATATTACGGAAGTAATATCGGTGTATTTGGCACGCCCGACAGGATTCGAACCTGTGACCCCTTGATTCGTAGTCAAGTACTCTATCCAGCTGAGCTACGAGCGCATATCGTCTTTATGACGCCAATATATAATACCAAACCACGCTTAAAATGTCAAGCAGAAATTTTAAAATTTTTCATTAAATTGTAAAAAGACTACCACAAGTTGAATTTTTGTGATAGAATAAATATGTACGGGCATAATGCCCGTAACTTAGTCGACCATTGACTGTAAATTGTCGATTAACGTTCCTGCCGCCTTGAGGGCACGACCGGTGCCGGTTTTCATTACCTTTTTGCTCTTCTTGCTTTTGGGCATGATAACCGCCGCCGTGGTAGCACCTACTGCAAGACCGGCAGCCATTCCTTTTAAAAAAGTTTTCATTATCATTCTACCTCTCTTCTTCTTACTCCGTTTTTAGTATCACCGGAATAGCAAGAAAATTGTGAGGTATGTTGTGGCAAAAGGAGAAGAAAAATGAAAAAATTTTTATGTTTGATTTTAAGTGTAATTTTAATTTTAAGTATGACCTCCTGCTCCCTTTTTGATGACGGGGAAGTGGTGGATGCCAAGTCAGATCCAAACCTGCCCGCACCTGAAACACTTGAGGAACTTTATTCCTACTACAATCAGGTAGAGCGTGGTATGACAAGAGCACAGATTGAAGCGAAGTTCGGTGTGGGTGAGGACAGTTTTGACGAAGAGGGTGCAAAAACATTCACCACCTATAAGAATGAGAAGAAGAGTGCGGGTGTCACCGTAATTTATTCATTTGACGATTCGGTTTCCGCAAAGATTCTCTACTATAACAACGCAAAAGATTTAGTGAAATTCTGCACACCCTTTGACGAGGCAAAACTTGAAAAACTTGAGCAGGATCAACTTATGAAAAACGTGCGTGAGATACTTGGCGATGGCCTTGAACTCTCCTGCGAGTACAGTGCGAACAGTCTCACCAATTTTTCCAAGATTTATTCGTGGTTTAACGAAGACGGTTCAAATCTTCAGTTTTATACCGACAACGACGTAGTAAAGCAAATGGTGCTTAATAAGGAGTAAAATTATGGCAATTCTTATTAAAAACGGACATGTAATCTGCCCGAAAAACAAAATTGACGGAAAATTTGATATAAAAATAGACGGCGGTAAAATCGCCGAAATCGCAGAGAACATTACCCCAAGTGGTGAGGAGATAATTGATGCTTCCGGCAAGATTGTATCACCCGGTCTTGTGGACATCCACACACATCTGCGTGAGCCGGGCTTTGAGTATAAGGAAGATATAGAAACAGGCACCCGTTCTGCCGCACGTGGCGGTATTACATCCATTGCGTGTATGCCAAACACAAACCCCGCAACAGATAGTGCGGAGGTAATTGAGTATATAAATCGCCGTGTAAATGAAGTAGGATACGTCCACGTTTACCCCATCGGTGCTATTACAAAAGGACTTGGTGGAGAGGAAATGACCGACTTTGCATCACTTAAAAATGCAGGTGCGGTTGCGGTAAGCGATGACGGCAGACCGGTTATGAATGCGGAAACAATGAAAAACGCACTCATTTTTGCAGATGCGTTGGGTATGCCGGTAATTTCCCATTGCGAGGATTTAAATCTTGCCAAAAACGGTGCAATGAACGAAGGTGTCGTTGCAAAACGAATGGGCGTTTCCGAGATTTCCACCGCCGCAGAAGAGGCTATGGCGGCTCGTGACATCGTGCTTGGCTATACCGTGGATGCACATATCCACATCGCCCACGTGAGCACAAGAGGCTCGGTCGCTTTGGTGCGAGATGCAAAAAAACGCGGAATCAAAGTAACTTGTGAGACCTGTCCGCATTACTTCTCACTTACCGAAGAGGCGTG
This sequence comes from Clostridia bacterium, assembly GCA_017560255.1. Taxonomy (GTDB): domain Bacteria; phylum Bacillota; class Clostridia; order Oscillospirales; family Acutalibacteraceae; genus RGIG7273. The sequence goes on from JAFYOI010000009.1 coordinate 3,627, forward strand.
TGA
>JAFYOI010000058.1 GCA_017560255.1 Clostridia bacterium
AAAATCGTGTTTGTATCCGGTTCGGGCGCAACTGTTGACGGATCAATTGTGAAGTAGTAGTAATCCTTTGCATATTTGTTCGTGCTCTTTACACGAATATCAAGCGCATACTCTGTCTTTGATGTCGGAGCATCAAAAGTGAGAGCCCATACGTAGTCACTATCTGCATTTACTGTGTACTTGTCAACATATTTTACATAACTTGCAATCGCACTCGGCAAAGAAATCTTTACTCTGTTGTAATCCCCTGCGGGTGTTACAACCGTTACTGTAACCTTGCCGCCTGTAATTGTGTAAGACACCGACTTGAAAGTTGCACTCTGGTCGGGTGTCGGGTCAGGCTCGGGAGTTGCAGTAATATCAGCGACGTACTCAAAATATTCCTTGAGATACTTACTTGTTACGGAAGAACGAGCATCAAAACTATAAGAAGTTTTTACAGTGGGAGCAGTTATCTTAACTGTCCATACGTAATTACCGTCTGCATTTACCGTGTACGTACTACCAACGCCAAGACTTACAGACAAATCGTTAGTTGCGCAAACCTTGAGTCTGTTGATTTCTGCAGGCGCAGTAATTACAGTGAAGATAATCTTACCGTCCTCAATTATATGAGTAACTGACTTGAAGAGAGAATCATCAACGGGCTCGTCAAAGATTTCTACGGTGTATCTGTAGTAGTTCTTCGTATATGCTCCCGTTGCAACATCAAGCACGTCAAAGGCATACTCTGTTGTTGCTACAGGTGCAGTTGTTGTGATTGTCCACACACGTTTACCATCAGTATTTGTGTAGTTGGACGTAAGAGTAATCAAACCAAGAGTATCTCCGCGCATAAGTTTAACTGCGGATACGCTCTGTGAAGTTGTAATAGTAAACGTCAAACTTGTTCCGCTTACCTTATGAGATACAGACTCAACCTCTGCGGGAATCTCCTGTATATCAACCTGATAATATGCATACTGTTCAAGATATTTGGAGGTTTCCGACGAACGTACGTCCAAAGCATATTCAATATCAGACGTCGGCGCAGTGAATGACGTTACCCATACGTAATCACCATCTGCGTTAACCGTATAAGTTGAGATGAGTTTAACGTAATTTACAAGGTCGTTTGACTTCATAACCTTAACACGATTGATTGCCATGGGGCGTGTAACGATTGTCAAGGTGATTTTGCCGTCAGCAATTGTATGAGTTACACTCTTGAAAATAGGCTCTTCAGGTTCGGGTTTCTCAACCTCAACTGTGCAGGTAGCATACGGAGAGGTAATGTAGTTATTGGTGGATTTATCTTTTGCATAAATTCTGTATTCCGTCGTTTCATCAGGAAGTGCAAAAGTCAATGTCCAACGATAGTTGCCGTTACCGTCAACTGTGTAAGAAGTTGTCTGTGCAACGGTTGTGGAGGTGTTGGAAGCGATAACCACCTTGACAGCATTGATATCGGCAGCAGAAGTTGTAACGATCAAAGTGACGTCGTCTCCACTTGTTGTGCTTGATACATCAACAAACTGAAGAGGTATAACAACTTCTACTTTGTAGTTCTGGTATTTGTTCATATATGCGCCAGTTTCACTTGAGCGTGCATCAAATACGTAATTAGTTGTTTCTTTGGGAGCGGCGATGGAGATAGTCCATACATAGTTACCCTGAGCATTTACAGTGTGCGTTGTTGCTGTTGCAAGTGCAGCTCCCGTATTTGCTGCTGACATAAGTTTAATTCTGTCAACTTTTGCGGGAGAAGTTACAACAGTAAAGGTAAGAACGTTGTTTGAAATAGTGTGGGAAACTGACTTATATTCAAACTCAATAACTTCCTCTTCAACTTCAACATCATATTTAACATTCAGTCCAAGGTATGCATTTGCAGACTTGGAATATGCGTCAAATGTGTAAGTTGTGGTTGTTTTGGGCGCAGTCATTGAAATTGTCCATACGTACATACCACCAACTGTTGTGTATGTTGATGCGGTTGTTGAACCGTTTACGCGTACGGAAGAAATGTTTGAATCAGGGTATGTTGTAACGGTGAATTTGATTGTACTACCGCTTATTTCGTGAGAAACGGACTTGATTTCCTTGTACTCAACGAAATCGTAACCCATAGCCTGCGCAAATTTATATGCAGTTGAGTCGGTTTTACCACAGATCTTGATGCCAAGATTGGGATCAAATGCTGCGTAAGAGAAACCTGTGACGCTGTTAGGAATTACAACCTCTTCAAGATATGTGTTGTAATAGAAAACGCCGAAGTTAATTCCCGTTGTTGTTGACGGAATTACAAAAACTTTTTCTGTTCTGCCTGCGGGATAGAAAACAAGAGTTGCCTTATCTTTGCTGTAAAGCACGCCATCAACTGATGCGTAATTAGCATGTGATGCTGCAACGTTGAGATTCTTGAGTGCAGGGAATGAGAACAAAGTAATATCAATATTGTTTATTGTGCTGGGAATAGTAACACTTGAAAGTTGTGTGTTTGCGTTAAAGCAGTCATAAGAAATGCTTGTAACACCTTCGGGGATTGAATATGAACCGGTTTTAGCGGCAGGAACATAATAAAGGATTGTTTTGTCAGAATTGAACAAAACACCGCTGACCGCTGTAAACTGCTCATTTGAGGAGTTTACTTTGATTTCAGTCAAAGAGTCACAACCAAGAAATGCGTTGTAACCAAGACCGTATGTATTTGCGGAAAGTGTGATTGATGTAACCGACTTACAGTTATGGAAAGCATAGTCAGAAATACCAACTGTATCGGTCGGTATTGTATATGCACCGCTAAGGCCTGCTGCTGGAGCACAAAGCAGGAAGTTATTCTTATTGAACAACACGCCGTTTGTTGCGTAATAATATTCATTACCACTCTTTACTGTAAAAGATGAAATTGACTTACAGTTATAGAATGCGAGGTAATCGATAAGTTCAACACTTGCCGGAATTGTAACACCTGTCAAAGATGTACAGTTTGCAAATGCTGAACTGCCGATTTTTACAAGGCTTGTCGGTAATGTAATGCTTGTGATGGCAGAACAACCGTCAAATGCGTTTGCATCAATCAACTGAACCGTTGAAGGAATTGAAACATTCTTCAAAGAGGAACAATTAGCGAAGAATGATGACGGGATATACTGAAGCGATGACGGCAAAGAAACCGTTGTCAACGCAGTACAGTTCGCAAACACGGAAGAGCCAAGTGTAGTTGCGCCTGAAGGCAATGTGATTGACTTCAAGGATGAACAACCATTGAAAGCATCATCAGCAATTGTTGTAACTGTTGATGGAATTGTGAAAGACGAAAGTTTCGAACAACCAAAAAGCATTGAAGCAGGAATTACTGTAACTTTTGCATTGAAATTCAATGTTGCAAGATTGATACATCCGCAGAATGCAGACTCACCGATTGTTGTAACGCTTGACGGAATTGTCAAGGATGTGATACCTGTGCAATCATAAAACGCTCTGTTATAAATTGTTGTAACAGTGTTGGGAATTGTGTATGCGCCCGCTTTTGCAGGAGGATACTGAAGAAGATATTTGCCGGTTGAATCATAAAGAACGCCATCAACTGTTTTTAAAGTTGAATGATTTGAAACCTTAAACTCCTTAATAGCGGAGCAACCGCGTACTATATCTGTTCCGATAGTAGAAAGACTTGACGGAATTGTAAACGAAGTAAAGGAAGTGCACTCAGCAAATGCTTCATCACCGATTGATGTAACTGAATTGGGCAAACTGATTGACGTCAGGGATGAACAACCCATAAAAGCGCTGCTGCCGACCGAGGTCAGATTGCTGCCACTAAGCGTAACCGTCTTCAATGAGGTACAATATGCAAAAGTGCCGTCACCGATCGAAGTAACAGTTGAGGGAATTGTGATTGACGTCAAAGCAGAACAACCGTTAAATGTTGCATTTGATATCTGCTTGACACTCGAGGAAAGCGAAACAGTTTTAAGATTTACACAATCATAAAACGCAGACATACCAATCGAGGTAACACTTGACGGAATTGTCACAGAAGTGATAGTAGTGTTGCCACTGAAAGCATCGTCTGCGATTGCAGTTACGTTGTAACTACTGATCTTTGACGGAATACTTAAAGAAGCAGAACTGCCTGTGTAACCCGTGATTGTTGCCGATGAGCCGGAGGTGGTGTAGGTATAGCCATTGTATGAAGCCGCAAACGATGTGAACGAAAAACTGAACATCGAAACGAGCATCAACACAATAACGAGCGCCGAAACCGCCTTTTTGACTTTTTTCATGAGATTCAGCCTCCTTTTTAAATAAACACTCTCCCAAGAGCGTAATTGTACTGATTTAATAATTCATAACACCAACTATAATATATCCCGGTGTTGCTGATAAAAGAACGATTGTCTTTTGCGCGGCATTCTCGTAACCATAATACTTCAATCCGGTTTCTTTATCGGTTAATGTTCCCGCCGCTTTGTAACCATATTGGGAAATAAGGTCAATATACTGTGCACGACTCTCCGCTTTTGGATCCGCATTTGCGATAATATCAACATTGTAAAAATAGAAACAAACCTTTTGCTTTCCCGTACTATCGTTTTCATTACCTGACATAGCAGTATAACTATGTGTTACACCAAGCATTGCTCCATAATCGGGAACATTCGGATGGTTTTGATACATCACAACCCCCGATGGAGTCTGCTGCGTCTTTTTTGTAGTAGTGGTTATTGTGGTGGTAGTATCGGAAGTGTTGCCGGTAGTGTCCCCTTCCGTTGTCGTTGTTATTGCAGTTGTTGTCTGTGTTGTTGAAGACTTTGTTGTAGTTGTTGCGCTTGTGGGATTTGTAACATCATCAAGTGTACACGCAGCCAAAGATGTTATAAGCACCAGAGCAACGATTGCATATATAATTCGACTCATACTTTCACCTCGAAACCAAAGATATAATAACCCCTATTTAACGGTATGATTGCATATACAATTTTAATACAAAATTAGAAAATAGTCAACAAAATATTGTATATTCAATAATATTTTTTATAGAAAAATACCATAAATAGAACAAGCGCACCCACCGTTTCCGGTGAGTGCGCCACAATTGCTAAACCTTACTAAAGATTGATTTTACCTATTAGAGAGTGGGCATGTATGAACCCCAGAGGTCTTCATAAGAACCTGTACCGGAGAAATTCGGAGACCACATATCTGTCCAGCTGTCAGTTGTTGTTCCGAAGTAGTCTTCCCACCAGCTTGTGTAATCCATGCTGCCGAACCAATCTGTCCAGCTACCCATTGAAGATGTCCAATCGAAACCATCAAGCCAGCTTGACCAGTCGAACATACCTGTCCAATCAGACCAATCGAAGCTATAGTCAGGCATTGTTACGCCGCCGAGATCGCCGAGACCGAGGTCAGGCATTGTTACGCCGCCGAGATCGCCGAGACCGAGGTCAGGCATTGTTACGCCACCGAGGCCGCCGAGATCAAGACCCGGGAGTGAAGAAGAACCGCCCATGCCGGGGAGAGAATCCATCCAGCTGCCTGTACCTGTGGAACCTGTGTCGCCACCTGTTGTGCCGTCATCTGTTGTGCCGCCGCCCTCTGTGTTACCATCGGAAGGAGCAGATACAACGCCAGACCAGAAGTTCATGAAGAACTCGTAAGAAAGCTTGTTAGCGCTCGGGCCTGCAGAGTATGCGTAGCTGTAGCCTTCACCGCCGGACCAAGCATGGCCCATGCCGCTGATCATATAAAGAACTACTACTTCAACGCCTTCGCCATTTGTGTACGCTGTTCTTGTGAAAGAAGCGCCACCGGAAGAAGTACCGTTTGTGGAAGTACCTGTTGTTTTAACTGTGCTGTCGATCTTGTTCATAGCGTATGCCCAGGATTCTGCAGCCTGTGTACCATTCTTAGAACCTACTGTGTAGTCGGATGTGCCCTGGAATACGATGCAGGGGATAACTCTCTTGTAGCTACCCATTGCGCTAACGATGTTGCTACCGATTGTAGATGATGCTGTGGAAGCACCACTGGACATTACTGTGAATGCACTTGTCATGCTTGTTGCGGATTTGAAAGCACCGCCGGAGTTAACAAGAACGCCGCTGTAAACGTCAGGATAAGTTGCGCCGAGGACGGGAGCCATGTAAGCACCTGCAGAGAAACCTGCAACGAAGATTCTGTTCTCGTCAACTGTGTAAGTTGATGTAACCTTTGTTACGATGTTGTAGATGTCTTTCGGTTCGCCTGAGCCTCTCTTCTGGTCGCCTGTTTCGAACCAGTTGAAGCAAGAGTTCATGTTGTTGCTGGATGACTGCTGAACGTAAAGAACGATGAAGCCTTCCTGCTCTGCGAATTTGTTCATACCTGTTGCTGATGCGAATGAGGAAGCGGTCTGTGTACAACCGTGAAGCATTACGTACATCGGAACCGGTGTTCCTGCCTGATAGCTGCTCGGGATGTATACCTGATAGGTAAGTCCGTTGTAACTACCGGAGCCACTTACTGTCTGGCCTGCGGATGCTGTTGTCGGAACGAGCATCAATGCAAAAGCGAGAGCCAAAGCCAAAATGATTGCTAATGTCTTTTTCATTTTCTTTTCCCCCAATATATTATTTGGTATAAGATTGTTTTTGGAGCCCCCTGGTTTAAGCCTTTTGCTTCGGAACCGTTTGGGTAACTCCTCCTTACGTCTATTATACTATCACAGACTTTGTTCAAAATCAACAACTTTTTTCCAGTTTTCATCAACTTTGGCAGTTATTCTAACTAATTTCAAGTTTCATTGTGCAAGTTGCACAATATTATTTTGTCCACCCTCATCGAATGGTACAATTTATTCAAGTTTATGTAATAATTTGTTCATATTTTTTTGTTGATATATCAACGTTTATCGGCATTTATTAATATTTGTACACAATTTGTTAATCCTTTTGTCAAGTTTGTTAATAACTCGTTAACAATTGGGTGTAATATATAAAATTGCACATAATTTTGTGTATTATTTGTGAACATTTCACATAACAATTTGTTCACAATTTGGTCAAAACTCCGCATTTTTGCCATTTGTGCAACATTACATATAAATCTTTTGTAAGATTTGTTAACAAATACATAACAATTAAATTTTTTCATTAATTTTTATGCACCATAACTAATATTGTTACTCTCTCAATAACCAAAACATGAACATCACATTGTACTATATATAAATAGTATAAATAAAAACGGCTTGAAAATTTTCCAAGCCGTTATCTACTTAAGGTTATTTTGTTTTTATTTAACGATTATAACGTTCACACTGTCCTCAACAACTTTTTTTGCCATCTCCTGCACAAGAAAGGTTGCCAAATCATATTTTGCGTGTGCATTGCTGCTGTATCTGCTGCCTACCGCTTGCAGAAGAGCGTCAAGAGATGCATAACTGTTCTTTTTAGCATAATCCTCGCAGAGTTGCTCATACTCCTCATCTGTATAATCAAAACCCTCACTCTGCGCAATAGCAAGGAAGAACATCTCATTCTTCACTTGATTTTTGCTCAACTCATCAACATCTATTTCCTGCGCTTTTAAGAAATCTTCGAGTGACATACCGTACATTTGAGCATAACCTGTATACAAATCCTCAATTTGCTTTTTTGCGGCATCAAGTCTGTCCTGCGGATAACTTTTAACAGTCATTGCATCCATCGCCATCTTCAAAACAAGTTCTGTTCCGATTTCTTTTTTGATTCCTTCCTCAAAGGCATCCATTGAATCATAGTTGAAGCATTTCTTCAAAATATCAGGATTCTTCGCAAGATCGGGGTAAACGGGAGCGCTTGCAATAAAATTGACTTTAACAACGAACAAAGCGTCTTTGCCGGCAAGTTTGTCGTTGCCATAGTCTTCGGGGAAAGTAACGTTTACGTTAACTGTGTCCCCCGGTTTATAACCAATCAATTGTTCCTCAAAATCGTCAATATACTGACCAGAGCCGATTGTAACTTCAGTACCCCTGCCTTTTGTATCTCCGCCTTCAAACGGAACACCATCGCAATATCCGACATAATCAATATTAACCGTATCACCTTTTACAACTTCTCTATTCTCATATTCCTTGACAAAGCCGCCTTGCATAAGGTAGTACTCAATAAACTGCTTTCTCAAATCCTGATACTCTTTTGAATCGCTGCGAATTTCAATATTCTTATATTCGCCAAGAGTTACGTACTGAGAAAAGTCTGTTGCCAGAATATTTGACAAAGCATATTTACCGTCATCTACATTCGGAACGGTTGTTGTTTGCGCCGCAGTTGTTGTGGACAACTTATCAACGTCATTATTATTACACGCAGTAAGAGCCGCAACACCAACGCATAAGCAAAGCATCAAAATAATTATTCTTTTCATTATTTACACCTCATTTGAAATTTACGTGAATACACACACGTTCTATCCCATCAATCCATTCATATCATCGGGAATTTCGGTTTCAATTATTATTTCTCTCTCTGAAACTGGATGGATAAATCTTACACTCGCACAGTGAAGTGCCTGCCTTGTAATCCTTTTATCAGCCACGCCGTACATCGTATCACCCACAAGTGCGTGACCGATATGAGAAAAATGCACTCTAATCTGGTGAGTACGTCCTGTTTCAAGAGTTATTCTTAGTAAGGTTGCGCAATCGGCATTATGCTGCACCGCTTCCCAATGAGTAACCGCCCTATCACCGTGTTCAGCAACCTCACGGGTAATGAACCTTTCATTACATCTTGCAATAGGCGCATCTATTGTACCGCTTCCGTCAAGCCTTCCGCAAGCAACGGCGTAATAGACTTTTTCAACGTTACCCGTCAACCGCGACGCTGAGTATTGATTAATTCCACACACAACAAGCCCGGTAGTATCCCTATCAAGACGATTTATCGGCCTGAATGCTGCACTCAATCCCCTTTCAGCAAGGTAGGATGCATAAACGTTGGCAAGCGTGTCACCCTGATGATTTCGTGTAGGGTGAACGGGCATAAATGCGGGTTTGTTAAAAACGATAACGTCATCATCCGCATAAACAACGGGCGCATTAACATCACTAACCAAGGCGGGCGTTTCATCATCGGGAATATTTATCTCCAGAACGTCTCCGCAACAAATCGGATCAATCGTCCTCGCGTGAAAAGAATTAAGCATAATTCCATCGGGTTGTTTTTTTAAAAGTTTTATCAAACGGGATGAAAAGCGAAGTTTACCGCGCAGGTACTCCATAACCCTTTTGTCATCAAACTCTTTTTCTATAACGTATTTTAAATTTCTCGACACAGAGTTCACCCATTATTTTTCTTTTCTCAACAACGCACCAGCACTAACTGGAACATCGCAAGCAAAACTGAAATCAGACATCGGATTTGGCGCACTTTCAACATAGTTACCATCCTTATCACGTAAATCAGTAACTTTGATTGAAAACGGTTTTTTCCCCGCTTCAACCACTTCAAGCACGTCGAAATCATAAAACTTATTTCTTTGATTGATATAAAGCCTGCCGTTTTCCTGCCTGTTTGCAATGGCAACGACATCCCATTCTCTTATATATCCCCCAGTATCATAAGTCTGTTCACATTCGGGTGTGCCAAAGAAAAAGCCTGTTGAATATTTACGATGGCTTATCTTTTTAACCTCATCAAGCACCCACTGCTCAGGACGATATTCAAGGGTAGGATTATTTTTAAACCCATCAATAGCCATACGATAAGCATAAGTTGAAATTGCCGTATAATAAGCCGATTTCGCTCTACCTTCAATTTTAAAGCAATCTACACCCGCTTGTACAAGTTGCGGAATATAATCAATCATACACAAATCATTGGCATTTAATATATACGTACCTGTTTCATCTTCGGAAATCGGATAATACATACCGTCGCGTTTCTTCTCCATAAGAGAATATTCCCATCTGCAAGGCTGAGCGCAGTCACCACGGTTGGAATCCCTGCCTGTCATATAATTGGAAAGCAAGCATCTGCCAGAATAAGACACACACATTGAGCCGTGAACAAACGCTTCAAGTTCCAATTCAGGACTCGTCTTAGCGCGAATTTCCGCAATCTCCACGAGGGAAAGTTCCCTTGCAAGAACAACACGCTTTGCGCCCATATTATAAAGCATCTGTGCCGTAAGATAATTCACTACGCCCAACTGAGTTGAAATATGTATATCAACGTCGGGCACGGTCTTCTTTGCAACATCAAATACACCCAAGTCGGAAATTATAAGCGCATCCACACCGCAAGCCTGTGCATTCTTTAAAAACGCCGGCAAAGCGGCAATTTCATCGTTTCTTGCAAGTATATTACAAGTAAGATATATTTTAACATTTTTAGAATGAGCATAATCAACCGCCGTTTTCAGTTGTTCAAAGGTGAAATTTGACGGTGCTGCTCTCATACCAAAAGAATTCCCAGCAAGATAAACGGCATCCGCGCCGAAATCAACCGCGTTATAAAATCTTTCGGTATCGCCCGCAGGTGAAAGCAATTCAGGTATCTTCAGCAAAGCCCTAACCTTCCTTTCCAACCGCAAACGCTTTGATTACGTTTTCATTATGTTCTGAAAGAGTTTCTGCGTAGTAGTAATTACCGAGAATATCGGTAACAAAGAAGTAATAATTTGTATCCACAGGGTACAACACCGCATTGATTGCAGAAAGTCCGGGGTTGCAAACAGCACCAACGGGAATACCTACGCATTTATACGTATTATAATTAGAACTATAAGAATTCATTTCAGAAGAATCAACGTTGGGTCTGATATACTGTTCAACGTAATTGATTGTAACATCACTTTCAAGTCTGCCCTGCGTTGCCGAAGTATTGTTAAGACGATTATGGAATACGGAAGAAACCTTTACCATTTCCTTGGAGTCACCCGCCTCCATCTGAACAATCGACGCGAGAATTACAACTTCATCCAACGTCATTCCCAACTCATCCGCTCTCGCTTTCATTTCATCCGTAAATCGAACCTCAAAGTTGTCAAGAAAACGCTTTACAACGTTAGCGGCGTTGTCGTTGAGATAAAATTCATAGGTATCGGGGAAAATATAACCCTCAAGTGCTAAATACTTATCGTTATAATCAATCTGCTTAACAAAATCATAACCGCTGAAATCAGCAACCTTAATTGCAGCAATAAAATTACTTGCACTGCAGACCCTGTTTTCTTCAAGTTTATTTGCAATCTGCTCAATAGTATAGCCCTCAGGGAAAGAAATTCTCACCGTTTCGGCAAGCGCAACCCTTCTGATTTCGGAAACGATGTTATCGTATCCGCTTGCCTGTGACAAATCAAGTGCCACCTGACCACTTTGGAATTTAGTGTTTTCGTAGCGGTGACCTACGTAAAATCTGAATACAGAGGGATATTTGATGACACCCTTTTCCTCAAGGATTTCACCTATCTCCGCAATCGATGCACTTTCGGGAAGTTCAACGATAATTACTCCCTCTTTTTTCATCATTCCAAGCACATCATCCGCCGCAGAAAAGCACAAAAGTGCAAGTCCGATTGAAACAACGAGTACGGCAACGGCAATAATAATTCTCACAACAAATCCGCTGTCACCTTTTTTCTTTTTACGTATAACAACTTTCTTTTTCGGCTTATTTTCATTTTCATCGGGTTCATAGTGGTCATACTTATCAAGGAAAGACTTATCCACGATTAAGTCATCACCATTTTTTGCATCGCACGGGTAATTGAAACCACTCTCGTAATCAGCCTCATCAATATTGATTTCAAACTTCGGTTTACCTTCGTTATTCATCATTATCCTCCATCCTTAAAGTAACACTATCCACCACAACGTCATAGAATATTGTATAAAACGTTGCGAGGTGAAAACAATGCTCTGTAATATCTTTGGCAGCAACAACACAATCTGGGTTCTTTTGATCATCATTGTCTTGTTGGGTTGTAGCAACTGCAATAATAATTGCGGTACCACTTGGAACAACGACAACTGCGGTTGCGGCTGTAACTAACTAAAAACTTAACGGAAGCGGCAGTACTGAAAAGTATTGTCGCTTTCATCCTTTTATAACAACTTTGCAAGCGACGTCGTACTGCTCACATGGTAAGTCAACATCAGAAAACTCAGCATAACACAAACAAACGGCGATTCCGGTAAAATCACATAAAAAACGGTCGTAATATCCGCCCCCGTAGCCAAGTCTGTTCCCGTTGCCGTCACAACACAGCGCTGGAACGATACAAAGCGTATTTTCATTGCTTTTATGCCATTCGTCAGCGGTAGTACAATCGGGCTCTAAAATACCATATTTACCGCTTTTCAAGTCACCCAATGAATGTATGAGATAAAACCGCATAACACCCTTCTGTTCCATACACTTAGGCACGAAAACACTTTTACCACGCTTTATCGCATCGGTTATTATTAATTTTGTATCAATCTCATTTTCAGTAGAAACATAACACAAAATCTCTTGCGCACTTTTATAATATTGGCTATTAAATAATTGTTGTGCAATATTCAAATCGCGCTCTTTCTTTTCATTCACAGGGATAGCCACTCGCATTGCAGCATACTCCCCGCGCATTTTTTTCTTAATCTGTGCAATATTCATAACATCATTCAAACGTAAGCCCCATATATACGCAATCAAACAAAACGGCGTCCTTGCGATTCCTTCTTATCATAAGGTATCGCTCACCGGACAAGTTGTCCGAACAGGGGCGATAAACATCCTCTTCTATACCGAATGACAAAGCACAACCTTCGCCGTCACTCCCCCATTCAGCCAAAGCAACCTGACCACTATCCAAGTTATTATACAATAAATCACTATCAATAGTCAAATTCTTTTTTATCCTGCGATATTCCTTTTCAAATCCAAATGCCGAATAATAATCGAATAAAGACTCGCCGCTCGGTCTAATCAACGTGTAATCAATTCCGCTCTGTTCGGAATACTGAGCAGAAAATTTTATTATAGCGTTTGCGTATCCTCTCGAACGAAAATTCGGGTCAGTACATAGAGCATAAACATAATTCGTTTTATATTCTTTATCTCCATACTTAATTTTAAGTTGAGGTAAAAACATAAACGACACCAACTCACCGTCAACGTAATACCCCAACGCTTGTTCACAGGGGAAATACTGCAAAAATTGTTCAACACTCTCCCTGCTATCACCGAAAATCTCTATCCATAATGCAATTATTTTATTTTTGTCAGCCTCGGTCGCAAACTTTATCATATCAGTTCCTCAACAAAGCAATATCCTTTTCAAGTAAAATTTCAGGGTAATACGAAAGTTTTGATTTTCTCAACCCCTCGATCCCCATATCTTCTTCCCTATTAACGTATTTATATGAAGAAAGACAATTCTTGGCAAATTCGTTATTGATAGCAACATAAATACCGATTATTTCTGTATTTGCCTTTTCTATATGAGTGCAAAAAACCTCATCGTTAAGAGCCTCTCCCATAGTGAACGCTTCAACCTTACCATCGACCCGTAAAAGACCGCCCGTAAATCCAAGCGATTCAAAATTATCGAACGCCGCTTTTACTGCCGCGTACTCATCGTATGCCTCGTCATTTTCGGCATCCTTATTTCTAAGCCACACTTCATAAGTTTCAAAGCACTCGTGAAGATTTGATGAATCTATCCTTTCAAAACTCCAATTATAGCGTTTTTGGAAGTTAGAAAGATGATTCCTCTTTTTATGGTACTTTTTGCCTGCAAGTAACGCTAAATCCTGAACAGCGTAAATATAGTCGGCAAAATCTCGGTTTTTTACAAAATCAAATCGACCGGGAAAACTCTCTTCAAGTTCATTCCTCTTATCATCAATAACATTGACAAATTTAAGTTTTTCGCCGTTGTTTTCAGCAAATTCTATAAGATATTCAATTACCTCTTTAAAATCGCCTTTACCGATAGGAAGAAGATACGCCTTACCACTCTTCATCAGCAAAAAATCCTTATATCTTCCAACTTTAGTGCCAAAACTTTCCGCCCACAAGAAGATGTTGCCAAAACCATATTCGCAATTCTTAAACGGTACGCCATCCAGAATTTTCTTTATCCACGCTCTATCCTCAAGTGTAGGAGTGTGAAAAGCCACAATTTCATCCATTATTCTTCCTCTGTTTCATCCTTAATCAAATTATATATCCTATCCGAAATAAATTCGGGAGAATACGGTTCATTTCCATCGGAGCAGGAAACAACGTGCCAACCAAGTTTTCCCGCCGCATAAATCGCAGCCTCCCTGCATGCATAGAGATACGAACAATCTCTCTCATGAATATCTTTCTTAACTTCATCTCCGTTATACCTCTGCGACATAAGGCGCTGAGAAACATCTATCGGCATATCAAGATAAATAACAAACGACGGTTTCGGTATGCCAACTTTTGAATACTCCAAATCCTCAAGCCAGAAAAGATACTCGTCCCATCTTTCTTTGGGCAGTTTCACCATCTGATGTACCGCGTTTGACGTCGTGTATCTATCCGCAAGAATTGTAACAGCATTATTATAATCGTCGCCCCAATGACGAGTAAAACTTGCAAATCTGTCCACTGTATAAAAAAGCGACGATGCATATGCGCCGATATCGGACGGACTCGAGCCAAACTCACCGCCAAGATACATTTTGACAAGTGTACTTGAGGGGTCGTCATAATCGGGCAATTTTATCTGTCTGAGTTTAACGTTTTCTTTTTCAAGTCGCGCTTTGAGAAGTTCAATCTGTGTTGATTTTCCGCTTCCATCTAAGCCCTCTATTACAATCAGTTTCCTGTTTTTTTTACACATGGTAAACACACCTTTCATAATTTACGTTAAAATTATAACAAGTTAACAAAAAAATTACAATATCAAAAACTTTGTTGAAAATACTGACTTTCGAATGTATAATGAGTATAGTTATATTCTTGGGAGTGAGATTATGAAAAAATGCAGACAATGCGGTATGCTTTCCGCAGACACCGCCACAGTTTGTCGTTCCTGTCACGCAAAATTCACCGAAGATGACAAATCCATTGTCGCACCGAGCAAAAAAAATAAAAAAAGCGTTATAAGTATTGTTATGTGCGCAATACTGTTTCTTTTGATTTTGGGAGTCATTCTTTATCAATCAGGAATTGTAACGTCCTGGATGGAATCCTCAAAAAAAGAAGAAATATCAATCATCGCTGAAGAATTTGTAAATGCCGACTTTGAAGGCAACGCTCAAAAAGCATCGGAATATATGTTTGACTCGTATATTAAATATCAGAAGAAAGAGGGCGTAATATTCTTGCCCGACGGCAAGTACCACAGTGCGTTTTTCTCCGCTTACGCCTCTGACGTTTCAATAGAAGTCTCCTCAATAAACTTTGACTTTATAAAGGACGAGTTTGATTACTATAACGGAGAAATTCAAAACAAATACGGAGTTTCGGCAACGGAAATCGTCGCACTTACCGTTGAAGTACAAATCACCGACAAAGATATTGTCAGTATGACAACCGTACCGCTGACCGCAATTAAACTTGACGGAAACGAAAGTTGGTTTATAATGCCACTGTTTTAAAGATTTTCAACGTACCTGACGCCCTCAACAACATCGTCGTCATTATCATAACTATGATTATAAAGTTCAACTATCCAGCTTCTGTGATAGTTGAGCTTTTTTATTTCATTTTTTAAACTCAGCAAATCCGATGTACCTTTACCGGGAGCAAGGCAATCGTGAGATTCATCGCTGTCACTGACATGAATATGTGTTATCGACTCACCAAGTTCAGAAACGAACTCCATAGCGGTATGACCGCTTCTGAGCGCCTGCTTCGTGTCAAGCACCATTTTAAACAAATCGTCACCAAGATATTTTTTCATTCTGATAAGAAAATCGGGATGTTGCGAGCAAAAATCTACAACATTCTCCTGAGCAAGTGTAACGCCGTATTTCCTTGCCTGACCCGCCATTGTGCCAAACCGTTCAAATTTCGCTTCATCGGAAATTGTGGATTTATCCCTTGCGCCGTGAAAAACAACAATATCCGCACCAAGTATATTGCATGCTTCATAATATTTCTTATAAAATTCAGCCATATCGTTGAAACGACGCTCGTAAGACGTAAAAATCATATAATTTTCAGCAAAAGAAGAAAACGGATGAATTGATCTTATTGTAACCCCATACTCGTCGGCAATCTTACGAAGCCCCTTTAAATATCCTGTTTCCAACTCGGAAAAAGTATTGAAAAATATCTCTGTGTTCTTTATTCCCAACTTTCCCACTTTTTCCAACGCTTCCTCTGTACTTATCGGGTAAAAGCACGCTATTGACGCACCGAAATTCATATCAAATATCCCCTTTCCGTTTTATAGTACATATAACATTATTTACCGCTTGAACACGCCTTAAAACAATGATACCATCAATATTGTAAAACTTATAGAAAGGCAATTCAAGATGAGAAAAATAAAAAACGAAGTTGTAAAATCATATAAGAATCTGAATCCCATTTCCCGATACGCCATAAAATACGGTCTGCTCATATCTTTCGCCGTAATGGCGGCTGCGATTTATCTTTACATACTGTTTTATGGTGATGTTTCAAACTGGAGAATGGTTCAACTTGCGGATGAAATGGTTGAATCGTCACTTGGATGCTGCTTAGCAACGTTCTTATCCGCACTCATTGCCGAAGCCGTTTTTCAAAAATATTTATAAATTTAAACATAGGCTGCCCTTACATTAGGGCAGCCTATAATTTATTTTGTGTTCAATTATTTGATAACCGGTTTCTTGCTTGAACCCTTTTTCTTGTTGTTAGTTGTCTTTTCGGGTGCAAACTTATCAAATACGCATCTTACGTAAACAAGCGCAGAAATTGCAGAAATGATAATTGCAAGCGCATACTGGATGCAGGAGAATGCAATCTCTCCGTTCCAAGCGATTACAGAAACAATAGCAACGAGTACGAGCAATACGGAAACCACTGCAGCGATGCCGCTTACAGAACAAGTTTCGTTCTTCGTTCCGTTCTTAACGTTCTCAAGCACGATTGCCGCAAAGACTGCACAAGCCGCAGCAGCAACAGCAGCAACACCGGAAACGTCAATGTTTGCAAACGTATTACAAATGAGAGCAGCGCCAATTGAAGCCGCGATAGCCACAGCAGCAGAAATCACTACGGAAACAGCACTTGCAAGAGCGCCGAGAGAATAGAATCTGATAAGACAGAATACGAACACAACGATGAGGAGAATTACACAAGCGTAAATCTGTGTACCATTAAGACCCGAAATTGCCTCAACTTCATTGATTTCAACAATAACAAGATTGTTGTTTTTGAAGTCCTTCGAAGCGAAAACTTCTTCGAAGATTTTTCTGAGATCTTCATCGCTCTTTTCGTCACACTTTGAAACGGTTGCTACAGCCTTACCACTCTTGAAATCACTTGCAGATGCCACAGTTGTAGTTGTTGTAGGCTTTGTTGTGGTTGTGGTAGTTGCAGCGGCAGTAGTCGAAGCGTTTGTATCAGTTGTACCCGCAGTAGTTGTTGTAGTAGCCGCAGTAGTGGTTGTGGTTGTTGTAGGCTTTGTTGTGGTAGTTGCCTTTGTTGTAGTAGTTGTTGTAACGATTTTATCCTTTTCGTTAAGTACAACCGCACCCTCTATCTTTTCTTCCAATGCAGTCTGCAAAGTGTTGCTTTTGAGCGTGCCGGTAAAGGTAATTGTGATGTCTCTTACTTTGTTTGCCTCACGTGACGGAATATTAAGATCAACCGCCAACGACAAAACTATACCCAATATAAGAAGAATGCAGAATATAACGGTTACAATCGTGGTTTTCTTTTTGCAATTATTCATTATTCGTTACCTCCTTCGGATACAGTAAAATACTTGCTGCCTCTTACAGAGATAAGCATAAGTCTATAAATGATAATGCCGAAAATAACGTTACCGAGAACACCGAACATCAAAATCTTCGCAAACTCTGCGACAGCGATATTTCCGCTGAGGTTGAGGAAGAACGTAAACGGAGTGAAAATTTTTGCAGCAAAACTCGGGCTGAATCCGAACATACCATAAAGTACAAATCCGATAATAAGAACGAAAAGGTTAAGGATAATAACGTTCTTTATAGTGATACTGTTTCCTTCAATAAATGCAGTTCTTACACCCGTACCTGCATCGATTTTGGTTTTTACAACATTGATTGTGTAAATCATTGTGTAAACAAGCAATGCCACGGTAACGGCAAAAGCAAGGATATTTGCAGGTGTTACCATAAACGAATCAAGCAAGGGGAAGATACCCGTTGCAGAAGCAACGAAGAAAGAAATATATCCAAGCACACAAGCGGCAGCCGCAACACCGACAATTTTAAACTTAACAATAAGTGCAACGGCAATAAGTACAAAGAATACGCCAAGAGCAATAAGAGTGAACAACTGAGCATTGCCCTGAAGTGCGGGCTCATCATAGAAGTATGTTGAAGCCGACATTGAAATGGGGCTCTTATCCATCATAAGAGTGTTCACAATTGCTTCGGACAATTCTTTTGTCTCAGCAGACTGAAGTGTAAGGACACCGTCGCTGATAACGTCACTTACCTTTACGTTTGTTTCACAGTTGCCGTCGATCCAGATTGAGATTGTGGAGTTTACGTATCTCATTGTAGCCTGTTCAAACAACTTTGTGCCTTCAGCGTTAAATTGGTATGAAACATAAGTTGTACCGCCCGCTGAAAACAACTCCGCTTTCTTGAGGTGGCTTGCATCTACAATAATTGTACTGCTTGAGGTTGTTCCCGCCTTGATTGAGAATTCACCCTTGCCTCCGAGTCTGACAGCAACGTTACTAGGACTTCTCAAGGAGTCAATACCGTCCCAACCGTAAGATACGGTAATTGTCTTTTCCGTATAGTCGATATAAAATTCCGCATCAGATATATTGTAGTTGAGATAAAGTCTGGCTTTCATAACCTCAGCAGCCTTATCCAATTCCTTAGCGGTTACAGCCTCTGCCTTCTCTGTGGGGAAGAATGTAATTCCAACAGAGCCGTCAAGAGTTTGTCCGCCGCTAACGCCACGAATACCGGCAATATGAGTCGTGACAATATCCGCATACTGTGTGCGGAATCCGTACAATGAAAAATAGGATAACACCAAGATAACAACCAAAAGTACAGGCATTACCCACTTTCCTTTAACTTTCGTCATAGATTTGACCTCCGATTCTGTAATATTGGAAATCAATACAATCTCCAATCAATAGATATAATTATATAAATTTACTGACTAAAAGTCAACAATTTTATTTATTTTTAATGATATCTTTAACCACGTTTTCCGTTATTATCAGCCCTGCTACCGACGGGACGAACGAAATGCTTGATATAACAGGCTTTGACGAATATTCATCAAGTTCTTTTTTATATTGATTCGGCGTTTCCTGAGAGTATACGACTTTCAATTCGGTTATGCCCAATTTTCTGAGTCTGCCACGCATTGAACGGCAAAGCGGGCAAACCTGAGTTTTGTAAATATCAGTCACCTCAAACATACGTGGATTCATTTTATTACCCGTACCCATACTGCAAATAATCGGCACGTTATTGGTTTTGCATCGACAGATAAGGTCAAGTTTTGATTCAACACTGTCTATGGCATCAACAACGTAGTCGAAATTGGTGTTAAAAATCCTTTCAGCATTATCGGCGCAATAAAACTCATCAAACACCGTCACTTCACAATCAGGGTTTATGTCCAGCACCCTTTCCTTTGCTACCTGAGTTTTCTTTTTGCCAACTGTTGAATGCAAAGCGATGAGTTGACGGTTAATATTACTGAAAGAAACTGTATCGTGGTCAACGAGTGTCAATTTACCTACGCCACAACGTGCCAAAGCCTCCACAACGTATGAACCAACACCACCCAATCCGAACACAGCAACGTGGGAACGTTTGATTTTGTCAAGATTTTCTTCACCTATGAGCAATTCAGTCCTTGAAAATTTTTCCAATAAACTCAACTCCAATTATAGAAATAAGGGGCTATCCCACACGAGAAAGCCCCTTTGTTTTTAAAATGCAAAGCCTAAAACTCCGTACATAAGAAGCGACATAATAAGTCCCGCACAGAATACACCGGCAGTAATAATCGGCAAAGACTTCTTCAGCGGCATATTGAGAAGCGATGCCACAAGCGCACCCGTCCAACCGCCCGTACCGGGAAGCGGAATTGCAACAAAAAGGAAAAGACTGATTACTTCACCTTTTTTGAAACCTTCACTCTTACTTTCTGCCCTTGCTTCAAGTTTCTGAACAATCTTTCCAAAAAATTTCTTATCTCTGAAGAATGCAAAAATCTTCTTGATAAACAAAAGCACAAACGGAATCGGAATCATATTCCCAACAAAGCAGATAATGAAAGCGGGAATAAGTTTCATTCCAACAATTCGTGCCGCAATTATTCCTCCGCGAAGTTCCAAAATTGGAAAAATCGACACGATAAAGGGTATAAGCCACTGCGGAATTCCTTTGCTTTCAAGCCATCTTGTAACCCTTGCAGCAAGGGAATCATCCTCTTCGACCGTAGTGGTTGTTGCATCGCCCGTTGTTGTAACAGCGGCAGTTTCACCAGCAAACGCAGTGACAACCGACAGACAGGAAAGAGCAAGCACAATAACCAAAATCACCATAAGTAATTTTTTCATAAATCATTCCCTCTCAATTTTTTAAATAATATGTCTACTTCTAAGATACTTTTCAGCGCGCCTTAATATGATTCTGTCGTTCTCGAATTTGAGAATATTCAGAGCGTTGTCAAATCTGAGCCAGTTATAATCCTCTATTTCTTCGGGCTGAATAACTGTTCTTGTATCGGACGTACTCGCAAGGAACATAACAACTGTTTTCTCAATTTTACCCTGGATTTTATATTCCATACAACTTGAGAACCCCTTGAGAATATCAATGTTTATACCCGTTTCTTCAAAAACTTCGCGAACCGCGGTTTGTTTGTCATTCTCTCCGAGTTCAACGTGTCCTTTCGGGAAACTCCAGTGAAGACTCTTTTTATTCTTGATAACCAAGAAACGAACCTCTCCCCTGTTATTGCTGAAGACTACCGCACCGCAAGAACGCTCATAAATGCAATCAATAACGGTATCTTCCGGAAGATTCAAAAAAGAAAGCGCCGTTCTTACATCGTGAATAATAAACTTCCTGTGACAAGGCGCTACAACGAGCCTTTCCGTTGAATCCGGCATATGTATCACGGCAATAACCCTGCCGTCAAAACTTTTAATTGGACGATAGACGCCCATAATGTAAACTGTGTATTGCTTGAGTTCATTGTTAAAAAAAGACTCTGCCAAACCGCAATTAAGTTCATACTTAATGCCGGTATCTTTACACACAGTACCCAGTGGAATGTCCACTTTAACCTTTACTGTTTTACCAAGCATTTTTAATTTTCATCCCTAACTAATTATTCCCCGAAGCCGCAACCGATAAATCAGATGCGTAAATCTTCAGACTTGCACTCGTGATATTATACGATAATAAAAACCAATTTACAATAGCAATTAAAAATATTTGTATAAAATTCTCTAAATTGCTCATATTTTTTCACTTTCTTGCATCATACTTGAACTATTTGATAACTTATTGTAGAATGTAAAAAACAAGGAGGGGTATTTTATGAACGAAGTAATTAAAAATATATTATCGAGAAGAAGCGTCAGAAATTTTACGTCAAAAAAAGTTTCGGACGAAATAATCGAAACGTTACTCCAGGCGGCAACTTATGCCCCGAGCGCGAAGAACGGTCAGCCTTGGTTTTTCAGTGTTGTTCAAAACAAGGAAATCCTCAATAAAATTGACGACGTCGTTGAATGTTTAAGGGGCGGAAGCATTTTTTACGGCGCACAAACGGTAATTTTCGTTGCCGTACAGGACGACACCAGGTGGGGTTTGTGCGACTGCGCCGCCGCAACGCAAAACATCCTCCTCGCCGCTCATTCTCTCGGCCTTGGCACTTGCTGGATAGGTTGTTGCAGGGATGAATTGCAGGGAGAAAATGCCGAAGAATACAAAAAACTTATGGGCATCCCCGATGGTTACACCCTCTCACACGCAATAGCAATTGGATACTCTGATGAAACGTCATCTATCCCGTCAAGAAAAGACGATGTATTTTCTTTCATTGTTTAAAAACAAAACCACTTCGTTTCAGCGAAGTGGTTTCTTTATTATAAAGATTCAATTTAATTGGTGGGTAGAGTAAAAGTTTCTGTGCTCCAGATTATTTCGGGAGCGCTCATTCTTCTGCCGATTTCAATTATCAATTCGTTATCTTTAACCTCAACGGAATATAAGCCCTCTTTAAATGGACAATGACCATCATCACCACCGGTAACCTGACCAAGCAAAATCTTTCCGCTGCTATCCTTGTAATAGATTTCCGCACCACTACCCAAAAGGAACGTCCACTCTCTGATTATTACTTTCGCCTGACGCGATTGTAACGGAATTACAATATCATTAAGATACTCCCTGCCGGAGCCAAGCCCACAACCCACAAAACAGAGCACCGAAAGTGCTAAGCAAAGACATAATGCGGTCAACCTTTTCATATTATTTCCCCTTTTATGTTATTACTTTGCCTCAACGTGATAGCAACCGTCCTTGATTTTTCGTGTTTTTACTCTCACGCGCCTTTCTTGCACTTTCATATTACATCCGCTTTACCCGTTTGTCAATAAAATATATATTGGAACTTCGTATTATAAAAATAAATTTATACAACAAAAAAACAACCCCACCTCGTGATGAAGTGGGGTTGTTTTATAAAAATGCGACTAAGTCTGTAAGCCGAGTTCTGTCTTGGACAACTATCTATCTGGTCGCAGCGTTACCGCTACGCTCAAGCCACAATTCGAAGAACGCCGGGCAAGCGTATCTCTTCGGTCTGTGTTGCTCCGGATAGGGTTTACAGGGCCACGCAGTCCCCTGCGTGCCGGTGAGCTCTTACCTCGCCTTTCCACCCTTACCGACAAAGTCGGCGGTATATCTCTGTTGCACTTTCCCTAAGGTCACCCTCGGCGGCCGTTAGCCGTTATCCCGCCCTGCGGAGCTCGGACTTTCCTCACACCATTGGTGCGCAGTTGCCCGACTTACTCACATTTATAAACTTTTGTTAATTATCAAAAACAGCGCCTTTTGCACCGGAAGAAACGTGCTGAACGTAACGCTTGAGATAGCCGTGGAGTTCCTGCTTCGGAGGCATCCAGTTCTTCTTGCGCTCTGCAAGTTCCTCATCGCTAACGCGAACTTCAATCTTTCTGTTAGGAATATCAATTGAGATAATATCGCCGTCTTTTACAAGAGCGATGTTTCCGCCCTCAGCAGCCTCGGGAGATACGTGACCGATGGATGCGCCTCTTGTAGCACCTGAGAAACGACCGTCGGTGAGCAACGCCACGCTCTTATCGAGTCCCATACCCGCAATTGCAGAGGTCGGAGCAAGCATTTCTCTCATACCGGGGCCCCCCTTGGGACCTTCGTATCTGATAACAACCACGTCGCCGCTTACAATCTTGCCCGTATTGATAGCCTTAATACACTCTTCCTCACTATCGAATACTTTTGCAGGGCCTTCGTGCTGCATCATTTCGGGGAGCACTGCACCCTTCTTGACAACACAACCGTCCATTGCAAGATTGCCCCAAAGCACAGCGATACCGCCATCCTTACTATGCGGATTATCAAGGGTTCTGATAACCTTACCGTCGGCATCCTTTGCCTTGGCAATTCTCTCTGCGACAGTACCTTCAACAGTGATTATATCGGTGTTGATTACGTTTGCTCTGTTGAGTTCTTTAAGTACAGCCTGAATACCGCCGCAATCGTTCAAATCTTCGATGAACGTTGTTCCTGCGGGATTGAGTTTACAAAGTTGCGGAGTCTGTCTGCCGATTTCGTCAAGAAGTTTAAGGTCTATGTCACAACCCGCCTCATGAGCGATAGCAGTCAGGTGAAGAATTGTATTTGTTGAACAGCCGATTGCCATATCGCAACGCATCGCGTTCTCGAACGCTCTGTGTGTGAGGATATCGAGCGGTTTAATATCATGTTCGAGCAAGTACATAATTCTCTCGCCCGTTTCCTTTGCCAAGCGCTTACGAGCGGCACGGACAGCGGGAATTGTTCCGCTGCCGGAAAGAGACATACCGATTGCTTCGGTCAAGCAGTTCATTGAGTTTGCGGTATACATACCCGAGCAAGAGCCGCAAGTCGGACAAGCGGTTTCTTCCAAAGTTGCAAGTTGCTCGGCAGTAATCTTACCACTTGTGTAACTACCCACTCTTTCAAACATCTCGGAAAGTCCCATCTTGACATCGCCGTCACGACCTGAAGTCATCGGACCGCCGCTTACGAAGATACTCGGAATATTGAGTCGGCAAGCCGCAAGGAGCATACCGGGAACAATCTTGTCACAGTTGGGAATAAAAACAATCGCATCGAGCGGATGAGCGGTAAGCATAATTTCAATTGAGTCTGCAATAAGTTCTCTTGAACACAAGGAGTATTTCATACCCTTATGGTTCATTGCGATGCCGTCACAAACACCGATAGTGTTGAATTCAAACGGAACACCGCCCGCATTTCTGATACCCGCTTTAACAGCGTCAGCAATCACGTCAAGATGCTGATGACCCGGAATATAGTCGCTCTTTGAGTTTACAACGGCTACAAACGGACGATTCATCTCGGACTTTGTGATACCGAGAGCGTTGAGCAACGACCTGTGCGGCGCTCTTGACGGACCTGATTTAATCAAATCACTTCTCATATTTTAACACCTCTTGTATATTTGGACGGAAACCGCCCTTATTTTTATTTTGTGTGATTTACAAATTATAGCGAATTTTGACTGTTTTGTCAACCTATCTGAACAACATTGTAAACACAATCAAGGCAAACAAAAATCCAAAATTGAATACAGAAAATTGTGCAATATACTTACCTTTTTTGTCGGGATTGTGTTTTGTATATTCTCTGAAAGTGATAAGGCTTGCAAGCGAGGCTATAAGAGTGCCTGCGCCGCCAATATTTACGCCGATAAGCAAATCGCCATAATTACCCCCAACGAACTGCGACAAAAGAATCGCTGACGGCACGTTGCTTATCACCTGACAAGAAAGCGCACTGAATATCAGAGTGTTTTTTTCAAGCAGCGATGAAAACAAATCCCTTACTGCATCTATTCTTGCCATATTGCCCGCAAAAATAAAGAAAAAAACAAACGTAAGAAGCAAAGAATAGTCAACGTCCTTGAGTGCTTTGCGGTCAAACAAAAACAAAAACGTCGGTATAATAACAAGTCCGAGCCAAAAAGGTATAACGCGGAAAACAATGACTATTGACAACACGAACAAAATAAGATACGCCGCTGTTCTTCTGGGACGAAACACCAGTTCTTCATCTTCAATTGAAAGCGTTTCGGATTTTACGAAAATAAGGCAGCAAAAAGTTATTAACAAAACCGACAATACAAACGGTGCAAACATAATTCCCATAAACTCGCCCGTTGGGATATTAAACTTTGTGTAGAGATACAGATTCTGCGGATTACCGAACGGGGTCAGCATTCCGCCAAGGTTTGCTGCGATATTCTGCATTATGAATGTAAACGCCATATATTTTTCTTTACCCGTTGACTTCAAAACGAAATAACCAAGTGGCAAAAACGTGAGCAGCGCCATATCGTTGGCAATAAGCATTGAACCGATAAAGGTTATGTAAACAAGAACGAGAATGGCCGCGCGTATCGTTTTGAAATGTTCAACGATTTTCCTCGCCAGCATATAGAAAAAACCAATATTATTCAGCGCACAAACAATTGCAAGCACACAGAAAAGACAGGTTAAAGTTTTAAAATCAAAATAGTCGACGTAAGCCGCATCGGGCGGTACTATAAACGACGTTACAACCGCTGCACAAAAAGCAATTACGGCAACTATATTCTTTTTTAAAAAGCACAGTATTTTACTGTCAGTCATAAACTTATTCGCCTCTGTCAACTAAATTCATAATATTGCCAACGCGCATTTTACTACATTTATTTACAGATTTCAACTGTATTTTCTAAACTTATAGCGAAAACAAAAAAGATGCGAGAGATTAAAAATCCCTCACACCTTCATTATTAACATTACGACGCAGTATTGACACAATCTCTGCCAACTGTTCCTTATCCAAATCAGCAAACCGTTCCTTAAACATATCACCGTTTTTTAACTTGAATTCATAATATACTATTTCACCATCACCATAGATCACGCTACGGCTGACAAATACTTTTTGTTCAAAGCTGACAATATCGGAAAAGTATATCTCCATTCTGTTATCACGAAGTCTTGATTTACCGTTATTAATGTTTGTAATTTTTCTGGTTGCGTACGTCAAACGGATTTTTGTATCATATATCCTGATTCTACTGAAACGTTTGATTAAAAAAACAGGCAGTGCAATAACACCAAAGATTCCACTATTAAGAACCAAAAGAAAACATAACTCTTCCCCAAGCAGTCCAAACATCCCACCCGAAGAACCAGCAACGATAAGCAACGCGCATACAATTGAGATTATCAAAGATACTCGTTCCGTTTTTCCTTGATATTCTTTTATCATTTACGTTCTCCCCTGCCAAATTAAAGTTTCTTTTATTATATATCTTTGCGTATCATTTTTCAATACAAAAAGCCCCCTTGGAACAAGGGCGCTTTTTGATACTCAAAACTAAAGCATATTTATAAGATCGCTGATTGCGGTTTCAAACTTTACACCATACCAGTGAGATTCATCTCCCTGTGTGTTTTCAATACACTTGACTGTGTAGTCTGCGGCAATTTTTGCGGAATCAAAAGCAGATCTGCCCCTGAGCAAAGCACCTACAAATGCGGACGCATAAACGTCACCTGTGCCATGGCAACCGTTTGCAATCTTGCGATGCTCATAATAAGCATATTCACCGTCTTCATAAACAACAACACCGGTTGTTATGTCAGTATAACTTACACCCGTCAGCACAACTTTCTTAGCGCCGCTATCTGTAAGACTTTTACAGATATCAAGAATGTATTCTTTGTCATATTCCGTCTTGTAAGGCATACCGGTGAGGAAACAAGCCTCCGTAATGTTCGGGAGAAGAATATCGGCACAGAAACAGATTTTCTTCATCGCTTCAACGTAATCCATATCAAAGATTGAATAAAGAACACCATTGTCAGCCATTGCGGGATCAATAACCGTAACGCCACCCTCTTTAAGGCAGGTATCGATAATATCTTTAACGTAATCAACCTGCTTTATGCTGCCGAGATACCCTGTGTATACTGCGTCAAATTTAATCCCCTCTTTACACCAATGCTGTGCAATAGCAGGCATATCGTCCGTCAAATCACGGAAAGTAAACCCGCTGAAACCAGCCGTATGAGTTGACAATACAGCAGACGGTAAAACTGCGGTTTCAACGCCGCAAGCAGACAAAATCGGAAGAGCAACTGTCAAAGAACACTGTCCAACACAGGAAATATCCTGAACAGTCAATATGCGCTTGTAATCCATAGAATATACACCCCTGATCATTTTATCACTAAATCACAAGAAAGAATATAACATCATTTGGTATTATTTTCAATCATCAGATAGATTTATTTCGATAAGACCAGATTTAGTGCAAATATTTTACAGGACCTTGTATCCCTCGTCCTCAACAACTTTTTTGAGAACATCATCTGCAACCGACTCTTTAAGAATCACAACAGCAGTACCGTCGATATGATTGGCAACTGCTGACTCAACCTGCGGCAACGTTTCCAACGCCTTTTTAACGTGCGCCTCACAACGAGGGCACATCATACCTTCAATTTTCATTACCTTTTCCATTCTGAAATTCTCCTTTTCAATATTTTTTATATCGTTACACTTTCCGTCTGCTTCAACTTTAAAAAAATTAAGACGTAAAGCATTCGTTACAACACAAAAACTCGACAAACTCATTGCTGCCGCACCAAACATCGGATTAAGCCCCCAACCAAGCAAAGAAACAAATGCTCCTGCGGCAAGTGGAATTCCGATTATATTGTAAATAAACGCCCAAAACAAATTCTGACGAATTATACGGAGTGTTGATTTACTAAGGCGAATCGCGTTAACAACGTCTACAAGTTCATTATGCATTAAAACAACCTGCGCGGCATCAATTGCAACATCCGCGCCCGCACCGATCGCAACGCCAATATCGGCGCTTATCAAAGCGGGAGCGTCATTTATTCCGTCGCCAACCATCGCAACCATTCCATTATTTTTGAGAGATGCAATTACCGACTCTTTACCATCTGGTAAAACGTCGGAAACAACCTCGTCAATACCGACCTTTTCAGCAATTGCACGTGCGGTTTTATGATTATCTCCCGTCAGCATAACAACCTTTATACCCATACTTTTAAGTTTATCAATCGCTTCTGCGCTATCATCTTTTATAGTGTCGGCAACTGCGATTATTCCCAAAAGTTCGTTATCCCTTGAGAAAAGCAGCGGCGTCTTGCCTTGCTCCGAAAGCAAATCAAGATGTGCTTTTACGGGTTCGGAAATATCGGTAAACCGTGAAATAAACGCAAGGTTTCCGCCCGCGACTACTCTTCCGTCAAGTTCGGCGCAAAGACCGTTTCCCGCAACTGCTTCAAAATTCTGCATTTCAAAAAGTTTTATTTTATCTGTACTCGCTTTTCTCAACACCGCTTTTGCAAGCGGATGTTCGCTCTTCTGTTCAAGCGAAGCGGACAATGCCAAAAGAACTTCTTCTGTGCATCCGTCAAAAGTAATAACGTCCGTGACCTCGGGCTCACCTTTCGTTATCGTACCCGTTTTATCAAGAGCAACTACCCTCACTTTTCCCATTTGTTCAAGTGATTGAGCGGTTTTGAAAAGCATTCCGTTTTTTGCTCCGACACCGTTTCCTACCATTATTGCAACGGGAGTCGCAAGTCCCAACGCACAAGGACAACTGATTACAAGTATGGATATTGCATGTTTAAGCGCTATTCCTACGTCGTAACCGAGTATTAGCCAGATTATAGCGGTAATCACCGCTATAGCAATAACAACCGGCACGAATACACCCGAAACCCTGTCCGCAATTTTCGCTACGGGCGCTTTCGTTGCCGCAGCATCGCTCATCATTTTAATTATCTGTGAAAATGTCGTATCTTCTCCAACTCTTGATGCCCGACAAAGAAGATAACCTGACGTATTCGTTGTGGCGGCATAGACACTGTCCCCAACATTTTTATCAACAGGAATACTCTCACCCGTCAATGCGGACTCATTGACTGCGCTCATACCATCGACAACAAAGCCGTCAACGGCAATATTTTCGCCCGGTCTGACAGCAAACAAGTCGCCTTTTTTCACCGTATCTATCGGTACTTCTTTCTCTACACCGTCAACAACAACGGTCGCTGTCTTAGGTGCAAGTTTCATAAGACTCTTCAGTGCATCAGTAGTCTTGCCCTTTGAACGTGCCTCAAGCATTTTACCGACAGTTATAAGAGTCAATATCATTGCGGCGGATTCAAAATAAAACCCGTGAGAAAGTTCCACCACTTTTTCGTAATTACCCGCAACTTGCGCGCCGCTCATCGCCAAAAGTACGTATACACTGTATCCGAAAGAAACACCAGAGCCAAGCGCAACCAAAGTATCCATATTCGGAGAACGGTTGATGATTCCTTTGACCCCATTTATAAAAAACTTTTGGTTTATAACAAGCACAGCGGTAGATAAAATCATTTGAACAATTCCGACCGCTATATGATTGCCTTCAAAAAACGCCGGCAACGGAAACCCCCACATAGAGTGACCCATTGAAACGTACATTAGAAACAAAAGTATCACAAGCGAGGCAACAAGTCTGCTCTTTAAAACCGGGGTTTCTCTATCTTCAAGAGAATCTTCGCCTGCTGATTTATTTCCTTTAAGGGACGCCCCGTAACCCGCCGCAACTACCGCAGCGATAATCTGCGCTTCATCCGCAGTTCCTTCAACACCCATTGAATTGGTCAGAAGGCTCACCGAGCAGGTTGTAACTCCATCAACTGCCAGAACAGCCTTTTCCACGCGGGCACTGCAGGCGGCGCAGGTCATCCCCGTCACGTTATATTGTTTCATAAAACTCACCGTTTCGCTTTTAAACTTAATTTCTTTTAAACTTAATTTAATTATACTCAAAAAAACAATAAATTCAAGAACACAAAAAGGAAGCGTATAAGTTTATACGCTTCCCAAGGATTCTATTTTTTCCCGTGGCAGGAGTCACTCATAGGACAACCACCGCAGCCGCAACTGCACGACGATTTGCCTTTTCGTTTATCCCGTATCATTTTGAAAACAACCGCGCCGACAATCACTGCAACAATAAGTAGAATGATTATTGATGCAATATTGGAAACAATCCATTCAACCATTGGTTGCCACCCTTTCTTTTATTATTTCACAAGTTTATTTTCATATCTGTTTTTACGGACAAGCAGATATATTACTGCAGCAAGGAGAACAAACGCAACAACCGTCCAAGCCGTGAAAACGCCTGAAAAAAGCATTCCGATATGATAAATAACCAACGATACAACGTACGCTAAAGCCGTCATATATCCAATTGCAAAGAAAGTCCATTTTGAACTGTTCATTTCTTTCGCTATTGCACCCATTGCTGCAAAACACGGAGCGCAAAGTAAGTTGAAAACCATAAACGAGAAGCCGGAAAGTGCGCTTCCTCCAAAGAACTCAACACCCATATTTACAAAATCTTCCGAATTCTGCGCCATTGAAGACAGAGAACCGAACGCGCCGACAATTTCTTCTTTTGCAACAAAGCCAAGAATTGTTGCAACTGTCGCTTGCCAGTTTCCAAATCCAAGGGGCTTGAATATTACAGAAATTGCACCGCCGATAAGCTGAAGAATCGATCTGACACCCGTTTCCTGAGTAATATAATGGAAACCGCCCTCAAACGAAAGAGAGTTGAGTACCCAAAGCACAACGCCCGCAATTACGATGACGGAACTTGCTCGCTTCACAAAGCCCCATCCACGCTCCCAGGTAGCGCGCAAAACATTGCTGAGAACAGGCATATGATACGGGGGAAGTTCCATAACAAAAGGCGCGGGGTCACCTGAAAATGCCTTTGTCTTTTTAAGAATTATGCCCGAAATAACAACCGCTGCAATACCGATAAGATACGCCGATGTTGCAATCCAAGCGCTGTTGCCGAACAATGCGCCCGCAATAAATCCGACAACGGGCATCTTGGCTCCACAAGGAATAAAACACGTTGTCATAATAGTCATTCTACGGTCACGCTCATTCTCAATCGTACGGGAAGCCATAATACCCGGCACGCCGCATCCCGACGCTACAAGCATTGGAATAAAACTCTTGCCCGAAAGACCGAGTTTGCGGAAAAGTTTATCCATAATAAACGCAACTCGTGACATATATCCGATATTTTCAAGAATAGACAAAAGAAAAAACAGTATAAACATCTGCGGCACAAATCCGAGTACTGAGCCGATGCCGCCGATTATTCCGTCTGTGATAAGACTTGTAAGCCATTCCCAACAACCGATATTTTCAAGCAAAGATGTAACACCGGGGATAATCCACCCGTCAAACACGGTACCTGTCATAAACTCAACCGTCCAAGCACCGACGGTACCGATTGAGATTGTGTAAACAAGGAACATTACAATTGCAAAAATCGGCAGAGCAAGAATCCTGTTTGTTACTACTCTGTCAATTTTGTCGGAGACTTTAAGACGGTTTGCCGACCTTTTCTTGCAATTCTGCTTTACTACGGAAACTATGTAGTCATATCGGTCGTTTGTTATAATCGCTTCGGCATCGTCATCAAGTTCCTGTTCAACCGATACAATATCGTTTTCAATATGTTCTATAATTTCAGGGGATATATTGAGTTGCTTGATAACTTTTTGGTCGCGTTCAAAAATCTTTACCGCATACCAGCGCTGACGTTCAGCGGGCATACTGTGAACTGTTGCCTCCTCAATATGCGCTAAAGCATGCTCAACCGTACCCGAAAAAATGTTACGCGGTACAACTTTACCGAGCATCGCCGCTTCAATTGCCGCATGAGCCGCCTCCATAATCCCATCGCCTTTAAGAGCGGAAATTTCGACAATCTTGCAACCCAACCTGCGAGAAAGCCCGTCAATATTGATTTCATCCCCGTTCTTGCGAACAATATCCATCATATTGACTGCGATAACAACGGGAATTCCAAGTTCCATAAGTTGAGTTGTAAGGTAGAGGTTTCTTTCGATATTGGTTCCGTCCACAATATTCAAAATAACATCCGGGCGCTCTTCAAGAAGATATTCACGCGCAACTACCTCCTCCAACGTATAGGGAGATAAGGAGTAAATTCCCGGAAGGTCTGTAATGGTTACATCTTTATTCTTCTTTAACTTGCCTTCCTTCTTCTCCACGGTAACACCCGGCCAGTTACCCACGTACTGATTAGAACCCGTCAAAGCATTGAAAAGCGTTGTTTTTCCGCTGTTAGGATTTCCGGCAAGGGCAATTCGAATCTGCGTCATATCCTTTTCCATAACGATTTTCTCCTTCCAGCGTTAGCATAGGCTAACTGCATCCCAATAAAATACGGGGAAACTTCCCCATTTAATGATTTAAGCAATTTCTATCATTTCAGCATCCGCTTTACGAATAGAAAGTTCGTAGCCACGAACGTTAATTTCAATAGGATCGCCAAACGGAGCAACCTTACGGATACACACCTCAACGCCCTTTGTAATCCCCATATCCATAATGCGACGTTTAAGTGCGCCCTCACTATGAATCTTTTTAACCGTGACGGTTTTGCCAATTTTTACATCATTAAGTGTTTTCATAATACTAATACCTCCATTGACAAAATCAAATAATTTAAATTATAATCAGTAATTAGCATAGGCTAACTGTAAGGCATAAAATATAGTTAGCGTTCGCTAACTCAGTATAGAATATACCTTTTTTTCCCTTTTGTCAAGACATTTTTAAAAAATTTCTATTTACCCTCCCCGCTCGCTTGAAAACATAATTACTTTATGGTATTATGTATTAGATTTTTTAAAGGAGAAATATTTTATGCGTTTGCAGGAATCCGGAGAAATGTATATTGAAACCATACATATCCTTTCTAAAACTAAATCAGTTGTCCGTTCTGTTGACATTGGAGAATATATGGGTTATTCAAAGCCTTCCGTCAGTCGCGCCGTGGGTCTGCTTAAAAACGGTGGATTTATAAACGTTGATAAAGACGGTCATATCACTCTTACTGACTGCGGTCTTGCGCTTGCCGAAAAAATTTACGATCGTCACAAAGTTCTGACAAATATTCTCACCTCCCTCGGTGTCAGTGAAAAAACCGCCGCAGAAGATGCTTGCAGAATTGAGCACGTTATAAGCGACGAATCCTTTGAAGCGATGAAAAAACATCTCAATAATACCAATAAATAAAGTTCAAAAAAATTTTATTGACAGATTTTTTTGCAAATGATATAATAAACCGAATTTTAATAAAGGCTGTGACGAAGACGGTCAAGGCAAAAACTTTTCAGAGAGCCGATGGTTGCTGAGAATCGGTAGGTTTACCCTTAACGACTTATCCCTTCCGAGCCGAAGGTCCGAAAGCGAATGTAAGTAGATACCTTCCGTGATTGCTGCGTAAAGGCATAGGAATTGACTGATTCCAAGAAAGTGGCAGTTCTATACTGCAATTTGAGTGGTACCGCGAGTGTTTTCACCCGTCTCAAAGCAATCTTTGGGACGGGTATTTTTTTATTTTATTTTGCCTATAATTCATTTATATAATTAAGGAGTTATTTTTATGTTGACTTTGGACAAAGTTTTTAACGCACAGGTTGTTTTGAAAGACATTATAAGAAAGACCGCAATCGTAAGATCTTACGGTATTGCGCCAAATTGTAAACTCTTCCTCAAACCCGAAAATTTGCAGACTACGGGTTCTTTTAAAGTCAGAGGCGCGGGTTACAAAATGGCGATGCTGTCGGATGAAGAAAAGAAAAAAGGTGTAATCGCCTGCTCGGCGGGAAATCACGCGCAGGGTGTTGCCCTTGCCGCTCTCAAATGCGGGATAAAATCCCTTATTTGTTTGCCTGACAACGCTCCGATTTCAAAAATTGAGGCAACAAAAAACTTCGGTGCAGAAGTTTGCCTTGTTGAAGGATGCTACGACGACGCATACAGAAAAGCATTAGAACTCAAAGAAAGCAAGGGATACACGTTCATTCACCCCTTTGACGACGAAAATGTAATTGCAGGGCAAGGAACAGTCGCACTTGAAATTATGAATGAACTTGATGACATTGATGCAATCATTGTTCCCGTAGGTGGTGGCGGCCTTATCTCGGGCATCGCTTACACCGTAAAACAAATCCGCCCGTCAATCAAGGTTTACGGTGTTCAGGTTGCAGGTGCCCCAAGTATGTTCAACTCAATCAAAAGCGATAAAATAGAGTGTTTAAACGGTGTGCAAACGGTTGCGGACGGCATAGCGGTAAAACAACCGGGAGAAAACACATTCAATCTTGTCAAAAAATACGTTGACGACATCGCTCTTGTAACAGACGACGAAATCTCCTCTGCAGTGCTTGCGCTGATAGAGAAGCAGAAGATGATAGCCGAGGGCGCGGGTGCGGCAGCGGTTGCGGCGGCAATGTTCGAAAAATTCCCTGTCAAAGACAAAAACGTTGTTTGCATTGTATCGGGCGGCAACATCGATGTTACAAGTCTTTCCAGAATAATCGAGCGAGGTCTTATGAAATCGGGGCGCTCCGCTCGTCTTCTCGTTGAACTCATAGACAAACCGGGGCAACTTACAAACATCTCAAGTGTTATTTCCTCTTGTGGTGGCAACGTGACGGGTGTTCATTATGAGCGTGGAAACACTTCAAACATCAACAGTTGTCATCTGCGCATTGAAATGGAAACAAGGGACTATGCCCATGTTCAATTAATAACTGAATCCCTCAGAAAAGAAGGATTTAAAATTTTAGATCAAGGAGAGATTTTATAATGAGCAACACAGTATATACCAAAAATGCCCCCGATGCAATCGGCCCATATTCACAGGGAATGGTTGTCGGAAACCTGGTTTTTACATCGGGACAAATTCCGCTTGACCCTTTCACATCACAAATTGTAGGAGAAACGATAACAGAGCAGACAGAACAGGTTTGTAAAAACCTTGACGCTGTACTTACGGCAGCAGGAAGCAGCCTTGAAAAAGCGATTAAAACAACCTGCTTTCTTCAGGATATGAACGACTTTGCTGCATTCAACGAGGTTTACGCAAAGTATTTTGTAAACAAACCTGCGCGTTCCTGTGTTGCAGTCAAAACACTGCCAAAAAACGTATTGGTTGAAGTTGAGGTAATTGCAGAAAAATAGTATAAAAAAAGCAACACTACCGTTGCTTTTTTTATTTTATTTAATTTGGTAATATATCAATTATCACATATTCTGCCGGTGCAGCATTCTTAACAGGATAGTTCCATCCCGCAAAACCGGACGTTACAACCGCCTGAGTATCAGAGTCAATCTGATACAATCCATATACACCATCATTAATACCAAACACCTTCATAATAATGTTAATTGGAAACAATTGTCCTCCATGAGTATGCCCCGACAGAAGCAAGTCCGTCCCCTCTTTACCATTTTCCGCGTACTGATTGGGTTGATGATCCAAGGTGAGCACAAAAGAATTTTTATCAACGTCCAAAAGCAATTCATTGAGAGGTAGTCTATCGCGTGTCATAGCATCTTCTCTACCTATCATAACAAAATCATCGGCAATTCTAACCACGCTATCTCTTAAGATTGTTATGCCGCAGTTTTTTATTACGTTTATCAATTCGTCGCTTGTGTACTCGCTTGTGAGCATATTCATCGGCCTGTCGTGATTGCCGTAAACATAGTACACTCCATATTTTGTCCTAACGTTTGAAAAAGCGGTGAAAACTTCTTCCATTTGTTCGGTTGAAGTTGAATTATCCACTATATCACCACATAAAGCCAAAACATCCACGTCACGCGCGCTTATTTGCTCACACTTTTCAACAAGTTCGTCATAAGTAAGGGAAACACCGAAATGCACGTCAGCAACGAGAGCAACGCGATAGCCTTGAGAGCGAATACTCTTATCAGTATACACCGTGTAATTTGTTTCAACGATATTATGCAAGTTTACATTTGCAGTAATTATAATCAAAATAGTTAACAAGATCGGTAACACACCACTGCCATAAATCTTCTTCCACATATCAAAGCCATCATATCTGTGGCGAAAAATCTTCTTGATGATAAAATTAAAAAATTGAATAATTAGCCCGATTATAACAACGTGCAAAATTACAACTGACGCAACATTCATAATGTAAGCGGATAGCAGCGCAAACACAACGGCAAGCGCAACAACCACAACCTTGACCCATTTGTTTTTCACGTCAACGCCGAAAGTTGACAACATTCTTTTGAAAAAGAAGAACAGACAGAACCCTATAGCAACCACGATAAGCGCTAATAATACCCCTAAAATTATTAACATCGACACACCTCTAAACAATTTTTTATACAAAACGATTATAGATTATTTACACTTTTAAGTCAACAAATCTTATAGTACACTCAACATCAAAATACAGCAAAAAAATTTTAAATTTCGGCTTGACTACTGCATATATATGTGCTAAAATGGCAACCGCCCAATAAGGACTGCCTTGTTTGCAAGAAACAAGGCAGTTCTTGTGACGTTTATAAACATTTCCGAAAGAAGGCGCATTTCAGTGTCACACACAGCAAGTATTTTATTAAGTCTTGCAATCGCATTGCTTGCAGGTTTGCTCCTGTCAAGACTTGCTAAAAAGGTCGGTTTACCTGCAGTTACCGCTTATCTTATCTCCGGCGTTTTAATCGGTCCATTTGTCCTCGGTGCCCTCGGTATTCCCGGAATCGGCATTACGCACGAGCAGATTGAAGGATTCGGTATAATATCCGATTTAGCACTCGGATTTATCGCTTTTTCAATGGGTAACGAGTTCAGACTCGCCCAACTAAAAAAAATCGGTAAGCAAGCAACCGTTGTAGGCATATTCCAGGCAATCCTTACAACAATTGTTGTTGATATAGTATTAATTGCATTACATTTCATTATGCCCGACAAATTCCCACTCTCAGCGGCAATCATCCTCGGCTCTGTTGCAACGGCAACCGCTCCGGCCGCAACTCTTATGGTCGTTAAACAGTACAAGGCAAAAGGCCCTGTAACGGATATACTTCTCCCTGTAGTTGCTATTGACGACGCTGCCGGCCTTGTAGTATTCGCAATTTCCTTTGGTGTTGCAAAATCTATCAGCACGGGTTCTGTGGATATACTTTCAGTAGTCCTTGAGCCGATTCTTGAGGTTGTACTCTCGCTCGCACTCGGCTTTGTAATGGGTCTTCTCTTTACTCTTTGTGAAAAATATTTTCATTCACGTTCAAAGCGTATGGCGGTTTCCGTTACTTTCGTAATGATGACAGTTGCTCTCTCCTGCTTTAAATTCCATATTGGCTCAGTACATATCGGATTTTCCTCTCTGCTTTCCTGCATGATGCTCGGCACCGTATTCTGCAACGTCTGTGACGTTTCCGAAGAACTTATGGACAGAGCGGACAGGTGGACAACACCGGTACTTATCCTTTTCTTCGTTATAAGTGGTGCTGAATTGGAACTTTCAATTTTTGCAGATCTGGCTGTCGTTCTCATCGGTATTGTATACATTATCTTCCGTTCAATTGGCAAATACTTTGGTGCAGGTATCAGCGCAAAAGCAACAAAGTGTGAACCAAACGTTGTAAAATACCTTGGTATTACACTTTTGCCGCAAGCGGGTGTTGCACTCGGTATGGCTATCAAAGCAAGTGAATTGGGTCCCGATGGTGTCATTGTCCGCAACATAACGTTATTTGCCGTTCTCATTTATGAAATTATCGGACCGTTCCTGACAAAAATCGCACTTACCAAAGCAGGCGACATCAAGACGGAAGGCAAAACAAACGCAAGAGATGAACATCTCGCAAAAAAACAACAAGAAGCATAAATCCAACATAAAAATCCCCGAACCTGTTCACAAGGATCGGGGATTTTTCTTATTTAACTCTTGTATAAACAACCTTTGTGCCATCAACATTCTGAATGGTCAGAGTGTCGCCATCAAGTGTATAGGGAGTTTTCACGTTTTCACCGACCATATTGGTTTTCAGCACAATGCCGTCCGCATCCGCCTCCCAGTAAAGATTTGTCGCTATGCTCTTTTGTGTCTGTGTACCCTTATTATCGGCCTTGAGTTCCAACACGATATCTGAATTGGCTCTGTTCCACGTGCCGATAAGAGCCTGCTCATAACTTGACACAGTTGTTGTAGTTGTATCTGTATCATTGTTGCCGCAAGCACAAAACGTTACGAACATCACAGCAACAAGTAACAAACAAACGATTTTTTTCATTTTTAAACACTCCTATCTGATATTCTTTTTATGTTCTTTGGAAATTTCGGAATAATGGTCCGCATTAACCTGAATGCTTTCAACTCCCGACTCCGAGAGAGTCTTTACTACCTTTGCGGGAACACCGACAACGAGGGAATTTTCCGGAATAATGCAATTTTCTTTGACAAGTGCACCTGCGGCAACAATGGAATTTTTGCCTACACGCGCGCCATTGAGCACTGTTGCGTGCATACCTATCATAACGTTATCTTCAACTATCGCGCCATGTACGATTGCATTATGCCCTACCGTAACATTTTTACCAATGCGGCACTCATAACCCGGGCTACAATGTACCGTTGCATTATCCTGAATATTACTATTATCATCAACAAAAATCTGTGCCATATCCGCGCGCAATACAGCGCCGTACCAGATTGAACAATCCTTACCGAGGACTACGTCTCCGACCATTGTTGCATTTTCGGCAACAAAACAAGAATCGTCAAACTGCGGTTTCTTTCCTTTATACTCCTTAATCAACATAAAATCACCTCATATCTCTATCGTCAAGCCGACGGGACAATGGTCGCTTCCCATAATCTCGGGATAAATCTCCGCCTCAACGATATTATTTTCAATAGATTTTGAAACGACAAAGTAGTCAATACGCCAACCGACGTTCTTTGCGCGGGCATTGAACATATATGACCACCACGAATAAGCATCAGTTTTATCGGGATACAAATACCGGAAAGTATCAGTAAACCCCGCCTCCAGAAGTTCGGTAAACTTACCACGTTCCTCATAAGAAAATCCCGCATTTCCGATATTTGACTTTGGATTTTTAAGGTCTATTTCATTATGTGCAACGTTCAGATCACCGCAATAAATAACGGGCTTGTCCTTTGAAAGTGTTGTGAGATAATCGCGCATCGCATCCTCAAACTGCATGCGGTAATCAATCCTCGCAAGTTCCCTCTGCGCATTGGGCACGTAGCAGTTTACCATAAAGAATTTATCAAATTCAAGTGTAATCACTCTGCCCTCATCGTTGTGAGTATCGTTTATTCCGTACTTTACGGAAAGCGGTGTTAATTTTGTAAAAATAGCAGTACCCGAATACCCTTTTTTTATTGCACTGTTGAAATACACGTTATAACCCTCGGGACTGAAATTCGCCTGGTCGGGCTGCATTTTTGTTTCCTGAATGCAGAATATATCCGCATTGATATCATTGAAAAAGTCTTCAAATCCTTTTTGTAAACAGGCGCGAAAGCCGTTTACGTTCCAAGAAATAAGTTTCATAATTCTCCCCTTACAGTTCAGAAATTTCGTTTTCATTTATAACTTTTATTCCGTTTTCGGTGAGAAGTTTAGCAGTAACTCCCATACCATCAATCAAACGATGAGAAAATGTGCCATCGTATATTTTTGAATTGCCGCATGATGGACTGTTCGCCTTTAAGATTGCAAATTCACACGAAAACATTTTTGCAAGACGTAGAGTTTCCCGTGCACCCTTTAAATACTGCGCCGTCACGTCATCCGAGTTATCACAAACCACTCGGTCTCCAACGATTTCGGCAGGATTCCTCGGAGTTTTAAGTCCACCCATTATTTCGGGGCATACGGGAATCAAGTTATATTTACCGATAAGATTTTCTATCCCGTCATACTTTTTACTGATACCGTCATAGCGGCAACCGACGCCAAGCAGACAAGCACTTATCAATACGTTCATACTACCTCCGAAAATCATTTACTAAAATATCCCCTATACTTTATTCCATGTTTACAGTTCGGGAAAGTGTGTTCAAACAAATCAACAAAATAATCGTCGGTCATACTCGCTATGAAATCAACGACAATCTGATTCGGGTCGTTTTCCTCATACGGAATTTCGCGCTCATAGTGCGACTCGTTTATGAAATTTATATGATGTCTGTATATAATGGAATCATTTTTTCTTTCCTTTACGTCTTTAAGAAGTGCGGCATAAAGTTTTTCCATCATCGGTCTGATGCACTCATCAATTTCTCTGAGTATATTCTCGTTAAAATATATATGGTCAAAATTATTCTTTTTGGAATCTGCAAGCGCCTCATAGTATTCACTGTCGAGTTTTATGAAATTCTGTCCGTAACTGTTTTCGATAATATTAACGACAAGATTATTGATGATTTCAGAATTGGTTATGCCGATTTTATCATCTTCAAAATTATCGTGTGTCTTGAAAAGTTTTGCCTTAATTGCGTCCTGTCTGTCCTTGCCGAGATATGCAATCATATCACACACTCGCACAAGGCAGCCCTCAAGAGTGGACGGCATCAACTTCTTGTTATGGTCAATATCAACATAGCAATTCTCCATCTCGCAATCAAGTTCACTGAAACTTTTCATCGGGCGCGGAGAGTAGTTTTCAAGTTCAAACTCACCATTGTGAGTTAGAATACCGTTTAGCGTCTGTAAAGTTATGTTATAAGGAAACATCTTATCAAGCACTCTTACGGAGTGGACGTTGTGGCTGAAATATCTGCCCGTTTCGGCATGGTAAATTTTGCTTAAAATACGCTCACCCGCGTGGCCGAACGGGGTATGCCCGATATCGTGCCCAAGGGCAATCGCCTCTATCAGATCAAGATTGAGATTTAAAACTTTACCGATACTTCTCGCAATTCTGGAAACCAATTGAACG
Organism: Clostridia bacterium; assembly: GCA_017560255.1. Taxonomy (GTDB): domain Bacteria; phylum Bacillota; class Clostridia; order Oscillospirales; family Acutalibacteraceae; genus RGIG7273. The sequence goes on from JAFYOI010000058.1 coordinate 41,331, forward strand.
TGGAGTGCGCGTCGGGTTATATCGTCGTTTTTAAGGAAAGAAAACACCTGTGTTTTATCGGCATATCGGTTATAATACGCACTGTGCAGTATCTTGTCAACGTCACGCACGTATGACGGGCGCCAGATTGTCGCTCTGTCTTTTGGCAAATCAGCACGTCGTACCGCATCGCTGTCCTTTGCAGCAAAATTCGGCAAAGTGTTGTTTTCTCTATCGTATCTTATTCTTTCAATAAGTTCTGCGCTCAAAGAATCGTATTTCATTTTCGTAAATCTCATCTCCTTTTGAGTGTTTCGTATTATTATATCATAAAGCGCACAAAAAAACAACAGGGATCGGCTTTCAACCGAACCCTGTATTTTTTATTTTTTTATCTCCGTTCCGCCCCACTCTACCACAGTAAAACCGACTCTTTCGGGTGTTGAGAGGTCTTGCGCGGGAATATCGACAAAATCATCGGAAGCCTGCCAAGCCATAAAGACACGGATGAGTGTGTCAGGTTCGGGGTTTATTTCAAGTCGGGCAGAGTCGGTATAAACATCACTTTGGAAAGAGATTATATTATATGGATTCTGCTCCATTAAAGGTAACCAATACACAATAAATTCGTTTGCTTCACGTCGGTTAAGTCCCAACTCAAAAAGTGCGGTTTCAAGGAACTGCGCGGCATCCTCACCTTTTACACAAAAACCTTTTGATAAATCGTATTGTACGGAGGTTTCTCCCTCCCAATAAAGATAATTGTAGGTCTGTCCGTTTTTATCGGTCAGCGTGCCGTCGGGTGAAGCGGTCACAGTCCAGCCGCTATCATACGCAGGGTATGTGCAGGTCAACCTGCCGTCAAGGTCAAGAGTTACCGTAACGTCAGTTTTCTTTTCGGGATAAAGATAAATTACAGGTTTGTCATAAACCATAGCACCATGTATTCCCTCCGCCTGAGCAACAATGCACTTGTGCACCTTGTCAATGTACGCATCCTTAAAATCAAACCCAATCGCATCATCTATGCAATAATCATCGACAGCGCCATTGAGCCTGACATAATACGCCTCCTGCTCTTTGTAATGAAAATACCTGACTATAACATAATCAGCACCTGCTTCTTTTATATACCCCCAGTGGTAATGATAAACCAGTGCTGAGGGGTCAGTATCCATCCACTCATAATAATCAAGCGGGACATAATTGCCGCTCTCCTTTGTCCACTTTGTAACACTTATCTGCAAGGGATAGGTTTCAGCAGCCAAGCCGTTATACGTAATGTTTACAAAGTCACCTGCGTGCGCGTCAATATTTTCAAGATGCTTTTTACTGAAGGTGATCGAACTATTGCTGTCTTCTTCCCTTTCAACGTAAACAGTATCACCGTAAATTTTAGTTATTCTGACACGTTCAGTTACAACGTTACTGTCACCATTGCCACTTTCAAGTGCCCATAATTCATCAAGCGACTTAAAATTGTCGGGGAAGAAATACACCTTTGTTTCGTCATAACCATCAAGGCGATTCCAATCTACGATTTTGTAGGTCAGCGCCGTATAAGTCCGTGTTCCGCCGTCATCATACTTGCCGCTCGGAATCGGCAGAAAAAGAATAAGAATCAAAATAACAACAATAATAGGTATCCAGATTTTCTTTTTCATTTATAACAACCCCTTTTATGATAAACCAAGAGCATTCAAAAGTTTTTGCTTTTCTTCGTTATTGATTATTCTTATGCCGTCCTTGGCATAAATCAGATTTGAGCTGAGCGTATAAGTCACTTCCTGCCCATCCGCAGTTCTGAAAGTTATAAAACTTACCCTGCTATCAGTAGTGCCTGCGGATGGTGGGACATCGGGCCTCACTTCATCGTGATTATCCCCCTTGTTGTCATTTGCTCCGCCGTTAAAATAATTCTCACCCAATAATGCGGAAAAATTCAATTCAGAGCCATTGGTATAACTCTCACTTACGGTTGAAAATAAAGCAGAAACATCATCCGCATCTGTAATTTTTTTATAAAACGGATTGCCATTTGTTCCGCTTATGATTTCAAGTTCAACGTACTTAACGGGTGTGGAACACACAGGCGGTTTATCAGGGTATGATTCCTGAACAGAGAATGACGGTCCATCATCAACAGAGCATGACGGTCCATCATTGTATAATTGCCCACCACTGTTCAGCACAATAACGGCACAAACGATGACGCAAAGACAAAGAGGAACACACGCCGCAATTATGCGTGAGCGTTTTCTTCTGCGGGTTTTTATTTTTTCTTCACCAAGACGGAATATCTCCGCCCTGCATTCTTCTAAATTTCTCATAACAATTGCTCACCATCCTCTCCAAGAATGATGCGAAGTTCCTTTTTTGCGCGGTATAGAAGATTATCCACCTGTTTACGACTTTTCTTCATTACTTTTGCCGCCTGTTCGTAGGTCATATCCTCAAAATAAATGAGATGTATCACTTCGCGCATATCCGCACTAAGTTTTGATACCGCACCGTTTACAATGCGTTTTTTCTCATCGACAAGCACAATTTCTTCAAGGTTTTCGCTTTCATCCGTCAAATTTTCTGCTTGCGAAAGTTCTACAAAATTTATTACCTTACGGTGTTTTATGTAATCCAAAGCGCGACTTCTGCCAAGCATAAAAAGAAAGGTCTTAAGCGTTACCTTAAAATTGTACCTGCGGCGGTTGGAAATCAAATCCGAAAAGACGTCAATGGCAATATCCTCCGCTGCGTGAACATCGTGAACATAGCCGTCAACAAAGAAAACAAGTTTGTGGAACAGTTCGTTAACAACGTCATCAAAAGCACTTTCATCACCATCAAGGAAACGGCGGTAGCTACTTGCGCCGTTATCCATAAATCTTCCTCCTGAACGGAATTTTAAAACCCTTTCACTTATTATACGACTAAACGATATATTTTTCCTTATATTTTTAAATTTTTTCCAAATCAAAAAGGGAGAGCGCAAAACTCTCCCTTAAAAAATTTTATTCAAATTTCGCCGCTTCTACGATAAGGTCAACGCATTTTTCAATGCCGAGTGTGCCGCTGTCAAGGCAGAGATGATAATTGTCACGATCGCCCCACTTCTTCTGTGCACTTGTAGTGAAGAAGTTTGCACGACGTTTGTCCATCTTCCTTACCATTGACTCAACTTCGTTTCTGGGAACGTTATAAACATTCATAGCGCGGTCAATTCTCTTCTCCCTGTCACCATAAATGAACACGTTAAGACAATCATCACGATCTCTGAGGATATAGTCAGAGCATCTGCCGACGATTACGCACGGGCCATCCTTTACAATCTCCTTTATAATCTCTTCCTCAGCGAGAAAAAGTTGCTGCGACAAGGACATAAGAGTAACACCCGTTGAATTAACGGTTGCCGCCATAGCAAGACTGAAAAGCAAACTTCCCGAAGTTGTTTCCTCTACGTCTCTGAGGTAATCAGCAGGCAATCCGATTTTTTCGCCAGCCATCTCCAGAATCTGATTGTTGTAATAGGGTATGCCCAATTTTTCTGCAACCATTTTGGCAATTCTCTTACCACCGGTCGCATACTGTCTCTCGATTGTTATTATCCTTGTACCCATAATAAGCACTCCTTCTTTTATGAAACCTTATCAAACTGCGAATTGTATAAGTTTGCGTAGAATCCGTTTGCTTTGAGCAATTCCTCATGACTGCCCTGTTCAACGATGTCACCATCGCGCATCACAAGTATTATATCAGCATTTTTTATCGTTGACAACCTATGCGCGATAATAAAACTTGTTTTTCCATTCATAAATTTGTCCATAGCATCCTGAATCTGCACTTCTGTCTTGGTATCAACGGAACTTGTCGCCTCATCCAGAATAAGAATTTTTGGATTTGAGAGAATTGTTCGCGCGATTGTCAAAAGTTGTTTCTGACCTTGTGATACGTTTGTTGCATCCTCATTAAGCATCATATTATAGCCATCAGGCAAAGTTTTTACAAAGCGGTGGACGTTAGCCGCCTTCGCAGCCTCTATAACTTCCTCATCGGTTGCATCAAGTCTGCCGTAACGGATATTTTCCATAATTGTTCCCGAGAACAACCACGTATCCTGAAGCACCATTCCGAACAAGTTTCTGAATTCACTTCTGTCAAAACTTTCTGAATCATATCCGTCGACCTTGATCGTTCCGCTGTTTATATCGTAAAAACGCATCAAAAGTTTGACTATCGTAGTTTTACCCGCGCCAGTCGGGCCAACGATTGCGATTTTATGCCCTTCTTTAACGGTCGTACTGAAATTGTTGATTATAATTCTGTCCTCGGTATATCCGAAATGAACGTTCTCAAAAGTTACGTTTCCGCCAAGATTATTTATTTCAACTTTTTCACCGTTTTCATCAACCGCATGAGTATCCGCAAAGAGTTTATCTTCATCCTCTTCAAGAAAAGCGAACACCCTCTCTGCCGCCGCAGCCATTGACTGAAGCATATTTGAAACCTGTGAAATCTGAGTTATGGGTTGAGTGAAACTCCTTGAATACTGGATAAACGATTGAATATTACCAACCTGTATTCTACCCGTCGTTACAAAATATCCACCCAAAACAGCGATTGCGACATAACTGATATTGCCGATAAAACTCATAATAGGCATCATAATTCCCGAAAGGAATTGTGCTTTCCACGCCGATTTGTAAAGTTTATCATTGGAAACATTGAATTCCTCAACAACATCGTCCTGCTTGTTAAACGCCTGAATTACATTTACACCGCCGAAACATTCCTCTATCTGTCCGTTTACATTTCCAAGATATCTCTGCTGATTCTTAAAATATTTCTGTGATTTCTTTACAACAATTGAAACAATTATTGCCGAAACAGGCATAACAAGCAACGCAATCAGAGTCATAATCCAGTCAATTGAAAACATCATAATTAGAATACCGATAATAGTAACAATTGAAGTTATAAGTTGAGTTGCGCTTTGGTTGAGACCCATTGAAATTGTATCAATATCGTTTGTAATTACGGACAAAACCTCACCGTGCTGCTTTTTATCAAAGAAATTCATCGGCAAGCGGTGTATCTTTTCCGACATTTCACGCCTTAAACGATAGGTGATTTTTTGCGTTATTCCCGACATTATGAAACCTTGAACGAGGTTAAATGCAGCACTCAGAACGTAGAGAATTATAAGTTTTATGAGAATATTTCCGATCCTGCCAAAATCAATTCCACCAAGACCCATAATTTTGTTCTGCCAACCGACAAACAATTCGGTTGTAGCGTTGCCGAGAATTTTCGGGCCGATTATTGAGAAAACCGTACTGCCGATCGCAAAAATAATAACTACTGCAAGAGCAATTTTATAACCCGACATATATTTGAGCAGTTTCTTCGTTGTGCCTTTGAAATCCTTGGCCTTTTCTCCTGCTACCATCGGGCCGCGTCCCCCACCCCTCATAGGAGGTTTGCGATGTCTTGTATCACTCATAAATCCATCTCTCCCTTCGAAAGTTGTGATTGAGCGATCTGGACGTAAGCGGGACAATCTTTGATAAGTTCCTTGTGAGTACCCATTCCGACCACTTCTCCATCCTCAAGGACAATTATTCTGTCCGCATTGAGAACGGTACTTATACGCTGTGCAACGATAATTTTCGTCTTACCTTCAATTTCATTGAGCGCCTTTCGGAGAGCCGAATCGGTCTTGAAATCGAGCGCGGAGAAACTATCGTCAAAAATATAAATTTCTGGATTTTTTGCAATTGCACGGGCGATAGAAAGTCTTTGGCGCTGACCACCCGACACGTTGGTACCGCCCTGGGAAATCTCAGCGTTGTAATTGCCTGGCTTTTCCGCGATAAGTTTTTCTGCCTGCGCGATTTTAGCAGCAAACTCCAAATCTTCCTGAGTATATTCATCCAATCCGTAACCGATATTTGAAGCGATTGTGCCGGTGAACAAATTTGCCTTTTGCGGCACGTAGCCAAGTCGGTCTCTCAGTTCATTCAAATCAACGTTTCTTACGTCAACACCGTTTACGAGAACTTCACCCTCGGTAACGTCATAAAATCTGGGAATAAGGTTTATTAGCGTTGATTTTCCACAACCTGTAGAGCCAATAATTGCGGTCGTTTCACCTTTATTCGTTTTAAAACTGATATTTTTCAAAACATATTCTTCCGCATTGGGATATTTAAAATAAACGTTTTTAAATTCCACTGTTCCCTGAACATCTTCGGGAAACGCGACTGTTTTCTCAGCATTTTCAATACTGATATCCGTATTGAGAACTTCAGAAATTCTACCTGCGGAAATAATCGCTCTGGGCAGCAATATACTCATCATCGAGAGCATAAGGAAAGAAATGATAATCTGCATTGTGTACTGAATAAACGCCATTATATCGCCAACCTGAAGTTGACTGCTTTCAACCGCACTTGCGCCCACCCATACAATGAGTATGCTGGTGGCATTCATAATAAGCATCATCATAGGCATCATAAACGCCATAACTCTGTTAACAAAGAGATTTGTTCTTGTTAAATCTTTATTAGCCTTATCAAAACGCTCTTCCTCATATTTTTCCCTGCTGAAAGCACGGATAACAGGTAATCCGTTGAGAATTTCCCTTGAAACCAGATTTACTTTATCAACAAGTTTCTGCAACGCCTTGAATTTCGGCATAGCAATAACCATAAGCACAATAATAAGCGAGAAAATCGCAAGAATTGCAACGGCAATAATCCATGACAAACTTCTTCCTGTGTCAAGAACTTTGAGCAACGCGCCGATACCGATAATCGGAGCATAAAAAACCATTCTCAACGTCATAATAACGAGAATCTGCACCTGTTGAATATCATTCGTACATCTTGTAATAAGCGACGCTGACGAAAACTCGTTGAACTCCTTGTTTGAAAAGCGAATAACCTTTCCAAAAACATCTTTTCTCATTTCGCGTCCGCAGGAAGCAGCAATTCTTGAAGCAAGAAGCGAAACCATAACCGTACAAAGCGCAATTATAAGTGCAAAACCAAGCATTTTAAGTCCTGTTTTGAGGATATAGGGCGTGCCCTTTGAAATATCAAGCGCCTCATACTCTTTTGCAAGGAAGGATATTCCCAGTTGATTCGCAACCGTGTCGCCCATCTGAGAAGATATAATCTCATGGATCTGTTCAACAAAACTGCCATTGGGATCGAGTTGACCTGCAAGTTCACTCTGTACACCCGACTGCTGTGATGAATCCACCGTACTTACAGCGCCGTAAACAGCAACAAGTTTGGTCATAAAACTTTCGAACTGCACACTGACATTTTCATTCAGATAGTACGCTCCGTCCTTTTCCGTATAGGACGACGTAACAAGCGCTTTTTCCTCACCCGTCGTGAGCGTAAGCATAACATTAAAACTGTCCGCAGTAACGGCATCGGGAATTAATGACTCTATTCCCTGCTGCTGAATGCCGACACTTACAATATTAGACATATGCTCGGGCAAAGCAAGGTCGCACATTGCCTGAACAACCAACAACACTATAACAAGTATTATCGGCACGATTGACTTCTTCAAATACGAGAGAAGTTTAATCAACCACAATCATCCTTTCCTTAATAATCATCAAAGTTCCTTTCTCAACGGAAACTCCGCTTTCAGTTCCGACGAACTCATTACTTACTCCTATCGGCACGATATTGCTAAGAGTAAAATCACTGACGTTGTATTTTAAGCCCCAAATATTAACTCCGTATGAATGGTCATCCATAGAAAAAACAGAAACATAGCCACGCTCGCAACTGTCAAAAGTAAGAGAAGAATCAGTTATAGCATATATGCACGCAGTGCCGTCATACATTCTGCATTTAATGCCTTTTTTTGAAAAATGAGCCAAGGTCTGAAGATTTGCTACGGTATGGTCAAACCTTCCTCCGCCGCAACCAAAAAACCAAACCTCTTTAAATCCGAGTTCGGTCGCTTTTTGTGCAGCGAGAAAAGTATCGGTTTCATCCTTTATGGGATTATATTTCAACACTTCTATACCGATTGGAAAATCGCTTATTGAATCACCGTCACCGATAATAAGGTCAGGCATGACTCCCAAACCTTTGAGATGGTCGTATCCCCCGTCGGCCGCAATTATATAATCTTCACTTTCGGGCATTATGAACCCTGAAAGTTCACCCGCCCCGACAATATAGCATTTACTCATTCTATGCACCCATGCCCCTATAAAACGGCGTTATAAATAAACATTCACAACGCCGTTTAACTATATTTCTTTTTTAAATTTACTTGCAATAAAATTCTTTGAATCCCTGAAAACATTTATTATCGCCGTAAATAACACCACGAATTCAAGACGCCCGATTACCATACATACAATTACTGTCCATGTAACCTGAACTGGCATATCCGGACTTACAACACCCACAGATGCCCCTGCGGTTGCAAGTGCAGATGAAATTTCAAATAAACTATCGGAAAATCCGTAACCACTGACACAAACAATAAATGTTCCGACAAACCAAAGCACTATATAAGCCACTATGTAGTTATAAACGTCCACAAGGAATCTGTCCTGAACAAAGAACTTGCCGTTGGGACGTATTATATAGTTGCTTTTAACTGTTCTTTCAGGTAAGAATTTACGTTTGAATTCCCATACGGCAGATTTTAATGCCACGGCAATTCTGAACTGCTTAATACCTCCCGCGGTAGAACCTGTGCCACCGCCTACAAGCATAACCAGTATCATCAGTAATACTACAACGCCGTGACTTGCACCGCCCCAAGTTGCATAATTTACGGTACTGAATCCTGTTGTTGACATAACGGAAACAATGTTAAAAATTGCCTCTCTGAAGCCGGTAAAGAACGACAAAATAAATGTAAATATAACAATTATTCCAAGATAAATACGAATTTCCGTAACCTGAAAAAACTTCTTTATCTTACCTTTAACCAGCAACGCATGGGCAGCGAAGCCGATTGAGCCGAGAAGCATAAGCAAAATCGTGACAACTTCAATCGGAATACTGTTGTACGCCCCGATACTTGCGGTCTGAGTTGTAAATCCCGCGGTTGAAATAGCCGCCATAGTGTGATTTATCGCATCAAAAAGCGGCATACCAAAAACACAATAAAGCACAACTCCGCCAACAAAAAACGCTGCATATAATTTTAGCGTAAGCGATATAGTCTTTTTTACGTTAGGATGCAACCTGTCCGAATGTCCCTCCGCGCTGAACAAAACCATACCGTTGCCACCCTTGGCAGTGCCCATAAGAAGAAACACAACGCCAAGACCACCAAGCAACTGGGTAATGCTTCGCCATAGCAGGAATACGTTGGGCACCTTTGAAACGTCCATAACTGTAAATCCCGTTGTTGTCCAGCCGCTTGCAGATTCAAAAACCGCCATCAACATATCAAGTTGCCCCGAAAAGACAAAAGGAAGCGCACCAAAGAAAATTGCAACTACCCACGAAAGAACAACCAGCGTTGAACTTGAAAGAGAGTTATAAAACTTCCCCTCTTTTGCCGGTTTTATAAAAAAGAACAAACAACCGCCAACCACCAAAGCAATAGCGGCAGGAATTAAAAAATCCTTGATGTATATGAGTTCTTCGGGGTAAGCAAACAGGCACAACAGCGGTGTCAAAAGTGAAAGCGCAACAAGTATCATTACAGCGCCGATACTTTTTAATATCTGAGTAAGTCCCATTACTTGCCTCCTAAAATAGCCTCCAAAACAGTTTCCTGCTTTTCAGCGATTGCAACGACAACAAGTTTATCGTTTTCTAAAATCTTTGTAAAACCCTTCGGAATAATCGGTTGGTCGTTTCTTATAACGCAACTGATTGATGCTTCCTGCGGAATATTAGCCTGTGACAAGGTCTTATCGCAAATCGGCGAATCAGAAGTGACACTGATTTCAAAAAGTACAACTTCACCGCCACCGACGGAGAGAAAGTTTTTAATGTCATCCGCAAATGCTCTTTGCTCAATAATTGAAGTAAGGATGGCAACACTACTGACAGTTGTGTCAACACCGAGTTTTGTAAAAATTTCTACGTTCTGCGGGCTGCTGACAAGCGACATTGTTTTTGGCACTTTAAAGATATTCTTGCAAAGTTGACATACTACAAGATTGTCCGCATCGTTACTAGTCATAGCAATAACAATATCCATATTTTTTGTATTTGCATCTTCAAGAATAAACGGTTTTGAGCCGTCACCGTTTATTACTATTGCCTCCTCAAAATCGGAGGAGAGTTTTGTACAATACTCAGAATCCTTGTTTATCAACGTAACTTTATGTTTTTTCTGAATAAACGCTTTTGCAAGAAACCACGCTTTTCTCTTGCCGCCGACTATCATTATCCTCATTATAAGACCTCATTTCTGAATGCCTCGGCAGAAAGAACCGTCGGGCAAATTGTCTTGATTCCAAATTCCTTATAAACGCCCTCGCGCTTAATATCGTAAAGCCTTGCTATTACTTGCGGCACGTTGAATATCTCCTTGGCCAGTTGAGCAACAAAAATGTTTACATTGTCGTTATCAGTTGTAACAAGGACGATATCCATATTTTCAATATCCGCATCACGAAGCGATTCAGGATCCATTGCATCGGCACAAATTGTAAACCCACCGAAATTGGGAGAAAGTTTTTTGAACGCAGAATCGTTGCTGTCAATAACGGTAACGCTGTTTTCGCCCTCACAAAGATTCTCGGCAAGCATTGAGCCGAGTTGACCGCATCCTACAATCATAACGCTTTGTTTAGCATTTGTTTTCTTTCTCATAAAAACATCTCCCATTGGCAAGTAAAAGTCTTAGCCTATTGTTTTATCGCAATATTCGCAAACGTGCTTTCCGTCTTTTTCAATGACCAAAGTCGGCAAATACGGTTCTAAAACCGTAACACATTTGGGGTTCTTGCATTTAAGTTCCGAATTCGAATAAACTCTGGTTGGTTCGTATCCCTCGGAATTTTCGAGCATTTTCATAATAAGCGCCATTCGCGCGTACATTCCGTAAACCGCCTGCTTAAAATAAATTGCTCTCGGGTCATAATCAACTTCATCGGTAATTTCATCCACTCTCGGAAGCGGATGAAGGATTTTAAGATCACTGCGAGCATTTTTAAGTTTTTCCGTATCAAGTACAAAAATTCCCTTTTGTTTCTCGTACGCTTCCTGTGTTTCAAAGCGTTCGCGCTGAATTCTTGTCATATAAAGCACGTCAAGTTCCGGAATTGCATCGTTGAGATTATCAACGAAACTGTATTCGCATCCATACTCATCGAGAATCTCTCTTATATAATCGGGAATTGTAAGTTCGGGTGTGGAAATAAAAACAAACTTATTGTTCTTATATTTAACCATACATTTTACAAGAGAATGAACTGTTCTGCCGTATTTCAAATCTCCGCAAAGGCCGATTGTGATGTTGTCAAGTCTGCCAAGTTCAAAAGACAAAGTAGTAACGTCGGTCAATGTCTGTGTCGGGTGGAGATGACCACCGTCACCCGCGTTTATAATCGGACATTTTGAATATATTGACCCTGCCTTTGCTGCACCCTCAAGCGCAGTTCTCATTACGATAATGTCGGCGTATCCACCGATAATCTTTATCGTATCCTTTAAATTTTCGCCTTTTGTAATTGAAGAACCCGCGGGATTATCAATACCGATAATTGAACCGCCGAGTCTGAGCATCGCAGTCTGGAACGACATCTGTGTTCTTGTAGACGGCTCATAAAAAACAGTTGCAAGAATTTTACCATCACACGCGTGGGCATAGTTTTTTGGGTTTTTGATAATATCCCCCGCCAAAGTGACTATCTCGTCAAGTTCCTCCATACTGAAATCGTCCAGATCAATCAAGTTTCTTGCTTTCACTTTACACATCCCCTTTATGAAACTTACTTCTTTTTTCGATTGAACAGTCGCTGTTGCAAATTAAACGTGTCTTTACGCCTGCTCTTTTCCTCTTTTTCATTTATAACGTAGGTACCATCCTTAAACTCAAGAACAGTCCCCTCTTTTACGCCGTTTGGCAAAGAAGAAAGCGGCAACGCTTTTTCACTCTCATCCGCCATTTCGCAGACGGCAAATTCGCCCTCTATTCTGTCAACAACTATAAATTTACACTGCGACATTCTTCTTTCCCCTTTCCGCCGTTACTTCGTAGGTTTCACCATCAGTTGTAACCGTAATCGTTCCGTTATAATCGGTACGATAAAAATCGGTTTCCGAATCAACAAGCATCTCCACAACCTCGTCGTGCGGATGACCATAGGTGTTGTCTATACCACAGGAAATAATCATCCACTCGGGAGAAATCGCATTAAAAACCTTATTATCAGTTGCATTGAACGCACCGTGATGCGCCGCTTTAAGTATATCTACCTCAACGTCGTAACCCTTTTTCATAACTTCTTTAAACGGGCCTTTTCTGCAATCACCCGTAAACAAGAATGAAGTTTCACCGTAATCAAGCCTTACAACAATTGACAGATCATTAAGATCGTCAAACGTTTTTACGGGGCCCATAAAAGTTATCACAGCGCCGTCCATATTGAACGTTTCACCGGGTTCGGGAGAAATAACGTCTGCATCCGTTTCGAGCACAGACTCAAGAAATTTTCTGTATGCCACGCTTGTAGGAACAATTTTCTCAGGAATTTCGGGCATATACACGCAGCCGACACTGTCAACGTATCTGATAACTTCATCAAGACCGCCTATATGATCTGCGTGAGGATGAGTTGCAATAATATAATCAATCGTGGTTATGCCGTAATCTTTTAAGCACTCAATTACAACCTGTTCTCCGCACCCGTCAAGGCCCGCATCGATCAGCATTGTTTTTTCGGGCGTCATAATGAGAATACTGTCCCCCTGTCCAACGTCAAGAAATTTAACGACAAGATTGTCGATTTCTTCAAGTCCGTAACCGGGTGTACCATACATTCCTTTTTCAAGAATTCCACACGACGACAGTGCAACAACGAACATAACCGTCGCAATAATAAGCGACAATATTTTAATTTTTACGTTTACCGTTCGTTTTGCCATTAGACGCTCTTCCTTTTTTATTAGTATTGGTACGAGTATTTGTTTTTGACTTAGCGGGACGCTCGTCAAAAGAATTAATTAAACAATCCTTGGTGTTACCGATAAGGTCTGTTCTGCCCGCAAGTTTAAGTGCTTCCCTTACAAGATTCTTGTTTTGTGGCAAGAAATACTGCAGCAGCGCTCTTTGCATTGCCTTATCGTGGGATTTCGTCGGGACGTAAACCTCTTTCATCGTAAGTGGATCAATTCCCGTATAGAACATACAGGTTGATATTGTACCCGGTGTGGGATAAAAATCCTGCACCTGTTCGGGCCTTATCCCCCTCTTTTTAAGGAACGCTGCAAGTTCCACTGCATCTTTTATCGTACAACCGGGGTGGGACGACATAAGATACGGAACGATGTACTGTTCTTTACCCGCTTGTCCACTATATTTAAAAAATCTTTTTTCAAACTCAATATACGCATCTATGTATGGTTTGCCCATTTTATCAAGAACTGCCGCTGAACAATGTTCAGGCGCAACTTTAATCTGTCCACTCACGTGATTTGCAACAAGTTGTTTGAAAAACTCGTCATTCTTGTCGCAAAGCATATAATCGTAACGGATTCCCGATCGGATAAATACTTTTTTGACCTTTGGAATCTTTTGCAATTCACGGAGAATTTCAATATATTCCGTATGGTCAACCTCTAAATTCTTGCACGGAGTAGGAGCGAGGCATTTCTTTTCGGGGCAAAGCCCGTGTTCTGCCTGCTTACTGCAAGACGGCTTTCTGAAGTTTGCGGTAGGTCCGCCTACGTCGTGAATATAACCTTTGAAGTTTTTAAGAGCGGTAAGTTTCTTAGCCTCATCCAGAACGGATTCTTTACTTCTTGAAGTAATGTATCTGCCCTGATGGAAAGCGATTGAGCAAAAATTACAGTCACCAAAACAACCACGATTATGGCAGATGGAAAACTCAACCTCTTGAATTCCGGGCACGCCGCCCTTTGACTCGTACATCGGGTGATACGTGCGTTCATACGGCAAAGCGTAAACCGCATCAAGTTCCTGTGTATTAAGCGGCTCCATCGGCGGATTCTGTACAAGCATCATTTTGCCGTGACGTTGTTTAATAACTTTTCCATAAACAAAATCCTGCCACTTGTGCTGAATCCTGCAAGAGCGCGCATATTCCGTCTTTGAGTTTACTACGTTATCAAAACTTGGACATTCTGCGCCCTCGTAGGGAGTCTGCGTTACGGGAACTTTATAACAAGTGCCCCTTATATCACGCAACTCCGATATATGCTCACCGCTTGCAAGTCGGTCAGCAATAATCTTCGTCTGTTTTTCACCCATTCCGTATGAAATGAGGTCTGCGCCAGAGTCAATGAGTATTGACGGGCGCACTGCATCATCCCAGTAATCATAGTGGGCAAAACGGCGCAAAGATGCTTCAAGCCCGCCTATCACAATCGGCACGTCACCGTAAAGTCTGCGGATAGTCTTTGAATAAACAATAACCGCTCTGTCAGGCCGCCTGCCCATTACTCCACCCGCTGTGTACGCATCGGTACTTCTGCGTTTCTTTGCAACGGTATAATGCGCCACCATGGAATCAATGTTACCCGAACTTACAAAAAAACCATATTTGGGACGTCCGAAAACCTGATAATCGGCATCCTTCTGAGGTTGTGAAATAACTGCAACTCTATAACCGCAATTTTCAAGCACCCTTGTTATTATTGCAACGCCAAAACTCGGATGGTCAACGTAAGCATCACCTGTAACGTAAACAAAATCAGGTGCATCCCATTGGAGTGCGAGCATTTCTTCTCTTGTAACGGGCAAGAAACTCATCGTTTAAAATTCTCCTTTAATCGTCAAATCGCATTGCCTTGATTTCAAGCCATTCATCCATAGTTATGAGCACGTCCCTCGGCTTACTGCCCTGGGAAGGCCCGATTATACCGGATTCGCAAAGTTGATCCATAATTCTGGCCGCTCTTGCGTATCCTATATTAAGTTTCCTCTGAAGGAAAGTAGTAGAAGCGTCGGTATTTCTGATTACTAATTCAGCCGCCTGGTCATAAAGTACGTCCTTGTCGGACGGTGCATCAACGTCACCGCGTTTACCGCCCGATTTTTCAGTTTCGGAAAGGCGGTCAATCTCACTGTTGATTTCTTCGCTATACTGTGCGTTTGATTCACTCTTGACGAACTCAACAACCGCTTCAATCTCATCATCGCTTACAAAACAACCCTGAACTCGCTTCGGCTTCGGCATTCCTATCGGCGCAAAGAGCATATCTCCCTTTCCGAGAAGTTTTTCCGCACCACTCATATCAAGAATGGTTCGTGAGTCAACCTGAGAAGAAACCGCGAAGGCAACACGACTGGGGATATTCGCTTTGATAACACCCGTAATTACGTTTACGGACGGTCTTTGTGTTGCAAGTACAAGGTGCATTCCTGCCGCTCTTGCTTTCTGCGCAAGTCGACAGATTGAGTCCTCAACTTCATTTCTTGCAACCATCATCAAATCCGCAAGCTCATCGATTATGATTACGATTTGCGGCATTTTTTCCATTTCCTCGTTTACATCACAGCGGTTGTTATATGATGCAAGATCTCTTACGCCCATTTCAGCAAAAGAGCGATATCTTCTCTCCATCTCCTGCACCGCCCACTTGAGCGCACCCGATGCTTTGCTTGGCTCGGTAACAACGGGAACAAGCAGATGCGGTATGCCGTTGTAATTGCTGAGTTCAACGGTTTTCGGGTCAATCATAATGAACTTGACTTCACCGGGAGTTGATTTATAGAGAAGGCTGATAATCATAGAGTTAATACAAACAGATTTACCTGAACCTGTAGCACCCGCAATAAGAACGTGGGGCATCTTTGCAAGGTCGGCGCAAATCGGGTTGCCTTCAATATCTCGTCCAAGTGCAACCGTTAGTTTACTTTTAGCGCCCTTGAAATCGTTGCAATCGATAAGTTCCTTTATATCAACAACGTTAACGTTCTTGTTCGGAATCTCAATACCTACGGCTGATTTATTTGGAATCGGCGCTTCAATTCTTACACCTGAAGCCGCAAGATTCATCGCAATATCGTCGGCAAGATGGGTAATCTGGCTGATCTTGACACCTGCGGCGGGCTGAAGTTCATATCTCGTTACCGCGGGGCCTCTTGTTATTGCGGCAATTTTTGTTGACACACCGAAACTTTCAAGAGTTTCAACAAGTTTTTCACCATTTTGTTTAAGTTCGGCAACAATATCGCCCGAATTATTGCTCTTGCTTTCTTTGAGAAGGTTGAGGGGCGGATAGTGATACATCGCCTCTTTCTCCTTATCCGTTGCATCGTCCTGCTCATCATCGTCAACAGATTCAATAACTTCGGGTTCTCTATCTCCTTTTTTCTCTTTTGAATCGTCAAAATAATAGATAGGAGCATCTACACCGGAAGTGTCGCCCTCATCTTTGGATTCATTTTTAACTTCGTCTTTTGTCTTCTTTTCTTCCGGGAAATCAATGGGAAAATCAATCTGCTTTTTCTTCTTTGCAGTTTTCTCCTCCACAACAGGTTCAATTTCGTCATCATACTCTGGTATATCAAGAAGTTTCTTGCTCTTAATTTTTGAAATCGGTTTCTTGATTGCTCTTGAAGCATCGGAAATAGTAAGTCCGGTAAAGATAAAGATAAGCGCTGCGATTATAACAATCAGGAGAATAAGAGAGCCAATCTCTCCGATGAACGTAACAAAGAAACCACCTACAACCGCACCGATTACACCCTGCCAGAATCCATTAAATGCAACCTTGATCCCTTCTCCAAAACCTTCTGTTCCGGCGATCATAACATAAATAACATGAATGAATGATTCAAGCAAAATTATCGTAAATACAATGCACCATGAACGCGCAACAAAATGTTTCCCCTTTTTACCCGTTTCGTAACGGTGTGCAATAACTATCATCAGTGCAATCACACCAAAACCGCAGACCCCGAAAACGCCGTACATAAAATCATGGGCGGCATTCCACGCCTTTGCGCCCGGCACAATCATAATTGCAAAAAGCAAAACAGCAAGAGCGCAAAGCAAAATTGCTTTCACCCTGTCAGACATACCGTTTTTTTCAAACTCTTGCTGTCCTTCAACCACGTTTTTCTTTTTTGTTTTTTTCTGTTCTTCTTTTTTGTTAGATTTTTTAGCATCTTTTTTCGTCTGAGCCATTATGTAATTCCTCTCAATTTAAACAAAATTAAGCACCCATTATTGCCTGAAAAATTGTCTGACCGGCAAACAATTCATAAATTCCTTCCGCAAACACAAGCACTCCCAAAACGAATGTATAGATTGCAAAAATGGAAAACTTATTCTTTTTGAGTATGTATTCGAGTCCTTTTATTGCAAGATATCCGACAACTGCCGCAACAACCATTCCGACAAGCAGCGCACCGACGTTTACATTCTGCGCTCCCACTTCAATTGTGTCCTTGATTTCAAACACTGCCGCGCCGAGAATTGCGGGTATACCGAGAATGAACGAAAACTCAACAGCCGTCTGCTTATCAAGTCCCATGAACAAACCTGCTGAAGTTGTTGCGCCCGACCTTGAAATACCGGGAAGAGTTGCACAAGCCTGTGCAATACCAACAGCAATACCGTGTTTTAGTTTTACAACGTCGCTTCCATCTTCTTTCTTACTTCTCCTGTGAGCGAAGAACAAAAGTATTGAAGTAAAAATAAAGCAAGCAGCCATTCCAAGCGGATAATTTGCAACGCTTTCAACGGAATCCTTGATAAAAAGAATTGCGAGAAGCGGCACACAAGCGACAATGAGCATAACGAGCATCCGCCTGTTATTGTTCATATTTTTAAAACTGAACTTGCCAGTAAAAATATCCTTAATTGCGGCGAAAAATTCAAGAATCAACGCACCGATGCGCTTTCTGAAAGCGATAAAAACCGCAACAAGCGTACCAAGGTGGAGAACAATGGACAAAAGAGTGTCTCCTCCGACACCATTGCCCGTATAATACTGATACAACGCAAGGTGTCCACTGCTGGAAACGGGAAGAAACTCCGTAAGTCCCTGAATAATGCCTTGAATAATGCTGTTTAAGTAATCCATACTGAACCTCCGTTATGTAAGCCCCGAAGGGCATAATCTATATTTTGAATTTACAACATGGTTGATACTCCACGTTAAGATAATCACTCGGATTTGTGGAAATCAAACGTCTGACTGCCGAATTTTCCCCGCTCTCAACCTCAACAAAACCGTATTTTATCGGAACGAGTTTTGTTGCACAATCGTTTGGTGTAAAAAAAATGTCATCAAGCGAAACTATCGAATGAATTATCATTTCTTTTCGCCCTCCTCTATCAGCTGATAAAGGCACGCGAGCGCATCGGCAAGACCACCAAGACTGTCTATAAGCCCCGACTCAACCGCCATTTCTCCGTCAAGCACCGAGCCAACATCCATAATAAGTTCACCTGTATTCATCATCAGCGAGCGGAACTTTTCAGCAGTTATTTTTGAATTGTCGGTCACAAAGCGAACAATTCTCTCCTGCATTTTGTCAAAATATGACAACGTCTGTGGCACTCCGAGAACAAGTCCGTTCATCCTTACGGGATGAATCGTCATTGTTGCAGACGGGACAATAAACGACCGTTTTGCACACACTGCAAGCGGCACGCCTATTGAATGTCCGCCCCCGAGTACAATTGAAACTGTCGGTTTTTTCATAGTTGAAATCAGTTCAGCGATTGCAAGACCCGCTTCAACATCGCCCCCGACAGTATTGAGAATTATAAGCAGTCCTTCAATTTCGTCCGATTCTTCAATAGCGACAAGTTGAGGTATTACGTGCTCATACTTCGTGGTCTTATTCTGTGGCGGCAGTATATAATGCCCCTCAATCTGACCAATTATTGTAAGGCAGTGCAACACTCTGCCCCTTTTTTTAACAGTTACCGAGCCAAATTCTTCAACACGCTTTGCATCGTCACTCTCATTGGAATTGTCATCATTTCCCTGAGGCTGATGAATGGCAGGACTTATGTCAAAATCTTTATACTCTTGCAAGCAAATCTCTCCTAAATATGACGTTGCTCATATTATGTCCGAGAAAGCCCGAATTATAAAGTCGCGCACTTATCCATATTAAGCCTATTTTACGCATTATACCATATATTGCATCCGCTCGCAACACAAATTTTATTTAAAATTTTAGTTAAGTATATCAATTAGAGATTGACAATTATACTAACAAGTTATAAAATATATAATTATTGTGTTTAATGAAGGGATGATACTTAATGGGTTACACTATTGCACAAAAAATTATCAAGGCTCATTTGCTCAGCGGTGAAATGACCGTTGGCAGTGAAATCGGTCTTCGCATTGACCAGACTCTGACTCAGGATGCAACGGGTACAATGGCCTACCTCGAATTTGAGGCTATGGGCGTTGACCGCGTTAAGACTGAGAGAAGCGTTGCTTACATTGACCACAACACTTTGCAATCCGGTTTTGAAAACGCTGATGACCACAGATTTATTCAGTCAATCGCAAAGAAACACGGAATATATTTCTCCCGCCCCGGTAACGGTATATGTCATCAAGTGCATCTTGAAAGATTCGGCGCACCCGGCAAGACTCTTATCGGCTCCGACAGTCATACTCCCACCTGTGGCGGTATCGGTATGCTCTCATTCGGCGCAGGTGGTCTTGACGTTGCGGTTGCAATGGGCGGCGGCGCTTATTATATCGAAATGCCCAAGATGGTAAGAATCAATCTCACAGGAAAACTCAGTCCGTGGGTTGCTGCGAAAGACATCATCCTTGAAGTGCTCAGAATTATGAGCGTTAAGGGCGGCGTTGGCAAAATTATCGAGTACGGCGGCGAAGGCGTCAAGACTCTCTCCGTTCCCGAAAGAGCAACAATCACAAATATGGGCGCTGAACTCGGTGCTACAACTTCAATCTTCCCGTCCGACGAAGTTACATACGCTTTCCTTAAAGCGCAAGGCAGAGCAGAATGCTACGTTGAGGTTAAACCCGACGCTGACGCTCAGTACGACGAAGTGATTGAAATTGACCTTTCAAAACTTGCTCCGATGGCAGCAATGCCCCACAGCCCCGACAACGTTAAAACAGTTGAGGAAATCGGCAAAATTAAAGTTGACCAGGTTTGCATCGGCTCCTGTACAAACTCCTCACTTATGGATATGCTCAAAGTTGCCGCAATACTCAAAGGCAGAACGGTTTGTGAAAGCGTAAGTCTTTCAATTGCACCCGGTTCAAAGCAGGTGCTTGATATGCTCGCAAGAAACGGCGCATTGGCAGACATCATCGCAGCAGGTGCAAGAATTCTTGAATCCGCTTGCGGCCCCTGCATCGGTATGGGACAATCACCCAACTCCGCAGGTGTTTCACTCAGAACTTTCAACCGTAACTTTGAGGGTCGTTCCGGCACCGCTGATGCGCAGGTTTACCTCGTAAGCCCCGAAGTTGCAGTAGCAAGCGCACTCACAGGTTACCTCACCGACCCGCGCGAACTCGGCGATGCTCCCGTAATCAATATGCCCGACGAGTTCCTTGTAAACGACAACATGATTGCTTTGCCGTCCGAAGTTGAAATGGCAAGTGACGTTGAAATTCTCAGAGGTCCGAACATTAAAGAGTTCCCGAACAGCACAACTTTGCCGCAGGATATTTCCGCAAAAGCGGTTCTCAAAGTCGGCGACAACATCACAACCGACCATATTATGCCTGCAGGTTCAAAGATTCTCCCCTATCGTTCAAATATCCCCCACCTTTCACAGTACTGCTTCGCTGTTTGCGACACCCAGTTTGCAGAACGTTGTAAGAAAGAGGGCAGCGGCATCGTAATCGGCGGTTCCAACTACGGTCAGGGTTCATCAAGAGAGCACGCAGCACTTGTTCCGCTCTACCTCGGTGTAAAGGCGGTTGTTGTAAAATCATTTGCAAGAATTCACTGCGCTAACCTCATCAATGCAGGTATCATTCCGCTCACGTTCAAGGACGAGGCGGATTATGAAAAGATTGAACAGGGCGATTCCCTCGCGCTTTACAACATCCGTGACTGCATTGAGAACGATAAGCCCATCGTTCTCAAAAACGAAACAAAGGGAATTGAAATTGCTCTCAACAGTGACTTCTCACAGCGTCAGAAAGATATTATTCTTGCGGGCGGTCTTCTCAACTACACCCGCGAAAATTCTTAATAGAACGGAGTAAAAAGATTATGGAAAATATGATCAAACAGGCAACCGAAAAATTTGAAGCGCTTGTAAGACAACAACTTGCAAGAGCACAGGCTATTAAAGAGCAGGGCGATTTCATCGACTATGCAAAACTTGACAAAATCATTATCGGCGTTTGCGGCGGTGACGGCATCGGCCCGATTATCACAAAGGAATCCGCAAGAGTTCTTGAATATATGCTCGCAGACCTCGTAAAAGAGGGCAAAGTTGAATTCAAGATGATCGAAGGTCTTACAATTGAGAACAGAGTTGCTGTTATGAAAGCAATTCCCGACGATGTTCTTGAAGAACTCAAGGCTTGCCACGTTATCCTCAAAGGCCCGACAACCACCCCCCAGAAGGGCGATCCGTGGCCGAACATTGAGAGCGCAAACGTTGCAATGAGAAAGGCGCTCGACCTTTTCGGCAACGTAAGACCCGTTAAAGTTCCCTCACAGGGTATTGACTGGACTTTCTTCCGCGAGAATACGGAGGGCGCTTATGCGCTCGGTTCAAGCGGTTTCAACGTTTCCGATGACCTTGCTTTTGACTTCACTGTTGCTACTTCCGAGGGTTGCGAGAGAATTGCAAGACTTGCTTACGAATATGCAAGAAAGAACAACAAGGGACGCGTTTCACTTATCAATAAGGCAAATGTTATCAAAACAACCGACGGTAAATTCCTCACACTCTGCCACAAGGTTGCAGAGGAATACCCCGAAATCACAACTGACGAATGGTACATTGATATCACAACGGCAAAACTTATCGATGAGAAGCGCCGCAAGGACTTCAAAGTATTCGTTCTCCCGAACCTCTACGGCGATATTCTCACCGACGAGGCTGCTGAATTCCAGGGCGGCGTAGGTACTGCAGGTAGTGCAAACCTAGGTAAGAGATACGCTATGTTTGAGGCAATCCACGGCTCCGCTCCAAGAATGATGAAGGAAGGCAGAGGCAAGTACGCTGACCCGTGCTCAATGCTCCGCGCATCCGTTATGCTTCTTTCTCACATTGGTCAGCAGGAAAAGGCAGACCTTCTTGAGCGTGCACTTGACATCTGTATGTACGAGGAGAAGAAGATGACCATCACGGGCCGTGACACAGGCTGCACCTGTAGCGAATTCGGCGACTACGTTATGGAAACCGTTCAGAAACTCTGCAACGCATAATAATATTGTCGGGAGTTGTATTTTATGCAGATAAAAAACAGCGACATTCCGATTCCGTCATTAAGACGGCTTCCGATATATCACAGGGTTATCGAAGGGCTTAAACGTAAAAACGTCAGCAAAGTTTCATCGCATAAACTTTCACAGATTACGGGCTTCACCGCCTCACAGATACGTCAGGACATCAGTTTTGTCTGCTCAATCGGTCAGCAGGGCTACGGATACAACGTTGATGAACTCTATTTCGAATTAAGCAGGGTTCTGAAAACAACTAATCCACTCAAGGCAATCCTTATCGGTGCGGGCAACCTCGGCCGCGCTGTTGCATCAAACCTTATGACGAAGCAGGCAGGAATAAACCTTATAGGCATTTTCGACAAGAACGAGGCTATGTCGGGAAAACTTATAAAAGAAATCCCGATCAGAAACCTTTACGTTCTTGACGAATTCTGCCATGATAACTCACCGAAAGTCGCAATTTTATGCATTCCGGAAATTGACGCCAGAACGATGGCAACTCAATTACGTCAACTTGGCATCAAGGGAATCCTTAATTTCAGCGAGGCAAATCTTAGCGCAGAATTTCCCGACCTGATGGTTGAGGACGTGAGTTTCAGCGACAGTCTTCTGTCACTTCGTTATTATTTAGAATAATCAAAGGGTGTAGTAAACTTTGGAAAAAATTCTTAACATCGAAATTTTCGATATGTTCCCCTACGAGCACGGATTTATCTTCTCGAAGAAAATCCGCACAGATGAGGGACGAGTAAAAATTTCATACAACACCTTTTTGACGGAACTCGGTGAATCTCACAGTATTTCACGCGGCGCATACCTGTTCAACAAATTTGGTGAAACGTATAAAAATATCGCCAACCAACTTGGCGACTACGTAACGTGCGACAGTACTTTGTTGCCCGACGGCAGACGAATGGTTGTATTCCCCTCGGGAGAATACGGAATTTTTACGGCCAACGGAATGGTGCAAAGCACGGGAGACCTTAAATATAAGGAAGACCGTGCACACGGAATTTGTATGGACGGCGAAAATTTCTGGTCAGTTGTACCGAACAGCAATTGTGTACTGCGATACAACGTAAAAAGTCTTGGCATAAATATGAGAATCGGTGGCGGCAGGGCTTCTGCATTTGAACGTCCCGAGGACATTGTTATGTACGACGGGAAACTCTACGTCTGTTGTGCGGAATCGTGCTGTGTCAAGTCAATCGACCTGAAAGACTACTCCATCAGGACGTACATCGTCTTTGACGAGCCGATATGGAAATATCTGCGTGTTAACGGAAAAGAATTTGTATTACTTAATTCCGGAATTTACAAGTTATAAATGATTAAATTTTAAACCCCCGACTCTGCTTGTATGCAGAGTCGGGGGTTATTTCTACTCTAACGTAATCAGTGATATTTCGGGAGTGTTCAAAAATCTGAATTTGAATTTTGTATATCCAAGACCCGAAGAGAGATTCATATATTTTCCGTTAAGTTCATACACGCCCTTTGTGTACTTAGGAAAAAGACGTCCGTATTCGCCGAATACACCGCCCAAGATTGGCAGGCGGATTATTCCGCCGTGAATATGACCGCTGAACGTAATATCAGCGCCCCATTCGGCATAGGACTCAAACAAATGTCCCTCATGGGCAAGCAGAAACGTCGGCGCATCGTTGGGACATTTTCCGATTTTCTCCTCAATTAATTCGGGAGTCAGGACGGTTGCTTCACCCTTTTTCTCACGAATTGAGGAAACACCGAAAAGATGTATTTTCGCGCTCCCCTCTTCAAGCGGTACGTATGCGTTATCAAGTACCGTTACGCCCAATTCACGAATTTTCGAGAAAAACTCCGCATACTCTTTTGGATTATCACGCCTTACAACAACGTCGTGATTGCCAAGACTGTAATAAACAAGAAACTGACCGCCGAGATTTCCCAAAAGTTCAATAAACGCGTTGCCGTTTTTGGAAAATCGGTCAATACAATCCCCCGACACAAAGATATAATCGGGCGACAACTCCTTGACCGTCTTTGCAAGTTCGGCGTTTTTTTCACCGAAACGTGAATTGTGCAAATCACTGATATGCAATATCTTCTTGCCCGAGAATTCCTTCGGTAAATTATTAATATTTATTTTTTCGTGGACAACTTCAAATCGGTTGGTAACCAGAACGCCCTGCAACAAACAGGCAATTCCGATTACGGCAACAACAAGAATTATTACAAGTACCATTTTTCACCCACACAATAAACAATGTAATCTTGATTTTAATAATTATTTATGCGATAATCTATAGTTAGTATAACAATTATGTCGCACGATTGCAATTGTAATTTTTATTTACTAAAACAATATGGCGATCTTTTGCATATAATACGTTGAGGTGAAATTTATGCCCGAAACTATTATATGCGTTATAATGTTCATTCCCGCCGTTGTAGGCGTAATTGCAATCGTACAGGAAATTATGTTGGCGTTTGTAACGCCGAAAGGTATGAACTCCCCCATTCTTATCATTCCGTTCAATTCGGAAAACGACGACGTGGAGTTCATTCTCAAAAGTGCGGGTTTCCGCGCGCAACTCTACGGACACAAATATTGTTCAAGAGTTATTGCAGTTGACCGCAGCGAAAATTATTACGATAACGAAATTTGTCTTAAATCCTGCGACGATATGGACTTCATTGAAATCTGCAATTACGACGAACTTTTGCAACTGATTGAAAAACAGAGGTAAAAACAAGGATGAAACAAATGTTAAACGACGAAAACATATCTGAAATAAACGGCACGGTTGAAGCAATCACTTTTCATAACGAAGCAAACGGTTTCACTATCCTTGAATTTTCAACCGAAGAAGAACTTGTAACGGTTGTCGGCACTTTCCTCAACGTCTTTGTCGGAGAGGAAATGACTGTTTACGGCAATTGGGTGTATCATCAGAGTTTCGGCCGTCAATTCAAGGCATCTTCGTGCGAAAGGCGGTTGCCAAACTCTGCTGCCGCCTTTTTGCGATACCTATCAGGCGGCGCAATCAAGGGCATTGGCCCGTCCACCGCAGTTAAAATTGTCGAGAAATTCGGCGATAAGACATTTGACGTGCTTGAAAACGAGCCGTTAAAACTTACCGCCATCAAGGGAATTTCAATGGCAAAGGCCGTACAATTCTCCGATGAATTCAAAAAGCAGTTTGCAATCAGGGAGACTATCCTCTCCCTCGGTGCTTTCGGTCTTACGTCGGAAGAATGCATCAAGGTTTATAAAAAGTTCGGCGGTCAATCTTTTTCCGCCGTTTCTGAAAATCCCTACGTTCTGTGCCGCGAAGGAATAAACCTCGGTTTTGTACGAGTTGATGAAATTGCGAACAAAATCAATCCGTCCTCTCCCCAATCACACAGATTAAATGCAGGTATAATCTTTGTTATCCGCCACAATTTGGGTAACGGTCACACCTGCATACCGAGAAATAAACTCACTACACCCTGCGCTAATTTATTGGCTGTAGATGCAGAAACGATTGAAATAGAAATTGACAATATGATAGATGCAAAAGAACTTGTTTGCGTCAAAGTTAAGGACAAGGAATACATATATTTACCCAGCACTTACAACGCAGAAATGGCTGCAGCACAGAGAATCAAAATTCTCCAAAAATTTCCGCCGATATGCGCTAATGCACCCGAATCGGAAATTGAACTTGCAGAGGAAAATTTGGGAATAAAATACGAAGAAATGCAAAAAATCGCAATCAGCGAGGCTTTGCAAAGAGGTATGTTCATTCTCACTGGCGGCCCCGGTACAGGCAAAACGACGACCTTGAACGCAATCATCTGGATTATGGAACGTCAGGGTCTGCACGTCACTTTGACCGCCCCGACGGGCAGAGCCGCAAAAAGAATGTCGGAAGTTACGGGAAAAGAAGCAAAAACCGTGCATCGACTTCTGGAGGCAAGTTTTACACCCGATGAGCAGCATACTTTTGCAAGAAATGAGCAACATCCACTTGACACAGACGTTGTTATTATTGATGAGATTTCAATGGTTGACATATATCTTTTTGACAGTTTGCTTGCTGCTCTCCCTTTCGGTTGCCGTATCATTATGGTAGGCGACTCCAACCAGTTGCCATCAGTTGGCCCTGGCAACGTACTTGAAGACCTGATTACAACGGAGAAAATACCCGTTGTTAAACTCAACGAAATTTTCAGGCAATCCGGAAACAGTATGATTGTAAACAACGCGCACAAAATCATAAACGGACAAGCCCCCGAATTAAGACGAAAAGACGGCGACTTTTTCCACCTTGAACGCCCCAATCCACACGACGTTGCCTCACTTGTTCAATCACTGTACGCAGAACGTTTGCCGAAAACTTACGGATACTCCCCTCTTTTCGACATCCAGGTATTGTGCCCGTCAAAAAAAGGAAATCTCGGCACGATCAATCTCAACAGGGTATTACAGGAAAAACTCAATCCGCATGATTTTTCAAAGCAAGAACTGAATCTTAACGGAAGAATTTTAAGAATTGGTGATAAAGTTATACAAACAACCAATAATTATGATATAATATGGAAAAAGGACGATAAAACCGAGGGCACGGGCGTTTTCAACGGCGACATAGGAATCATAACGGAAATCAATCACCGTGAAAGCGTGATAAGCGTGCGTTATGATGACAGAATTGCCGCACACCCATTTGAAACAGCAGCAAAACTCGACCTTGCTTATGCCATAACAATCCACAAAAGTCAAGGTAGTGAGTTTGAGGCGGTTATAATCCCCACGCTGTTTGTACCACCGCAACTTTGCTACCGCAACCTTTTTTACACCGCGGTTACAAGGGCAAAGAAACTACTTATAACCATCGGCACAGTCCAGACCATTGAAGAAATGACAAAAAACAATAACAAGGCAAAGCGCTGCTCGTGCCTTAAATATTTTCTCAAAGATACCTAAACGGAGGAAAAATTTATGAGGTTATTCGGAAAGAACTCGCCTCTGATTGCCGCAATTTTACCCAAAGTCTGTATTGCTTGTGATAAACGAATTCCCGAAAACGAAGAATTTTGCTCGGGATGTTATCCGTATATGAAAAGAATCAGCATACCGGCTTGTGACGTTTGCGGCAAAAGCAAAAAGCGTTGTCCATCACACGACAAAAGTACTAATTATAATTTTATTTGCGCCCCCTTTTATTATCGCGGCGCTATAAGGGCGGGATTAAGGCATTTTAAATTCGGCAACAGACAAAATTCTGCCGACTTCTTTGCCGACCAGATGGCAAAATATCTTATAAAATCCCATCCCGACATAAAATTTGATTACATAACTTATGTGCCGATGACGGAAAAGCAGATTAAAGACAGAGGATTTAATCAAAGCCAGGTACTCGCTCAAAGAGTTGCAAAAATTCTGAATGTTGAATGCCGCTCTGACATACTCATTAAATTGTATAACATTGAACCGCAACACAACCTGAGCGCTATGTACAGAAAAGGAAACGTTGCGGGTGTATTTGACGTTGAAAACAGAGAAATCATTAAAAATAAAAACATACTGATTGTCGACGACATTAAAACAACGGGTTACACCGTTGATGAATGTGCAAAAATGCTCAAACAATATGATGCTGCAATGGTTGGTTGCCTTTGCGCCGCAATTGTTATCTAAAAACAGAAGGAATGAATCGCGATGAAAATAGGTGTTGATTTAGGAACAAAAAACATTATTGTATATGCCGAGCCAAAAGGGATTGTGGCAGAATTCCCCTGCGTTATTGCCTTTGATACAAACGAAGGCAAAATTATAACAATTGGTGAAAATGCGCAAAAAATGATAGGACGAAACCCCGCATCAATGAAACTCATCCGTCCGTTCATTGACGGCGCCGTTTCCGATTTTGACAGTCTTGAATCCTTACTCCGTTACATTATAAAAACAACTTGCAAAAACGCAGTTATAAAGCCGAAAATTGCAGTTTCCAGACCTTGCACAATATCAAACTTTGAGGAAGCGATGCTCAAAAAAATCGCCCTTAATGCAGGCGCAAGGCAGGTTTTGATTGTTGATGAAGCAGTATCGGCAATCATCGGTGCAGGCGTTGACGTCAGCCGTCCTGAAGGAAATATTGTTGTTGACATTGGCGGCGGTTACACAAATATTGCGGTTGTCACAATGGGACAGATTGCAAAATCAACCACTATAAAGAATGGTGGCAACAGATTTGACAACGCAATTCAAGGGTATATCAAACGTAAATACAACGTTCTTATCGGTGAACTCAGCGCCGAGGAAACAAAAAAGAGTATCGGCGGTGTATTGCCAAGGGAAAACGAGATGGCTTACGTTATAAAAGGCCAATCCGTCCAGACGGGTTTCCCCGTAAACGTAGAGGTAAGTTCAACGGAGTTGTGCCCGATTTTATCCGGCATTGCAGACAGCATCACTTTTGGCATAAAGCAACTGTTGGAATCTACTCCCCCTCAACTCGTTTCCGATATTTATAAAAACGGTGTTGTCCTTACAGGTGGCGGCGCTTTATTGTACGGAATTGATACCTACTTACAACAGGAACTCAAAATCCCCGTAAGAATTGCGGAAAGCCCAAGCGAATGTGTAGCAAGAGGGATGAAGTATTTCCTTGCAAATTATGAAAAAATAATCAACGCCGACTACAGCTATGATGAACAAGGTGCACTTTATTTTGAATAGAAAATAAAAACGAGATGTGCTCAATTGCACACCTCGTTTTACTTTTTGTTAGTTTGCCTCTTCGAGAGCACGTTCGAGCCAGATTGAACCGATGTCAATCGCCTCATACAAGCCGCCTTTTTCGCTCCTCTTAATAAGTCTGTCACGAGGACGAGCGTCGGGATCCGTGCTGATAAGTTGAACCGTAACCTTTGTTGCAACTTCAAGATCGTCAATCTTTTCCTTGTCCTGAATCTGAAGCATAACAACAAATTTATCGTTCATATCGCCATAGTAAAGAGTGTTGCCGCATCTTACAAACGGCTTGCCCTTGTACATAAGAAATTCGCTTTTAGCCTTTGCCATAAAGCCACACCTTTCTACTTGTTACCAAGATAATTTTCAATTAAAAGTTGCATAAGTTCATCCCTGTCAATTCTACGCATAAGGCTGCGAGCATTATTGTGGGTTGTGATGTAGGTCGGATCTTCGGAGATAATGTATCCGACAATCTGACTGATCGGATTATAGCCCTTTTCCTGCAACGCTTGATATACGATTTCCAAGGTTTCCTTAACTTGTCGCTCTTTATCCGAGGCGATAGAAAAAGTAATTGTATCGTTCATAATGCCCCTCCTAAACATAAAATTTAAGTTATTTACTATTATACAACAAAAGTCATTGAAAAAGCAACAATTATTTGAATTTTTAACTTCTGAGAGTTATTGACAGTTCTGCAAGGGATTTTACTACCCTGTTCATAGCATCGTCAGCCTCAGTATCGGTAAGAGTTTTTTCGTTTGAACGAAGAACAAGTTTGAACGCAACACTCTTCTTATCCTTTTCAATCTGCTTACCCTGATAAATATCAAAAATATTTACGCTCTCTGCATATTTGCCCGCTGCTGCAGCGATTCTCTTTTGAAGGCTCATTACCGGAATATCGGCATCACAAACAAAGGAGAGGTCACGGACAATTGCGGGGAATTTCGGAAGCGGAGAAAATTTAACATCGGGAGTTGCAACCTCAAAACAAGCGTCAATATCAAGTTCAGCAGCGTAAACTCTTGTGCCGATACCATAGTTCTCCTGCACCTGCGGGCTGATTTCACCCATAAATCCGAGTTTCACATCACCTACTGTGATTTCTGCAGTTCTGCCGGGATGAAATTCAACCCTGTCACTGATTGCTGTAAAATCGTAATTAAACACGTACATTTTGCGCAAAACTTCTTCCACAATTCCCTTTACCTCAAAGAAGTCTACGCCCTCACCATACGCGCCGATAACAACCTTCTGTTTCTCGGTCGGAAGTTGTTCTTTTCCGTTTGAAGAATAAACTGTTGCCAATTCAAAGAACGATGCAACGAGGTTTCTGTTGTTGTAGTTTTTCGAAACAATATCAAGCATTGACGGGATTGCAGTTGTTCTCATAACGCTTGTATCTTCACCGAGCGGGTTGCTGATTACTACACAGTTGCGCAGCGGTGAATTCTCGGGAAGCATAATCTTGTCATACACCTTGGGGCTGACAAAAGAGTAGGTCTGGATTTCGCTTACTCCTTGAGCAAGGAGCGCATCATTAACGTTCTTCACAAACGCCTGCTTAGGAGTAAGTTTAGCATTTGAAACACCCGAAAGCGGAGTGCTTTCAATCTTATCATATCCGTAGATACGCGCAATTTCTTCCGCAACGTCAGCAGGATGCTCAATATCATTTCTGAATGACGGAGCAACAACCATCTCACCCTCAAAGGTGAAGCCGAGTTGTTCAAGAATTGAAACCTGACGATCACGCGGTACATTGATACCGATGAAATTATTGATCCATTCGTAATCAAACTTAACCTTTGACGGTGCTTTCGGAGTCGGGAAAACGTCGATTATTCCGTCAACAACCTCACCTGCGCCAAGAATTGTAATAAGTTCAAGCGCACGTGTAATTGCACCCATACAGTTGTTGGGGTCAAGTTCTTTTTCAAATCTTGCTGAAGATTCAGTTCTCATGCCGAGTGCTTTTGCAGTTGTTCTTACGCTCGCACCATTGAAACAAGCCGCCTCAAAAACGATGGTTTCGGTATCATCCATAACGGAACTGAATTCGCCGCCCATTACGCCTGCAACAGCGATGGGTTTCTTATCATCAGCAATTACGAGCATATTTTCATTGAGTTCACGTTCGCCACCGTCAAGAGTAACAATCTTCTCTCCCTTTGTCGCTCTGCGTGCGGTAATATGATTACCCTCAACGTAACGAAGGTCAAAAGCGTGCATCGGGTGACCGTATTCGAGCATAACGTAGTTTGTGATATCAACAATATTGTTGATTGAACGAACACCGCTTGCACGGAGTCTTTCACGCATCCAGCGCGGTGACGGGCCGATTTTTACGTTCTTTACAACAGCGCCGACGTAGCGATAGCAAAGGTCTGCATCAGCAACGCTGATTTTAATAATATCCTCAACTGCACCGTCCTCTTTAAGTGCTGCTTTATCCGCAACTTTCAAGGGTTTATTGAAAGTTACAGCCGCCTCTCTTGCAAGGCCGATAACGGAAAGACAGTCGGAACGGTTTGATGTGATTTCAAACTCAACTACAGTATCGTCAAAACCGATAGCCTCTCTTATATCCATACCAAGAGTTTTATCGCAGTCATCTCCAAGAATGAAAATACCATCTTCAATAGCATACGGAAAATCGTTGATTGAAAGTCCAAGTTCACCGAGAGAGCAAAGCATACCCTCGCTCACTTCTCCTCTCAACTTGCCTTTTTTAATCTCATGTCCGCCGTGAACAACCGATTTATCAAGCGCTACGGGAACGTAATCGCCCTGATTTACGTTCTGAGCGCCGGTTACGATCTGAATATTGCTATCGCCACCAACGTTCAACTGGCAAACCCAGAGATGATCGGAATTCTCATGTTTCTTGATTTCCTCAACACGACCGACAACAATTCTCTTGAGTTCTTCGCCCTCTTTTTCAAAACCCTCAACCTTTGAACCGGAGAGAGTCATTGCATCACAAAATTCTTTTGCGCTTACATCAATATCACAATAATCAGCAAGCCATTTCATTGACAAATTCATATAAGCACCCCCTAAAACTGTTCAAGGAATCTCAAATCGTTATCGTAGAACAATCTGATATCATCGATATTAAATCTTCTCATAACAACTCTTTCAAGTCCCATACCGAATGCAAATCCACTGTAAACGTTGGGATCAACTCCGCCATTTTCAAGAACTTTCGGGTGAACCATACCTGCACCGAGAATCTCAATCCATCCCTCGCCCTTACAAAGCGGACAACCTGCACCATGACATCTGAAGCAAGCAACGTCAATTTCACAGGACGGCTCTGTAAACGGGAAATGGTGCGGGCGCAATCTGATCTGAGAATCCTCACCATAGAGTGACTTTACGAAAAGTTCAAGCGTACCCTTAAGGTCAGCCATTGTGACACCCTTATCAATAACGAGACCCTCAATCTGATGGAACAACGGTGAGTGTGTTGCATCAACCGTATCTGCTCTGTAAACTCTGCCGGGTGCGATAATACGAATCGGAGGTTTTTTATTCTCCATAACTCTTATCTGTACGGGAGAAGTCTGGGTGCGGAGGAGCATTTTTTCTGTAATATAGAACGTATCCTGTGTATCCCTTGCAGGATGGTTTTCAGGAATATTCAAAGCCTCGAAATTGTAGTAATCCCACTCAACCTCGGGACCCTGAGCAATATCAAATCCCATACCGATGAAGATGTCCTTAATCTCATCGAGCACGATTGTAAGCGGATGTTTACTGCCAAGTTTACGACGTTTTGACGGCGCGGTTACGTCAATTTTTTCTTCAACCAATTTGTTTGCAAGTGCGGCTTTCTGAAGTTCTTCATTCTTATCGGCAATTATCTGCTCAATATAACCTCTTGCCTCATTTGCAAGTTGACCGAGTTTCGGTCTTTCTTCGGGAGCAACGCCGCCCATCTGCTTGAGAATGGCGGTCAATTCACCTTTCTTACCCAAAAATTTTACTCGAAGTTCCTCAATAGCGGCAAGATCCGTTGCGGCTTCAAGTTCTTTTGCGGCTCTTTCTCTTATTTCTTCAAGTTTTTGCCTCATAAAATTACATCCTTTCAACTTATTTAGCAATAAAAAAACTCCGTCCCCCTGCTTACAAAGGGACGAAGTAAAACTCTCCGTGGTACCACCCAATTTCCCGACAAAAAACGACGGGCACTTTTAAAGAAATATAACGGTTTCAACCGTCACTCCCTAAACAGTAAAGCATCAGGAATGCCGCTCCAAAGTGAACTTCAACGTAAAAGATCTGTACAGGCGCTCACAGCCACGACGCCCGCTCTCTTAACATTTTTTACGCCTACTCTCTTTTTCATAGCGTTATCTATCGTATTATACCACCAAAACAACGCTATTGCAAGCGTTAATTATCAATTTCCGTACAGTTTTGAGAATATTTACGTACTTTTTTAAATTCTTTTTCCATCCAGACGATTACAGAAATCAAAAACGCAAGCACAAACACCCATATATCCGTTCTGCCAAGAGGAATACCCACGCGCACCATAAAGTAGGCAGAATGTTCATACCCAAGTAAAATTGCAATCCACTCCGCAACAACGACAATCCGCCCAGCAATAAGCGCGATACATGCCGCATAACTTATCATCGCAAAAAAAGGCATCCAATTCTTCGGCAATTTGAACATTGGCTTGACTACCATAGTTTTTGTGTTGTAAAATAACATCAAGTAGAATTCAAAAAAGTTATCGACCTCAATTTTGGGCGTTTTGTACCTGACAAACGCCATATGGGAAAACAGCGCGAAAATAACAAGTGCAATCAGATTGGTTATTATAAGCGCTATCCAGCCGAATTCAAAAACGGCGGAAATAGGATTTCCCTCATCAGTAAGGTCGGGCGTTCCGATAAAGGTCAATAATATATCTAAAACAGTAAGCAACAAAAATGATGAAGTGAAAACAAGTGATTTTTTGTTGAACAATTTCCGCTCCCCTTTCTCATTAATCACAGTATGAGGTGAAACTGATATGGATTATAACACAAAACCCATTGAAATTACAAGTGAATTGGTAAAAAGCGCATTACCGAAACGTCACCCTGAAGCAAACAAAGGCTCTTTCGGGCATTTGTTATCCGTATGCGGTTCGATGATGATGCCCGGTGCAGCAGTCCTTGCGGCAAGCGCGGCTGTCAGAATGGGGGCAGGACTTGTAACAGCGGCATTTCCCACAGCCGCATACAACGCCATCGCACCGCATCTTATAGAGCCTCTCCTCTGCCCTTTGCAGAGCGATGAAAATGGATTTCTCTCCGCCCGCAGCACTTTTGGCCTGATTGACCGACTTGAAAGAGCAACCGCCTGCCTTATCGGTTGCGGCTTGGGTCAGACGCCTGACACCCAGATGATTGTCAAAGAAATACTTTTGCATTCGAAAAAACCGATAGTTTTAGATGCGGATGGAATAAACGTGATAACGGATAATATAAATATACTGAACGCAGTTTCAGTCCCCGTTATTATTACTCCGCATCCCGGCGAAATGTCACGTCTGTGCAAAGTAAGCATAAAAGAAATCCAGCAGGACAGAGTCGGTGTTTCATTATGGTTTGCTGAAAAATCAAAAACAATCGTTGTGCTTAAAGGCGCGGGTACGATTATAGCAACACCCGACGGAAAATGTTACGTAAACAGAACGGGCAACGCGGGAATGGCAAAGGGTGGCAGCGGAGATATGCTTGCAGGAATGATAGCCTCCCTCACAGCACAAGGGTTATCACCGGAAACATCCGCAATCTGCGCCGTTTATCTACACGGTGTGGCGGGAGATTTAGCCGCAAGCCAAACTTCTCAGCGCGGGGTTACTCCAAGCGATATGGTCAGCGTCTTGCCGAAACTGCTTTCAGAATACGAATAAGTCCGGGTGATTTAGTATTGCGAAAAAGCGGTAAATATATTCTTTGTGTACTGTTCATAATATTGCTTATAAGCGGTTGCGCTGCCGACAAAACGCCGAGCGAACCTCTGCCGTCACAATTTGAAAGTGATTTCAGTGCAAACGTTGGCAAACTTGAAATAGGCGGTCATATCGTAAGAAACGAAACGGGAATATACACGCTCACTTTAACAGCGCCGAAAACACTTGAAGGGATGACGATAAATTACGTCGGCAATAAAGTAAGCACTGATATAAACGGTGTTATAATTGAAACCCCTTCCGTTTTGTTCCCCGCAAATGATTTTGCAAAATCCGTTGCAAATGCACTTGATACACTTTGTAAAACAAATTCTGTTTCCGTAACACGTACGGATGGATTCATCAAATACGAAGCATCTTCCGCATCGTCAACGTTTTACGTCCTTACCGAACAGGACACAAACAACATTGTTTCACTTGTTATTAAATCTGCTGATATATCAATGAATTTCACAAACTTCAAACATAACTGACAAAACCCCGCGTCTGCAATAACAGTCGCGGGGTTTCAGTTTTAAGTCACCCGTTCTATCTTCTCAATTTTCCCTGTTTGTTTATCCAAAAAATAATTACTCGTTTTCATATCATAAATTGTACTGCCCGAATCAATCTTTTCAACCATCAATAACTCGGTAGAGTAAGCGTATTTTACAAAAAGAACATTATCGGCAAGAGTTTTACACTCGCTTCCGTCAACATTCATTTCCGTAAGCGTACCGCTTGTCATGGTGAAAATATCCTTGATTTCCTTGTCAGTCAAAACTGCATAAATTTTCCCATTTTGTTCGAGGTAGGAATATGCGCTCTTGTCGGTAATACGGACAACGTTTTCACCGTTCAGATCCGAGCGGTAGAGTCTGCCCGAATCGCTACAACTTGAAAAGAAAATATAGTTATCAGTAACTAAAAAATTAGTAACTCTCGGGTCAACCATCTTGTGACTATCACCCGTTGAGAGCGCATAGGACATAAGTTCCTTTTTTCCGTTTATGTAATAAATTCTACCCTTACAATACGAGAAATAAGTCTGGTCAACCATTTCTTCTACGAGCAGCGTTTTCTTCTGTGTTCTGAGGTCAATACTCGAAATCCCCTTACTGTCAACAAAAATCAATTCTTCACCAATAACGAAAAAATTAGTTATTGCATCAACGGACATTTGTGGGCTCGTCTGATGCAAATCGAGGAATTTTGACTGTGGCGAAGTCGTTTCGTAATATACAGTTTCAGACTCAAAGGTCTTTAAGTTCAGTTCGTATATTATAACATTTGCTCTGTTGCCGAAAACAGAATACTCCTCTTTAACTGTTTCGGATACGGAATAATAGATATAATCCCCGTCAACGAAATAGCCGAGCACTCGCTGACTGTCTTTTCTGTAAGTGTCAAAAACGTCCCTTGTCAGTTCAACTTGTTCATTCGTTTTCGTATCAATGAGCACACCCGAGGAATACATATATTCACCGAAAAATGCGTTTTTGTGAAAAGAATTATATATTGTGTTGTCAGTTTTATTGCCCTTGCATGAGGAAAGAGCGAGCGTTGCCAAAAGGGCAAGCGAAAATGCAATTAATCTACGAAAAATTTTCATCATTTTCCCCTCCTTGCAAAAACTCTGCGCCCTGCCATTGTATAAATGAGGATAGTTCCCGCAATTAAAATCAAGGCAAAAAGCAAAAATCCGATAATAAATATCAAAAGTTCGGAACGAGAAACGATGTCAACCGCATACTGTACCCACACATCCTCGTTATTAAGGGCGGAAACACTACCCTCACCGAGCAAATAACCTTTTGCAGTAAAAAGACCTGTCAAGAACGGCAATCTGTAAACATTGGTCGCATCTTTGAAAAGAATATACGGGATTAAGACGATAGCCGCCGAAACAAACATTGACGGGAGATATTTTTTGAAAGCCACCGAAAGAAGAATAATAACTCCCGCAAAAACGAAGTAGCCCAAAAGCCTTATTGCAGACATTACCGCAAACGCACCGAAAAGTGTTAAATTATAGGGAGAAGCAGAAAAATAGGGCAAACTTTGGATTGGAAAGTTTCCGTCAGGCAACCCGTATCTGATACTAAAAGACAGATATTCAGCCGCGGAGAACAAAATTCCGATTATTAACACAATGAAAAACACACTTAAAATTTTAGCACCTGCAAGTGATACTCTTCCCCTCTTGGTGGGGAAAATCAACTGAAACGTTTTGCCCTCATACTCTTTTGCAAAAACGGGCACAAGCAGAATTATGAGCAAGAGCAACATCACAAAATCAACGTCCTGCGCGCAGATGAGTCCGTTCCAGCCCTGACTATAAACAAGGTAGCGATTTTCCGTATCACCGCTTGCGTACAGATATTTATTCTTCAAGACGTTAAACGCTGACTCACGCTCTGTTATAGCCGAATGTTCATCGAGCAAAGCATAAAATTCCTCAACGGAAATTTTGCCCTCGCTGTAATCGGTCTGTGCCTCGGTGAGGAGTTTTGAAGCCTGTAAAATTGCTTGTTCTTCACCCACAATATAGTCAATCTTGCCTTCAGTCAATTCTCCCGAAAGTTCTTGCAAATACTGTTTGAGTATTCCCTCTTGTGTCGGAGAAAGGTGGTTATCGGGAATTGTCTGATTAAATGATACAACAATTTTAACAATCAAAAATAAAACTATTAAAAATATTCCCTTTTGTCCCCAAAGTAGTTTTTTCATTTCATACAGAAAAAGTTTCATCCCACAGCACCTCCCGTATGAAGTTTAAACATTTTAAGGCTCAATTTCTTTGTACCAATGCTTCTGCGACTGTACGCAAACATTATGCCGACAATCAGCACCATAGCAAAAATCAGCATCGCAATAAGTGCTACATAAATTTTTAAAACGGGATAGTCAAAAATATTGACTACGGAATAAGTGTCAAGCATATAGCGATTTGCTATCAGTGACAAGGGGTTTAACAAAGCCAAGAATTTGCTCGCCCCAAGTTTTGTCGTACCGTCGGCAAGAATAATACCGAACACTGCAAACGTACCTACTCCGAACGAATAGACAACACTGCCGAACAGAGATGAACAGAACATAATAAAAAGTCCGATTACTGTAAACGCTATAAATTTAAGCACCATTGACAGCATCACATATCCAAATATACTCAGATTAAGAGTAAAGGTGAAATATCTTTCAATGCTGTAAATGGGGTTAAAAAAGCCATCCAAGCCGAATTTTATATCAAAAGCAATCAGGTCAACTGCAGTGAACAAAACGGTTATAAAAAAACCGAACAGTACAAACGCACCTGTTTTTGCCATTACGGTATGTTGTCTGCCCTTTTTACTTATCTTAATGAGCATATCCATACCGCTTTCGCTCTCCATAGTAAAGGATGAAGCCAAGGACAATAAAAGCAGTAAAATTATCAGAAGCGATGAAAAATCATACTCAAAAAACTCACTGAACCCGTAAGTATCGTAATAAGCACTGATTCCCCTGCCCCCGTATATATCAACAATCTGTTGATTCACAGACGCTTCGTACTCATTGCCGCGTTCAAGAAAAAAGTCCACATTTTCTTTTGCAAGATTTATGTAACCCGACATATTCGTGCTGTAGTTATACGCATAGTCCATACCATTGAAAAACTGCATAAAGACTATATAATCGCCAAAATCGTAACGGGTAAATCTATTCTCATTAGGGTCGTTACTGAAAGCGTTTTGCTCATTAAGCGCAGAAAGTTCCTGATAATTTTCTACAACAAAGAGTATTTTTTCCTCCGTCATTTCCCCTTTTACGATGTCATAAACCGCATCGTAACCGCTGAAATATTCATCGTAGGAAGTGATGTTTTCACGCTCGGGCAATGTGGAAATCTTATAAACGTTTATAACAAGGAAAAGTGCAAGGCAAATAAAAACC
This sequence comes from Clostridia bacterium, assembly GCA_017560255.1. Classification (GTDB taxonomy): domain Bacteria; phylum Bacillota; class Clostridia; order Oscillospirales; family Acutalibacteraceae; genus RGIG7273. Next base: position 80,489 of record JAFYOI010000058.1, read on the forward strand.
GCCTTTTTACAAAACAGTTTCCGGAATTCATAACGCAGAAGCCTCATTATATATTCACCTCTCCGAAGCAATCAAGGAACACATCCTCCAATTTAGGTGAAATACTGACTGCATTTTCGGACGGCTTTGATGCACTTATAATCCGCAGATTGCACTTACCGTTATCAAAAGTAACGTTGCCGATAATATGATTTCTGACATATTCCGCCATTTCAGTTTCGTCCGCTTCGACCTGCCACACACGGCCCTCAATACTCTTGAGAAGTTTCTGCGGTTTCTCTTGTGCGACAAGTTTGCCCTCTTTGAGTAATATGACCTCATTTGCTATATACTCAATGTCGGACACGATATGGGTTGCAAGCAGAACAATTCTGTTTTCGGAGAGTCTTGAAATTATATTGCGGAAACGCACCCGTTCAACGGGGTCAAGTCCCGCCGTCGGCTCGTCCAATATCAGAATTTCGGGGTCATTGAGCATCGCCTGCGCTATGCCGAGCCTCTGCTTCATTCCGCCCGAAAACGAGCCGATTTTCTTGTTGCGTTCCTGTGATAAATTTACCATTTGCAATAATTCATCCACTCTTTGATGCGCGAATTTTTTATCAATACCTTTAAGTTCGCACATATAGAGCAAAAACTGCTCCGCTTTGAAGTTTTTATAGAAACTCGGATACTGCGGAAGAAAGCCTATTTTGTCAATATATTGGGTTCTTATCTTCTTGACATTTTCTCCGTTATACGTAATCTCACCGCCGTCGGCCTCCAGTAAACCGACAAGGATATTTATAAGCGTAGTTTTACCCGAACCGTTTGGCCCGAGCAGACCGTAAACACCGTTTGTCAGTTCCGCGCTAAAGTTATTCAGCGCATTTTTTGTGCCGTAACATTTTTTGACAGAATGGATATTTAAAGTCATTGTGCACCTCCTGATTTTTATTCAACTAAAAACATAGTTGTAAATGTTTTAGATGCGTGATAATCAATTTTGTCCGTTTCAAGATCAATGGGACAGTACATTAGATAAATATAGTTGTTTTTGTTCAAGCCCTCTGTATTTATTTTCAGCGAACACGTTGTCTGTTTATTTTCAACAATCTCCATGTCAAGATAGGCTTTGCCGTCAAAAGCATATTGAAGTTCATTATTGATAAACAGAGAAACTCGGTACTTTCCCGTTTTGCCATATCCACAGAAAAAAATTTCATGCTCTGTATTCTTCTCGGCGATAATGATGCTCTGGCGATCATAATCCTCATATTCAACATCCAACCAACTATCCACTTCTACGATAGTGTCATATATTATGAAATCGGTCTGTGGCATTTTGGAAATCGGCGAATCACCCACCCCAGAAATTGCCCTGAATATAGTAGCAACGTCCTGCGTATAAGTCAGATCGCTTGCAACTTCGGGCGATGGTGCGGGTGCATCGACTTTCATTATAAGATCCTTTTCAATATGTTGTTTCAAAAAGTGGTCGTTCAATAGCGCATAATAGCCCTCTATGTCCAAATTCTGATTTTCGGGATTATCTAGATCAGGCTCATCAAGTATTCTTGACACAAACTGTACAGTTTCACCCGCATTTCCCGAAATCGGATGAAACGTCAGCGTATACATACCGGTAGCAACTGTATGAAAAAACCCGATCTCTCCCCCATCTATTGAGTACGGTTGTAAGAAACCATCAACAAAAAGCACCATTGCTATTTCGACATCGTCCGGATCAATCTCCAAAGTTAATTTAACAGGTTCACCCGTGTACTCAAGGGGTGCTTCCTCCAAACCAAAATAGCCAATTCCTCTACCCGATGATTTTCGGGTAGTTGTCGGCGATGCGGTGGTTGTGAAATAATTTTCACTTCGTCCATCGGTTGTTTGCGTCGATGAGCAGGAGGATAATATTCCGACAAACAAGACGGCACTTAAAAACATTGCAATATATTTTTTCATAATATCCCTCCGTTATATTTTTATATCGAACTTAATCTATGTTGATTATATAAGCGCAGTTTTACCCGAACCGTTAGTGCCAAATAACCTGTAGACACCGTTTGTCAGTTCCGCGCTGAAGTTATTCAGCGCCTTTTTTTGTGCCGTAACATTTTGTGACAGAATTGATATTCAGAGCCATAATGCACCTGCCCAGTTCCACCCCACATAAAATATTTACAATTTACTCTTACATCAGTCCTGCACAGTGAATATCTGGGAGTAGGTTTTTCTGACTTGGTTAACCATATCTTCTATATCAAGATCAAGGGGATAATACATCACGTAAATAAAATTATCCTCATTAAGTTTATTCGTGTCTATTTTTACGGAACAGGTTGTTTGCATTTCTCCCGAAATCTCCATATCAACGTATGCTTTGCCGTCAAAGGCGTATTGAAGTTCATCGTTGATAAACAGACACACTCTATACCTTCCTGCTTTACCATAACCCGAGATAAAAATTTCGTGCTCTGTACCTCTTTGAGCAGTTATGGCATTTTGCATAGCAACGTGCTCTTCTTTTAGATCTTGCCATTTTTCTATTTTCACAACTTTGTCATACACCCTGAAATCGGTTTGTGTCATTGTTGAAACGGGATTATCTCCAAGCAGCGATATTGACCTGAATATAGTTTCGAGTTCCTTTGTATAAGTAATTTCATCTGCTACATCGGGCGTTACGTCGGGAGAATCAACTTTCATTTCAATGGTAACTCCACTACCAGCGCACGTTCTATGCCAATCCAAAAAATCATAGTAAGTTCCGTCTTCAGACTTTTTAAATTCGGGTTTCTCAAACGCATACGCTATGAACGTTACACTCTCACCCGCTTTACCTGTAACGGGATGAAATCTGATAGTATATTGTTGCCCCGCAGCCAGAGTGTGACTATAGGCATATTCACTACCATCAACAGAATACGGCTGTAAATATCCGTTAGTAAAAAGCACTATTGAAACCGGGTTTTTAATATAACTGCTAATAACATAAGGACGCTCAATCTCCTGCCCCGTGTATTCTATAGTACTTAAATAATTAAATCCCGTCATACCTGTAGCGTAATAAACTTGAGTAACTTCGGTTGTTGTACTCGGCGCAGTGGTTGTAAAATAATTCCGGGTTACACCGTTATCGTCGTCGGGTTCAGGTGTACACGCAACAAAACACCCCACAAGGATAACTACCGCCAAAACAAACGCAAAACACTTTTTCACAAATTCTCACCCTTTCAGTTTTTATAGCAGAAACTTTGTAATTCCCACATCTATATATTAGCGAGAAATTCTTAAGATTTTACGCATAAATTTCTTAAGATTTCTTAAGAAATGCAAATAAAAAAGGGCTGTTTTTCAACAGCCCTTTTTATTTTTATTGTCCGATAAGTTCTTTATGATATTCTTCGATGCGCTTTACGTAAATGTTGTGTTTTTCGCTTTCCTCCGCCTTGATATGTTCAAGATATTTACCGATCTTTTTAAGTTCAATGCCTAAACGAACCATATTGACAGACAAACTATTATCTCTTGCATACTGTATGTACTCGGCAATTATGAGATAATATTCCATAAGGAACGTGTCGTAAATCTTTGAATCGATTGCACCGTTAGCAAACTTTGCTTTAAGCGATGCTCTCTCATCCTTTGACTTTTCCAAAGCCTCAAACGCTTTTTCCGATTCTCCAAAGTGTTTATACGAAACGAACAGATTCCTGTACAGATACGCTCTGATCAAAGACAAAAAGCCCGTATTATCATTATTTTCGATACATATCGGATGGTCGGCAACAAAACTCTTGATTAGTTCAAGCGAATCAAGCGCAGCGGTTATCACCATTTCGTAAAGTGAGTCACGGGTGTCATCGTCATTCTCCGGAGAGCCCGCATAAAGCATATGCGCATAAGCATTCTGTTCCGTAACAAGCAGTCTTATCCAATCAACAAAAATGCCTGTTGTTTCGCCATTACTCAATCCGCTCAAAATATCCTCGGTTACGTCAAGATATTCGGAGTACGCAATATCCTCAACGAATATCATTCCGTTTTCCAATTTTACCTCAAGCAACAGTTTCAAAAATGCGATACACAATTCGACCGACATTCTCAGTTCGGGGGAAAACTCCTGATAATGTTTACGCTGAAACTCAGAAATTTCGTCAAACACACCCTTTTCATCACCGAACATCTGTGCAGAATGCATATAGAACAAAATATACTGAGCAAGTTCGTAGTCTGAGCACAAAGAACCCGACGGAGAATAATGCTCCGCAATCATATTATGCAACTGGTATCGGTTATCAATAAGTTGCATCTTGTTTTCATCAACGGACATTTTCTGTCTTTCAAGGAAATACTGCACGATTCCTCTGGCAAACGTTTCAACGTCACCATCCACTACGGGTTGAAGCATAAACGAATTAAGGTCGGACGGGATATCGAGTTCCTCGGATTTTTTTCTTACCGCATGGACTTTTTTTACGCCATATCTCGCAAGTGCATATCCCAACTCAAAATAAAGATTACTGCTTACGATATTCCCGTCTTTTTTCTGCAAAATCGCAATAAACTGATTGCATTCGTTCATCTGGTGAATAACGGTATCGCCGATTGTGAAACGTGTGGAGTTGTTATCCTCGTTTCCGCCCACATATCCCATATAATCGTGCTCTTTCAGGATTTCACGCACACGGGTTGCAACCTCACTGTTTCCGCTCCACGCAATAAAAACCTTATCTTTCATTTGAACGTCCTCCCAAATTTTATTATTTTCCCAGGAAATCCTCCACGTTATCAAGCGCTTTCTGTATATCCATAAACCCCTTTGAAACGTGGTAACCATCCATCAACGCGTGATGCACGGATATATCCATTGTCATCACATATCTGTCGCCCTCGCGCACGTATTTGCCCCAGAGCAACCTCGGAATACTTGTTGCAAACTCATCTCTGTTATTGTACGGATTACTTGCTGCAACAAAATCTATCCACGGTAAACAAGACACAAAAAAGACGTCATTTTTCGTAACAACGGTGTTAAAACTTTCTCTTTTTTCGGGAATTTGTGCTTTTTCTATATTTTCACGAGTGTGTTTATAGAAGTCCTGATAACATTCACTCAACTCACTGTAACAAGTAACAATAACGTTATCGTTATTCATAACGATGAAACTCGGAGAAATTTTATCATACTCTACAACCTTGCCGTCCAGAATTCTCAGGCGAAATTCAGTAATGTCATTAAGGCATCTGGATGCAATATACAAAAAGTTGGTAAAATAAGAAGTACCGGTGGACCTTGTGTATTCCACAAGTTTTGTAACGTCCAATCTCACCGCAACAGAAAAAGTCGGTCGGTCATACTGCGAAAAACACTCATAATGAACTTTTCTTTCCCATTTTTCAATGTCAATTTCTCTCATAGTTACACCTTCTGTTTTCCTTTAGAAAATAATACTGGACACGTTGTAATCCGATTTTGTTGCCGCGCCCTCATCCTTGTACCAATACAAGTCCGCTTTGGGTGTGTATCCACTTTGTTCTGTAAAGTTCTTAAAATAAAGAATGCTGTCAACATTTCGGGCAATTACTCGGTATGCGTATACGGACGAGTCAATCTCAACGTTCTTTTTGTTCGTATTAAGATAGAGCGTTCCGTAATCCTTACCCTGTTCACATTTAACGTAAATAATATTGCTATCGTCAATTATGCTGTAATTTACCGCATCGTCAACAATGAACTGCATCTCTGCCTTTGTAACGCGATAAACCGTACTGAGATTGATTGCGGTTTTATAATTATAGACTGCGTACAATACGTTGGGGTTGTCGGTTGTTACAAGTTCGGACACATCGGAAGAAAGTTCGGTAATCTCCTTAGTTCCGGTATTGTAGCAGAAAAGAACACTTTTCTTTGCGATATAATAAATGTAATCACCGCTCACAACCGCACCCTCAAACGTATGAGGAACATTCTCATCTGTAACGGAAATTTTTGTGTTATCCGCCTTATGAACACACAAAACTCCGCTCTTGGCAAACTTCTTTATAATTTCTTTTTCAAGGTCGTATCCGTAATCGTAATCCGTAATATTGGTCTTTTCAAGATTTGACGACATCTTGACGTATATAACCGAACCGTCTTTGCAATAATCTACAATACTGCTTACTGTACCGTCAATCACGGTTGTCTGTCCGTTTTTATAAACGTAGAGATTATAAACGGAAACTTTTATAGGATTTTCTTCAAAATATTTTCGGATATTATCTCTCAGAAGTTTTTCGTCATAACGTTTGAGTGCCTCATCGTAGTCAAATACATTTTCAAAATCTTCGGGTTTGGGTTCAGTGATTGCGGCGTCACTCTCAGCCATATTATCGGCGATTACGGTTTTTGTACTGAGAGTCATTTCAGTCGCTTCGGAATAGTAAACCGCATCCTCAAAGACTTTCTCAATCTTTACTGACTTGCCCTTGCCAAGTTCCGTTGGGTCTTTGCCATACTCCTTAGAGTAGATATACTGCTCTCCTCCGACTTTGGCCACGTAAACGACGTTGTCACCAAAACTGGTTATTTCTTCAACGTTATCACAAATTTTATTGGACTTTTCGGGTTTCTTGAGTTTTACCTCATATAAAGAAATTATCTGACCGTCTGTATGTTTAGTATAGAAAGCAACTGTAAAATCGGAATTAACGCGATAATCGTAAACGTTATCGGCGATACCGTAACTATTACTTCCATCAAAGTAATATAGTCTTCCAACGCCTTCAGTTACACCGACTTTTTTATAAATAACTTTCTTACCGTTTTCACTGAATTCAAACTCAATGACGTTAGTATCAATTTTAACAAGTGTACCGTCTTCTTCATTAGCATCGGTAACGCCGACTTTTATCTTGCAAAGCGTGTATCCGGACGCATCGTCGCCGCTTTGGAGGAAATAACAATATTTATAATCCTGCGTGAACTTCAACGCGCCCTCTTTTATTCCCGTACCATCATAATTGAGCGGATCAATAGCGGGGGTCTCGCTGATGATATACTCTCTGCCGTCAGCGTAATTCATCGCCATAAGCATATCGTTTTTAAGATAATATACGGGTAATTTTGAAACGTTTGTTTCAGTAATTTTTCTTATAGCAAAAAAAGCACCGACAACTATAATAACAAGTATTACGGCAAACACGATAACTCTGCCAAGTCGTATCTTTCGCTTTTTATTGGCTTTGATTGCCTTACCACGCCTTTGCGCAATTTCTTCCTGATGTATTTTATCTCTCCGTTTAGACACATTTGTTGAGTCACTTTTAACGGAGGGCGCTAACATTTCATTACACTGATAGCAATAAACCCTGCTATCCTCATTTGTTTTGCCGCATTTGGGACATACCATAAATTTTACCCCCTCGAAACATTCTGTTAAAATATTTTATCATATTCGGATACTTATTACAATAAAATGTTGAAATAAAAAACATTATTTTCGTTTATTTTTTCGTAAAAATAATATTTGAAAATAAAAGCAATTTGGTGTATAATGTAAAGTTGTTTGATAATATGCCACATATCACTGTTAATACAACGTTTATAAAGATACAGTACAATACGAAAACCCTGGCAGCACAAGGAGGAATAAAACCTATGAGAATCGGTTTGGACATCGGCTCAACAACGCTCAAATGCGTTGTGCTTGACGACGACAACAAAATCATCTACAAAGAGTACAAAAGGCACTATTCCCAGATTACAGAGAAAACCGCTGAAATGCTCACAAGTATCAAGAACGCTTTTCCAAAGGAAACAGACGTAAAACTTTCAATTTCAGGCTCTGCGGGTATGGGTTTTGCCACTCAGTGTGAAATCCCGTTTGTTCAGGAAGTTTATGCAACGAGGGTTGCAATCAACACAATGCTTCCCAACACCGATGTCGTAATTGAACTTGGCGGTGAGGATGCCAAAATCCTCTTCCTTACCGACGGTATGGAAGTAAGAATGAATGGCTCATGCGCAGGCGGTACGGGCGCGTTCGTTGACCAAATGGCAACGCTGCTTGACATCACCCCCAATGATATGAATGAACTTGCAAAGACGTACGATAAAATTTACACAATCGCTTCAAGATGCGGCGTTTTTGCTAAATCTGACATTCAACCCCTTCTCAATCAAGGCGCCAAAAAGAACGATATTTCAGCAAGTATATTTGCCGCAGTTGTAAACCAGACAATCGGTGGTCTTGCTCAAGGCAGAACTATTGAGGGTAACGTTGTTTACCTCGGTGGTCCGCTCACTTTTATGTCAGAATTACGTGCAAGTTTTGACCGCATTCTCAAAATCAGCGGTTTTTGCCCCGACAACTCTCTCTACTTCGTTGCGCTCGGCGCGGCTCTTGTCCCCAACAACAAGTTGATGAACATTGACGAAACAATCGAAATGATTGGAAAATACACATCCACAAACGATTACAACAGTTGCGCTCCCCTTTTCCAGAACACCAAGGAGTTTGAGCAGTTCCGTAAAAGACACGAACTAAACTGCATAGCGACAAACGATGACAACGCAAATCCAGACAAGATTTACATAGGCATTGATGCAGGATCAACAACTGTTAAAGCGGTTGTAATAGATGAAAACCAGAACATTGTTTACTCGGAATATATGCAGAGCAACGGTAACCCCATCAGCATAATCCGTGATTTTCTCATGCGCGTGCGTATCAGATACCCCGAGGCAAAAATAGTTTCCTCCGCCGCCACAGGATACGGCGAAGAAATTATCAGAAACGCTTTTGGCGTTGATTTCGGCATTGTTGAAACTATCGCTCACTTTATTGCCGCTAAAAAATTCCGCCCCAACGTTGACTTTATTATCGACATCGGCGGTCAGGATATCAAATGCTTCAAAATCCACAACGGCGCTATTGAAAACATTTTCCTTAACGAAGCGTGCTCCTCGGGTTGTGGATCATTCCTTCAGACTTTTGCGGGCGCTCTCGGATACTCAATAGACGAGTTTGCTCAACGTGGAATTTTCGCTGACAAACCCGTTGACCTCGGCTCACGCTGCACGGTATTTATGAACTCATCCGTTAAACAGGCCCAGAAAGATGGTGCAAGCATCGCAAACATTTCAGCAGGTTTGTCCATCAGTGTTGTTAAAAACGCGCTTTATAAGGTTATAAGAGCGTCCAACGCGGATTCTCTCGGTTCAAACATTGTTGTACAGGGAGGCACTTTCCTCAACGATGCGGTTCTCCGCGCTTTCGAACAGGAAATCAAAAGAGAAGTTGTCCGCCCCAATATTGCGGGTCTTATGGGCGCATACGGTGCGGCACTCTACTCGATGAAACAGGCTAAAACAGACAGCACTGTACTGACACTTGACCAGTTGAGAAACTTCACACACGAAGTTACCGCTATTGTATGTAAAGGTTGTACCAACAACTGCCATCTTACAGTAAACACCTTTGATTCGGGCAGAAAATTCATTTCGGGCAATCGTTGTGAAAAGCCACTTGCAAAGGCTACTGCAACGACAAAATACGACCTGTATGAATATAAACTCGGTTTACTTTCAGAATACAAAGCAGTCAAGGGAGAAAGAGGCAAAATCGGTATTCCGATGGGACTTAATATGTACGAACTGCTCCCCTTCTGGCACAAATTCTTCAGTGAACTTGGCTTTGAAGTTATAACGTCACCGTCATCAAACAGAGCGCTTTACCTCAGAGGTCAGGACACAATCCCGTCCGATACGGTTTGTTTCCCCGCAAAACTCATTCATGGTCATATTGACGCTTTGATAGACGAGAATGTTGACGCAATTTTCTACCCCTGTATGACGTACAATTTTGACGACGGAATAAGCGACAACCACTACAACTGCCCCGTTGTTGCATACTACCCGGAAGTCATTGCAGCAAACGTTGGAAAACTGTGCGACATTAAATTCATCTATGACTACGTAGGTCCGCACAGAACAAAAGAATTCCCTGCAAAAATGCAGAAAATTCTCAAAAAACACTTTGGTGAAATTTCAATTTCCGAAATTAAAAAGGCATTCACAAGCGCACTCAAAGAATACGAGAACTATATGAAAAAAGTTCGTGACAAGGGCACGGAATACATTGAAATTGCAGAGAAAAACAATATGCCTATAATTGTTCTTTCGGGTCGTCCGTATCACCTTGATCCCGAAGTAAACCACGGCATCAACAAACTCATCTGCGAATGTGGTGCGGTACTCATCACCGAGGACTCAATCAGTTGGAGAGTCGAAAAATTCAAGACAGACGTTCTTAATCAGTGGACCTACCACTCAAGGCTCTACGCCGCCGCAAAATACATTACCGATAAACCGAACTTTAACCTTGTTCAACTCGTTTCATTCGGTTGCGGTGTTGATGCCGTTACAACGGACGAAGTGAGAAGAATACTTGAAGAAGAAGGAAAAATTTACACTCAAATTAAGATTGACGAAATAACAAACCTTGGCGCTGTAAAAATCAGACTCAAGAGTTTGTTTGCGGCACTCGAAATGGGAAAGGAGTAATTAAAAATGGCAGAGAAAAACGCAATCTTCAAAAAAGAAATGAAAAAGACTCACACCATTCTTATTCCTAATATGGCCCCTATTCATTTCGAGATTCTCAAAAACGTATTCATCCAGTATGGCTATCAGGTTGAATTACTTACAAACACAGGTCAAGCGGTTATTGATACAGGTCTTAAATACGTACACAACGACACCTGCTATCCCGCACTCCTTGTTATCGGTCAGATGATTAATGCACTACAGAGTGGTAAATACGACCTTGACAAAACGGCAGTTGTAATCACTCAAACGGGCGGCGGATGCAGAGCGTCAAACTACTTCCACCTTCTCAAAAAAGCACTTCTGAAGGCGGGTTTTGCAAAAATTCCCGTAATCTCACTTAATCTTTCGGGGCTCGAAAAAGAAAGTTCACTCAAAATTACTCTTCCGATGATCAGAAGAGCCGCTGCGGCGCTTGTATACGGCGATTTACTTATGCTACTTGACAATCAGGTAAAGCCCTACGAAATCGTCAAGGGTTCAAGCAAAAAGACGGTTGAAAAGTGGGTAAGAACTTTATCCGAAGAATTCAAAAACGGCGACGGTCTTTCAAAGAGTCAGATGACGAAGAATTTTGAAATAATCGTTAAGTCCTTTGCTAAAATCCCCCTCAACCGTACACCAAAGGTTAAAGTTGGCATCGTAGGAGAAATTTACGTAAAATATTCAAGCCTTGCAAACAATGGTCTTGAACAGTTCTTGTATGAACAGGACTGTGAAGTTATGGTACCCGGTATTCTTGGTTTCTTCCTCTACTGTATGGATAACGGCATTGAGGAGACAAAACTTTACGGTGGCAAAAGGTTTATGGCTTTTGCGCGAGGCGTGCTTCTCAGATATATGGAAGGCCTTGAGAAAAACCTTATCGATGCGGTCAAAAAATACAGCGACTTTATTGCACCATCACCATATAAGCATCTGTGCAGTCTTTGTAAAGGAATTATAGGCAAGGGTACTGTTATGGGTGAAGGCTGGCTTTTGACGGCTGAAATGCTCGAACTCGTTGAGCAAGGATATGGAAACATTGTCTGCACTCAACCCTTCGGTTGTTTACCTAATCACATTGTTGGTAAGGGTATGATCAGAAAAATCAGGACAAAACACCCCGAAGCCAACATTGTTCCAATCGACTACGACCCAGGCGCTACAAAGGTAAATCAGGAAAATAGAATTAAACTTATGCTTGCCGTTGCAAAGGAAAACCTCGATAAAAAGATTGCAAGCAAGAAAAAAGAAACGGCAAACATATAAAAAAATAATCCACCTTGGAAAATTCCCAAGGTGGATTTTGTGTTTACAAAAACAAATAACCCACACGCAAGCGTGTGGGTTATAGTTTTCTTACTTAGAAATCTTTTCCTTAACTTTTGCAGCCTTACCAACACGGTCACGGAGATAGTAGAGTTTGCTTCTGCGAACCTTACCAACTCTGATAACTGTTACCTTGTCAACGTTGGGGGAATGAATCGGGAAAACTCTCTCCACACCTACGCCATAGGAAAGGCGGCGAACAGTAAAGGTTTCAGCGATGCCGCTACCTTTACGAGCGATTACGGTGCCCTCGAAAGCCTGGATTCTTTCTCTCTCACCTTCGCGAATCTTAACGTCAACTCTTACTGTGTCACCGATTCTGATTACGGGCATTTCAGATTTGAGCTGCGCTGCTGCGAGTTTCTGTACTGCGTCCATGTTTTTTCCTCCTTAATATTTCAGATGTTCTTAACAAAAAATATGCCAGAGGACCATCCGCTTCAATTTTGGCAGTTGCCTAATTAAACCCCACCAAGAGGTGGCGGAAACAAATGCTCGTATATGATACCACAAGTTATGGATAAATGCAAGCATTTTTTTAATTTTATATAGAAATTTTTTCTATCTCTCTTTTAAGCCTTGAAACAGGCATTCCGACAACGTTGAAATAATCGCCGACTATTGATTTGACAAGCAGCGCACCCCTACCTTGAATTCCATATGCGCCCGCTTTGTCATTCGGTTCATTCGTGGCAATATAGTCAAGTATTTCCTTATCGGTCAGCTCATAGAAATTCACCTTTGTTTCCTCACTGAAAGAAAGTGTCCTGCCGTTAAGGCACAAAGCGCAGCCTGTAACAACTGAATGCTCCCTGCCAGAAAGTTTGCGAAGCATTGAAAAAGCATCCTCTGAATTCTTTGGCTTACCGAGCACCTCGCCGTCGACTATAACCGCCGTATCACAACCAATAACAAGCGCTGACGGATTGTTCACCGCAACACTCTCCGCTTTAAGCCTTGCTAAATATTCCGCCGCATCAATTGCACCGACTTCATCGGGTAAAATTTCCTCAACGTCAGCGGGAATCACCTTAAAATCCTTGGTTATAAGTTGCATTAACTCCAATCTGCGCGGAGAGGCAGACGCCAAAATTACGTTCACATAAATCACCTATTCAAAATCTTCAAGATTTGCATTCATAACACGTTTTCTCATAATTGAAACGCCCCTGACTTCAACGCCCGTTGATTTCAAAAGCGCATCCGTCAACAAGCGCGGATTAACGGTTTTCACAGTACCGGACGGAAGAATAATGTCAATATTAACTCGATTATCCTGCGTCATACTGACGTAAAAAGAGTGAATTTCCTCAATCAGATTCACTTCTTTATCAATCTTACGCTTGCCCTGTTTCTGTTTTTTGATAATAATAAGTTCTTCACCCATCAAACACTCGGAGACTTTCATAAAGCAGTCTTCGTGGTCACCATCGGGATCAATTACGATATCGTACTGGGAAAAAGCAATCTCTGTCGGCTTACCCCACGGGTCAGCAACTTTAGTCACCCGCATACCATCGGGCAAAAAGGCGTTGAATTTATCCTTGAGTTCGCCGTTTGTTGTATCGTCGGTTATCTTAATATCCATAATTTCACATTTACTCTGTGTAAAAAGTGGAAGTGGAAGAAGAAAATTTACGTACGGATGAGGGTTAAAACCCTCGGTGTACCAAATTGGAATTCCTGCCCTGCGAACGACTTTGGACATAAGACGATTCATATCAAGATGGGATATATACTGCAATTTGCCAAGTTTTTCATACCAGATTCTAACCGATCGCACAGCATTCACCTCCGTTAAGTTTATTGGCTCCGCAAGCCGAGCATTTCTCGCGACAGTTCGGTGTTGTCTGCGCCTGATGAGCAAGTTCATTTTCTTTGATGAGCAACTGTTCTCTCACACCGTAGTCAAGATGACTCCACGGGAAAACTTCGGAATAATCGCGCATCCTGTTAACGTAGAATTTATAATCAACTCCGCAATTTTCAAACGCCTGCATCCATTTTTCATAACTGAAACTGTCGTCCCAACTGTCAAATTTACAACCACTCAAAAATGCATTTTCTATTACGTCACTCAAACGACGGTCGCCGCGTGCGAAAACGCCCTCGATAACACTTGTCTTTGCATCGTGATAACTGACGGAAATCTTCTTTGAACGCACGCTTGACATAAGATGCTTCTGCTTTTCTTCAAACATTTCAAGAGTGTCCTGCGGCTCCCACTGAAAAGGAGTAAAGGGCTTGGGAATAAACGCTGCAACGCTGATCGAAACACTCGGCGCCTTGCCTTTCTGTCTGAATTCACTGTTGTAATAAGCATCAACAACACTCTGCGCAAGATTTGCAATGCCCTCAATGTCTTCCATTGTTTCGGTAGGAAGTCCGAGCATAAAGTAAAGTTTCATACTTGTCCATCCGCCCTCAAACGCCATTTCGGCAGTTTTAAGCACGTCCTGCTGAGTAATATTCTTATTTATTACATCCCTCATCCTCTGCGTGCCCGCTTCAGGCGCAAAGGTAAGGCCGCTTCTGCGAACTGTCTGAAGTTGTTCGCTCAATTCCTTTGAGAAATTATCAACACGAAGCGACGGTAAAGAAAGGTTAATAGAATGCGCTTTCGTGTAATTTATGAGTTCGGGCAACAAACAGGAAAGACCGCTGTAGTCGCTCGTACTCAAAGACAGAAGCGACACTTCCTCATATCCGCTTGTATCGCAAAGTTTTTTCACCTGTTCAAGAATTACCTGAGGAGATTTTTCTCTTATCGGGCGGTAAATATATCCCGCCTGACAGAAACGACAACCTCTTATGCAACCTCTGAAAATCTCCGCAATCGCCCTATCGTGCACAACGTCGATAAACGGGACTACGAGTTTCTCGGGATAATATGAATTATCAAGGTTTCTTACAACTCTTTTTACAACCTTTGCAGGCACGTCATCGTATTTGGGGGTAACACATTTAACGGTCATATCATCGTTGTACTCAACGTTGTAAAATTCAGGTACGTAAACGCCCTGTATTTTCGCCGCAGCGCGAAGAAAAGTCTGCTTGTCCGATCCCATTTTCTTATGTTGTTTATAAAGTTCAACAAACTCGCCGTCGAGTTCCTCTCCCTCACCGATGAAGAAAACATCAAAGAAATCAGCAATCGGCTCGGGGTTGCAAACGCAAGGGCCGCCCGCAACAACAATATTTTTAAGCGAAGTTCTGTCCTTTGCCCTGAGCGGAATATTGCCGAGTTGGAGCATATTGAGAACATTTGTATAACAAAGTTCATACTGCAAGGTAAAGCCGATGATATCGAACTCGTCGAGCGCAGTTGTGCTCTCAATTGAGAACAGCGGGATGTTGTTAAGCCGCATCTGCTCTTCCATATCTTTATCAGGTGCAAAAACACGCTCGCACCAACAATCATCACGGTCGTTGAGCATACCGTAAAGAATTTTCATTCCAAGATGAGACATTCCTATTTCATAAATATCGGGAAAACAGAAGGCAAACCTTACGTCAACTTTGTCCGCATCCTTCATAACACTGTTAACTTCTCCACCCGTATATCTGCCGGGCTTTTGCACTAACGGTAAAATTCTTTCTATCTTTTCAAAAAGCATAATATCTCTCCGTTTTCTGAAAATTTAAGTTATCAATTTATGATACCGCAAATATGGCGTTTTTGCAAGTAAAAAACACGATTTGGTAAACCAAACCGTGTTTTTGTTTCAATTACATTTTATAAACTTTGTCTTCCTCAAAGATTTCGATGTCGTTTTTCCTGAGCGCCGCTACAGCCTCTTCATTATCGGTAACTCTGAGAAGTACACAAGCGCGCCCCTCATCCCTTGAAATGAAAGCATACATATACTCAATACCAATGCCTGTATCGGACAAAACTTTCATCGCCTTTGCAAATGCTCCGGGTGTATCAGGAATACCGATTGCAATAACGTTGGTCAGAGAAACGGTCATCCCCGCCTCTTTAAGTACTTTCTCCGCCTGATCGGGTTTGTCAACAATCAAACGCAAAATACCGAAATCGGTTGTATCTGCAATTGAAAGTGCTCTGATATCAATCCCGTTATCTGCAAGCACGGAAGTAATCTCCGCAAGACGTCCCGACTTATTCTCTACAAATACTGAAATCTGCTTAATCAACATAAAATAACGCCTCCCCTATTAATTTTCCTTACGTTTATCGATAACTCTCTTGGCTTTACCCTCTGAACGAGCCAATGAACCCGCCTCTACAAGACGAACCTTGGCATAAACGTTGAGCGTACTCTGCAACGCTATTTCAATCTTATGCTCGGTTGTTTCAATCGCCTTGATTGTATCGGAGAACATTTCAGGCTGCATTTCAACAAGAACCTCCATAGTATCAAGGTTGCCCTTTCTGTCAACAACTATAAGATAGTTCGGGTTCATATTAAGTTCAAGTAATACGCTTTCAATCTGCGACGGGAATACGTTGATTCCTCTGATTATGAGCATATCATCAGTTCTACCCCTCGGTTTTGTCATACGTACAGTCGTTCTGCCACAGTCACACTTTTCGTGGGTAAGAGCACAAATATCCCTTGTACGATAACGGATAAGTGGCAGCGCTTCCTTACCGATGCAAGTAAATACGAGTTCACCATACTCGCCATCTGGAAGTACTTCGCCCGTATCAGGATTGACAACCTCCGGATAGAAAAAATCTTCACAAATATGAAGTCCGTTCTGGCACTCACAGTCGTACGCTACACCGGGGCCTGCAATTTCGGAAAGTCCGTAGATATCATACGCCTTGATATTGAGCGATTTCTCAATTTCAAGGCGCATCTCCTCTGTCCAGGGTTCAGCACCGAAAATTCCTGCACGCACCTTCAAATCAGCGGGATTTATACCCATCTCACGAATTGTTTCACCGATAAACATTGCATATGACGGTGTACAACACAAAAGATTTGAGCCAAAATCCATAAGCATCTGTACTTGTCTTTTTGTGTTACCCGAAGATGCGGGCAGTGCCGTTGCGCCCATTTTCTCTGCGCCATAGTGCATACCGAGACCGCCCGTAAACAATCCGTAGCCGTATGAAACGTGGATTATATCATCCTTATTTGCGCCTGCAGCAACAAGCGCTCTTGCTGCGCCCTGCGCCCACACGTCAATGTCGTGCTCCGTGTAGCCGACAACGGTAGGCTTACCCGTTGTACCGGACGACGCGTGAATACGGATGAGATCCGTCTGCGGTACTGCAAAAAGTCCAAAAGGATAATTATCTCTCAAATCGGTTTTTACGGTGAAGGGAAGTTTTGTAATATCATCAATAGAATGAATATCCTCCGGTTTCAAACCGATTTCATCAAATTTCTTTCTATAAAATTCGATATTCTCATAAGCATTCTTGACCATACTTATCAAACGAGCCGACTGAATGGCACGAAGATAATCTCTGGAAGCGCACTCAATTTCGGGTGCGAAATAAGCCATATAAGGCAACTCCTTTCAAGATTTAAGCATTATATCCTAAATCAAAAGCATTTACGTTGATGTCAAGCATCTTCTCGGGAACAGTTGAGCGGATAATGTCAATCCACATATCTCTCTCAAAGCCGAGGAAACGAGCAGTAACGCCGAGGAGAACAACGTTGGTTGACTTCGGATTGCCTGCCTTAACAGCCAAATCAAGAGCATCTACGGAGATTACTTTAACGCCCTTTTGCTCAAGTTTTTCAAGAATATTTTCTGGGTATTTTGCCGCACCCATAATTACGGGCATCGGGTCAATACGCTGTGTATTTGCAATCAGAATTCCATCGGGCTTGAGGTATTCAAGCCAGCGAGCCGCTTCAAGTTGCTCAAAAGCGATGATAATATCTGCTTCGCCCTTTTCAATTACGGGAGAATAAACTTTCTCACCATATCTTACGTAAGTAACTACGGAGCCGCCTCTCTGCGACATACCGTGAACTTCACTAACCTTTACGTCGTAGCCTTTGTCAACAAAACATTTACCCATAAGTTTTGAAGCAAGGAGAGTTCCCTGTCCGCCGACACCTACGATAAGTATATTTTTAACCTGTGCCATTTATTATTCCCCCTTCGTGATTGCGCCAAACTTACAAGCCTTTGCACATACTTCACAGCCAACGCATTGATTCAAGTCAATTTCAGCACGCATCTTGCCATCTGAGTTTACCGTCTGATACAATGCGGGGCATCCCACCTGCAAGCACGCTTTACAGCCTACACACTTATCCTTATTGACAACAAGGGGCGGATTATGTTTAACACTCTTCAACAATGCACAAGGACGACGAGCGATGATGAGGGACGGCTCTTCTGCCGCAAGTTCTCTTTCAGCAACCGCTCTTACGCCGTCAATATCAAACGGATCAACAACACTAACTCTGTTAATACCAACTGCACGAGCGAGTGCTTCAAGGTTGACGGCCGTTGTTGGATCACCCTTGATTGTAAAACCGTTAGCGGGGTTATTCTGGTGACCTGTCATACCCGTGATTGAGTTATCAAGAACGATAACGGTGGAAATGCCCTTATTATAAGCAATGTCAATAAGACCTGTAATACCCGAATGAATGAAAGTGGAGTCACCAATAACCGCGATTGACTTCTTCGCCTGCTCTGTTCCTCTTGCAGTATTAAAGCCGTGGAGTGAACTTACGGAAGCGCCCATACAGATACATGTATCAATCATTGCAAGCGGTGCTTGTGCACCGAGTGTGTAACAACCGATATCGCCACTTACATAGAGATTGTATTTCTTGAGAGCGTAATAAATACCTCTGTGCGGACAACCTGCACACATAACGGGCGGTCTGGGCGGAACATCCTCATCAAATGAAACGAAGGGCGGATTATCCTGCTCAAGCGCTTTTCTAACAGTGTCCTGTGAGAATTCACCAAGGAGAGAAAAACGCTCCTTACCGATTACGCTTACGCCGATTTTAAGGCAGTGTGTTTCAATAATATCATCGAGTTCCTCAATAACGTAGAGTTTTTCTACATTAGCAGCGAACTCCTTAATAAGATTTACGGGGAGCGGATTTACCATACCGAGTTTGAGGTAACTTGCCTTCTCTCCCATTGCTTCCCTTGCGTAGGTATAGGAAGTACCGGCAGCGATGATACCAATTTTCTTATCATTATACTCAATTGAGTTAACGCCGAGTTCAACTGCGGTTGTATCTGCCCACTGTGTCAAATCCTTTGTTCTCTGCTCAACAACTACGTGAGCCTTTCTTGCCATTGCGGGCATCATAACGGTCTTCATCGGATTTTTTACATAGGGTTTGAGTTCCTTTTCAACTCTGTCGGAAAGTGTAACCAATGAGCGTGAATGGGAAACCCTTGTAGAAAGTCTGAGAAGTACCGGTGCATCAAACTGCTCGGACAAATCATAACCGAGTTTTGCAAAATTGAGGCACTCGGAAGAATCACAAGGCTCGAGCATCGGCACTTTTGCAGCGATTGCGTGGTGACGGGAATCCTGCTCATTCTGTGACGAGTGCATACCAGGGTCATCGGCAACGGCGCAAACCATACCGCCGTTTACACCTATGTAGGACAAAGTGTAAAGCGGATCAGCAGCAACGTTAAGACCAACGTGCTTCATAGCGCAAAAACTACGCGCGCCCGCAATACAAGCACCCGAAGCAACCTCAAACGCAACCTTCTCGTTAGGCGCCCATTCGGAATAAATTTCATCGTACTTTGTAACAGCCTCGGTAACCTCTGTACTGGGAGTACCAGGGTAGGAAGAAACGACCGTTACTCCCGCCTCATACAAGCCACGGGCAACCGCTTCATTTCCAAGCAATAATGCTTTGTTCATTTCATTCAGACCTTTCTTTGTAAAAATATATCTACGGAAGATTATTTATTTCTTAAATCAACAACCCTCTGCGCTTTGCCTGTAAATCTTTCGATTGACTTGGGTTCAGCAAGAGTTACTTTGATTTCAATGCCTAAAATTGATTTGATTCTGTCGTGAATCTTTCTCTGCAACGCTTCGAGAATTCCGTACTTGTCAAGGAGAGATCCGTCAATCAGTTCAACCTTGATTTCAAGTGTATCGGAATAACCTTCACGCCTTACGATGAGCAAGTAGTGCGGTCCGATTTCGGAAATACCGATAAGTGCGCTTTCAACCTGCGACGGGAACACGTTTACGCCACGGATTTTGAGCATATCGTCGCTTCTACCGATAATCTTATGCATTCTTGCACTTGTTCTGCCGCATTCACAAGGCTCGTAATTGATATAGGTAATATCCTTTGTTCTGTAACGGATCATCGGAATTCCCCTCTTTGTGAGGTTTGTTACAACGAGTTCGCCCGTTTCTCCCTTATCAAGAACGTCGCCCGTTTCAGAATTGATTACTTCACAAAGGAAGTGGTCCTCCGCAATATGCATACCGTCTCTAAGATAACACTCACCCGAAAGACCGGGGCCGTTAAGTTCGGACATACCGTAGTTATCGCTTACGAAAAATCCGTTACCCCAACGTTCCTCAATCTGATCTCTCATTTCGGGAGTACATCCCTCACTACCGAGCAATCCGATTTTAAGATTATAATTTTCCATTGAGATGCCCATTTCTCTTGCACTTTCTGCAAGATACAGGCAGTAGGACGGAGTAGCAACTATTGTATCAGTGCCGAAGTCCCTCATAAATTTGAGTTGCTTTTCTGTGTTACCCGAAGAGATCGGAACAACGGTTGCGCCAATCTTTTCAAGTCCGTAGTGAAGTCCCAACGCACCTGTAAAAAGTCCGTAACCGAAGCAAATCTGAACAAGGGAGTTTTCATCTGCGCCGCCTGCGGTTGCAATTCGTGCAACCTGCTCAGCCCAATGCCCCAAATCCTCCTTTGTATAACCAACGACGGTCGGGTTGCCCGTTGTGCCCGACGATGCGTGAATACGAACAATCTCACGTCGGTCAACACCGAACATTCCAAAGGGGTAAGTGTCCCTCAAATCCGCCTTTGTTGTATAGGGAAGATATTGAATATCGGACAAAACCTTGATTTTATCCGCTGTAATTCCCATTTTCACAAAACGGTCGTGGTAGAACTTTACGTTCTTGTCACAGTAGTCAACGAGCGCTTTCAGACGTTCAAGTTGCAACGCCTCCATATCAGCACGTTTCATACACTCCATTTCGGGATTCCATATTTTTTTAACCATTAAATATCAAGCCTCTTTTAAGTTAATCTCCAATAGCAGAACAAAATGCCGTACTGACGCACGGCGTTTTGATATCATAAGAGTTATTATACTATATTGGTATAAAAATGTAAAGATATCGACACTTATTTTGCTTCAATTGCCGAGTAAAATTTCTCGTAATTTTCAGTGTTCTGTGCCTGTTTAGAAGCGAACGCACTAACAACAAAGCAGAGAACTATTGAAACAATCATAGCAAGACAGGCAAAATGCGCGCCCATATCCATAACGTATCCAAAATCAAGACCAAAAAGGCGGAGGGTTACATCATTTGCAAACAATTTGCAAATTACGGGCGGCAACGCTACGATAAAACCGCCGATCATACCTGCCCACGCGCCTGATTTATTGAGTTTCTTCCAGTAGAGCGAGATTGCATACGGTGCAAGGAATGAGCCGGAAATTATGCCCCACGAGTAAGACATCATATCGAGAATCGGGGTATTACTGTTTGCGATAAGGTAGGAAAGCACGATGAAAATAACGCTGATCACACGGCTTACCCATGCGGTCTTTACGCCATCAAAATTCGGGAAAATTTTAGGTTTTACAAAGTCCATTGTAATTGTTGAAGAAGCTGTAATCGTAATTGATGAAAGCGTTGAAACGGAAGCGGCGATGAGAAGCACAAGCACAACTCCGAGAAGAACGCTTGAAAGACCCGCTTGGGAGAGCATATTGGGAACGAGGTAATCCGTTCCGCCCTCAACAAGATTGCTGTAAAAAAGCCTTGAAAGAGAGCCGATGAAGTATCCGCCGCCTGCAACGATAAGCGCAAAGAAAGTTGAAACAACCGTTCCCCTCTTAACTTCCTTATTATCACGGATGCCGTAGTACTTATGTATCATCTGCGGCAAGCCCCATGTTCCTAAAGAAGTCATCAGCACCGTTGCCCACAAAGCGATATGCTGAACGGGTCCGAGTTCCAGCGCCTGTGTCTTTTCTCTGATTGCAGCAAGTCCCGCTTCAAGTCCGCCAACCTGATGACAACGGACAATAGAAACGATGAGAACAATAACGCCACCAATCATTACGATGCCTTGGATGAAGTCTGCCTTGAGCGCCGCGGCATATCCACCAAGGACAACAACGACGAGCGACACTATGGCAATTACTATCATACAAGCGGTTTCATTGACATTCAGAAGAACCGAGCAAACGCTTGTAAGTCCCTTGTATACAGATGCAGAGTACGGAATGAGGAATACAAACACAACGACCATACAGAACATCTTCATCACAGGGCTTGAAAATCGCTTTTCAAAAAACTGCGGCATTGATTTTATTTTAAGATTTCTTGTTACAACTCTGGTTCTGTTTGCAAGGACAAGCCACGCAAGAAGCGAGCCGATAATCGCATTTCCAATACCGGGAAGAACCGCCCACAAGCCGTACTTCCAACCCGTACCGCCCGAATATCCGATGAACATAACGGCGGAAAAATATGCCGTACCATAAGACAAGGCGGAAGCCCAGCCACCCGCGCTTCTGCCTCCGACAGCAAAGTCCGTCATGCTCTTTGATCGTTTTTTGTTTACTACACTGATGCCCACAATAAACGCTATGTAAATTGCAACAGTCACCCAAATAGTTGTCAGGGAATTCATCTCAAATAACCTCTTTCGCGAATAATACTTTATTGCTTTAAAGCGTTTAAGTGAATTATACTCAAACATCTATGAATTGTCAATACCTAAAACCATATTTATTTATATTTTTACAAATTGTTGATATATTCCGCAAAACAAGGTATAATTAGGTCATCAAAACACGGGAGGAATCTTTATGTTGTTTATTGAATATCCCAAATGCACAACCTGTCAAAAGGCAAAAAAATGGCTTGACGACAACAAAATCGAATATACCGACAGACATATCAAAGAAAACAATCCGACGTACGACGAACTCAAAAAATGGATTGAAGCAAGCGGTCTGCCCTTGCGCAAATTCTTCAACACAAGCGGGCTGCTTTATAAATCAATGAATCTCAAAGAGAAACTTGAAACGATGAGCGATGACGAGCAAATAAAACTGCTCGCAAGCGACGGTATGCTTGTAAAAAGGCCGCTCATTATATCCGACAATGCAATACTCGTCGGATTCAAGGTCAAGGAATGGGAGGATACGCTCCTATGAAAACTTTGCAACAGGTAATTGACGAAAGCAAGAAAATAGTGTTTTTTGGCGGCGCGGGTGTCTCAACCGAAAGCGGTATTCCCGATTTCCGCTCGGTTGACGGACTTTACAATCAGAAATACGACGTACCGCCCGAAACAATTCTCAGCCACACGTATTTTGTGCGCCACACTGACGAATTCTTCCGTTTTTATAAGGACAAGATGATCTGCCTTACCGCTAAGCCGAACAAAGCGCATCTTAAACTTGCGGAAATGGAAGCGAAAGGCAAACTCAAGTCGGTCATTACGCAAAATATCGACGGACTTCATCAGGCGGCGGGAAGTAAAACCGTGCGAGAATTACACGGCAGTGTGCACCGCAACTACTGCCAAAAATGCCACAAAAGTTTTGATGCCAAATACATTCTGGACAGCACGGGCATTCCCACCTGTTCATGCGGTGGCTTGATAAAACCCGACGTTGTACTCTACGAAGAGGGGCTCGACGATGAAACGGTTTCAAACGCACTGCACGATATTCAGACCGCGGACACACTTATCATTGCGGGCACGTCACTCACGGTTTACCCCGCAGCAGGAATGATAAGATATTTCCGAGGAAATAATCTTGTCCTTATAAACAGGGACGAAACGCCTATGGATTCAATAGCAACACTTGTCATCAGAGAAAAAGTCGGCGAGGTTATGGACAAGATAAAAATATAAAACAAGACGGAGGAAATCTGTATGGAAGACATTTTAGAACTCGTTCTTTCAATATTGTATATGCCTTTTGAATCTAAATACGATAACCTTAAAATCAAAATCAACAGGATACACAATAAGGCATTACGATTTCTTTTAAAGGTTTTACTCATATTGATTCAGTTTGCATTGATATTCGGAGCATATTGTTTGTGCAGTTATATATTCAGAGGATATTGGATATAACAAAAACACCCTATGACAGAAAAGTCATAGGGTGTTTGAATTTTAATTATTCTGCGAGGGGCTTCATCGTTGGGAAGATTAAGACGTCGCGGATGGAATAACTGTCGGTGAGGAGCATTACGAGTCTGTCGATACCCATACCCATACCGCCTGTCGGGGGCATACCGTACTCAAGCGCCATTACAAAATCGCTATCCATCATATTCGCTTCATCGTCGCCCGCCTCTCTGAGCGCAACCTGACGCTTGAATCTCTCATACTGGTCAATCGGGTCGTTAAGTTCGGAGAATGCGTTTGCAAACTCTCTGCCCGTGATGAAAAGTTCAAATCTCTCGGTGAGTTCCGGCTCGGTCGGCTTACGCTTTGCAAGCGGGGAAATCTCAACGGGATAGTCGATGATGAATGTAGGCTGAATCAAGTTTGCCTCAACAAACTCATCAAAGAACTCGGCAAGAACATCGCCCCATGCGGCATCCTTCTTAACCTCAATATTCTTTGCCTTTGCTTCCGCTCTTGCACGCTCGTTATCGCCCTTGAACTCGGCAAAATCTACGCCGCTGTACTTCTTAACAGCGTCAAGCATTGAAATTCTTGCAAACGGAGATTCAAGGTCAACTTCAACGCCGCCGTAAGTTACGTGCAAGTTGCCGCAAGCCTCGTTTGCTGCATTACGGATAAGATTCTCCGTAATATCCATCATATCGTTATAATCAACGTACGCCTGATAAAGTTCGATTGTTGTAAACTCGGGATTGTGCTTTACGTCCATTCCTTCGTTACGGAACTGTCTGCCGATTTCATAAACCTTTTCCATACCGCCGACGATGAGACGCTTTAAGTAAAGTTCGGGCGCAATTCTCAAGTACATATCCATATCGAGCGTATTATGGTGAGTGATGAACGGACGCGCCGTTGCACCGCCCGCGATTGTGTTGAGAATCGGGGTTTCAACCTCAATGAATCCAAGATTGTCAAGGTATCTTCTCATAGAAGCGATCACCTTGCTGCGCTTGATGAACGTATCTTTAACCTCGGGATTAACAATAAGATCAACGTACCTTCTGCGGTAACGGGTATCAGTATCTCTGAGTCCGTGGAACTTCTCGGGAAGCGGCAAAAGGGACTTTGAAATAAGACGGATTTCCTGCGCGTGAACGGAAATCTCTCCCCTTCTGGTGCGGAAAACAAAACCTTTTACTTCAACAAGGTCACCCAAATCCCACTTTTTGAACTCAGCGAAAGTTTCCTCACCGATATCGTTGATTCGAACGTAAATCTGCATATCGCCCGAATTGTCACGAACGTTGATGAAGTTTGCTTTACCCATATCTCTCCAAGCAACAATTCTGCCGCAGAGGTAAACGGTTTCGTTCTCCATCGTTTCAAAATTGTCCTTGATCTGCTTTGCGGTTGCGGTCTGGGTTGCCTTTGTAATATGGTAGGGATTCTTACCGTTGTTCTGAAGTTCGATAAGTTTTTCAAGTCTTATCTGTCTTTGTTCGTTTATGTTTTCTTCAGTAGTTTCTTCGACCTGTTCAGCGCCGTTCAAAATCTCTTCTGACATTTTTCCACACTCCTAAAAATCTTTCTCGAAAAAAGGGCAACATAATCTGCGCCCTTTTTAAAACTCAAATTACTTTGAAATTGACATAATCTTGAAACTGATTACGCCTGCGGGAACTTCTACGTTTACGGTTTCGCCAACCTTTTTGTCAAGCAAAGCCTTACCAACGGGAGATTCGTCGGAAATTCTGCCGTTGTCGGGGTCAGCCTGAGCAAAACCTACGATCTGATAAGTAAGTTTCTCTTTTGTTTCAAGATCCTTGATTGTTACCTTTGAACCAACGATAACTTTATCGGTATTGATGTTGTCCTCATCAATGATCTTAACGTTCTTGAGCATATATTCAATCTCAAGAATTCTTGCTTCCATCTTGCCCTGGTCGCTCATTGCCTCATCGTACTCACTGTTCTCGGACAAGTCACCGAACGAACGAGCAACCTTGATTTTTTCCGCAATTTCCTGACGTCCGACCGTTTTTAAATGTTCAAGTTCTCTTTCAAGTTCCTGTAAACCTTTTTCAGTCAAAATAGTTTCTTTATTCATTTCAATCACCATTTCTCCGCACTTAAATTCAAACAACTCTGCGTACGGGACAGATTTTTCACAAATTTATATTATATATGTGTATACGCTTTCTGTCAAGCACAACACTATATAATATAGGGATACGGGTCAACCTTTGTGCCGTTGATTCTGATTTCAAAATGCAGGTGCGGGCCGGTTGAATCACCCGTACTACCAATCTTTCCGATTACTGTACCCTGATTTACAACAGCGCCAACCTTAGTTGTAACGGCACTCATATGCGCATAAAGGGTAACGTAGCCATTGCCATGGCTAATCATAACGTAGTTACCAAGACTCCAGTTATAAGTTACGGTGATAACTGTACCCGCTCTTGCGGCGATGATATCTTTACCGTAAATATTATATCCTGCAATATCGATACCTCCGTGGGTTCTGCCCCAACGGGGTCCGAAGTGAGAAGAAACGCTGTTATAATAACCCGGAACAGGCCATACAAAGTCTTTGCTTGACGGAGGATACTGCGGATTCTCGGGAACTAAATCCTTACCCGCCTCAATCTCCTTCTGAATCTCCTCTTCAAGTTTTTCAAGTTCTTTCTGCGTTGCCGAAATCTCACCAAGAGATGAACTCAACCCACCGGAAAGACTTGCTATCGTCTTCTTAGCCTCAGCCTTCTGAACTTCAAAATCGGCCGTTTTTGCTTCAAGTGACAGTTTCAAATCCTCGTTTTCTTTCTTCTGTGTTTCAAGTTCCTCTTTTTCGGAAACGAGTTTCGCCTGACTCTCGTCAACCTGTCCTTTTTCAATCTCAAGTCGGCTCTCAAGAATATTGAGTTCGTTTATTTCCTCAGTGAGTCTGTCAAGCATTTCGGAATCGTGCCTTGCAATCAAGGACATATAACCCGAAATTGTTAGATACTCCGAGAAACTGCCTGCCGAAAGTAAAATCTGTATGTCGGAAACCTGCCCCTCCATATACATAGAGCGCACTCTCTCCTTGAACAGTTTGTACAATTCGTCAATCTCTATTCTCTTGTTCGCAATCTCCGCTTCATTATCGGTAATCTGCATCTGCAAAGTTGTTATTTTCTCATTGATTGTGTCAATTGAAAACTCCAACTCTTTAATCTTTACCGCAAGGTCACGCAACTGCTCTTCAAGAATATACATCTGCTCATCAATCAGGTCAATCTGATTGTTGAGATATACTATATAAGCCTCTTTATTTGCAATTGTGTTTTGCGCGTTTGAATACTGCTTTTTAAGTGCTTCAAGTTCTTTTTCAAGTTTATCGTACTTCGACTGAAGGTCGCTGAGAGTTGAAGCGGAGGTATTATCAACAACGTTACTGAAAGAAAGACTGCAAAGCAGTAAAACCGCAACGAGAAACGTCGACAAAATCTTTACTGTATTACTTCTTCTTAACTTAACCATTGAACACTTCGCCTCCCTCTTTGTTCAAGTACTTATTAACGGACTTGCCGCTCGCAATTACGCCCGTGATGACGCCGATTGCAATAAAACTCAGAAGCAACACGCCCCACGACTGCGAGAAGGGAACGATATCATTCGTTTGTAAGAATGCACCAACGCTGAAATAAACAAGATATACCAGTATCAATGCCAATGCCGTTGAAATAAAGCCGATGAAAATTCCTTCAATAATGAACGGGTAACAAATAAAACGTTTTGTCGCACCGACACAACGCATAATTTGTATTTCAAGCCGCCTGTTATACATCGTTACACTTACGGTATTGAACACAATAAAGAATGAAACGACGAACAAAATGATCACTATGCCAAGGCCAACGCCCGTTACTATATTTCTGATATGTTTTAACTTTACAACAAAATCGTGGTTTTCCCTCACCATTTCGATACTTCGTATCTGTTTTAGTCGGGCAACCGTCTCATCATTGTTGTCTATATCGTCAACCGTGACGACAAACGCATGGGGAAACGTGTCCGCATCAAGATAATCGTAAGCATCCTTATACTGCTCGCCCGCCTTATCTTTAACTTCCTGCAATGCTTCCTCATTTGATTTAAAATAAATATTCTTTATATTTCCAATTGCTATTATCTCGTCCTCAATTTCACTTATACGCTCGTTAGACGTACCGGACTCGATATAAAGCATAACCGTGTTCTGATCTTCAACAAGGTTTAACTGATGATTCAAATTGAGAATTATCATTATACAGCAACCCGTCAAAACCATACACGCCGTGAGAACTCCAACAGAAGCGAACGTCATAAGCCTGTTTACCCACAGATTTTTGACACCCTCTTTGTGAAGATATCTGACACTGCTAAACTTCATACTATTCTCCTTGTTATGTAGTTGAATTATTCTTCCGTCCCATCCGTAGCGCCAAGAATCGCCTCGAACTTTTCTTTAAGTGCTTGTGCATCATCACTCAGTGTCGGGAAATCATCGTCAACGTCGGCACGTTCAACCGCACTTTCACTTATTGTTTCCGCACACTCGGTGATAGAAGTATTGATTGCATCAACTCTGCTTGATATATCAGCGAAAACCTCGCTTGTATCAAAATCATCGATTATTTCCGGCTCGGGCTCGGGTTCGGGCTCAGCCTTTGCGGCGGCAATCTCCTCGTAATTCTTCTCCTCCGTGTATTCACAAGCAGAAGAATCCGTATCGGACTGGATCGTGCCATCCTTGATAACAACAACACGCTTGTTGAACTGCCGCACCAACTCGTGCTCATGTGTAACCATAACGACGGTTGTGCCGTTCTGATTAATCTGGTTTAGCAATTCGGTCAATTCGTAGGACATCTCCGGGTCAATATTTCCCGTCGGCTCATCGGCAATAATCATAGGCGGATTATTGACGAGCGCCCTTGCAAGACCGACTCTCTGACGTTCACCGCCGGAAAGTTCGTTGGGATAACAGTCCGCTTTGTGCTGCAAATTTACAAGATGGAGTACGAAATTGACTCTCTTCCTTATCTTCTTCTCACCGCAGCCTATAATTCTCATTGGAAAAGCCACATTGTCATAAACGGTCATTTTGGGAATCAATCTAAAATCCTGAAAAACGATTCCCATAGTTCTGCGCATATAAGGAATATCCTTTTTCTTAATTTTAGTCAAATCGTAACCGTTTACGATAACTTTTCCTTCGGTTGTACTTTCTTCCCTCATTATGAGTTTGAGAAATGTACTTTTTCCGGCGCCTGAAGCACCGACGACAAACACAAATTCGCCCTCATCAATCTTTAAATTGACATTATTAAGCGCTTTTGTGCCGTTGTCATAAGTTTTTGAAACATTGACAAACTCAATCAAAAAACTACTACTCCCTTTCTCTTATAAATCAAATTAGTATTTCATGGGATTGGAGTTAAGATACTTTCTTACCATCAACGCTACTTTAAACACGATAGCATCATCAAATTCTCTGAGGTCAAGACCCGTAATCTTCTTGATTTTTTCAAGGCGATATACGAGAGTGTTACGGTGAACGAAGAGTTTTCTCGCCGTTTCCGAAACGTTGAGGTTATTTTCAAAGAATTTTCTGATTGTAAATATTGTTTCCTGGTCAAGACTGTCCACTGAACCTGCCTTGAATACGTCCCTCATAAACATCTCACAAAGAGTTATCGGAAGCTGATAAATCAAACGAGCGATACCGAGATGCTCATAAGCCATAATGCTCTTTTCCTGATCGAAAACCTTGCCGACTTCAAGCGCAATCTGGGACTCCTTGAAAGAACGCGCCAAATCTCTGATACCCGTTACAGTTGTACCGATACCGATAAGAGTATCAACCCCATACTCTCCCGAGGACAAGGTCTCGGAAATTGATTTTGCGAGGTTTTCAATAACAACTGTATCCGAGTTAACGCCAACTTCCTTAACGATAGCAATATCGGTTTCATTGATAGCGATTACGAAGTCCTTATTTCTGTCGGGGAACAAATTCTGGATAATATCAAACGCGGGAACTTCCGTTTCTGTCAAAAGTCTTACAAGCAAAACAACTCTGTATGCATCATTGCCGAGGCGAAGTTCTCTTGCCCTGATATGTATATCACTGGGCAATACGTTTTCAAGAATGATATTCTTTACAAAATTGCCCCTGTCAAACTTTTCATCGTGGTACTGTTTAATATTGCTCAGACATATTGAAACAATGTCGGCAAACTTTGAGGCAACAGCATCAGTGCCCTCGACAAACACAGCATAAGCACTTGTCTGCGGAGTTGAGAAAGACTTGAACGTATATTTGCCAATAACTACTGCCTGCTCGTTTTTGAAAGCGCTCATTGCAGAAGAATCGACAACCTCGCCAATCTTCATCTGATTGCTGCACACGATAACAAGACCGGTATCATCAATAACACCGATTGTTGTATTGATGCTATCTTTTACCTGTTGAATTACTCCCTGAAATAACCTGTTTGACATAATACATAGCCTCCCATTACAAAATGTTTGTCCTTATCAGACATCAAAATGCATAAAGATATTGCAACAATTATACATTATTGTTATGGGTTTTTCAAGTTTTTTTGTTAATTCTTTTAAAAAAATATCAAATTTTTATTCAAATTGCACTAAAAAAAGCCCTGCCGACTTTCTAGTAAGCAGGGGCTTTCGTTGATATACTAACACTTTTATACAATTTTACCATATTTTATCAACTTTTAGCACTGTCGGAAGCAGAAAACAGGTTCTCAGGAGGTGTAAAACAGTGCATAAATCCATCGAGTTCAATACTGCAGATATCGCCACCTACCACCTGTTCCCCGTAAATCAGCAAATTGGCAAAAACAACATCTTTGCCCTCATACCCCGGATAATTTGTAACGCGGTACGTCCACCTTTTTAACCTTTTTCCGCTATAATCGCGCAGATCAAAGCCTTCGTCCATCTGAATCTGATTATAGTTTTCATACACTGTAGAAAACTCCGACGGAACGATAATCTCAACAA
The DNA here is from genome assembly GCA_017560255.1 of Clostridia bacterium. GTDB lineage: Bacteria > Bacillota > Clostridia > Oscillospirales > Acutalibacteraceae > RGIG7273. The sequence continues at coordinate 111,749 of JAFYOI010000058.1, forward strand.
CCTCCGTGGGTTCTTCTTCAACTTCCCAGCCATATTGAGCCAAGAAACTTATCCGCTCACGAGCGTTTGCCGCAGAATATTTTTTGTCCATATCAGCGGATGCCTCCCGAGCAACGACGGGACTGAAAATCACCATTCCAATCGCCAACGCAAGCAACGTCGCCGCGGCAACAAGTTTCTTCTTACTTGTTTTTACAGATACGATAAACATAACTCTCACCCCTCATAAAAAGATATATGCCGCAAGCATTCACTATATCACATAAAATCCCAGGATTTTTGAGTTGACCCAACCCGTTTTTTAGTGTATAATAATAAAACAACTATTAGGTTTCAGAAAGGTGATGACGGATATGATTAACGAAATTTTAAAGCACAACAAAGAATTCATTGCAAACAAGGGTTATTTGAAATTTTGTACGGATAAATACCCCAACAAAAGAATCGCCATCCTTTCCTGTATGGACACAAGACTCACGTATCTTTTACCCGCTGCACTCGGCTTCAAGAACGGCGACGTTAAAATCATCAAAAATGCAGGTGCACAGATAACGAGCGATTTTGGAAGCACAATGAAAAGCATCATTGTTGCAATATATGAACTCGGTGTTACAGACATTTTTGTAATCGGTCACGACGATTGCGGCATACAGTTGCTTGACGGTGAAGAAATGGTCAAAAAAATGATTGAACGCGGCATTGACAAGGAAGTTATTAATAAAATTTCCGAGGAAAAATGCGATCTTGTTCATTGGCTCTCAGGATTTCACGATATTGACAGATCGGTTAATTCCACCGTCAGACACATCCGCTCAAACCCGCTTGTGCCGCACGACGTAAACATCATCGGACTTATTATCGACCCCGTAACAGGCGAACTCCGATATACAAAAACAGAAGAATAAAAAAATCAGCCCATCAGTCATTGAACTGATGGGTATTTTTGTATAACGAAAGCCACGCGGTAGTCGTGTGGTTCAAAAGAGGTTAACCGATGCTTTTGTGTGTCGCTCATGCCGCGACGGGCATGCCCTTTCTTGTGTGGGCGAAAAGAAAGGACAGAAAGATTCGCCTTAAAGGGGGAATTTCGATTTCCCCCTTAGGTGACGAGTTTAATAACTCCTCAAAAGCCGACAAAGAATGAAAACAGCGTTTTCAATTTGTCGGCAAGTTTTATGTGTTTTATAGCATCTTCGCCGTCACTTTATCCCCCTTAAACGACAAGGGACACCCTTGACCCGCTTGCGTGTAGTGGGTAATCATTGCACGGCTGGCGTACCAATAAAAAGCGGATCGTGTGCCGCCTATGTTATTAGGGATATGCCCGAAAATAAAAAACACACGTTATGCGGGTGGATATTTATTTACACTATTTATCTCTCTTGTTTTTTCTGCGATTTATAATTTCTCTGATCAAAACAAAAACGTACATCCCTACGCCGATAAGTGCCGCAAAAGCAAGCAACGCTATTTTCAAAACACTGAACTCTTTGAGGCTCAGCGCGATAATCAAAACGATTGCAGCAACAATAATCGGTACAATTTCTATTGCCTTCTGTTTCGGATCTTTATCTTCTTCTTTAAATTTTCTGTTATTCATTAAAATTTTTCCTCCATTTTTTGAAATTTAGTGTTGCATTATTGAAATTAATGTGTTAGAATATACGGCAGTGTGGATATCCGGGTATGGCGCAGCTGGTAGCGCGCTTGACTGGGGGTCAAGAGGCCGTGGGTTCAAGTCCCGCTACTCGGACCACTGAAAACGACAATTTTCTTCGGAAGATTGTCGTTTTTTATTTTCTACAAGTTTACCAGACTTGCATCGAAAAAACAATCTCTTTCATTCTCCCGACACGTAAAAAAGAGTATCTGTGACTTTGATGCAAAATCACGCGATATATATTTCGCCGCCCTTTTCATGCGCGCAGAGTCAAAATTAACCAAAGCATCATCCATGCAAATTACAGGATATTCCCTGCCGTCAAATATTGTTTTAATCAACGCAAGGCGCAGAGAAAGATAAATCTGGTCAAGAGTACCGGCGCTCATATACCCGTCCTCTCTCGCCGCTCCCGTACTATCAACGATAACGGTTTCAAGTTTACCGTTTAAAGAAACCTGCTCATACTTACCATCGGTGATACCGCCTAATATTTCCGACACTAAACGGCTGACGTTGGGCGCAAACTGTTTCTGCATACTTATCTGTGCATTTTCAAGGCCCCGCTTTGCAAGTTCAATACACTGACTTTCATATTCGTACTTGCGAATTTTATCATCAATCTCACGAATACGCATCGAGTTGTTTTCAAAACGTTTTTCTACCTCGCCGCGTTTTTTCAGTCTTTCGTTATTGAGCGCAATCATTTTATCAATCCGGGAAATTTCATAAACAATCTTTTCTTTTCGTTCTTCAATTTCACTGACATTTATTGAAAGTATTTCCGCGTCATCCGTCACACTTCCACCGACAGAAAGGCGCATAAGTTCGAGTTGCTCATTTGACACGCCCATATCCTTTACTGCATCGCATCTACTTACAGCCGACGAATAATCGTCAAGTAGCGTACAAAGAGATTTAATGCAAAGTTCAAAATCATCCTCCTCTTCTTCAAAGAACAGGAGGTATTGTTTTTTGAAAGCGCTATATGATAATTCAAGATTTCTTTCAGCATCACGCAGTTTATCAACGTCTAAATCAAGTTCAGCCTTTACCCTGCGTATTTCTTCCGAATTATCGGCAACGTTTTTCTTGCCGTCGCGCGAAACAAAACCAATACATACGGAAATCAATATTCCGCAAACCAAAACAATTACAGGCGCAGTAATACTCCTTAATACAACGGACAGCACCGCACAAACAATCAAGGTAAGAACAAGACTCAAAATTGTCCATTTCACAGAGAATTTTGAATTGTTTTCTGTTTGGGGCTGAGCAAGCAACCGTTCGTAATTATCACGTCGTTTATTAACCGTTTCCGCTACGTATTCACGCTCTTTTTGGAGAGAATCACAATCCGACTTCAGTTTCCGTAAAGTTTCAACGTATTCTCTGTTGGCAACAAAACCTTTATTTGTCAACGCTTTTTTCTTTTCCTGAACATCAAGAGAATATCTGTCTATTTTCCCGTTAAGTTCAAGCGCATCCCGATACTTTTTAATCGCTTCATTTTTTTGGACACGTTTAAGTAAATTACGATTTCCCATTAACTCTTTTTCAAGTTTTTTCTTCTCTGTTTCATGTTCAGCGTTTTTAAGGGAAAGGTTGTCAATCGCCAAAAGTTCATCCGCTATCTCTCTGTTATCATTTTCAAGAGATTGCTTTTCGATTTCCAGAGGATAAATTTTACCATTCGGTGTTTTTTTCGTTATCTCTGACGACAGATTTTTAAGTCTGCCGAAAACGACGTCAAATGAATATCCGGCATCACCCGCTGACGAAAGATTTGAAAGTTTCGTTTTTACACTATCATTGTCGTAAACGTCGTTTTTGTTAAGTTGACCGATAAGGCAAGTTCCCTTGAACGCCCTCTCATCAATATCAAAAAGGTATTCGCCCACCTCTCTGTCTGATGGCAAACTCACTTTTTGTCCAAGCGTAAGATTGACAAACTCAACGCTATCCCCCGCTTTTGTCCTGCCGAAAGTTCGGTTTATAACGTAGGTATTCTCTGCAAATTCAATAGTCATAGTACCGCCTATGCTGTCCTCGCCCCACGTTATATATTTCTTTCTCGCGCTGTCTGCCGCATTCTTTCCCCTTGTGTTCGAAAAGCCGTATAACATTGCAAAAATAAAACTGAAGAGGGTTGTTTTTCCCGCTTCGTTACTACCGAAAAGCACGTTGACACCATCGTTTAAAACAAGTCTGTAATCTCTGAACTTGCCGAAATTACGAATGTATAATTCTTTAATCTTCATACAAGTTCACCTCGTTTTCAAAAGCGCGCATACCGTATTCAATCGCACGCTCATATTTCCCCGCGCCGACAAAATCATTGTTTGCAACGCATTTATCACGGCAAGCGAGCATCTCTCTGAGAAAAGCACCGCGTAAAGACCGCTCTTTTTTTATCATTTCATAATCAAGCGCCAAACCGATTTCGTTTATGAACTTGACGTAAAACACGTCAAGACGATTTTTGATAACGTCAGTATTAATGCGCACGTGGGCGGAAATTTTTCCGTTCAGCGTGATTTTATACAAATCTCTGTTTTTATCTCCAACAATCGATTTTTCTACCGTTTTGTACACTTCGTCGGCAGTTTCGCAACCGCTAACATCAACATTTACGTCGTGGTACACCCTCTTGCAGATGCGTCTGAAATCAAGGTCGCAACCCTCTTTTGAAACAGTACCGATATAGACACCCTTTTCACCCGTTTCATCAAATCCCCTGCTTTCAACGCTACCGCTATAAGCACAGGTCATAGTGCCGATTTTCATTGGCAAAGTGCGTTTATGTATATGACCCAACGCGCAATAATCCGCGCCACTTTGGGAAAGTTTTACAATATCTATGGGATTATATTTTGAACTTCCGCCCGATGAAACAACGTCACCGTGAAGAAGAATTACATTGACGCAATCGTCATCGGGAAGCGTAAAATCACCAACGAGTGACTGATCACAATATTCACCACTGAAACCCGCGCCACAAACGCGCAGACCGATTTCCTGAAGTTCAACCACACTGAACGCCCCATCAAAAACATAGACATTACTCGGTAAATCCATACGGGAATACACTCCGCCGGGCGCGTTATAATCGTGATTACCCAGGGCGATAAAGACGGGAATATTGAGGCGGGAAAACTGACGCTCAACAACACGACAAATCTCATCGGATACGTAGGGAGAGTCAAACAAATCGCCCGCAACAAGCAAGACCTGCACACTTTCTTCAAGGCACAAGTCAACAACCGCACACAAAGACGTGAGCAGTTCATCACGGCGTATTTCTGCGCATTCTCTTACACCGCTCATAGGTGAGCCCAAATGAAAATCCGCACAATGAACGACTTTGATTTTCGTCATATTTCCCCCAAAACAACTTCTTATTGTTGCATACAATTATAATACTTTTCCACCCCGAATTGCAATAATTTTTTAAATCTTTATCAAGGGTATTTACAAGATATTGTGTTTTTGCTACAATAGAAAAGTAATTCTTTGTATTTTGGGAGGACGCTATGAGTTTTCACGATAATTGTAATTCAAAAGCAATCGTTCTCGGCATGACTTGTGACGGTGAAAAAATCTGTTCTGCAGCAGGTAGAATTTCCACTCAACAAGGCACATCCATTGAAATTTTCGAAAAATCCGCGGATAGCGAAAAGAACAGTTCTTTGATTAAAAAAGTAACCCGTTCAGGTCACAATTCCGTTGTTGAACACACATTCTTTAACATTGCATTCTGTGATGTAACCGCTGTTACAGAGGAATTTATGATTGAATTCCGCCTCGCTTCTTTTACCGTAAAATCAAGGCGCTACGTTGACTTCAGCAATGTCGGATATTTTGTGCCCGAATTCAAAAACAAAGAGAACGAAAAGATTTATCTCAATCACGTTGAATATCTTTTCTCGGAATATCAGTACATGCTTGACAACGGTATGGCAAAAGAGGATGCGCGTTTTCTTCTCCCCTACTGTTACCGCAGTAATTTCTACTGTTCGCTCAATGCCCGAGAGTTACTTCACGTTTTACGCGGTATGTTATTTGGAAGGGGTAAGAATTTCCCTGAAATCTATAACCTAGGCAAACAAATTCTTGAACAGGTTCAGCCTATGTGTCCCGGTATTTTTGCAGATTTCGAAAGCAAAGTTCCATCAAAATGTGACACAATGGATTTGTCGGATATAAAACCCGAATCAAAAAATAAAAATAATGAAGAACTTGTCGAACTTATTGCATACACTGGCAACGCGAAGCACACGGTCTGTCTTTCCTCGCTCATTAATAATCTTCAGATTTCAAATGAGGATGCAGAGAAAATAATCGAGGACGATGCAAAAGCAAACGAAATAATCAGAAGAATTTTCGCTTGTTCACGCCCGAGAGAACTTGAAACAATTCAGTACACTTTCAAATACAACCGACTTTCACTTGCGAGCATAACCCACCTTGTACGCCACCGTATGCAAGGCGTTATGATTCCGCCGATAACGAGCGTAAACAGACGCATATACATCACTCCACCACTTGTAAAAGAAAACGCCGAACTCCTTGAACGTTACAACAATGCTTTCAATAGGAATGCGGAAGTTTACGAGATGCTCAAAGCATGCGGAGAGAGCGAAGAAACACTAGTTTATCTTGCTATGAGTGGTAACACACTTGACGTTGTGACAACGATGAACGCACGCGAACTTATGCTTTACTTCCGGCTTCGCACTTGCACAAGAGCGCAGTGGGAAATCCGAGAATATGCTTGCGATGCACTTCGCAAGTTGCGAAAAATCGAACCCGAAATTTTCAAAAATTACGGTCCGAGTTGCTACGTGGAAGGCTACTGTCCCGAAGGTGCACTCACCTGCGGCAAAGCGAACGAAATGAAAGAGATCTTTGCAAATAATAAGTTTTAACGCAAAAAAACCTTGTCTTTGTTTTAAGACAAGGTTTTTTATTTATTTCTTGTTTTCGTCAACAAATTTTTTATTCATTTCAACGTTTTCATCGTTTGGGATTGCCATGTTACTGCCCTTTTTTCTTGAATCAGGCTGACTGATCGCCTGCGTTGCATATGCTTTTGTTATAATTCGCTTATTTATTTTTCCTGTTTTCAAACAAATCACCCCTTGCAGTAAAAAGTATTTGCAAATTAACAAGATTTATGATAAAATCAATCCATAATATTCGGGGGGTGTAGCTCACTTGGGAGAGCGCTTGAATGGCATTCAAGAGGTAAGGGGTTCGATCCCCCTCATCTCCACCAAAAAGAGAGGAATTTATTCAGTTCCTCTCTTTTTATTTTTGCAAACAAAAAGCGGCTCACGCAAAGTAAGCCGCTAAATTTTTATTGATTATTATTCGTTGCCGTTACGCTTGTTGAACATAGCCATAAGGTCGTCAAAATCGTCGAACTTCTCGCCGTTTGCAGCCTTGCTTGCAGGAGCCTCATTTTTTTTTGCCTCCTGAATGCTTGTGATAAAAGCCATTGCATCAGCGGGAGCCTTCGGCTCTTCCTTCTTCTTATCAGCGCCTGTAATTTCCGGACCGAGATCGGAACCGGTTGCAATAACGGTGATAACCATTTCATCAGTAAGGCTTGCATCAAACGCATGACCCCAGATGATGTTTGCATCGGGATGAGCAGCCTGTGAAATGTATGTGGAAGCGATTTCAACCTCATCAAGTCCGATATCCTCGGAAGACGTGATGTTGATGATAACGCCTCTTGCGCCGTCGATTGTTGTTTCAAGAAGCGGGCTGGAGATAGCAGTTCTTGCCGCTGTTTCAGCCTTCTCCTTACCGGAACCTCTACCGATACCCATATGAGCACGACCAGCATCCTTCATAATAGCAACAACGTCAGCGAAGTCAAGGTTTACGAGACCTTCCATATTGATAAGGTCGGAAATACTCTGTACGCCCTGACGAAGAATATCGTCAGCAGCATCAAAAGCGTTTGCCAAAGTAATCTTCTGCTCAGAAGCGAGTTTCAATCTTTCGTTGGGAATTACTACAAGGCTGTCAACGTGCTTTGCAAGTTCTGCTACGCCTTCATTTGCCTGATTCATACGGCGTTTACCTTCAAACGGGAAAGGCTTTGTTACGATACCGATTGTGAGAATTCCGAGTTCCTTCGCAATCCTTGCAACAACGGGAGCAGCACCTGTACCTGTTCCGCCGCCCATACCAGCGGTGATGAACACCATATCCGCACCGGAAATAGCCTTTGTAATCTCATCGACGGATTCCTCAGCAGCAACCTTACCAACAGCAGGATTTGCGCCGGCGCCCTTGCCCTTTGTAATCTTCTCACCGATGTGGATTTTATAAGATGCTTGTGAACGGTTGAGAGTCTGAATATCGGTGTTAACAGCGATAAATTCTACGCCCTGTACGCCAGCGTGAAGCATTCTGTTAACAGCGTTTCCGCCGCCACCACCTACACCTACTACTTTAATTTGTACTACCTGATCGAAACTATTATCGAGTTCAAACGGCATTTTAATTTCCCCCTTAACTTAGGTTTTAAACTTCTTATTTTGAACATAATTCCTCAGAATATTATATATACTATCATATATATTTTAAAATTTCAACAGTATTTAACCATTTTTTTCGGTTTTTTGGACATATTTTTCACAAATTACACTTGTGTATCGCTTAACATTTCATCTTCACCCGATGATCTTGGCGTATAGTATGCACTTTTAAATATTTTCAAATCAAGCGTACCGTTAACTTCATCATGCTTTTCTTTCAGTTGGGCAACTACCGAACCCGCCCACTGCAAGTTATAGTCAAGATTGATGTGATTGCCGAATTCAATCTCAAAACCGTTTTCAAACTTTGCTTTCAGGTTGAGATTATCGCTGACATCCACAACGGTAAGTTTACCAAAAGGCTCTCCTTGAAGTCCGTTTTTTATCTTTTCAAAACGTTCGGTTTTGCCACCGTCAAGGAATTTCAAATTTAATCCGACACTCACGCTCTCGGCTTCAAGACCGTAGACAGTGAGAAGTGGCGTTTCGTCAAGATTATCTTCAAAACGAAGCACTTTATATTCGGAATTTACTACAACAAATTTGCCACAGGTGTAAAGGCAATATGCTTCACCGCATGTGTCAACCTCAATAAACACCTTGTTGAAAAGTTGTCTTTTCACGTCAACATTCACCATATACGGAAGCGCCTTTTCCACATCATTTTCAATGGTTTCAGTGTTCATATAAATAAGTCTGTCTCCGACCTTTATTCCCGCCGCCTCCAACACCTCATCATATGAGTACCTTCCGAAGTTACCTGTAATGTTAACTTCCTTTACACGTATAAAAAGGCTGACGACAAAAAGCACCACAACAATGAACAAAACGATCAATATTGAGGCTATTATTCTTCTACGGATTATACGCTTTTTTTTGTATTTTATTTTCCTTTCAGCCGCTTTGCTGAGGTATTGTTCCGAATCGCGTCCGTTGTAGTCCGAATAATCGTTACCGTACTGCCCCCGATTCATTAAATTCTCTCCTTTTTATTTTTGCTCCTAAGATTGACAGAGTTTTTTCGATTGCTTCATATCCCCTATCGATATGCTCTATCTCCCCGATTTCCGTTATTCCTTCTGCGGACAATCCCACAATTATCAGCGCCGCCCCGCCGCGCAAATCCTCCGCATCAACCGCCGCACCAAAAAGTTTAGGCACACCGTTTACAAGCGCCATTTTTCCATCAACTTTTATGTCCGCTCCCATACGGCGCAACTGTTCAACGTGGCGATACCTGTTTTCAAAAATATTTTCAACAAACATACTCGTACCGTCGGCAACACTCGCCATCGCCATAAAGAGTGCTTGCGAATCCGTCGGAAAACCGGGATATGGCATAGTATGAATTGCTTTCAATCTTCTGAGCCTTTCGGGCGCTTTGATACAAAGTTCCTCGGTCTTAACCGACAACTTACATCCCATTTCTTCAAATGCGGATATAACCGATGTAAGATGCATAGGAAAAACGTTCTTTAATGTTAATTCCCCGCCTGTTATCGCAGCAGCCGCCATATAGGTTGATGCGGCAATTCTGTCGGGAATCACGGTATGTTCCGCGCCGTGAAGAGCCTTTACGCCCTCAATTACGATGCGTTTGTCTCCCGCGCCATAGACCTTTGCCCCCATAGAATTGAGAAAATCCGCCAGGTCGCATATCTCCGGCTCACGCGCGGCATTCTCAATAACAGTATCTCCGCACGCCGTAACCGCTGCAAGCATTATATTCTCCGTTGCGCCCACACTTGGAAACGATAGATTTATTCTTGTACCGTGCAAGCCGTTAGGACAAATACACTCGAGAACTTCTCCGCAATCATTGCATTCCATTCCGAGTTTTTTCAGCGCCGCAAGATGCAAGTCAATCGGTCTTAATCCGATTTTGCATCCTCCGGGGGCGGAAAGAGTCGCTTTGTTTGCTTTTGCGAGAATTCCTCCAAGAAAAACAATTGACGAGCGCATACAGCGCATAAGTTCTTCAGGAATTTCACAACAATTAAAATCACGCGGGTCAATTGTAACGTCACTTCCCTCACGTTTAACCGCACAACCGAGATGCTCAAGTATTTTTATTGCATAATCAATATCCGTAAGGTCGGGGCAATTATGTATAACCGCAGGCGTATCGGCAAGCATTGTTGCCGCCAGAATCGGCAACGCACTGTTTTTTGCGCCGTGCACGTTCAAGACTCCGCCAACGCGTGCCCCACCGTGTATAATAAATTTTTCCATATATCGTTTCTCCCTTTCGCATTACGAACAGGTTAGTTTATTCTGTCCCGATTTCATATTATGCCGAAAGGTTCTTTCTTGTGATTTAATCGCCAAGGCGCAATTTTCATTACTTATTATTAGCGAAATATATTATAATTTCGCCAATTCTTTCGGTTGAATTATTTATCGCCATATTCTTGGCATTTTTTCCGATCTCTTCAAGTTTATCAGCATCGGACAATAGTTTATCAACAGCGCTGTTCAAAGTTTCTTTATTAAGGTCTTTTTCTTCAATCAGAACCGCCGCACCGCGATTAACCATAGCCATAGCATTGTGGTACTGATGATTCTCCGCAACATTGGGTGACGGGATAAGAATTGAAGGCTTACCAAGCGCCTGCAACTCACTGAGTGTACTTGCACCCGAGCGGGCAATTACAAGGTCGCACGCCGCATAGCACTCCGCCATATTGTTGATATACTCATAGAGTCTGAGATTTTCCGCATCCGAAGATACCGAGCGTTTTAAAAGTTCTTCGGGCATATACTGCGCGCCGTATTTACCCATAGCGTGAATATGATAATAAGATTTATCTTCCCTGTGCGCTGCAATAAGTTCAGTTATGGAATCGTTAATTTTTCTTGCGCCAAGGCTACCGCCTACGGACAGGATGACTGGTCTGTCATCAAAACCGAATTTTTCCCTTGCCATTTCACGATTCGCTTTGAAAAGTTCTCCCCTTACAGGCAATCCGGTAACGACGGGCTCATTCTTAAATTTCATATATTTTTTTGCATCGTCAACCGTGAGCAATACCCTGTCAACTTTTGATGCAAGCACCTTATTGGTCACACCGGGAAAAGCGTTCTGCTCATGGATAACGGTTTTCACGCCGAGTTTAACCGCCGTTCTGATAACAGGGCCGCTGACGTAGCCTCCAAAGCCTATTGCAACATCGGGGCCGAAGTCCTTTATTATCTTCTTCGCCTCTTTTGATGAAGTAAAAATATTGAATGCTGTTTTTACATTGAATTTTATATTCGAGAAACTGAATCCTCGCTGAAATCCGCTGATTTTGATTGTCCTTAATTCGAAGCCTGCCGCGGGCACAAGTTGCGCTTCCATTCGGTCGCTTGTGCCGACGAAGATTATTTCGCTATCCGGATATTTATCCCTAATGTACTGGGCTACGGCAAGAGCGGGGTTGATGTGCCCTCCCGTTCCTCCGGCAGCAAACAAGAATTTCATCTAAATCAACTCCATAACAAGAAGAATTTTCTCAGTTTTGAATCTTTCAGTTTATCATCCATAGCATCACGCAGATTTTCCGCACTTCTGCCACGCGACACGCTCAGCACCACTCCCATTTGCGCCATTATCATTACTAGCGACGTTCCGCCTGCGCTGAAAAACGGCAAACTTACACCAGTGTTGGGAATTGTGTCGGTTACAACGGCGATATTCAAAGCCGCCTGAATTCCAATCTGTGCAACGAGTCCGACCGCGGTGAGCATACCGAATTTATCGGGAGACCTTGTTGCTATAACACAACCTCTCCAAACGAGAGCCATAAACAACAACATTATCACACACGCACCGACAAACCCGAGTTCTTCGCACACGATTGCAAAGATAAAGTCGTTCTGCGGTTCGGAAACATAGAGATATTTCTGTTTGGAATTTCCCAATCCGACACCGAAAAGTCCGCCCGAACCAATTGCATAAAGCGACTGGTTGGTCTGCCATCTGACACCGAGTGGGTCAAAATCTTTATCGAGCCAACCCTGCAAACGGTCACCGATATATCCAATTCCTTTAAAACCGAAAATGTAAATTGCAAGCGCCGCTCCCCCAATAAGGAACAAAATGGCAAGCCATCTTTTCTTTACGCCGCCGACAATCATTATAATGATGCCAAGTGCAGCGATAACGAGAGTACCCGAAAGATGAGGTTCTGCAATAATCAATCCGCACACAAAGCCGAGTGACACCATAAACCATATAAAACTTTTAACTTTTCCGATATTACTACCAAAGTGTTCAACGAGATAACCAAAGAATATGACAACCGCAAATTTTGCAATTTCAGACGGTTGAAAACTGAATCCGCCGATATATATCCATCTGTGCCACTGTCCCTCGTAAGCGGGCATAGCGAAAACAACCAGAAGCAACACAATACTGATACCAAAGATTATCGGCGCAAGGGGTTTCCATACGCGATAGTTGATTTTTGAGAAAAGGAACATTACCACAAGTCCTATCCCGGCAAATATCAACTGATTCTTTATATAATGATAACTTCCGCTATTATAATGGTATGCGTATGCGTAACTTGCGGAAAAAAGCATTACGAGTCCTACTGTAAGGAGAGCCATAACCAAGACGAAAAATGGAATATCAAATCCGCCCTTAGCAAAAAGGAAGTCCCATTTTCCGGATTTTTTATCAAGAAGTTCAACGTCTTCGGTTTCCACAATATTCTCCCTTTTCACTTCTATCCCTCCTAAGTTTTTTTAATTTCCGATTACATTACTTCAAAATATCCGCCGAAGTAAAGCAGCACTGCCGCAACAATACAACCAATCAACGTTATAAGAGAAAATACGCCAACTATTTTTACTTCGCTCCAACCCGACATCTCAAAATGGTGATGTATCGGAGACATTTTGAAAAGACGTTTTCCACCCGTTTTTTTGAAATAAGTTACCTGAATGATAACGGACATAGTTTCTACTATATAGATTATTCCGATAGGCAAAAGTATCAACGGGCAATCAAGTGCATAAGCAAGGGCAACAACAAGTCCGCCCATAAACATTGAGCCCGTATCACCCATAAACGCTTTTGCGGGGTGCCAGTTCCACACAAGGAAGCCTGCGCAACCGCCGACAAGGCAAGCGGCAAGGGTGTTTACACCAACATACTGTTTAACCGCCGCAAAAACAAGCAACGCAACAGCAGCAACAAAAGTAACCGATGAGCAAAGTCCGTCAATTCCGTCAGTAAGGTTTACAGCATTTACTGTACCGTAAACAATGAATATACCTACAACCCAGAAAACTATTGCAAGCGGTGTATTGGCAAGGTCAAAACGGCCAAGGAAAGGAATATACATTGAAGTTGCACCGTAGCAGTAAAGAATAACAAGGTAAACTATTACAACCAACAACTGACCAAGGCTCTTCTGCTTTGCGGTAAGCCCGAGGTTCCTTTTCTTTGCAATCTTTGTAAAGTCATCAAGAAATCCGACAACACCGAGTCCTACCGCTAAAAACAATCCCGCAAACACTTTTGCATTCTGAACCCGCATGGCTGCAGTATTTACAAAAAACACGCCCGCATCCGTAAAATAATCGGTTACGATAGCGACGATGAGCGCAACGACTGTACCGAGCGCAAACATCATACCTCCCATTGTAGGAGTGCCCTGTTTGTTTTTATGCCACGACGGGCCGATGTCAAGAATCACTTGTCCGAACTTCAATTTCCTAAGCCACGGAATTATAAAAAATCCCGAAAATGCTGTCACCAAAAACGCCGCTATTCCGGCTATTGCAGGTATAAAAGATGTCATTTATTTTCCCACCTATCATAAATCGAATAGATTACTTCCTCAAGTTTGAGACCTCTGCTTGCTTTGAAAAGAATTGCATCGCCTTCACGCAATTTACCGATAAGTTCCTGCGCAAGTTTAGTTTTATCCGTAAACAACTCTGCGTTTCTTCCGTTGGCGGCAACCGCTTTCGCATAAATTTCCGCCTCTTTTCCGTAAGCGTAAATCAAATCCGCATCGCTCTTCGCCGCCGCAACTCCAACTTCATAATGAGCATCGTATGAAAACTCACCGAGTTCGAGCATATCACCGATTACGAGAATTCTTCTGTCAGCCTTGATTTTTGAAAGCGCCGCAATAGCCGCTTTCATTGAATCCGTACTTGCATTATAGCAATCCTCAACGACGGTTATGCCGTTTTTATGCACAATCTTCTGTCGCATTCCCGACGGAACGTATTTATTGAGCCCTTCTGCAGCAAGTTCTGGTGTAACACCGAGAAGCATACCGACAGCAAACGCCGCCAAAGCATTCTGAACGTTATGGTCACCTATTGCGGGTAGTTCAACACTTTGTCTGCCGCCCGAATAGCAAATATCAAAATAAGTTTTTTCGCCGTCAATTCTTATATTCTCCGCAGTATAATCCGCATCCTCGTTGAGTGAATAATAAATTATCGGTCGGTCGTCAAGTCTGACTGTTCTGAGCAAATCGTTGTCCTTACACAAAATGAGCGGTGCACCTTTCGGCATACCTTTTACAAGTTCCATTTTCGTTTCAAGTAATTTTTCTCTTGAACCGACGTTTTCAATATGAGCAACACCAATGTTTGAAATTACTCCGATTGACGGGGTTGCGATAAGGGTAAGTCTTTCTATGTCACCGATAGTATTGATACCCATTTCAAACACTGCCGCCTCGTGAGATTTGCTAAGATTAAGCACTGATAGCGGCATTCCTATCTCGTTATTTCGGTTGCCTTCGTTTTTCAAAGTGTTATACTTTTGGGACATTACCGCCCATATCATCTCTTTAGTTGTCGTTTTTCCGACACTGCCCGTAACACCGACAGTATGAACATCGAACAACGTTCTGTACCATTTAGCAAGATCTACAAGCGCTTTACCCGTATTTTTGACTAATATTTTCGGACAATCCACGTCCACTTCCTTGTGGCAGATTACAGCAACCGCCCCTGCCTCAACAGCACTCTTTGCAAAAATGTGGCCGTCATGATTTTCGCCCTCAATAGCGATAAAAACGTCGCCTTTTTTCACCTGTCTGTTGTCAATCACCACTCCGGTTGCAACAACGTCGCTGTCGCAACGTGAACCACAAGCCAGAGCAATATCGGAAATTCTTAATGTTTCCAAAATATCAGCCCTTTCAAAGTTTTTTAAATTATTGTTTGAAATAATTTAAAACGGTTTCTTCATCACTGTAATAGAATTTGCTCTCTTTTGTGTGTTGGTAGCAGTCGGGGCCTTTTCCGCTGATGACGATTACGTCATCAGCCTTTGCATTATCCATAGCGTACCAGATAGCCTTTGCCCTATCAACAATAATAACATACGGCGTTTTCTTTCCGCTCCTCTTAACTCCACCCTCAATAACGTGAGCGATGTCAATCGGTTCTTCATTTCTCGGATTATCGGCAGTTATGACTACAAAATCAGCGATACGACCCGCCACTTCACCCATTACGGGGCGTTTTTCAATATCTCTTTCACCGCCGCAACCGAAAACTGAAATAAGTCTGCCCTTTGTAAATTCTTTCAGGCTGCTGAGCATTTTCTCAAGTCCGTCGGGGGTATGAGCGTAGTCTACAATAACCGTGTAATCGGTGTTTGTCGGAATAACTTCAAGTCTACCCTTGACACTCTTTGCCTGCGCGAGCGCTCGTGCAGAATCATTGAAATCAAATCCAAGTTCAACCGCGGCGATAACTGCTCCCATTGAATTGCTGACGGTAAATGAACCGGGAATATTTACTCTCACCCTTGAAATTGAACCGTCACCGATAAGTTCGTAGCATACTCCGTCCGCTCTGCACCTGATATTCTTTGCAACATAGTCGGCAGTATCTTTTTCTGCCGAAAAACTTACGACTTTGCAGTCAAGTCCCTCCGTCGCCTTTTCGGCATACTCATCATCCGCATTTACTACTACGGTTTTGCTCTTTTTAAAAAGAATACGCTTTGCTTCAAGGTAATTTTCCATATTCTTATGATAATCAAGATGCTCGTGCGTCAGATTTGTAAAGATTGCAACCTCAAACTCACAACCGTCAAGGCGGTGTTGATCAAGGCCCTGTGACGATGCCTCCATAACGCAATATTCGCATCCTGCATCAACCATTTTTGCAAAAAGTCTGTGCAAGTCATACGGCTCGGGCGTTGTGTATTTGCTCGGCTCAATTTCTTCGTCGATAAGGCAATTCACAGTGCCGATAAGTCCCGTTTTACAACCGTATGCATCAAGTATTGTTTTTATAAGTGAAACGCTTGTCGTTTTGCCATTAGTGCCCGTAACTCCGACCAACTTGAGTTTCTTAGCGGGATTTCCGAAAAAATTTGCGCAGATTATTGCGTTTGCGTGCCTTGTATTTTCAACGACAACCTGATTTTTTAGTCCAAGATCGCGTTCAACAAGCACAGCACTTGCACCTTTTTCAAGCAACTGCGCTGCGCAGTTGTGGGGGTCGAACTTTTTGCCCGCAATGCACACAAACAAACACCCGTCAAGGTTAGCGTTTGTGTTAGACACAACGTCACGTATCTCCACGTCCTCATATTGATTTTTTACGGCTACTCCAACGAGCAAATTTGAAAGTTTCACTATAATTTCTCCTTTTACATTGAATGATTTTTCATTCCTTACCTAGAAATCATCCACTCCCGAGATATGTCTGAACGAAATTGTTACCGTTCCGCCAATCTCAATTTTCTGACCGGGGGCAACACTCTGTGAATAAACTACCGCATCACTTGAATTGAGTCCGCCTCCCGTAAATACTGCATTAAGTTCAAGGTCGGACATTATTCGGTTAACCTGTGCGACCGTGTAACCGGTAAGATCGGGCATTTCAACCATTCTCGCTTCTGTATTATCTGTGTACACAACGACTGTTCCGCCCTTTGACACAGTGTTATACGCACTCGGTGTCTGACTTATTACAGTATTGCCATTTCCTACTACTTTTACATTAAATCCGTAATTTTTAAGTGTAGTCTTAGCCGAGGAAACGCTGCTTCCAACCACATTTGGAACGTAGACGTTGAGGTTTTTCAGTTCATCCTCGGTATACTTGACGTCAACGTTGAGATAAGCAAGTGCATCGGAAAAAATCTCCGCGGCAAGCGGTGCGGCGATTGTTCCGCCCATATGACTGTAACCCGAGGGTTCATCAAGAACAACGAGCAAAATCACCTCAGGATCATCAGCAGGGGCAAAACCAACAAAAGATGCGATGTATTTCATCGCTTCACCCTCGCCCGACTCACCGATTTTTTCGCTGGTGCCTGTTTTGCCCGCAATTCTGTAGCCCGGAACATAAGCGTTTTTACCGCCACCCTCTGAAACAACTTTTTCAAGCATTGAGCAAAGCGTTGAAGCGGTTTCCCCGGAAATCACCTGACTTTTTACAGTCGGTTCTGTAGTTGATACAGTATTACCGTTTTCATCAATTACCGACTGAACAATATAGGGTTGCATAAGTTTGCCACCGTTTGCAACAGATGCAACCGCTGTTATCATCTGAATAGGCGTTACCTGAAAAGTCTGACCGAAAGAACAAGAAGCAAGTTCGGATATGCCCATCTTTACGCCGAGTTTTTCGTGGGTGATGCTCGTTGCCTCACCGGGCAGGTCGATACCCGTTCTGTCGTTGAGTCCGAAAGCATCAAAATAATTCATAAAAGTTTCAACGCCAAGCCTTGAACCAACATCGATAAAAACAGGGTTACAGGAATTCATCAATCCCTGCAAAAACGTTTCATCGCCGTGACCGACAAGTTTATGGCAGTTAATTCTTCTGTTTGCAACAACGATATATCCCGGACAATTAAAGTGGTCGTTAAGTCCGACAAGGCCTTCTTCCAAGGCTGCCGCCGCAGTAATAATCTTGAATACCGAGCCCGGCTGATAAGTGTCCGAAATCGCGCTGTTTCTCCACTGTTCGTTTATCGCCGCCGACATTGCGGACGGCTTTTTCTCATCATTAAGTAAAGATATCTCTTCAAGTGTCTTTTCGCTGATTATGCTCCACGGATCGTTCAAGTCGTAGTCGGGTTTTGAACTCATAGCAAGAATTGCCCCCGTCTTTACGTCCATCATTATTCCGTAAGCGCCTTTGGACTTTGTTTCCTCCATAGCATCCTCAAGGTGCTTTTCGAGGTAATACTGCAGAGTTTCATCTACTGTCAGAACAAGGCTATAACCCTGTTGAGCATCAATGATAGTTTCATATGAGTTGGGCATTTCACCCTGCACACCGTTTACCGCCGTTATAACTCTGCCCGCAACACCCGTCAGGTACTTATCATAAAAACTTTCGAGACCTTCGAGGCCCTGATCGTCAGTACCCGTAAATCCGATTAGTGTTGAAGCAAGAGTTG
This sequence comes from Clostridia bacterium, assembly GCA_017560255.1. Classification (GTDB taxonomy): domain Bacteria; phylum Bacillota; class Clostridia; order Oscillospirales; family Acutalibacteraceae; genus RGIG7273. The sequence continues at coordinate 130,350 of JAFYOI010000058.1, forward strand.
AATTGGGATAATATCGCTTTGCATCCTGTGAAACTCCGATAATATTGATAAGCCCATATCCTTTATACTCATCCGAGCGAATAAGTTCTTCTACTTTCGCCTTAACGTCACTGTCAACTTTTGACTTTATCGTTTCATAGTTGCTGTCTCTTTCGGTCTTTGCCCGCACGTCTTCCTCGGAAACACCGACAATTGCCGAAAGTTCTTTAATAACAACCTCCCTCGCCTCTTCGCTCTTGATTTTGGAGGGAACGATGTAAACTCTCCAGGACGTTGCGCTCTGCGCAAGTACGCTCATATTTCTGTCATAGATAACACCGCGCTGAGCAGAAATTTTAGTATCGCTCAGTTGTTGGGATTCCGCAATTTGTTTATAATGTTCACCCTTGACAAGTTGCGTTATAACAAGACTTATCGTACAGACAAGAAACGCAACAAATATCAGCACCATAACGACAAAAACTCGCTTAAGCATCGCATCGTTTGTTTTTATTTTATTGCTGACATTCTTATTCATAGCATCTTTTTTAGCACCAAAAATACAAAAATCGTGCTATTCCTTTCTCAAATTTGCATTGTATTAAAACATCTCATTATGCCAAGATAGAGAGCCGAGGAAAATCACCTCAACTCTCATCATCTTTCACATTTTTTCGGGCGGCAATTACGCGCCTCCCCACTCTTCAATTTTATTTATCCCACCTCTTATATATGCAGGAGGAATAAAATCATTCGCTCTTTTGAAGCAAAAGTTCACCTTCGAAATCGGGTTGCAAATAATTTATTTGCTGCTCACCGATTTTATACATATTAAGTACCTCCACCGCATACTTATCTATATTGTATACGGATGCTTTTGCATCAAGTTCCATACTCAGCCTTACGTTATCACTCTGAGCAACAACGATCTTATTTTTCAATTCGTTTTGCTGAGCATTTATTTCATCAAGTTGCACACGGCAGTACATAACAGCGGCCAACATAGCGAAAAGAAGAACGGAAATTACCATTATCTTAATCGAACTCTTTGCACCCTGCGAAGCCTGAGATTTGAGTTGCCTGTTCTGTTTTCGTTTTTCTACTATCTGAGGACGTTGCTTGACGCGTTCTTCGTTGACTTCAAAATAATCATAATTATATGCCGGATTACCCACTCTTCACTACACTTCCTTTCTATTTATAACAAATCCACTTTTATCTTTTTCTCTCCACTGCCCTTACCCTTGCGCTACGGCTTCTGGGATTGAGTTCCAATTCCTTCTCGGTAGGGGCTTTTGATTTAAACGGCATAAATGCAATCTGCTTATTACCGCATACACAAATCGGAAAATCTGCCGGGCAAGTACATCCTTTGCAAAAATCCGCAAACTTCTGTTTTACAATCCTGTCTTCAAGGGAATGAAAAGAAATTATTACCAATCTACCCCCGACGTTAAGACGGTTAAATGCAGCATCAAGAGTTACCCTCAGCCTGCCAAGTTCATCATTAACGGCAATACGAAGCGCCTGAAAACTTCTGCGCGCAGGGTGTCCACCCTCTCGCCTTGCCGCCGCAGGAATTGCCGATTTTATAATTTCAACAAGTTCCAGAGTAGTTTCAATAGCCTTACTCTGTCGACACTTTACTATTGCGCTTGCAATTCGTCTTGAATATCGCTCTTCTCCATAATCCCAGAGGATTTTTGCAAGCGACGCTTCATCGAGCGTATTCACAAGATCCGCCGCCGTTGCGCCCTGCTTACTCATTCTCATATCAAGGGGCGCATCGTTATGAAACGAAAATCCACGTTCTGCGGTATCAAGTTGGTATGAACTTACGCCCAAATCGAGCAACATTCCGTCGATTTTGTCAATTCCGAGCGAATCAAGCATTGAGTCTATATTGTCAAAGTTACTGTGAACAACCGTAACTCTATCATTCTTTGAAAACTTCTCTGTAAGCACCGATATTGCATCGGGATCCTGATCAACCGATATAAGCCTACCCGTGTCAAGTTTTGATGCAATCTCACCCGAGTGGCCGCCGCCACCCGCCGTACCGTCGAGATATATCCCGTTACTCTTTATATTCAGCGCATCTATCGCCTCATCAAACAGCACGGGTTTATGAACGAACTCCATAGAAACCCTCCGCCTTATCGATTGTCGGAATCATCTCCGTACATCTTGTCCATTTCCTTCTTTGCTTCCTCAGCAGTTGTAAACTGAGAACTGAAACGCTCCCACTCTTCCTTATCCCAGATTTCACCATGAGTTATTGCGCCGATAATAACGACATCCTTACCGATGCCCGCATATTCCCTAAAATCATTCGGGATGACAATTCTGCCCTGTTTGTCAATAGTTACGTCTTCGGAATAAACACCCATAAACCTCTGAAGATTCGCAACAGACGTACCCTTCTTCTTCGCAATATCAGAAATCTTGTATTCCCAACCGATATCGGAGTGGATTTCTATACACTTATCAAAAGATTTTGTCAACGTGAAGCGAGAGCCCAAAATATCCCTCATTTTTGAAGGGATAAATATGCGGCCCTTATCATCAACACTATGCTGGGAAATACCTTTAAAACGATACTCCTCTCGCAACTCTGACATACTCTTTCTCCTCTATTAATGCTCCATTTGTATGAAAATTTGGTCACTTTTTAACCCAATTCCCACCACATGACTCAATTATAGTATCAATTTAGAAAAAAATCAAGCATTTTTTATCTCGTTTTTATTGGCTTTTCGGTCTCATTTTCGACATCATATAACGACTTTCGGGCATAAAAAAGCCTCGACCACAACATCTTGTGATCAAGGCTTTGTGTATACATATTTTTTTGTTTTTCTTAGTGCGTTTGCAACAAAATAATTGTTAAAATTTCGTTAATTTTTCACAATGCGATTTTGTTCGATTATTTTATCCAAAAACTCCCTTGCCGCGCCATCTCCTCCACGTCTTTTGGAAACAAAGTCACAATAGTCAAGAATTTCATCAACGGCATCACACGGGCATCCTGCAAGGCCACAACGCTTAAGACAATCAAGGTCATTTACGTCATCACCCATATACGCGATTTCTTCATCCTTTAATCCGTATTTCGCTTTGAGTTCTTCATATGCCACAATTTTGTTGCTTACATTCTGATAAATCTCTTCAATCTTAAGTTCTTTCGCTCTTCTTAGCACAATTTCGGAAGTTCTGCCCGTTATAATAGCAGGAATAATGTCATGATTCTTAAGATCGATTATTCTGTAACCGTCCTTTACGTTGAAACCTTTGAACAACTCACCGTTGGCAGACATATTGATTGTCCCATCGGTCAGCGTTCCGTCAACATCGAATATTATCATTTTAATTACCGTCATATAAAACACCTCTTACATCAGCTTATTCATTACAAGTCCAGTGATAAGTTTAGGATAAAAATACGTTGATTTCTGTGGCATCTTTTCGCCATTGGCAGCAACCTGAGAAATCTCACCGACTCTTGTGGGATTGAGAATAAAACTGCACTGAGCATTTCCGTTATTAACCTCACCGAGCGCTTCATCAAAAACTCTTGTGTAGTAAAGATTAATCTGCTTTGCCATATTTTCAGCATCAATGCCCATTATCTTTTCAAGGACAAGCGTGTGCAAAATACTTACGTCAAGTTCTCGCAACGCCCGACTCTTATCCGGCATAAATTCGGAAAGTACGGAAACGTCTTTAAGCACCATAAGTTTCCAATCGTTACCGCCACAGTAGAAACCAAACGCGTGTTTTCCCTCATTATAAAGCGCAGTCAACTTACTTTCGATATTTTCAACTCCACTTTCGGACGTAATTTCAAAATACTCCCCACATCCCTCAATAACAGCCTGCGCATCAAAAGAAGAAAGATTACGGACAAGTCTGTGCGTCGGGAATACAACCAAGCCGGGATTTGCCATATCAACAAGCATCATCATAACGTAATCGCAACCGTCGCCCTCTTTGGCAAAGCCTCTCTCACGTAAAGAGTTTCTGAAATTGAGGGAAGTTTCATAGCGATGATGTCCGTCCGCAATATAAAGTTTTCTATGGGCAAACTGCGACACAAGAGCACTGATTACATCCGCATCGTTGATTATCCACAAACGATGGGTAACGCCGTCGCCGTCGGTAAATTCGTTTACACACGGTTGCTTTGCGGTATTATCAATAATTTGCTGCGTTTCACCGTTATCATCATTATAAAGAGAATAAATCTGGCTAAAATTACAAAGCGTTCCGTCCATAAGATTAAAGCGGTCAACCTTCGCCTTTGACAAGGTTTCTTCATGCGGAAGCACAACGCCCTTTGAAAACTCTTCAATCTTCACGCGACAGATAATACCGTTGATTTTGAGTCTTTTTCCGTTCGCATCAAACTCTTCCTCATAAACGTATATGCCGTCCAGTTCATCCCGTCTGAGCACTCCGGCATCCATCCACGTTTTGAGAATTTCGCCCGCTTTCTCATACGGATTTTCTCCATCTTTCGGCAATTCAAGTCGGATGATATTCTTATCGTTACGCTCAAGATAATCAAGGCGTTGTTTTTCGCTTATGATATCGTACGGTGGACAGGTAAGAGTTGAAATCTCGCCCGCTTTTTCTGTAAATCTGAGGCCTTTGAAAGCCTTTATTTCAGCCATAGTGATTCCCCTTTTCGTTTTTCTGCAAACTTATTTTATATCAATGTTATAAATCCGTCAATAGAAAATAATTTTTGTGCGCTTTTTAATGCATACACAGCAAATTTTACCGTTTTTTCTATTGCGTTTTGTCACATATTGTTGTATTATATTATGGATAATTTTGATTCTGAAAATGGTGGTTAAATTATGTCAAACAAGATAATTCACTACTGTTGGTTCGGAGGCAATCCCAAACCCGCAATCATTGAAAAATGTATCGCTAGTTGGAAGAAGTTCTTTCCCGATTTTGAAATTATGGAATGGAACGAATCCAACTTTGACGTCAACTGCTGCAAATACGTGCAACAGGCATACGAAGCCAAAAAATACGCTTTTGTGTCCGACTATGCGCGTTTCTTCGCGCTTGAAAAAATGGGCGGTCTTTACTTCGACACAGACGTTGAAGTTATCAAGCCCTTTTATGAGTTGTTTGAAAACGAGGCTTTTGCGGGTTTTGAAACAAACGATTTTGTAAACCCCGGATTAGTGCTTTGGGTTAAAGAACCGCACAACCCGATTCTTTGTGCAATGCTTGAACAGTATCAAGGTGAAAGTTTCCTCAAGGATGACGGAAAGCCCGACCTAACCACTATTTGTGTCCGCTTTACAAACGAACTTAAAAATTACGGCTTTGAGCCTAATAATAAACTTCAGAAATGCGCTCAGTTTACCCTCTACCCCATTGAATATTTCAATCCATTTGACGATTTGACGGGTAAACTTTCCAAGACGGAAAATACGTACGCTATTCATTGGTACTCTAAAACGTGGATGAGTGCGCCGAAAAAATTAAGAAACAAAATAACAAGAATATTACACAGAGTTCTTGGAAAAGATTTCTTTCATAAAGGTTAGGGTAAGAAGAACAATCCGAACCCGCCTCAAAGCGGAGTATTTCGGTGCTTTTCACCCAATTCATTCTTGTAAGGCTTAGGCAAATTGCAAATTCGGTTTTGAATTTGTGGAGGTATATATTTTTATGGTAAAGGTACTTATAGTTTTCGGAACAAGACCCGAGGCAATCAAAATGGCGCCTCTTGTTCTCGAATGCAAGAAAAACGAACAAATCGACTGCAGGGTATGTGTAACCGCTCAACACCGCTCAATGCTTGACCAGGTTTTGAACAATTTCGGTTTTAAACCCGATTACGACCTTGACATTATGGAGAAAAACCAGACTCTTTCGGGAATTACGTCAAAAGCGTTGATCGGCATCGAAAAATGCATCAAGGACTTCGAACCAGACATCGTACTCGTCCACGGCGACACAACAACAACCTTCTCAGGTTCTCTCGCCGCTTACTACTGCCAGACAAAACTTGGTCACGTTGAAGCGGGACTCAGAACGAACAATAAGTATTCTCCGTTTCCCGAGGAACTTAACCGCCAACTTACCGGTATTATTGCGGATTATCATTTTGCACCCACGCAAACGGCAAAAGAAAACCTCTTGCGCGAAGGCAAAAACGAGAACGACATCATCGTTACAGGAAACACCGTAATTGATGCTTTAAAAACAACGGTAAAAGATGACTACAACCACCCCGTACTTGATTGGGCAAAAGGTAGTCGCCTAATCCTCCTCACTTCCCACCGCAGAGAAAATCTCGGTGAACCGATGCAGAATATATTCAGAGCAGTTTCAAGAATTGTCGAGGAATTTGAGGACGTAAAAGTTGTGTTTCCGATGCATCTCAATCCAAAAATCAAGGTTTATGCTGATGAATCACTTGTAAAAAACAACAGAATAAAAATAATTGAACCACTTGAAGCACTTGATTTCCACAATTTCATCGCAAGAAGTCATTTGATACTCACCGACAGCGGTGGAATTCAGGAAGAAGCGCCTTCACTCGGCAAACCCGTTCTCGTGTTGCGCGACACAACCGAACGCCCCGAGGGAATTGAGGCCGGCACACTCCTGCTTGCAGGTACGGAAGAAGAACAAATTTACAGCCTCACAAAACAACTTATTACCGATGAAAACATGTATAAAAAGATGGCTGAAACCAAAAATCCCTATGGTGATGGACTTGCATCTCAAAGAATTATAAAATTTATCATAGAACGCTTGACACGTCAATAAATTTGTGGTATGATGTCAAATGCCGCTTATTGCAGGCCTTATTAAGTGCGCCCCGCGCCGCCTGTGCATAGCGAGTTCAAATAAAGGATGGTTATACAAATGTACGCAATTATCGAAACAGGCGGAAAGCAGTACAAGATTCAGCAGGGAGACGTTCTCTTTGTTGAGAAGCTCAACGTCGAAGAAGACGCAGTAGTAACCTTTGACAAGGTTATTGCAATCGGTAACGAGGACGGCATCACAGTTGGCGCTCCCTACGTTGCTGGTGCAACAGTTACAGCAAAGGCTGTTAAGAACGGCAAGGCTAAGAAAATCACAGTATTTACTTACAAGCCCAAGAAGAACGAAAAGCGCAAGATGGGCCACAGACAGCCGTACACCAAGGTAATGATCGAAGCAATCAACGCTTAATGACCAGGGTTACTTTCAGATTAAGAGAAGGTAGGATTTCAGGATTTTGCCTTGAGGGGCATTCCAATTATGCAGAAAGCGGTAATGACATCGTTTGCGCCGCCCTCTCCTCTGCCGCTTACCTTGTAATCAACACAATCACCGACGTAATGAGTATTCCTTCCAGCGCAAGTGCCGAGGATGGCCGCATCGGGATAACGATTGAAAAAGGTTACGAAGAAAAATGCAGAGAAATAATGAGAGGTTTTGAAATTCATATCAACGCTCTTAAAAAACAGTATCCAAAACACATAAAAGTAATTTACGGAGGTTTTAAAAATGCTTAAGATAAACATTCAACTTTTGGCTCATAAAAAGGGTGTAGGTAGCACCAAGAACGGCCGTGATTCCGAGTCTAAAAGACTTGGCGTTAAGCGCGCTGACGGTCAGTTCGTTCTCGCAGGCAACATTCTTGTTCGCCAGAGAGGAACACACATTCATCCCGGCAACAATGTAGGCATCGGTTCTGACGATACTTTGTTTGCATTGATCGACGGCAGAGTAAAATTTGAGCGTATGGGTAAAGACCGCAAAAAGGTAAGCGTATACGCTAACGAGCAGTAATAACGGCTACACCGAATCCCGAGCGGTTACTGCTCGGGATTTTTTGTTATTTAGGAGAATGTAACTATGTTTGTAGATATAGCGAAAATCAAAATCAAAGCGGGTGACGGCGGAAACGGTGCAGTTTCTTTTCATAGAGAAAAATTTGTTGCCGCAGGCGGTCCCGATGGCGGTGACGGTGGTAAAGGCGGCGACATCGTATTCGTTGCAAGCGACCATCTCTCAACACTCGCCGACTTCCGCTACAAAAGGAAATATTATGCCGAAAACGGACAGAACGGCAGAGCAAAGCGTTGCTTTGGTAAAAATGGTAAAGACCTTGAAATCGTTGTACCGAGAGGCACCGTCATTAAAGAGACGGAAACGGGACGAGTTATTGCCGATATTTCTTCCGATGAACCCGTGGTTGTCGCTAAAGGCGGCAGAGGCGGTTGGGGCAACTCCCATTTTGCAACACCGACAAGACAATGTCCCCGTTTTGCAAAAAGCGGTACTCCAGGAGTTGAACTTGAAGTAACACTTGAACTCAAACTCCTTGCAGACGTTGGCTTAGTAGGTTTCCCAAATGTTGGAAAATCAACTCTCATTTCTGTTGTAAGTGAAGCAAAACCTGCAATTGCAAACTACCACTTCACAACCATCACTCCCGTTTTGGGTGTGGTCAGAGTAGCAGAAGGTGCTTCCTTCGTTATGGCAGACATTCCCGGCCTTATAAACGGAGCAAGTGAAGGACTGGGACTTGGACATCAGTTCCTGCGTCACGTTGATCGTTGCCGTTTACTTGTTCACGTAGTTGACGTATCAGGCAGTGAGGGTAGAGATCCGATTGAGGACTTTGATCAGATAAACGCTGAACTTGTGGCATTTAACGAGGACCTTGCATCACGTCCGATGGTCGTTGCAGGTAATAAGTGTGATATGGTAAGCGAAGAAGATCTTGAAAAATTCAAAAACTACGTTGAGGGAAAAGGATATACTTTCTTCCCGATTATTGCACCGATTTTAGAGGGCACAAACGACCTTGTAAATCATCTTGCCGCAAAACTTGCGGAACTTCCCCCTATCAAAAAATACGAAGTTGAGGCTATCAATCTTGATGAATACGTCCAGAAAGATAAGAACAGTTTCACAATCCGAGTAATCGACGACGTATATATCGTTGAGGGTGCTTGGCTTGTCAAGATTTTGTCAGGTGTTGACCTTGATGACTATGAATCGCTTCAATATTTCCAGAGGGTGCTTATTTCAAGCGGTATCATTGATGCTCTCAAGGAAAAAGGAATTAATGAGGGCGACACTGTAAGCATTTACGACATTGAGTTTGACTTTGTAAATTAAAGGTGATTCTATGTTAGAACAGATGCAAAATCATAACTGCAACCCAAAACTACTAAGCCCCCTCACCCTCGCTTTTATCGGTGACGGAGTTTACGGAATGCTCGTAAGGGAAAGACTTGTGCTTATCAATCGTCCCGTAGGCGCTCTCCACAAGAAGTCCGTTGAACTCGTAAACGCTCACGCTCAGTCGTTGGCAATACAAAAAATAATGGACATGCTTACGGAGGACGAGATCGCAATATATAAGCGCGGAAGGAATGCAAACAGCGTACGCCACCCCAAAAATTCCGATCTGACGGAATATCGTATGGCGACGGGGCTTGAGGCGCTTTTCGGTTATCTGTATTTATCAAATAATCAAACTCGGCTCTACGAACTTTTTAATATGATATTTACCGAAGAATAACAAATAATAATTTGTATACTTAATCATTACTTGAAAGAAAAGAGTTTTTGTGCTATGATTTTGAAGAACAAGAAACTACTCTTTGAGTATTTTGTAAATCTGCTATTTTGGACGGCGGGTAGTATTATTTTTGCCATCGCCATCAATACTTTTACCGCGCCCAATCAAATTGCGGCGGGTGGTGTTTCAGGTATCGCCACACTTCTCAACCACAAACTCGGCATACCAATCGGTATAGCGATGATTGCGATCAACGTTCCCCTATTTGCGCTGAGTTGGAAATTCTTTGGAATTAAATTCGTTATAAAAACAGGAATTGTGCTTGCAATTATGTCGGTTGCCATTGATGTTATACCACCGCTTTTTGCTTACCAAGACGACCGCTTACTTTCCGCTATGTTCGGTGGTTTCCTTATGGGATTCGGTCTTGCGCTTATCTTCCTGCGCGGTGCGACCTCGGGCGGCACGGATATTGCCGCAAGGCTTTTGCAACTGAAATTTTCACATCTGCCCGTAGGTAGAGTTATACTACTTGTTGACATCGTTGTTGTTATAGCATCTGTATTTGTTTACGGCAGTATCGAAAGCGGTTTGTATTCAACGCTGGTTATATTCTTAAGTTCAATTACACTCGACAAAGTTCTATATGGTTCAGGTAGTGCAAAAGTAATTCTTATCATTACCGATATGCCAAGTGAAATTTGCAGTGCAATTTCGGACAAACTTAACAGAGGCGCAACTATCATACCTTCTCAGGGCGCATACACGGGCGACGATAAAACAATCGTTCTGTGTGCAGCAAGTAAGAGCGAAACCGCTAAAATGAACAAATTGATAAAGTCCATTGATAAAAACGCTTTCACAATCGTTATGGAAGCGGGCGAAATTATCGGCAAGGGCTTCAGAAAAATAAATCACTAACTCATCAAGGAGAGATAATTTATGTCAGGACATTCTAAATGGAGTACCATCAAAAGAAAAAAGGAAAAGACCGACGGCGCAAGAGCAAAAGTCTTCACAAAAATTGGTCGTGAACTTGCTGTTGTTGTAAAATTGGGCGGTCCGGACCCGAACTCAAACGCAAAACTCCGCGACTGTATTGCAAAAGCAAAGGCTAACAACGTGCCTAATGACAACATCGAAAGAATCATCAAAAAGGCTTCCGGCGAACAGGGCGGCGCAAACTACGAGGAAATCGTATATGAGGGCTACGGTCCGTCAGGTATTGCTGTTATTGTTGAAACACTCACAGATAACCGCAACCGTACTGCCGGTGAGATGCGTCACTACTTTGACAAGTACGGCGGAAATATGGGTCAGTCAGGCTGCGTTTCCTTTATGTTTGAGAGATTTGGCGTAATCATTATTGAAAAGGGCAACCTTGATGAAGAAACAGTTATGATGGATGCACTTGAAGCAGGTGCAACAGATTTCATCACAGATGATGAGGACGCATTTGAAATCCGTTGTAATCCCAACGATATTGGTGCAGTAAGAGAAGCGCTTGAAGTTAAGAACTACAAGTTTGACGTTGCTGAAATCCAGTACATCCCCAGTACATATACCGCTTTGACAAGCGAGGATGATATCAAGAATATGAACAAGATGCTTGATATGTTTGAGGACAACGATGACGTTCAAAACGTATGGCACAACTGGGAAAACGCTGACGAAGAATAAAAATTCAAAACCCGACTTCACAATGAAGTCGGGTTTCTTTTTGTTTAAAAGCAAACAACAATAACAAAGTGCCCCAAGCCTTGCGACTTGGGGCACCCGTTATTTATTCACAAATCTTATATTAAGTTAAGATTAGTAAACGATGATGCTGTCAACAGCGATTGCGAAGTCAGCCTCTGCATCAACATTAGCTGAGTCACCAGCAACAGGCATGTAGTTGATGAAGTACTTGAAGCCGTTAGCCTGGAATACGAGGTTACGGTAAGAAGCTGTCTTAGCGATGTAACCCGGGAAGCCACAGATTTCAACTGCCTCGAAGCTATCAACTGTTTCCTGAAGAACACCTGCGAAGTCGTCAGCTGTCTTGTTAGCGAATACTTCGTCAGAGTCTGCAGTGTAAACTGCGATTGTTGCAGCGTCGATCGGAACTACGCCAGCAGCACCTACGAGTGTAAGGCCGTACTGACCGTAGTAAACCCATGAACCAACGTTCATAGCAACCTTACCGTCGTTTGTGATGTACCAGCCATCAGCTGTTACTGTGTTCCAGAGTTCAGCAGCGGGAGCAACGTAAGAAGTAGCAACGCCAGCCTCAACTACCTCACCACAATCATCACAAACAACATCGCCTGTGCCCTTTGTGTTGTAAGTACCAGCAACTGTCTCAACTACTGTTGTGTTAGCGTGCTCACAAGCGGCGGGCTCGTTAACGATAACGTTAGCCATCATGATCTGGAAGAGTTCTTCACAAGCATCCTGCTCGCCTTCGATACCGATGATGTTGATGAAGTACTTAGCACCGTTAGCCTGGAATACGAGGTTACGGTAAGAAGCAGTGTAAGCAACATAGCCCGGGTACTGGCCAGCGATTGTTACAGCGTAGAACTCATTGATTGTTTCCTGAAGAACGGACTCGAAATCAGCCTTTGTCTTAGCAGCGAATACATCGTCTGCGTCAGCAGCGTAAACTGCGATTGTTGCAGCAGATGTCGGGATAGAACCGCTCTTAACGAGTGTGAGACCGTAAGAACCGTAGTACATCCAGTCTGCTACGTAGAGCTGAACGAGGCCATCGTTTGTTGTGTACCATGTGTCAGCAACTGTGTTAGCCTCAGCGGATGTGGGAGCTGTGAGAGCTGCCATAGCCTCTGTGTATGTGTCACCACAGTTTGTGCATGTGAATGTCTTTTCACCAGCTACGTCGATAGCGGGCATTGTTGTGATTTCCCATGTGTAAGCTTCGTGTGCACAGGGCTCGATAACGATTACGTTAGCAGCCATGATAGCAAAGAAAGCGTCACACATAGCTTCCTCACCAGGAGCAGCGATAACGTTGATGAAGTACTTAGCGCCGTTAGCCTGGAATACGAGGTTGCGGTATGTTGCTGTGTAAGCGATAAAGCCAGGATACTGGCCAGCAACTGTTACTGCTGTGAAGCTTGTAACTGTCTCGCCGAGAACTGCCTCGAAATCAGCAGCTGTCTTGTTAGCAAATACATCGTCTGCGTCAGCAGCGTAAACTGCGATTGTTGCAGCAGATGTCGGGTATGTGACAAAGCTCTTTACGAGTGTAAGACCGTATGCTCCGTAGTAGCCCCAATCATCAACGTAGAGCTGAACGAGACCGTCAGTTGTTGTGTACCAGTTGTTCTCAACCTGGTTAGCGTTGGGAGCAGCAGGTGTTGTGAGAGCGTAGATGCCCTCTGTGTAGAAGTTTCCACAATCATTACATGTGTAAGTCTTGATACCCTCTTCATCAGTTGTGGGGATCTTTGTGATCTCATATGTGTATGTGTGAATACCTGTTGCGGGGATAACCTCTGTTGAAACTACCTCACCGCAAGCACATGTAACTGTGATAGAACCCTCAGCTACACATGTAGCGTCAACTGTTGTAGTTGTTGTATCAACGTGACCTGTTGCGGGGATAACCTCTGTGGAGATAACCTCACCGCAATCGTCACATGTTGTTGTTTCTGTACCTTCTACTGTACATGTGGGATCAACTGTTGTTACAGTTGTGTTAGCATGTGTGCAAGGTGTGTAAACTACTACGTTAGCAGCCATGATAGCGAATTCTGTTTCGATATCTGTGCCGTCTGCACCGTTGATGTAGTTGATGAAGTATTTGAAGCCGTTAGCCTGGAATACGAGGTTGCAATATGTTGCAGTGTGAGCGATGAAGCCCGGATACTGACCAGCAACTGTTACTGCCTCAAAGCTTGTGATTGTTTCGCCGAGAACTGCCTCAAAGTCAGCAGCTGTCTTAGCAGCGAATACATCGTCTGCGTCAGCAGCGTAAACTGCGATTGTTGCAGCACTTGTCGGGTAAGCAAGCGGGTTCTTAACGAGTGTAAGACCGTATGCACCGTAGTAAGACCAATCAGCAACGTAGAGCTGAACGAGACCGTCAGCAGTTGTGTACCAACCATTTTCTACTGCGTTAACAGCAGCGTCAGCGTTGGGAGTTGTGAGAGCTGCGAGAACCTCAACCTTTACGTCGTCGCAGTTAGCACATGTGCATGTCTTCTCACCGTCAACACCGATTGTGGGCATTGTTGTGATTGTCCAAGCACCGTAAGCGTGACCTGTTGCAGTGTAAACCTCAGAAGAGATTACTTCGCCGCAAGCACATGTTACAATCTTGTAACCGTCAGTTGTACATGTAGCAGGAGCTTCGTCTGTTGTTGTGTTAACGTGACCTGTTGCAGTGTAAACCTCAGAAGAGATTTCTTCGCCACAATCGTCACATGTTACTGTCTTGTAACCATCAGTTGTACATGTAGCAGCAACTTCGTCTGTTGTTGTGTTAGCATGTGTACAAACTGCCGGCTCATAAACGATGATAGAATTTACAACTGCCTTGAATGCGTTTTCTGTGGAAACGCCGTCATCAGCGTTGATGTAGTTGATGAAGTACTTGTAACCGTTAGCCTGGAATACGAGGTTACGGTATGTTGCTGTGATAGCGATGTAGCCAGGATACTGACCAGCAACTGTTACAGCCTCAAAGCTTGTTACAGCCTCACCGAGAACTGCTGCGAAGTCGTCAGCTGTTTTAGCAGCGAATACATCGTCAGCGTCTGCAGCGTAAACTGCGAATGTTGCAGCGTCAATCGGAGCAGCGTAAGCAGCTACGAGTGTAAGACCGTAAGAGCCGTAGTAAACCCATTTGCCAACATAAGCCTGAACGAGACCGTCAGTTGTTGTGTACCAACCGTCAGCTACTGTGTTAGCAACCGGAGCCGGAGCGGGCTTGCAAACAACGATGTTGTTGAGAGCAAGTTCAAGCATAGCATCCATGTCTGTGCCGTCGCCGCCATTGATGAAGTTGATGAAGTACTTAGCGCCGTTAGCCTGGAATACGAGGTTGCGGTATGTTGCAGTCTTAGCAACGTAACCAGCGTACTCACCAGCAACTGTTACAGCCTCAAAGCTTGTTACAGCCTCACCAAGAACTGCTGCGAAATCGTCAGCTGTCTTGTTAGCGAATACTTCGTCAGAATCAGCAGCGTAAACTGCGATTGTTGCAGCACTTGTCGGGTAAGCAAGCGGGTTCTTAACGAGTGTAAGACCGTATGCACCGTAGTAAGACCAGTCAGCAACGTAAATCTGAACGAGACCGTCAGTTGTTGTGTACCAACCACCTGTGATTGTGTTTGCTGTGTTCTCAGCAAAGAACTCAGGAGCAGGCGGAACTTCACCGATTGTTACATATGTGAAGTATCTAGCGTAAGCCTTGCTTGTGATAGCAGTGTCGATTGCGAACTCTGTCGGAATAGCCGGACGCGGGATGATCATTTCCCACTCCCACTCATAGTTCTCATTCTCTACATAGTCCTTAGCGTAAACGATGCAGCCCTTTGCGTCGTTAGCATAAGCAATCTTAACTCTGTAGATGTCCGGAATTGTTGTTACCTTAACGAGAACGTTGTCTGCGTCATAATCTGTAACTTCTACGTCGAGGATGGGCTCTTCATGGAAGTTGATTTCTGTTTCAACTGCCATGTTAACGCCGTACTTACCTGTTCTTGAATCTCTGGCTTTTACAAGATAGGTATCGTTGCCTTCAACGTACGGGAATGTGATTGTCCAGATTGTCTCATTCTCATAATCAGTACCGAGTTCCGGTGTTGAATCGTAACCAACATACTCACCAGTTGCAGGATTTACAACAGCAACCTTGTTGATATAGGGAGAATTTGACTTAACTGTGATTGTAACCTTACCAGCAATAGCCTGCGGAGCTACATAGTAGAAAGGATACTCGGGAGCTACTGAGAAAGCATCGGATGTGCCTCCGTTTTTGTAGCTGTTTGTTTCTGCGTCACGGCCTCTTACAACGTAAGTTGTCGGTTCAACCGGAGCATCAATTTTGAGTGTCCAAACTCTGCTGTCGCCATCTACGACATAAGAGCTTGTTGTTTCGATACAAGCAGCAAGAGCTGTGTTATCAGCATAGAAGAGAGCCACTCTGTTGTAGCTATCGTCTGTGATAACCTTTACGTAAAGTTTGCCGTCAATGATCTGATAGCTAACTTCGTTCATGTTGCCTGTTGCAGCAGATGCAATTGTCATCGGAAGCATTACGGAGAATACCATAACCAATGCAAGAACAACCGCTAAGATTTTCTTAGACATAACGTAAAAACTCCTTTCGTTGGGCAATGCCCTGATTTTTTTGAGGAATGAACCTCAAAATGATTTTACGCCCTTCCCCATAGGTGAAAACAAGATTTAAAAGCCAGAGAATCGTGTTCGCACTATGGTGGAACATGTGTTCCGGGTATCGGACTTTTCGTAGTGGAACCCTAACCCAAAGCACAAGTATTAGCAGTAACATCATACCACAACTATCCAAAAACTTCAATAGTTACTGCGATATTTTTCGCATTTTTCTTAACGATTTTTTAATATTTTCAGCCACAAAAGCATAATTTCTTTTATCAATCTATCCAACAAAGCGAACAATAGCCCAAAGTTAAGGTATACATTTTAGGTATACCCAAATAATAACAATAAAAATTTTTCAAAAAGCAGCCACACCCTATTGCCAATCACTGTAAAGTCGGTTGCCTTAACAATAAAAACCAGATAATATAAAGAATATTTTAGACACAAAAACAACATACATCATTTTGACTAATGATATAAAATCACATCCTCCCCCCTGCACGTCTGTCAGCAGAATGCAGCCAAAAAAATATATCATTGATTTTTGCAAAAAGATTGTGTCTGCAACACCTTGAAATATGAGCATTTCTTATTTTTTGTTTGTATTTTAACTTTAAAAATCAAACGTTTTTTTCATATTTTTGCATCATTTTATTTCTTTTTTTTGAATTAAATTGTCAAAAATAATTTGCATAAATAAAACAAATTAGGAAATAATTGTAATAAATGGGTGAATTTTATTTCTATTACAGAATTATTTTTTCGTCATTTTCAACAAAATTCCCCCGTTTCCACGTCGAAACTGCGCTTGTTAAATTTTTCTTAACAATTTTAGGATATTATAGCGCTCGTGGTTAGAAAAGGAAGGCTTTTTAAGTCGAAAGGAGTAGTAATGTTTTCAAACCGTGATGAAAGACGCAAGATGCTCAAATCCACCATTATAAACTGCATCTTGTTAATCGTTGCTGTTACCGTTCTTGCAGGTTTTATTGCCATAAACTCTTCTACGGACAGCAATGACGAAATGATCGTATATGACGATAGCGGCGTTTCACAAACCATCATATCCTCTATGATGGGATCGGGCTCTTCAAACACCTGGAGCCAGATCAGCATAAACGAAAACTTGTTTTTATTGAATCAACTTGTAATCGAAGATGCCGCACTTAAAGAAGAACTTCTTAAAGAATCCGACAAGCAGATTGAACAAAAACTGAACATTCTTAAAATGGACGTTTTCAACGAAATTGATTTTTCTACTTACCAAGAGACACTCAACAAGATGTCAACCACAACATCAAAACCGATTATTAAAGATGAAACCATCATCACATCGGGTACAATGTCAGGAACACCTGAACAGATTGCCGCTTGGGAATATCTTCTCTCAAAATCAAATCAAGTAAACGAAGACGTACGATTATTTATAAATTCAGTTGACGGATTCAGAAAACCGTATCCCCTCACCGATTATCAGAGGGCCATTATTGAAAAAGCGGTAATGGCAGAATCGGGCACGGAACCCTATATCGGAGTTGTTGCCATTGCCCAGTGTTTGCGAGAATCGGCAGAATACGAAGGACTTGACCCTGTAACAATTCTCAAAGAATATCAGTGGACCAGCGCAAGAGTTACACCAAATGCAAAAGTTAAGAGAGCGGTCGCCGCTGTTTTTGACCAAGGAATAAGAGTAACAGATACAAGAATTATGTTCTTCTATGCCCCCCACCTGACGAGTAATACAGGTCACGAAAGGATTTTCGAATTCACTTTCCAGATTTCAAAAGTCAGATTCTTTACACTTAAACAATTTGGTGTAGAATACTAAAAAAAGAACTCCCCGAGGGGAGTTCTTTTTTATGCATTATTGTGAAAAAACCGACGTTTTTTTGTTATTAGAGTGATGAACCCGAGTAGTTAGGCGCTTCTTTTGTAATGAATACGTCGTGGGGATGGCTTTCGATAAGACCCGCATTTGTGATTCTGATAAACTGAGCCTTCTCCTGAAGTTCAGAAATCGTTGCACATCCACAGTAACCCATACCAGCGCGAACACCGCCCATAAGTTGATATACAGTGTCGGAAAGAAGTCCCTTGTAAGGCACACGGCCCTCAACGCCCTCGGGTACAAGTTTCTTGGAGTTGGACTGGAAGTATCTGTCCTTACTGCCGCTGTTCATAGCGCCGATACTGCCCATTCCGCGATATACTTTAAACTGTCTGCCCTGATAGATTTCGGAATCTCCTGGTGACTCCTCACAGCCTGCAACAAGTGAACCGACCATAATTACGTTTGCGCCAGCAGCGAGAGCCTTTACGATCTCACCGGAGTACTTGATACCACCGTCACCAATAATCGGGATATTGTACTTAGCAGCCATACAAGCGCAATCATAGATTGCGGTAATCTGCGGCACACCAATACCTGCAACAACACGTGTCGTACAGATTGAACCCGGGCCGATACCAACCTTTACTGTGTCAGCGCCGTGCTCAATAAGCGCTTTTGTAGCCTCAGCAGTTGCAACGTTACCTGCAATTACGGTAATATCCGGGAATGCAGCCTTTACTTTTTCAACCGCTTTGAGAATGTTCTTACTGTGTCCATGAGCGGAGTCAAGAACAAGCGCGTCTACCTGCTTCTCAACAAGTGCAGCCGCTCTTTCAAGAACGTCATCCGTTGCACCGATTGCAGCAGCGCAGAGAAGTCTGCCGGCAGCGTCACGAGCGGAGTTCGGATACTGAACAGCCTTCTCAATATCTTTGATTGTAATAAGTCCCTTAAGATAACCCAACTCATCAACCAAGGGAAGTTTCTCGATTCTATGCTTTCTAAGAATTTCCTGAGCCTCGGAAAGAGTTGTACCAACACCAGAAGTAACAAGGTTGTCCTTTGTCATTACTTCCTTTATCTTGACGTTGTAATCGGTCATAAAACGCATGTCACGGTTTGTGATGATTCCAACGAGTTTGCCATCTTCACAGATCGGCACACCGGAAATCTTATACTTGCCCATCAATTCGTTTGCATCATATACGTAATGGTCGGGAGAGAGGAAAAAGGGGTTTGCAATAACGCCGTTTTCTGAACGCTTTACTTTATCAACTTCTATTGCCTGCTGCTCTGCACTCATATTCTTGTGAATTACACCGATACCACCCTCACGAGCAATAGCAATTGCCATGCGAGCCTCTGTTACGGTATCCATAGCAGCGGTCATAACGGGAGTATTAAGAGTAATCCTACTTGAAAGTTTAGTTTCAAGAGATACTTGATGCGGCAAGCAATTAGACTCAGCCGGAATAAGCAACACGTCGTCAAATGTCAAGCCCTCTTTTAAAAATTTCTGTTCGTATTGTGTATTGAGCATTATACAGTCCCCTTTCTTAATTCGCTTCACGGTCTTCCACCCGACAAGCAATTTACTGTTATTCAAATATTATACACACCACACAACAATTTTTCAAGTATGAATTTAAAGAAAATTCTGCCAATATATTGTTTTATTGCACGTTGATATGTTATACTTAAACTATTACATAATAAAAACACAAATGCCCTCCGCAACGCAGAAGGCAAATGTGAAACATTTATAGGAATTTTTACGCTTGTCCACCCACAAGCCAATCAATCGAAACACCAAGAACATCAGCAAGAGCAACCAACTCAACATCAGTCACATATCTGAGCTGACCTTCTAATTTAGACAACCCCGAAGCATTTATATCAATACCTTTGATTTGCAATTTTGTCAGCAAATCTTTTTGTTTCATACCAATGCTCTTTCTTTTTTGTTCCACTCTTTTTCCGACGATGTTTCTGTCGCCAAAAGGTTGTGATCTCATCCTCATAACCCAAACCCCCAAGAAATAATAACCATATAGACAATTTGCTTGTCTATGCTTTAATTCTAATATAGAATTTGTAACATTTTAACAACAAACTATTAAATAAGTGTTAATTTTGAAAAAGGGAGTTATTTAAAATGGAAAAACACTATATGTCTGAGAGAAATTTAACAATGCTCACCGATTTTTATGAACTAACAATGGCAAACGGTTATTTTGTAAACGGCAAAACCGACGAAATTGCATATTTCGATATGTTTTTTCGAAAAACACCCGATAACGGCGGTTTTGCTATCTTTTCCGGACTTTATCAACTCATCGAATATCTGCAAAATTTAAAATTCACACAGGGTGATATCGAATACTTGCGCCAAAAAGGTTTCAACGAAGATTTCCTCAAATATCTTGAAAACTTTGAGTTTTCCTGCGACGTCCGATCGGTTGACGAGGGTACTCCCGTTTTTCCCGGTGAACCTATCATCACAGTAAAAGGCCCGATAATCCAGGCTCAACTGATTGAAACAATGCTTCTTCTCTGCATTAACCATTCGAGCCTTGTTTCAACAAAGGCTAACAGAATTGTCAGGGCGGCTGAAGGCAGAAACGTTGTTGAGGGCGGTGCGAGAAGAGCACACAGTTTTGATGCAGCAGTATATGCGGCAAGAGCGGCGTATATTGCAGGATGTAAGAGCAGTTCCAACACCATCGCTGACTGCTTATTCGGCGTACCCGCGGCAGGTACTATGGCTCACAGTTGGATTCAAAGTTTTCCCAGCGAATACGACGCTTTCAAGGCGTACGCAAAAGAGTATCCGAACGAATGCATTATGCTTGTTGATACATACAACACTCTCAAATCAGGCGTACCCAACGCCATAAGGGTATTTAACGAAGTACTTGTACCAAACGGCTACCGTCCGAAAGGAATCAGAATTGACAGCGGTGACATCACCTATCTGTCAAAAAAAGCCCGCAAAATGCTTGACGAGGCAGGTTTCTCGGATTGCCAGATTGTTGCATCCAACTCACTTGACGAGTTTATTATAAGAGATATGCTCATACAGGGTGCAAGGGTTGACACTTTTCTTGTCGGCGAAAGACTTGTTACCGCTAAATCTGACCCCGTTTTCGGCGGAGTTTACAAACTTTGTGCGCTTGAAAAAGACGGCGTAATAATCCCCAAAATGAAGATAAGTGAAAACGTTTCAAAAATCACGAATCCCTGCCCCAAAAATTTGTGGCGTTTACTCGACAGAGATACGGGAAAAGCGATTGCCGACGTTATAACCTTACTTGACGAAACAATTGACGACAATATACCGTACGAGGTGTTTGACCCAGAACATCCGTGGAAGAGAAAGACAGTTGAAAACTTCATTGCCCGTCCCCTGCTCAGACCGATTTTTGAAAGCGGAAAATGTGTTTACAAAACCCCGTCAATTGACGAAACAAGAAAGTATTGTTCAAAACAGGTTGATACCCTTTGGGAAGAAGTTGTGCGATTTGAAAACCCGCACAAATATTACGTTGACCTGTCACAAGAACTCTGGGATGTGCGTCAAAAAATGCTTTCTGAGAATTTAAACAAATTCAAGGACTAGGAACAGATTTATTACTTGGTAAATAATAAAAATATTTCCATTATCACTTGACTTAATTCGACATATATATTAGTATATTAATTTAGTATTTTAATTTTTTGGAGGTTATCATTATGCGCGCCGTTATTACAGTTGTAGGTAAAGACTGTGTTGGTATTCTTGCAGAGGTTTCAAACGCTTGTGCAAGGAACAACGTTAATATTTCAGAGGTTTCTCAGTCCATTTTGCAGGATATGTTCTGCATGATTATGATGGCTGATATTTCAAAATGTGCTATTCCCTTTGCTGAATTCAAAGCACAACTTGAGAGCAAGAGCGAGCAACTCGGACTTTCTATCCACGTTATGCACGAGGATATTTTTAACTCAATGCACAGAATTTAAGAAAGAGGTTTTTTGAGTGATAAATACAAAAGATATTCTTGAAACAATAACTATGATTCAGGACGAGCACCTGGATATCCGTACAACCACTATGGGTATTTCTTTGCTTGACTGTTGCGATAGCGATGCCGACAGGGCTTGTGAGAAGATTTATGAGAAAATCACCCGCTCGGCTGAAAACCTTGTCAAGGTTGGCTGCGATATTGAAAACGAATACGGTATTCCGATTATTAACAAGAGAATTTCCGTAACACCTATCTCTATGATCCTGGCAAGCACAAGGGGCGGTGACCCTATCAAGTTTGCAAAGACTCTTGAGAGAGCAGCAAGTACTGTTGGCGTAAACTTCATTGGCGGCTACTCCGCACTTGTTCAGAAAGGTTTTGCAGCAGGTGATGAAGCCCTTATCAGAAGTATTCCCGAGGCACTCAGCGTTACTGACCACGTTTGCTCCTCGGTTAACATCGGTTCTACAAAAGCGGGCATAAATATGGATGCCGTAAGGATGATGGGTAAAGTTGTAAGAGAAGCGGCCGAACTCACCGCAGACAGACACTGCATCGGTGCGGCTAAACTTGTTGTTTTCTGCAACGCACCCGAGGATAATCCGTTTATGGCGGGCGCTTTCCATGGCGTAGGAGAGGCTGACAGAATTATCAACGTCGGCGTTTCAGGCCCCGGCGTAGTAAGAGCGGCTCTTGAAAAGGCAGGCAACTGCAACATTACAGAGATTGCGGATATAATCAAAAAGACTGCCTTCAAAATTACCCGTATGGGTCAACTTGTTGCTAATGAGGCTTCAAGAAGACTTGGTGTTGATTTTGGTATCGTTGACCTTTCACTCGCACCCACACCCGCAGTTGGTGACTCCGTTGCTCATATTCTTGAGGAAATGGGTCTTGAGTGTTGCGGCGGCTACGGCACAACAGCGGCGCTTGCACTGCTCAACGATGCAGTTAAGAAGGGCGGCGTAATGGCTTCCTCCCACGTTGGTGGTCTTTCCGGTGCATTCATCCCCGTAAGTGAGGACGCAGGAATGATCAGCGCAACAAAGTGCGGTTGTCTCACACTTGAGAAGCTTGAGGCGATGACTGCGGTTTGCTCAGTTGGCCTTGATATGATCGTTGTTCCCGGCGATACATCAAGCGACATTATTTCCGCTATGATCGCTGACGAGGCGGCAATCGGTATGGTTAACTCCAAGACAACGGCTGTCAGAGTTATCCCCGCAATCGGTAAGAACGTTGGCGATGAACTCGAATTCGGTGGTTTGCTTGGTAGTGGCCCCGTTATGAATATTAACAAGTATTCACCCGCAAAATTCATTGCAAGAGGCGGCAGAATCCCCGCCCCGCTCCAAAGCCTTAAAAACTAAAAACAAACGGCTGATTGTAAAATCAGCCGTTTTTATTTTGTGCATTATATATTCAGATTTAAAAGATTTGCTGCAATCTGGAAATAGATGACAAGTGCAAGTGCATCAACGATTGTTGTAATAAACGGGCTCGCCATTACTGCAGGGTCAAGACGTGCGCATTTTGCAAGAATCGGAAGCGAACATCCAACAACCTTAGCGATAAGAACTGTTGCCACAAGAGTTATAGAAACAACCATAGCAAGTTGTACACCGTATCCATCAAGAAGAATTATTTTACCAAATGTTGCAACTCCGAGGACAACACCGCACAAGAAAGCAACGCGGATTTCCTTCCATATAACAGCAAAAATGTCGCCAATCTTAATCTCACCAAGGGACAAGCCACGAATTACGGAAACAGAGGCCTGAGAGCCACAGTTACCGCCCGTATCCATAAGCATAGGAATGAACGCCGTAAGCGCAACCTGAGCCGCCAGAGCATCCTCAAACGCGCCGATAATCTTACCCGTGAACGTTGCTGAAATCATAAGAAGTAAGAGCCACGGGATACGTCTGAGCCAAGTTTCAAATACACCGGTTTTGATGTATGGTTTATCACCAGGGGTGATAGCCGCCATCTTTTCGATATCTTCTGTCGCCTCTTCTTCGAGGACATCGATAGCATCGTCGAACGTAACAATACCGACAAGACGGTTTTCGCTATCAACAACGGGCAAGGCGATCAAACCGTAGTGCGAGAATTTTTGAGCAACACTCTCTTTGTCATCATTCGTCAAAGCGCAAATGATATTATCTTCCATAATATCATCGATAATATCTTCTTTATCAGAAAGCAAAAGAGATTTAACCGTAACAACGCCCAAAAGACGCCTGTTGTCATCTGTAACGTAACAAGTATAGATGGTTTCTTTGTCTATGCCTGTACGACGAATTCTCAAAAACGCATCCTCGACCGTCATACCTGTACGCAGACTAACGTACTCGATAGTCATAAGGCTTCCTGCGCTCTCTTTGGGATATTTAAGGATTGAGTTTATCACCTTTCGGGTATCGGGGTCGGTATGGGAAAGGATACGCTTGACAACATTAGCGGGCATTTCTTCAATAAGGTCAACAGTATCGTCAAGAAACAACTCATCAAGCACTTCACGAAGTTCGTTATCGCTGAACCCAACAATAAGTTGCTCCTGCAAATCGGGGTCAATCTCTACAAAAACTTCCGCCGCCATTTCCTTAGGCAAGAGTCGGAAAGCGAGCATAAACTGTTTTTCATCAAGTTCATTAAACAACTCACCGATGTCCGCAGGGTTCATATCACAAAGGATTTCTCTGGTCTGAGCATACTTCTTTTCTTCAAGAAGTTGTGTGACGGTTTCTATCATTCTACTCTCCCCTTTCTTAAGACAAATAAAAAAGCCTGCTATTACAAAAACAGCAGGCGTAAATCAGCAAAAAAAATACCGTTCAAGTTTTAGCTTCGCAGGGCGGTGAAGCAGCGTTAGATTATGCCTTGAATTCGACATAGCCTGTTGACCAGCTCATAGTGTCTCCACTATTTTGCGGCAGCAGCCCGTATCCCTGTGGTAGCCTTGCCTACCGGATAGTTATTAAATTCATATACCTAATAATAATACTATCAAAATCAATTGTCAATAACATAGAAATAAAAAATTGCGGACAAATATATTGTCCGCAATTCTGCTTAATTTTATGCTTTCTGGAGACCGCCGTTCTGAACAATTACGGGACTGCCGCCATAGATATCCTCAGCAAAAGAGTTGTTGATTTCTTCGATTGTCATATCACCAAGGTACTCGATGAACTGAATCTGACAAGATGCAGCGTAACGGTTAGCCCAAATACCGCTGGAGTTCTTTACAGCGCCGTTGTAGTTACATACAAAAATCTTGCCCTTAGAGTAAATCTGCCCCTCAATGAGAACTGTATCAACTACGCCGGTAGTGGAGCCGTTCGGGTTGAGATATACGGAAACGTCAGTTGCAGTAACGTTCTTGTCGCTCACGCTACCGTTGCTTGTAGATTTACCGGAAGTTGTGATTGTTTCTGAACCTTTAGCGATAATTACCGCTTTGAGAATTGTCGGATAACGGTAAGTTGCAAGGAAGCCCTCGTAGGTAGTAAACCAGACTGTATCCCTATATGTGTTACCATTGTTAAGCAAGCACTGAACCTGCCAATTTGAGAAAATAATGCTACCACCACTGAGGTTCTGGTAGTACGAAGAATTAACGAGAAGTGCCCATTCCATACCGTAACGGCTGATGAGTTTGGACTCAAACAAGCCTTCGCAGTAGTAGAGGGACTGCTTGATGATGTCAGAACCTGCAGCAGTTTCGCTGGAGAGGAGACCCTCAAGATAGTAAACGCTGCCCATTGTGATATCGCCTGTTGCAAAAACCTTACAGTTAGACATATTGTAACCGTTACCAACAACGATGTTACCATTTACAAAGAAATAGCAGTTTTCCAAAACGATGTTACCACGAGCAACGCCATTGTAGTTGTCCCAAGCGTCCTTTACGTAGTGAGTTACAGCGTCAGCGTAACCAAAGATTGAGTTAACGTTCTTAATATCAGTTACAGTTGTTCTGTTATTGATTGTCAAAGTACCTGTGCCTTTAAGGTCAAGGAAGAAGAATTTGTTTGTATAGTAGTGGTCAACGTAGGTGTAGTTTGTACCCCAACTGCTTGTATATTTTGTATCAACTGTACCGTTTTTGTTTGTATCAAGTTGATAAGCCATACCATGAGATTTACCGGAAGAATCACAGATTACACGGTAAAACTCGCCTTTTTCAAGACCGCTGAATCTTACCGTCTGAACAGTTGCGCCGAAGTTGAGTTCAACGTTACCGTTGAAGGAGTCATAATACTTCTCAGTTGCAGAGTAGTATTTCTTCACGCCGGAAGTAGAAATTGCCGAACTGTTAAGAGTGATAGTCTTTTTTGATGTTGTTTTTGTAAGACTGATATTTTTTGCCTCACTGCTGTCAACATCGATAAAATCATCCGCAGAGGAAGCGGCATTAATAGCGCCTTTAACATTGATTGTGATTCCGTTTACTCGGTCTGCAGCGTCGCTCATACCAAAAGCACTGCCTGTTGCGAATTTGTGATGAGGTGCATAACTCTGCGGGTTCTTGGATTCACCCTCACCGGTACCTGCATTCTGGAAGATACCGGAAGCATTAATTCCCTTGCCTTTTGCAAGTGTTGATGCCTCGGAAGTGTAAATCTTTGAAAGATTCTTGGTAGAGGATACGGGAGAATTCTTTGCAACCTTCTGTGTGTAGTAGGTGTTGAATCCGCCCCAGAGTCCGTACCAGTCAGTGTTCTTGGAAGAGCCGTTAGCAACAACTGCATATTCCGTATTAAAGATTCCCGTTGCGTCAGTGATGATCTGATCACTTGTTGACTGAGGAGTGATTACCTTTACGGTTGATGTGTAAACCTGGGTTTTGCCTTCGGAGTCCGTAACAGTTGTCTTGATTATAAATTCACAACTCTTATCGTTTGCGAAAATTCCACTCTCGGGAAGAAGAACTTCGTTTGTTGCTGTGTAATCACCGTTATAAACCGTGCCGTTCATTGCACTCTGGAACGTATCAGCAGCATCCTTAATCTTCTGATAGTATCTGGAGTAAGCATTGTCCTCCGTCCAGTCGGTAGAAATAGCAACGTCATTGGCAACGTCGTTGATATGCGATACCAACTTACCCTGACTTGTGATCGCAGTGTAGTAGTAACTATCCTGTGACGTTATCGTCTGGGACGTTTTATAGTTAGTCAACGCGATACCTGCTGCGCAGAGGCACACGATTGACAAAATTGCCATAGTAGCAACTACTGCGAGGAGGGAACTACCCTTTTTGTTCCTCGCTCTTCCTTTCATATTCTTAAAAAACATTCTCATGAAAACCACCCTTTCATAGTCTTCTCTTATTCAGATTAAGAGGGAAATTTGATGCCACTCCCCCCATATTAGTCATGTAAATACTAACATAACAATTATATATAAGCAATAGTTTTTTTGCATTGTTTTAAATCTCTTATAAAAAAGTTCACAATTTGTTAAAAAACATATTGAATTTAGTGATTTTGTATGATATAATCACCGTAAACAAGGTGTATTTTGGGGAGGTTATACAATGGCAAATTTATTTGAATTCACCTTAAATACAGGTCGGGAAGGTTTCTACGACATCACAAGGCAGGTGTCCGATGCCATTAACCAAAGCGGCGTTGAAGACGGCTTTGCAATAGTATATTGCCCCCACACAACCGCATCTATAATCATCACCGAAAACACTGACAAGGAGAACGTTGCCCACGACACTCTCAAAGGACTTGAAAACGCTTTTCCCTCCCTGTCGTGTTTCAAACACCTTGAGGGAAACTCTTTTGCGCACATAAAATCAAGCGTTATGCAGTGCGAACTGAATCTCATTGTTGACGGCGGTTGGCCGCTGCTGGGTGCGTGGCAGGCACTGTTTTTCTGTGAATTCGATGGCCCAAGGGAAAGAAGATACTACGTCAAAGTAATTTCCGATTAATACGAGCAATACATTCCCCTACATATATAATACAAACAAAACGGCGATAATCAACATCATCGCCGTTTTGTTTTATTTTTATTTACTTTTCTGAACAAATCTGTTAACAGTTAATTCCGTCAAGGAAAAACTACTTCTTCATAGCCATAACTACCTTAACTTTTTCGACAATATGTGCGGCATTAAGTCGGTAAACTTCCAAAAGTTCTTTTGCAGGACCTGATTTACCGAAAGTATCCTCAACACCCACGCGGAGAACAGGAACGGGACATTCAGCACAGATTGCCTCGCACACGGCAGAACCGAGTCCGCCGATTATATTATGTTCCTCAGCAGTAACGATTGCACCCGTTTCCTTTGCAGCGGCAAGAACTGCCTCTACGTCAAGCGGCTTAATTGTATGGATATTGAGAACGCGCACGGAAATTCCCTCTTGCGAGAGGATTTCAGCCGCTTTAACTGCCTCCAAGGTCATAAGTCCGGTAGAGATAACCGTAACGTCGGAGCCGTCCTTTACCTTTACCGCCTTACCCCATTCGAATTTGTAATTCTCATCAAAAACGTTTTCAACAGCAAGACGTCCGAATCGCATATAAACGGGGCCGTAGTATTCTGCCGCCGCCAAAACAGCCTGACGCGCTTCAATTTCATCAGCGGGGTTGATTACAACCATATTGGGAATTGAACGCATAAGCGCAATATCCTCACAGCACTGATGGGACGCACCGTCCTCACCTACGGAAATACCCGCGTGAGATGCGCCGATTTTTACATTGAGATTGGGGTAAGCGATAGAGTTTCTTATCTGCTCAAACGCTCTGCCGGCAGCAAACATAGCAAAAGAACTTGCAAATACAAGTTTACCGCTTGCAGCAAGGCCGGCCGCAATACCCATCATATTACCCTCTGCAATTCCGCAATCGAAGAATTTTTCGGGGCAGGCTTTTTTAAACACTCCCGTCTTTGTTGCAGATGCAAGGTCAGCATCCATTACAATAAGATTGTCATATTTTTTTCCAAGTTCAACCAAAGCGTTACCGTAGGCATCCCTTGTTGCAGTCTTTTTAACTTCCATTTATTCCACCTCTAACGCCGCAAGAGCCTCATTGAGTTCTGCAGTTGCCATTTCATATTGTTCTTGATTGGGAGCGCTTCCGTGCCACGAAACATTGTTTTCCATAAACGAAACGCCCTTACCCTTGACTGTCTTTGCAATAATTGCAGTAGGTTTGTCGGTGCACAAATCAGCATTTTTAAACGCTTCTTCAATCTCATCAAAGCAGTGACCGTTAATCTCAATTGTATTAAAACCAAAAGCGGCAAACTTCTCGGCAATCGGATAGGGAGAGTTTACTTCCTCAACCGTGCCGTCAATCTGCAGGTTGTTATTATCGACAACTACAGTAAGATTCGAGAGTTTCTTTGCATTTGCAAACATTGCCGCCTCCCAAATCTGACCCTCCTGGATCTCGCCATCACCACAAACGGCAACAACGCGGTAAGATTTGTTGTCAATTTTAGCCGCAAGAGCCATTCCGACAGCACCCGAAAGTCCCTGTCCGAGTGAACCCGTACTAAAATCAACACCGGGAATTTTCTTCATATCGGGATGACCTTGGAGCATTTCACCTGTCTTACGAAGTTTTTCCATCTCCTCAACAGGAAAATATCCTTTCAAAGCAAGCGCGCTGTAAAGCGCGGGCGCACTGTGTCCCTTGGAAAGAACGAACCTGTCCCTATCATCCCACTTAGGATCGTCCGCCTTTACATTTAGATAGGAAAAATAAAGATAAGTCATAATGTCAGCCACCGACAACGAGCCACCCGGATGACCTGATTTTGCACTGTAAACGCCCTTGATAACACCAAGTCTGACTTTACATGCAATCTTTTTCAGTTCCTTTTTCAAATTCTTGTCCATATTTACCTCCCAAGGTTATCTAAAAATTTAACAAAATAGTCGGGCAAATCACTTTTAAAGTTGAGATACTCCCCGCTTACAGGATGAACGAAACCTATCACGCGCGCGTGCAAACACTGACCGTTCAAAGAAGTAATTACTTTTTTGGGCCCGTAGACGCTGTCGCCTGCGACGGGGTGCCCGATATGCGCCATATGTACGCGAATCTGGTGAGTCCGTCCCGTTTCGAGTTTAAGTTTTAAGTGTGTAAACCCATTATACCTACCCAAAACTTCATAATGCGTTACGGCATTACGTGAGTTTTTTGTTGTCACACACATTTTCTTCCGATCCGTGTGATGTCTGCCGATAGGAGCATCAACCGTACCGAAATCATCCTTTATTTTACCATAAACGACCGCTTCATACTCACGAAGAAAACTATGCTCCTTTATCTGTTCAGCAAGCCCCTGATGAGCACAATCGTTTTTAGCCACTATTAACAACCCGCTTGTATCCTTATCAATACGGTGAACAATACCCGGACGCAAAACACCATTTATCCCTGAAAGACTGTCCCCACAATGATACATCAAAGCATTGACCAAAGTTCCGTCGTAGTTGCCCGCTGCCGGATGCACTACCATCCCCTTGGGTTTATTTACAACGAGCAAATCGGAATCTTCATACACTATATCTATTGGTATATTCTGCGCCTCAACATCAAGAGCCCTGACGGGAGGTAAAATTACCTCCACAACGTCTCCGATGCTTGTTTTTGTATTCTTGCTGCATTTATTACCATTGATGGTAACATTGCCGTTTTCGAGCAGCCCCTGTATAGCAGATCGGGTCATCCCCTCAATCTGCAGAGCAAGAATTTTATCAACGCGCTGATTTGAATTTTCTTCGTTAATAATTAAGGTATAGAGGTTTTCCATATCCGTCACCGAAAATTATTCTTCATTGGCGGTTTCATCGCCGATGGTTTTTGAATCAAAGTCGGTTTCCTCCGCATCATCCTCTGCCTCGCTCTGCGCTTGCTCATCATTTGCGGCTGCTAAAGCGGCGCGTTTCTTCTCGCGGTCCGCTTTAAATTCAACAATCATTTCCCGTATCAATTTGAAAATCAAAAAAACTGCGCCGACCGTAATAAGACAATCCGCAAAATTGAACACGGGAAAATCAATAAAAGTTACCCTCAGATAGTCAATAACGTAGCCACGGAAAACTCGGTCAATCAAATTACCGAGTCCGCCCGCAAGGAGCATAACTGTTGCAACGGTATAGCAAACGCCTTTGATTTTATCCTTATACATCATATAAATGATGATAGCAATCGCAACAGCGGCAACAACAACCAAAAACCATCGTTTGCCTTCAAGCGCACCCCAAGCCGCTCCCGTATTCTCAACGTAGAACAACGAGAAAACGCCGTCAAAGACAACAACTTCGCCTTTCGACACAAGCCAAAGATCAATTATTATTTTTATAAGTTGGTCAACCACAACCAACAAAGTTGCAATTATAAGGGATACCGTAGCCAGCCTGATTCTCTCCTTTCGAAAACAGAAATACTCCCGGAGTTTTTTAAACTCCGAGCGTATTTTTATGATTTTAGAAATTTTCTTTGATGATTTTAGCACATCTCGGGCAAAGTGTCGGGTGGTCACTATCGCTTCCAACCTCAGTGCTGTAAGACCAGCAACGCTCACACTTACCGCCATCAGCGGTTGCGACGCTGATGCTGAGTCCCTCAACAACACCTTTGAATTCGCCTTCACCCTTTTCAACCTTCGCTCCGGAAGTGATGAAAATAACGGAAAGAGCATTCTCGTTTGCTTTAAGGAAGTCATAGAGTTCACCGTCTGCAAACAATGTAACCTTTGCATCAAGAGATGAACCGATGATTTTAGATGCTCTTGCAATTTCAAGAGCCTTCTTAACGTCATCACGCACCTGATGGAGTCTATCCCATCTTGCAACGAGTTCATCATCCTTACCGATTACCATATCGGAGGGGATATCGTTGAAAAGTACGGACTCTACGTTATCGGTGCTGCTATGCGGCATATAACCCCAGATTTCTTCGGAAGTAAACGCCAGAATGGGAGATACAAGAAGTGTGAGGCTTCTGAGAATCTTATGCATTACCATCTGAGCCGCACGTCTTGTTTCACTGTTTTCAGGTTCAATATACAATCTGTCCTTAATAACGTCAAGGTAGAAGTTTGACATATCAACTACACAGAAATTGTGAATTGCATGGAAGATGATATGGTACTCGTAATTCTCGTACGCTTCGATACACTTGCTTACAAGCGCATCAAGGCGCATAAGAGCAAACCTGTCAATATCAAGGAGTTTATCTGCACAAACACTGTCACGGTCGGGCTCAAAATCATTGAGATTTCCAAGCATAAAGCGCGCAGTGTTTCTGATTTTTCTGTAAACTTCAGAAAGTTGTTTGAGAATATCGTTGGAAATTCTGATATCCGCGTGATAGTCGGAAGAAGCAACCCACAAGCGAAGAATATCAGCGCCATATTTCTCAACAATTTCGGACGGAACAATACCGTTACCCAATGACTTGGACATTTTTCTGCCCTCACCGTCAACTACCCAGCCGTGAGAAATTACGGTCTTGTAAGGTGCTATGCCCTTATAAGCAACAGAAGTGAGCAAAGAAGACTGGAACCAACCTCTGAACTGGTCAGCGCCCTCCAAATAAACGTCAACGGGATATTTGAGGTACGGCCTTTGAGCACACACAGCGGTATGGCTTGAACCTGAGTCAAACCAAACGTCCATAATATCCTTTTCTTTATAAAACTCTCTATTGCTTGAACAATGTGGGCACTTGAAGTCTTCGGGCAAGAGTTCCTTTGCATCCTTGCTGAACCATACGTCAGAGCCGTGCTCACCAAACAATTTGGAAATTCTCATCATTACGTCGTAATCAACGATTTCCTTACCGCAATCCGCGCAATAGAACACAGGAATCGGCACACCCCATTTACGCTGACGGGAGATACACCAATCCTTACGCTCAGCAATCATAGAGCGAATGCGCTCCTTACCCCAATCGGGAAGCCACTGAACTTTCTGAGCCTCTTCAAGAGCCTGCTGCTTGAAATTATCGATTGAGCAGAACCACTGACTTGTTGCGCGATAGATAATCGGCTGCTTACATCTCCAGCAATGCGGATACTGGTGAACGATTTTTTCGCTTGCATAGAGCGCGCCGATTTCGACAAGGTGCTTTTTGATAACCTTGCTTGCAACGTCCGTTTTAAGCCCCTTGAACATACCTGCCTCAGCAGTGAGGAAGCCTCTGTCATCAACGGGAACAACGATTTCAAGTTCGCTGTATTTTTTGGAAACGTCAAAGTCCTCAACACCGTGGCCGGGAGCGGTATGAACGCATCCCGTACCTGCATCAAGAGTTACGTGGTCACCAACGATTACGAGGGATTTTCTGTCGAGGAAAGGATGCTGAGCGGTCATATATTCGAGTTCGCTACCCGCAATCTCGCCCACGATTTCATACTCGTACTCATTGATTGCCATTACTTTCTCAGCAAGTTCCTTAGCAAGAACGTAATACTCTCCGTTAGCCTTTACAAGCACGTAGGTAAAGTCGGGGCCAACGCAGATTGCAACGTTACCGGGCAACGTCCAGGTGGTAGTTGTCCAGATTACGAAATAAGTCTTTGAAAGATCCGCGCCCATAGCGGAAAGTTTACCTTTATCGTCGGTTACGTTGAATTTTACGTAGATGGAATCGCAGGGATCTTCCGCATATTCAATCTCCGCCTCAGCCAAAGCGGTCTGGCACTCTGCGCACCAGTAAACCGGCTTAAGGCCCTTGTAGATATAGCCTTTATTTGCCATTGTTGCGAAGATTTCAAGTTGCATCTTCTCAAAATCGGGGGTGAGGGTAATGTACGGATTATTCCATTCACCTATTCCGCCAAGTCGCTTGAACTGTTCTCTCTGGTCATCAAGGTAACCCAACGTAAAGTCACGGCACATTGAGCGCAGTTCTACGTCAGAAATTGTTGAATTGGCATCAATTCCCGCTTTTGCTCTGGCTTTGAGTTCAGTGGGCAAACCGTGAGTATCCCAACCGGGTACGTAGGGCGCTTTGAAGCCCGACATATTCTTGTACCTTACGATAAAGTCCTTGAGAATCTTGTTGAGCGCCGTTCCAAGATGGATATCTCCGTTTGCATACGGAGGGCCATCGTGCAATACGAACAACGGCTTTCCTTCGTTCTTCTCCATAAGGCGCTCATAACGGCTTTCATCGTACCATTTTTTGAGCATTTCGGGCTCTCTCTGCGGAAGTCCCGCCCTCATGGGGAAATCAGTTTTTAACAGATTAAGTGTCTGGTTGTAATCCTGCGACATAATTGTACTACTCTCCTTATGTTGTAAAACGTTTTATTCGGGTTTCTCGTCGTTATTGAAAAATCCTGCAAACAAATCGTCTAAATTTTCTTCGTCATTGTCCGACGTTTCTTCTGCATCGGGGAAAGAAATCTTAAAACCCGGTTTAATTTCATCGGGTTTAACATCATCGGCAGTTTCAGCGACGGTTTCAGAAACGTTATGTACCGTCAGATGCTCATTTTCCGCTTGCGCGGGCTCTTCAAAATCCGAAACGCTCTCCTGCGGCTGAACATCCTGCGCCGCGCCGCCCATTTCAAATTTAAATCCACCGAAAGCCTCTTTTATACGGCTGTTCTCCTGTGCCACTGCTTCGGCAAAAAAAGCATCAATATCGTCATACACAAATTTTTCGTCGACCTGTGCAGTCTGAACGTCAAGCTTCTTTTCGTAACTTGGCGTTCCTCCGCTCTGCTTATTTGTAGATTGAGCGGATGCTTTTCCGTCAACCATCGACTGAATGAGTGTCAGATGTTCGGTGTACATAGAAAGCAAACTCTTGCGGAATTTTTCCGACTCCGCCCTGACGTTTGCCAAAGCCTGCTCCTCTTTTTCACGAAGCGCTCTGACCTCATCAAGTGATGCGTTACAATCGCCTATCTGCAACGATTTTTCAGTAGCATCGGTAATAATACGCTCCGCCTCAAGTTTTGCTTGCGTTATTATTCGTTCTGCCTCCTCGTTGGCATTGAGCAAAGTTTCGTCAGCATTTGCACCGCTGAACTGTTCCTTGCGTCTGTATTCTTCAATATTATCAACGAGCAGACGCAGTTTTTTTAGAAGTTCAGAGTTTTCCTTATAAAGTTGCTCATAAGATTCAGCAACATCATCGAAAAAACCGTCAACGTCGGACGTCTTGTATCCGCCCATAGTTGTCTTGGCAAACTCCTTCTCCCTTATCTGCGAAGGTTTTAACATAGAATATAAACCCCTTTAACCTATGGTTGTTTTAGAAAATAATGCTCTCGTCAGCAACGTCACCGCTGACCTCACCGATAACAGCAGTATTTTTTGGTGTGAAAATAAAAGTCTTGCTCGCAACTTTTTTGCAAGTCGCTCCGTTTGCATAAGCAACACCAACAAGGAAGTCAACAAGTCGTCTTGCAATCTCCATATTGGTTGATTCAAGATTGAGAACAACCGTGCGTTTTTCGTTGATGTTATCCGCAATTGAAGAAGCCTCGGTAAAACTCTCGGGTTTTACCAAAACAACAGCAGGTTGATTCTGAGAATGTACGCTCATAATTTTGTTACCTCCCGTCGGCGAAGCAGGCATAGCCTGACTTCTGTACTCGTTTATGTTCTGATTTGATGATTTGTTGTTGGACGCGGGTTTTGAATACACGACAAAATCGTTATCGTCATCATCATCAATACCGTCAACCATCTTCTTAAACTTATCCATAAGTCCCATTGTACTTTCCTCCTATACGTTATAGTTTCTCCGTCCAAATATACCTGTGCCCACTCTGACGAGTGTTGCACCGCATTCAACGGCAATCTCGTAGTCTCCGGACATACCCATCGACAATACGCCCATATTACTATTATCCATTTTTTTGCGCTCAATGTCAATAAACAGTTGCGCCATATTTGAAAAAAACTTGTATTTTTCCAAATTGTCTACGTTTGCAGGCGGTATTGCCATCAATCCGCGCACCATAATCCCGTTAAATTGACTTATTTCGTCAGCAATTTCAAAGAGTTGCTCGGGCAGAATCCCGCTCTTGCTCTCCTCCCTGCCGATATTTACCTGTAACAATACGTTGGTTTTTATACCGAGTTCGATTGATTTTTTGCTTATCGCCTCAGCAAGCCGAACGCTATCAACCGATTCAATCATATCAACTTTACCGACAATTTTTGAAACTTTATTGGTTTGCAAATGGCCTATAAGGTGGGCGGAAACACCGCCGAGATTAAGTTCATCACGCTTTTGCAAAAACTCCTGCACCTTATTTTCTCCGATGTACTTAATACCGCATGAAAGAGCGTGATTTATGCGCGCGACGTCAACGGTTTTTGTAACGGCAACAAGGTTTACGGAATCTGCCGCACGTCCAGACTTCAAAGCCGCTTTTGTAATATTTTCCCGTATTCGCTTTATGTTCTCGGAAATATTATAAAACTCGTCCGTCATACAAATTCTTCCCCTCATAAATAACGCTGTCGTGAACTTCCAGAGTCGAGTCGTTACCAAGTGCCGAGCCCTCGACTATCATATAGTCACCCTGCACGTAGATACATTCGGTTTTTCTGAAGCGCACAAGATTACCGACCAATACGTAAACACCCGTTTCACCGTCTTCGTTAGTTCTGAGCGCCTGACTTCTGATACGGATTCCACTGTATTTTTCAAGGCGAAGTTGCAAAGTTTCAATACGGAAATTTGCAATCTTTTCATTCATCAAAGTGCTTTCAAGCACAAGCACACAGTGCTCAGCATCCGCATTTGTAATTGAATGGATTTTCATTTTGAATGAAGCAATATCCTCGAAAGGCATATTAACTTCAATCATATCACCCGTTGACACACTGTTTATTGCCGCAGTGTCAACAACGCAGAGAAAATACCACGTAAAGCTTTCGTTAATCTTGCCTACTGCCGAATTTTCTATTGCAGACGGCTTAGAATTTATTGCAGAATTTATCTGCTCCATTGTAATATTTCCAATCCGATCATAACTGAAAACATTCTCGTACCCGTCAACTTCTCCCGTGTAGTAGCCCACCTTGCCCGAAGTTACGGTAACTGCGCCCGCCTGCTCGGTCAATGTCTGTTTACGCGCTTTAAGCGCCGATATCGTCTGCTCAAGGTCAAAAGATTCACCGGTCAGAAGTTGCCTTCTTGTGATATACAACCCCATATCCTTTACCTTTGAAGATACAAGCGAAAAATCATTTGTTTCAACAGCGTTGAGTATATCGTAATACGTTGACTTCAGATTGTTGTCGTTTGTCGTTTTATCAATATTGTGGGTCTGCTGTTGACGATAGATTGTTTCGTAATATTCAATGTCTTCATTTACGGCCTGCAACTCCTGATATGCCTGAGCCGCCGCTGCGCTTGCAAACAAACGCTTTACAACTGTTGTTGCTGCAACCTTTGTGCCGTCCTCAACGGCATTGACCGCAACACCGCTCTTATCGGAATAAATGATGCTTTCATCACGCACCGCAAAACCCTGAGTTTCAATCATGTTGTACGCTGTGTACGATATTGCCGATTCGGTAGAAATAGGCACACCCAAAACCGAACTTGCAAATTGATAAACGACGTAGAAGGTCGCTATAATCAAAGCAAACACCATAATCAGTCGTTTATATATTTTAGTGTTCTCCACTGTCTTTCTTCCTTTCTTCAAGATAGATGCGCTTGGCGCGTTCAAGCACGCTGTCCTGCGCCTGCTCATCATCGGCATATATCCATTTTATTCTTTCGTCACGTCTGAACCACGTCAACTGTCGTTTTGCGTAACGTCTTGTCTGAATTTTAAGATTTTCCGCCGCCTGCTCCAAAGTTGCTTCGCCACGGAAATACATTTCAAGTTCTTTATGTCCGATCGCCTGTGCCGCTGTTTTCTCGGTCTTCTCCCTCATTGTGCGCGCCTCGTCAACAAGTCCGTTTTCCATCATAATGTCAACGCGTAGATTTATTCGGGCGTAAAGATTTGCCCTGTCAAGATAGTCTATTCCTATCACAACGGGAGAATAGGGCGACGGATTTCGGCGCGAACGCTCAACTTGCTCACTCATAGTGACGCCCGTCGTTTTATAGAGTTCCAGCGCTCTTATGATGCGACCGAGGTTGTTGGGGTGAAGTTTTAGCGCGGTTTCTTTATCAACGAGCATAAGTTCGTCAAGAAGAGCCTGAGCGCCCTCTTTTTCAGCACGCTCACGAAGAAAACTCCTGTACTGCTCATCACCGCCCGCATCGACGAACTCAATGTTATCAATCAGCGAATTAACGTAAAGTCCTGTGCCGCCGACGATTATCGGCAATTTGCCACGGGAATGAACGTTGCGTATGCGCTCAGCGGCAAGTTCAACGTATCGGGCAACGCTGAACGACTCAGTAACGTCAAGAAAATCAATCAGGTGATGCGGTATTCCGTCCATTTCATCGGCT
This sequence comes from Clostridia bacterium, assembly GCA_017560255.1. Classification (GTDB taxonomy): domain Bacteria; phylum Bacillota; class Clostridia; order Oscillospirales; family Acutalibacteraceae; genus RGIG7273. The sequence continues at coordinate 168,508 of JAFYOI010000058.1, forward strand.
GTGGGTGTCGCCGTCGCTATCCCCATATTTTTATAAATCTGCATTGAGTCCGCAGAAATTACCTCTCCGTCAAAGAATTTTGCCATACCGATTCCCAGCGATGTCTTTCCGCTCGCTGTTGCACCTACTATTACGAGAAGTGGGATTTTTTTATCGGTTGACATAATATTTTCCTTTCTAAACTCTGCCGAAGTCCTTGTCAATTTCCCTTTTCGGCATTGAGATACATATCGGTCTGCCGTGGGGGCAGTAACGGATATCGTCACGCTTTAAAAGTTCACCAACAAAGATATTCATTTCATAATCCGACGTCTTATCGCCCGATTTTATTGCCGCTCTGCATGCAACATTATGCAGTATCCAGTCCATCTTTTCCGTTTCAACGGCACGCTTATTCTTACTGAGATAATCGGCAATCTCCGTAACGGAACTGGCAATATCTTCATTCTGCAGGATAAGCGGCACCTGACGGACAAGCACTGTTCCGTCGCCATAATCCTCAACTTCAAAACCCATTGAAGCGAAGGTGTCAAGATTTTCAACCGCGGCAACGTACTCATCCCTGCTGAGCAGTACGGTAATAGGTCTTAAAAGAATCTGCCCCTCGGGAGTTTTGAGATTGTGCTTTAATTTTTCGTAAATCATCCGCTCGTGTGCGGCGTGTTTGTCGATAAAGAGAAGTTCTTTTTCAAGTTCAACAATTATATAGGTTTTGAACGCCTCTCCGATTACTCTGTAATTTTCAACTTTTGCGTTGTAGTAGTCGGATTTTTTTTCATTTTCTTCAATTACCGTTTCCTCCACAACCTCGGCTTTCATTTCCGACGGTTGCGGCTCGTCTTGATTTTTGACAATTTCTTCCATGTCAATAATTTCTTCTATAATTTCAACAACGGCAGGTTGTACCGTTTTTTCGCATTTTTCCTCGGTAATTTCTTCTTTTGCAGTGTTATAGGAAACTTCTGTATCCCTCACAGCAGTGCACGTATCACTTTGAGGAGCAACTGCCGGCTCGGTGTTTTTGACAGGTACTTTTGTTTCCTGCACCTTCGGCTTTTCTTCAAAAACAATCTGCTCTATTGTCGTTTGCTCCGTCATTTTCGGAGATGGATTTTCGGGCTTATAAACGCTCTCAAAGAACGACCCGAGATTTTTCTTAGGCGGCTGATAATCGTAACGCTTGTACGTACTTACGCTATCGCCATTTTGCACCGCCGTTTTGCAAGCATAGTAAACCGCCTCAAAAACCGCCTTTTCGTTGACGAACCTCACCTGTGTTTTAGCGGGATGCACGTTTACGTCAACAAGATTGGGCGCAAGACAAATATCAAGCACGCATGACGGATGTTTACCGACCATAATTGCACCTTTATACGCCTCCTCAACGGCTTTCATTGCCGTAGGAGATTTAACCATTCTGCCGTTCACAAAGAAATGCTGCATATTTCTGTTGGGTCGTGAAGCAACGGGACGGCTTATGTATCCCGTAACTTTGATAAAGTCGAATTCGTAATTTACAGGAATAAGTTGTTCCGAAAATTCCCTACCATAAAGACTGCGCAAAACAGTGAGAATATCTCCGTCACCGCTTGTCTGCAAAGAAACTTTACCGTCTTTAATAAATCTTACCGCAATTTCCGGATGAGACATTGCAACCCTCTCGACTACACTGTAAACCGCGCTCGCCTCAGTTGCATCCTTTTTAAGAAACTTCATACGTGCGGGTACGTTGCAGAACAAATCCCTGACGATGATTGTTGTTCCCTTTGGGCAACCCGCATCGTCAATTTCCTTGATTTCACCTGCATGGACTACACAACGCGTACCTATCTCATCGCTTTCAAACCTTGTGAGCATTTCCGTACGGGAAACGGCGCAGATTGACGCAAGCGCCTCACCCCTGAAACCGAAAGTACAAATATGCTCCAAATCCTGTTCAGAGAGCACCTTGCTCGTAGCGTGGCTGACAAATGCCAGAGGTACGTCCTCACGCTGAATGCCACAACCGTTGTCCGTAACGCGCATATAAACACTGCCGCCATTCTGGATTTCAACGGTGATGTTTGTTGCGCCCGCATCTATTGAATTTTCAACCAATTCCTTTATTACCGAGGCAGGACGTTCAACGACTTCGCCCGCGGCAATAAGTTCGGCAACTTCCTTAGTAAGAACGTTTATTCTTGCCAAGTTCAGTCCTCCCTCTGAATAATTTTATATTTTCTTCGCTTCGTTGATAAGTTCAAACAAAACACTCATTGCTTCAATGGGGGTAAGAGTATTTATATCAAGCATTTTGAGTTTTGAAACAATCTCACTCTCACCCATTGAGAACATTGAAAACTGTCCGCCATCGTCACGGTCGGAGGTTTTCTTTGCCTTTACAGGCACTTCCATACCGCTTTCAAGAGATTTTAAAACCTCTTTCGCACGCTGTACTACAGAATCAGGCACACCCGCAAGTTTAGAAACCTCTATACCGTAACTGTCGTCTGCGCTGCCACGGACAATTCGTCTTAAAAACGTTATATCGTCGCCACGTTTCTTGACGGCAATATTGTAATTCTTGATTCCCTCAAGTTGATCTTCTATTTCAGTAAGTTCGTGATAATGCGTTGCAAAAAGAGTCTTTGCACCGAGTTTCTTTGTATCTGCGGCAAATTCAAGCACTGCGCGGGCGATACTCATACCGTCAAAGGTAGAAGTTCCGCGTCCGATCTCGTCAAAAATTATAAGACTCCTTTTTGTTGCAGTTTTTAATATCTCCGCAACCTCGCTCATCTCAACCATAAAGGTTGACTGTCCTGAAGCAAGGTCATCGGAAGCACCTATTCTTGTAAAAATATTATCGACGATGCACATTGTGGCGCTCGCCGCGGGGACAAAACTTCCGATCTGCGCCATAAGGGAAATAAGCGCAACCTGGCGCATATAGGTTGACTTTCCCGCCATATTCGGTCCTGTAATAATTGCAAGTCTGTTGTCGGAGCAATCAAGGAAAGTGTCATTCGGGACGAACAACGACGAATTTGAAATCGACTCCACAACAGGATGCCTACCCTCTTTTACGTTGATAACGTCACCGTCGGTCATTTCGGGACGTACGTAATTATTGGAGATAGCAACGTTTGCAAGCGAACAGAGAACATCAAGCCTTGAAACCGCATTTGCAGTTCTCTGAATTCTTGTATAATTCTGCGCTACAATTTCTCTGACTTCATTGAAAAGTTCATATTCAAGGCTTACAATTCGGTCTTTCGCGCCAAGAATCTTGCTTTCAAGGTCCTTGAGTTCACCCGTTATGTAACGCTCGCAATTAGTCAAAGTCTGTTTTCTGATGTAATGTTCGGGAACAAGATCCTTGTAGGTGTTGAGAACCTCAATGTAATAACCGAAAACGCGGTTATAACTGATTTTGAGTTTCTTTATTCCCGTTGTTTCCTGCTCACGCGCCTCAATGTCGGAAATAATACCCTTGCCGTTTTCCATAATGCTGCGAAGTTCATCAACTTCCCCATTATAGCCGTCGCGGATCATTCCACCCTCACGAACGGAAAACGGAGGCTCGTCCACAATTGCGTTTACAATCAACTCCCTGACATCTGAAAGAACGTCAATGTCGGAGAAAATCTCTTTAAGCATACCGCTTTTGCAACCGCTTACAAGATTTTTAATATCGGGCAGGCAGGAAAACGCTTCGGCAAGGGTACGCAAAACCTTTGCATTTGCCGTTGCGTAAATAACGCGGGTCATAAGGCGTTCAATATCTTTCACGCTCTTTAAATACTCGCATATTTCCATAAGCATAACCCCGTTTGAACACAGTTCTTCAACGGCGGTATGCCTGCTTATAATCTGGGGCAAACTGAGAAGCGGTCTGTCAATCCACGCGCGGATAAGACGCTTACCCATTGCCGTTTTTGTTTTATCGAGGACGCCGAGGAGTGAGCCTTTTTTAGAGCCGTTTCGCATCGTTTCGGTAAGTTCGAGATTGCGACGGGTTGAAAGATTAAGAGCCATATACTCCGCACTGAGATAAAACTCAACGTCCGTTATATTGTCAGCCGATTTCTTCTGCGTTCCGCTCAGATAATCAAGCGTTTTCCCAAGAGCACAAACCGCATAAGTATAGCCAACGTCGAAAAGTTCCGATACGTCACTGACTTTGAAGTGGGACAATACGGTTGCTCGACAAGTTTCAAAATCAAACTCCAAGTCCTCCACAACGTTTACAACACAGCCGATGCGGTTCTTTACAAAATCCGCAAAGACTTTGTTTTTGGAGTAAGAGAGGTTTACCACCAACTCACTGGGGCGATATTTTCCGAGTTCATTTTCAATCTGCATCTCAACGTCGCCGCCCGTAAGTTCGGTGAGGAAAACCTGTCCCGTGGATAAATCAGCGAAGCAAACGCTCGCTCTGCCGTCAACGGCATACACGCAGGACAGAAAATTGTTTTTTCCTTCATCGAGCATATCCCCGTCACAGACTGTACCGGGGGTAATAACACGGATGACATCTCTTTTTACAACACCCTTTGCCTCGGCAGGATTTTCAAGTTGCTCACAGATTGCCACTTTATATCCTCTTGCAACAAGTTTTGCAATATAGGAATCTGCACTGTGAAACGGAACACCGCACATCGGCGCGCGCTCCGCCTGCCCGCAGTCACGACCTGTCAGAACAAGGTCAAGTTCCTGCGAAGCGGTTATTGCATCCTGAAAAAACATTTCATAAAAATCGCCAAGTCGATAGAACAGTATTGCATCCTCGTAATTCGCTTTTACCGCAAAATACTGTTTCATCATTGGTGTAAATTCTGCCATCCGTATCACCTTTTAATCGTTATAAATTAGTGACAACCGCCACAAGTTGAGCAACTTCCGCCGCAACCTTCGGGCTGGGGCTCACAAGTTTCGGGGTCTTCGCCCTCTGCACAAAGAGCGAGAATCTGAGAAATATATTTCATCATCGCTTCCATCTTTGCATTTGCTTCGGTGTAAGCCTTCATATTCTCATTATTCATAATCTGCTCGTAGATTTCGTTGAACTCCTTATTGAGAACTTCCATTTTGCTCTCATCTTTGTCCTCCTTGGAAGCCTCGTGCATATAACTCATTCTGATCATATTGATCTGATTGATTTTGTCCTGAAGGTCGCTGTCAGCGTCATTCTTTGCTCTCGCCTCAGCAAAAGCCTTGTATGCCTCATCCTCCTGAATTGCCTTTCCAAGTTGTCTTGTTGCTTCAATTACGTTCATTGTTATTAACTCCTTTTGATTTTTATTTTATGCAGTCCGATTAGTCCTGAACAAGTTCTCCCTTTAAAATCCAAGTCCTACATTCAGTTATACGAACGTTGCAAAATTGACCTATAATATTTTTATCCGCAGGGAAAATAATTATAACGTTGCCCTGTGTACGACCGCTCACGTTGCCCTTGTCGTCAATCTCCTCAGCAAGTACACGGACGGTTTTGCCGCACATCTCGGCATTTCTCTCCCCTGCGATTTTTTCCTGCGCATCGGTAAGACGCTTGAAACGAGCCGTCTTTTCACGCAAAGTATATTTATCCTCCATTTCCGCAGCAGGAGTACCCTTTCTTGCAGAAAAAATGAAAGTAAACAGTGAAGTAAATCTTACCCTCTCGATAAGGCTCAACGTATCCTCAAACTCCTCCTCAGTTTCACCAGGGAATCCAACGATTACGTCACTTGTGACAGACAAATCAGGCATAAGTTCGTAAGCATAATCGATAAGTGAAAGATATTTCTCACGCGTGTACGAGCGATTCATCGCCGCAAGCACACGATCGTTTCCCGACTGGAAGGGCAAGTGGATATGTTTTGCAACCTTATCACACTGTGCCATAGTTTCAAGCAATTCGCGTGTGCAATCCTTCGGGTGAGAGGTCATAAAACGGACGATGAATTCGCCCTCTATATCGTTGATTTGTCTTAAAAGTCTTGCAAAATCGATATCCTCATCGAGTCCTTTACCGTAGGAATTTACGTTTTGTCCAAGCAGGGTTATATCCTTATACCCTTGCTTGACAAGTTCTTTAAACTCCTCAATGATAAGTTTTGATTCACGGCTACGCTCCCTGCCCCTTACGTAAGGCACGATACAATAACTGCAGAAATTGTTGCATCCATACATTATCGGAAGCCACGCTTTAACTCCTGAATCACGATAGGTCGGAAGTCCCTCCGCAATAACACCCTCCTCATCGGGAATTGAAAAAATGCGGTTGCGGTCATTGAGAAGCGAGAAAATATATTCGGGCAGTTTATGAATAACGTGCGTTCCGAAAACCAGATCAACGTAAGGAAAACTTTTCTTTATCTTTTCTGCAATATGGGGTTGTTGCATCATACATCCACAAAGAGCGATTATCAGATCTCTGTTGCGACGTTTGTTGTGTTTGAGTGCGCCGACATTTCCGAAAACTCTGTCCTCGGCGTGCTCACGGATTGCGCAGGTATTGAAAAGAATGAGATCTGCGTTTGAGTCGTCATCCGTCATTTCAAAACCCATAGCGCAGAGCATTCCACGGATACGCTCACTATCACTGACGTTACCCTGACAACCATAGGTACGTACATAGGCAAGAGGTGTTCTTCCCGCGAAAATTTCGCTGAGTTTTTTTCTCACTGCTTCGGTATATTCAAACTGTATTTTAAGTTCCTCAACGGGAACTGTGACTTGTTTCTTTCTCGTTTCCAAAAGCGAGCAACTCCTTGTTTAAATGCACATTTTTATACAATTCTACATTATACTACTTAATGCTCATATCTTCAAGAAAAATTTTGAGTAAAATTATATTTTTTATATAATTATATATAATCATATAGTTGTGTTTGACTTTTCATTTTCCAAGTAGTAAAATATTCTTTATAGTATACTGCTACAAAGGGAGGGGAAACCGTGAAAATTGCAGGCGTTGTTGCCGAATACAATCCGTTCCACAACGGTCACAAATATCAGATTGAACAGATGAGAAAAAACGGCGTTACCCACGTTGTTGCGGTTATGAGCGGCAATTTTGTTCAACGCGGTGATTTTGCTATAACTTCAAAATGGGAAAGAGCGCAATCCGCCGTCATGAACGGCGTTGATCTTGTCATTGAACTACCCTCCCCCTATGCACTTTCATCTGCGCAGGGTTTCGCACAGTCAGCAACATACATTCTGACCGCGCTGGGTTGTGTTGACGAGATTTATTTCGGATGCGAATGCGGTGATGTTGAGATTATAAAGAAAATTGCTGAATCAATGCTTTCAAAAGAATATCCAAGGCGACTTACCGCATCGTTGGATGAGGGTATTTCCTACCCCGCAGCGTGTGAGAAAGCGGTACGTGAAATACTCGCAGACAAGTACAATGACGAACTCAAATTCCCAAACAACCTACTTGCTACAGAGTACGTAAAAGCGCTTATGGAATACGATTCAAAAATTACTCCCTGCGCCATTAAAAGAGTCGGTTCTATGCACGATAGCGCTGATGCAAACGGACAATTTGCATCAGCCTCTGCAATTCGTCAAACCCTCATAAATCAAGGGGTTGACGGCATTCGCGATTATGTTCCTATTTCAACGTTCAAACTGCTTTCACGCTCACAATCACTCGGTAAATCTCCCTGTGATTTAACTCGACTTGAACGCGCTTTTTTATCAAAATTAAGAGCCCTATCCCCCGCCGATTTCAAAGATATTCCGGACGTTTCAGAGGGCCTTGAAAACAGAATAGCCGATGCTGTAAAAACAAGTTTAACGCTTGAGGAATTATACGAAAAAGTAAAAACAAAGCGCTACACTCATTCAAGAATCAGGCGGATTATTTTGCGCACTTTTCTGGGTATTACTTCACGTTACTCTGCTTCTCCTCCCCCATACGCTCGCATACTCGCGTGCAACGTTAAGGGGCGACAAATAATTAAAAAGGCAAAAAAAATTACCACTATTCCCATCATAACTAAACCTGCACATATCTTAAGAATGAGCAATCCCTTTGCAAAGAGATTGTTTGAAAAAGAAAACGAACTTACGGATATTTTTTCGCTTTCTTCTCCCGTCCCACAACCTTGCGCATTGGAATTAACCGAAAATTTATACGTTGAATAACTTGTATTTTTTTGTTATAGATTATATAATTGTATAATATACATCCTAACTTAAAGGAGGACTCTGTTTTGAAAGAGAAATTTTATATTACAACCGCTATTGCATACACCTCGCGAAAACCGCATATCGGCAACAGTTACGAAATTGTGTTGACCGATGCAATTGCAAGATACAAGCGTTTGCAGGGTTATGACGTTTTCTTCCTCACAGGAACTGACGAACACGGACAAAAGATTGAAGAAATCGCAAAGGCTGAGAACGTTTCGCCGAAACAGTACGTTGACAAAATCGCAGGAGAAATCCGAGAAATCTGCGATTTACTCAATACAACCTACGACCGTTTCATCAGGACAACCGATGAACAGCACGAGAAGACTGTACAAAAGATTTTCAAGAAACTCTACGATAACGGAGATATTTACAAGAGCGTTTACGAGGGCCTTTATTGCACACCTTGTGAGAGTTTCTGGACTGCGGCTCAGGTTGAAGACGGCAAATGCCCCGACTGCGGCAGACCTGTTAAACCCGCACAAGAGGAAGCATACTTCCTGAAATTATCAAAATATCAGAAGCAACTTGAACAATTCATCGAGGACAACCCCGATTTCATCTATCCCGAAAGCCGTAAAAAAGAGATGATCAATAACTTCATCAAACCCGGCTTGCAAGATTTGTGCGTTTCTAGAACGTCTTTCAAATGGGGTATTCCCGTAACTTTTGATGACAATCACGTTATTTACGTATGGATTGACGCGCTTTCCAATTACATCACTGCAATCGGTTACGATCCCGACGGAAGCAGCGCGGAATACAAAAAATACTGGCCCGCTGACGTTCATATCGTCGGCAAGGATATCGTGCGTTTCCACACGATTTACTGGCCGATTATGCTTATGGCTCTCGGTGAGCCGCTCCCGAAAAAAGTATTCGGTCATCCGTGGCTCTTATTTGGCACGGACAAAATGAGCAAATCAAGGGGCAACGTTATTTACGCCGACGACCTTGTAAAACAGTTCGGTGTTGATGCAGTAAGATACTATCTCCTCTCCGAGATGCCCTATACCTCTGACGGCTCAATTATGTATGAAACCATCATCGAAAGATTTAATTCCGACCTTGCAAACACACTTGGAAACCTTGTAAACCGCACGATTGCGATGAGTAACAAATACTTCGGAGGAAAGGTGCTTGCACCGACCGCAAAAGAAGAACTTGACGATGAACTTTCTTCACTCGCTCTTGAAACCGTTGGTGCGGTTGAAAAACTCATGAGTGAATACAGAATTTCCGATGCTCTCAACGCAATCTTTACTCTTGCAAGACGCAGCAATAAATACATTGATGAAACAATGCCGTGGGCTCTTGCCAAGGATGAAGAAAAGACCGAGCGTCTTGGTACTGTACTTTATAATTTGCTCGAATCCATCCGTTATCTTGCAGTTTTGCTCACACCTTTCATGCCCGACACGGCTACAAGTATTTTTGAACAACTTAATACGGACGTACGCTCTTATGAGTCACTTTCTGCTTTCGGCAGACTTGTTGCAGGTAACAACGTTGGCACGGCAACTCCCCTCTTCTCACGTATCGACGCTGAAAAGTTCCTTGCAGAACTCATCAAACAGCAGGAGGAAGAGCAGAAGAAGGCTGAAACTCCGAAGATTGAAGGACTTGCAGAAATTGATTTTGACACGTTCACAAAAGTTGAACTCCGTGTTGCCGAAATCAAAGAATGTGAAAAAATCAAAAAGGCAAAGAAACTTCTCAGACTTGTACTTGACGACGGCACAGGCACACCGCGTCAGGTAGTTTCGGGAATTGCTACGTGGTACGAACCCGAAGCGCTTGTCGGCAGGAAGATTGTTCTTGTTGCCAACCTCAAGCCCGCTAAACTCTGTGGAGTTGAAAGTTGCGGAATGATTCTCGCCGCTGACTGCTCCGAAACAGACGTTAAACTCATTTTCGTTGACGATATGCCCAACGGTGCAAGGATCAGATAATATGCTAAAAAACATTTTTGACACACACGCTCATTATGATGATGAGGATTTTCTCCTCGACCTTGACGACGTTCTGACGTCCCTTGAATTAAAGGGTGTTTGTGGTGTTATTAACAACGCCGCAAATATGGAAAGTGCAAGGCAGTCAATAAAACTTGCTGAAAAATACGCAAACATCTGGGCAGCAGTAGGTGTTCATCCCCACGACGTCAAAGATATGACGGATGCGGACATCGATGAACTAAGAGAAATGAGCAAGCATAAAAAGGTTGTTGCAATAGGTGAAATCGGCCTTGATTATCACTACAATTTCTCTGCGCAAGACGTTCAGATCAAATGGTTCGAAAGGCAACTTGAACTTGCAAATGAACTGGGTTTGCCCGTGTTTATTCACGACAGGGAGGCTCATGCCGACACGCTTGAACTGCTCAAAAAGCATCGTCCAAAAGGCGTTATCCACTGTTTTTCAGGCAGTGTTGAAATGGCAAGGGAGATACTCAACCTTGGAATGTATATCGGTCTTGGCGGTGCGGTTACCTTTAAAAACGCAAAAACTCCCGTTGAGGTTGCGAGATACGTACCGCTTGACAGGCTTTTGCTCGAAACCGACGCTCCGTATATGACCCCTGTACCATTCAGGGGCAAACGTTGCACCTCCGATTTGATTGCATATACCGCAGAGAAAATCGCCACTGAGAAAAACATCTCAGCACAGGAATTGTGCGACGCAACAAAAAACAATACTCTCACTCTATTTTCTAAAATAGAAAAGTTTTAAGGAGTTGCAGTAATGTCATCTTCCCGTTTTGTACATCTACATCTCCATACAGAATATAGCCTGCTTGACGGAGTTTGCCGACTTGAGCAGGCTATTGCTCATGCAAAGAATCTCGGTCAGTCTGCAATCGCAATCACCGACCACGGCAATATGTATGGCGCGTTTGAGTTTTATAAACTAGCAAAAAAACACGGCATAAAGCCCATCATCGGTTGCGAAGTTTACGTTGCGCCACGAGGTATGGAGGACAAACAACACGGGATTGACTCCGAAAACAACCACCTTATACTGCTTTGCAAAGACAATACAGGTTACCAGAATCTTATAAAACTCGTTTCTGAAGCGTGGACAAAAGGATTTTACAGTCGCCCGAGAATTGACCGTGCTCTGCTTGAAAAACATCACGAGGGCTTGATTGCTCTCTCCGCATGTCTTGCGGGAGAGGTGCCGCGCGCCATAACCTCAAACGATTATGAGAAAGCAAAAAAAATCGCTCTTTGGTACGATTCAGTGATGGGAAGGGGTAATTATTACCTTGAACTTCAGGATCACGGTATGCGTGAGCAGAAAGTTGTAAACTCCGCACTTATCAGGCTTTCCAAAGAAACGGGTATACCGCTCGTTGCAACTAACGACGCGCACTATATCACAAAAGAAGACAGCAGAGTTCAAAAAATTCTGATTTGTATACAGACCAAAAAAACTATTGACGAGGACACGGGAATTGGCTTTGACACCGACCAGTCGTATATAAAATCCGAACAGGAAATGCTTGACCTTTTCCCTAATCACCCCGAAGCAATTTACAACACCGCAGAGATTGCCGAAAGGTGCAACGTTGAGTTTGAAACGGGCAACATAATTCTCCCCCATTTTGAACTCCCCGATGGTTGCGACCATTTTGAATATTTCAAAAAACTCTGCCTTGATGGACTTTATAAAAGATATTCAAACCCCACAAAAGAACATTTTGACAGGCTTAATTACGAACTTGAAGTAATCAACAAGATGGGTTACGTTGATTATTTCCTCATTGTGCAGGATTTTGTTCGTTTTGCTAAGCATAACGGTATTTCCGTCGGCCCCGGCAGAGGCTCCGGTGCGGGTTGTCTTTGCGCTTATTGCGTTGAAATTACTGACATTGACCCGATCAAGTACAATCTTCTTTTTGAAAGATTTCTCAATTCGGAAAGAGTCAGTATGCCCGACTTTGATATTGACTTCTGCTATGAGCGAAGAAATGAAGTTATTGAATACGTTAACCGCAAGTATGGTGCAGACCACGTTGCGCAGATTGTAACGTTTGGCACAATGGCTGCAAAAGCGGCCGTCAGGGACGTTGGCAGAGTTATGGGAATTCCCTACAATGTTGTTGACTCCGTTGCAAAACTTATCCCCACCGAACTTCACATCACACTTGAAAATGCGCTCAAAAACTCCGCACAATTGCGAAAACTTTACGACGAAGATGAACGCACAAAACTGCTCATTGACCTTGCCAAAAAGGTTGAGGGTATGCCTCGTCATGCTTCAATTCACGCGGCAGGTGTTGTTATCACAAGAGATGAAGTTACAAAATACGTTCCCGTTGCAAAAAACGATGACACCATAACCACTCAGTTTACTATGACCGCGCTTGAAGAACTCGGACTTTTGAAAATGGATTTTCTTGGTCTTCGTACACTCACTGTTATCAGTGACACAGAGAAATCAATCCGCGAATATAAACCCGATTTTGATATAAATAAAATTCCGCTTGACGATCAGAAAGTGTTCAAGATGATGACGGAAGGTCATACGGACGGAATTTTCCAGTACGAATCCGCAGGTATGCGACGCGTTTTGTCATCACTCAAACCGACAAGTATTGAAGAACTTATTGCTATAATTTCTCTCTATCGTCCCGGTCCGATGGATTCAATTGATACCTATATTTTCAACAAAAGCAATCCCGACAAAATAAAATATAAAACAGAAAAACTTGAAAGAATTCTCAACGTAACTTACGGCTGTATCGTGTATCAGGAGCAGGTTATGGAAATTTGCCGTGAACTTGCGGGATATTCATACGGCAGAGCGGACATTGTGCGCCGTGCGATGTCAAAGAAAAAGCATGACGTTATGGATAAGGAAAGACAAAATTTTATCTACGGTCTCAAACGTGATGATGGCAGTATTGAGTGCGAGGGTGCTGTTGCACGCGGTGTTGACGAAGCGGTTGCAAATGAAATCTTTGACGAAATGTCAAGTTTTGCATCCTACGCTTTCAATAAATCTCACGCCGCCGCTTACGCCGTTCTGGCATATCGCACCGCTTACCTTAAACGTCACTATCCCGCCGAATTTCTCGCTTCCCTTCTCACAAGTTTTCTTGACAACACAAACAAAGTTGTCGGTTACTGCTCGGAATGCCAGCGACTCGGAATAAAGATTTTACCACCAAGTGTAAACCATAGCAGTCTTAATTTCTCAACTGAAAATAAAAACATCCGTTACGGGTTGCTCGCCGTTAAAAATTTGGGTGAAGGACTGATTTCAAAGATAATTTCCGAAAGAGAAGTTGGCGGAGAATACACCTCCTTCTTCAATTTCTGCAAACGTCTTTATGGCAGAGAACTTAACCGTAGAGCCGTTGAAGCGCTGATAAAATGCGGCGCACTTGACGGACTTGGCAGTAACAGAAAGCAAATGATTACGTCAACAGAGCAAATACTTGACTCGCTTGACGATGTCAGACGCAGCAATATTGACGGACAAATCGGTCTTTTCGACATTCCGAGTGATGATATTAAATCCGCCGAGTTTGTAATGCCCGAAATGGATGAATTCTCTCAGGCTGAACTTCTTAATATGGAAAAAGAAGTTTCGGGAATGTATCTTTCGGGACATCCGATGATGGAATATAACGAAGCAATCGCGGCGCTTAATTGTAATTTTTCATCATCTATTGTAAACGGTGCAGAAGAAGGCAACGTAAAGGATTCGTCCAAAGTCAATTTGCTTGGAATAGTGACAAAACTCAGTTATAAACCAACGAGAAATGGTTCAAAACTGACTTTTTTAACACTTGAAGATCAACACGGTGATATAGATATAATCATCTTTCCAAAAACATTGGAACAAAATCCTGCACATCTGAGCGAAGGAAATATACTGTTTATAAAAGGTAGCGTGCAAATACGCGACGTTGAATCCGCCCGCATTGTCTGCAACAGTTTTGTCAAAATAAACTCCGTTGCTCAGGCGATGGGTCTGGTAGAAAAGCCAAAGGCTGAACCTCAGAAAAAGAGCAAACGTGAAGGAATTTTTCTGCGATTTGACTGCGCAAACGATGATAGAATTGATGCCGTTAAAAACCTACTCGAAATATTTGATGGCAGTTTCCCCGTATATTTCTATTATAATGATACAAAACAGTACGTCCGTCTGCCTCAAAGCAGTTTTGTCGACTATAATGAGCCTATGATTCGTGAATTGAAGCGAATTCTTGGCGATGAAAACGTTGTTGTCAGCAAGTAAAAGGAGGATAAAAATGAAAAATCAATATACCGTAAACAAAAAACTTTTTATGGAATGGGCAAAGGAATATCACCTGGTCGGTGCGAGAATCATCATTTCGTTTGTTTTGTTCTGTCTGATTGGATTGATTTCATTAGCGAGAATTTTATTTTCAATTGTTTACAATGAATATACTCTTCTGTTTCCTTATGTAGCAGTATTTATACTTTCAGTGTACTACTTGTTCTTTTCACGATTCAGAGTTATGTCCAACAGATTCAAAACACTTGCCAGGATTTACGGTGTTGATGAATGGATCAAAACAGTTGAGTTTGGTGATGATGTAATTACAATTTATGACCACAACAATATAAGCGTTTTCCAGTATAGCAATATTAAAAAGATAAAAGAAAAAGACAACCGTGTTGCAATTCTGCTCAAAACATACGCTGCAATCAGAGTTTATAAGGACAAATTCATCGAAGGAAACTGGGAAGAATGTAAAAAGAAAATTGAATCAATGATGAAATAAAAAAATCCCACCATATTGGTGGGATTTTTCTATTTACAGTAGGTTTCTACATAACTGTCAATTGCTTTTGCAATAACTTTTTTCGCTTCTTCTGCACCGCTGAATTCGTTTACAACGGTTTCTTTTCCCTCAAGTTCCTTATAAACCTTAAAGAAATGACGGATTTCCTCAAACATATGCTGGGGAATCTGGTCAATGTCGGTATAGTTGTTGTAAGTCGGGTCGCCAAAAGGAACGGCGATTATTTTTTCATCATATCTGCCACTGTCCATCATTGACATAACACCAATCGGATAGCAACGAACCATTGTGCCGGGAAGAATATTCTCCGTGCAAAGAACGAGAACATCAAGCGGGTCAAGGTCGTCGGCATAAGTGCGCGGAATAAATCCATAACTTGCAGGATAATGAGTTGAAGTATAAAGAATACGGTCAAGCATCAAGATGCCTGTTTCCTTATCAAGTTCATATTTACACTTGCTACCCTTTTCAATTTCAATAACCGCCATAAAATCATCACAGTTGATACGTTTGGGGTTCATATTGTGCCAGATATTCATAAAAAAACTTCCTTTCAGATAAATAAAAAACTGCAACTTCAAAAAGAAATTGCAGCAATTAACTATGTGCGAAACGCACCCTCAAAACTGAATAAAGGGAAGTAAAAGGTTGGATAAGAAGAACCAGACCATTAAGGTCAAGCCCTCGACCTATTAGTACTGCCAAGCTAAACATATCACTATGCTTACACACGCAGCCTATCAACCTTGTAGTCTACAAGGGGTCTTACCATCTTAACGATGTGGGATATCTAATCTTGGAGGCGGCTTCACGCTTAGATGCTTTCAGCGTTTATCCGTTCCGCACGTAGCTGCCCAGCTATGCCATTGGCATGACAACTGGTGCACCAGAGGTGCGTCCATTCCGGTC
>JAFYOI010000059.1 GCA_017560255.1 Clostridia bacterium
AAACATCTCATCGAGAGGTATACTATCATTTATATAACTATTTAAATTTACATTTTTCGTGCCGATTAGACGCAGTTTTTTCTTTTAATATAATTATTCGCCACACCTCCAAAATTCCCTTTTTCAATCCCCCGTCCCCCCATTGCCTTCTCCCCTCAGAACGAGAAGGTGTCATCGCAGATGACGGATGAGGGGTAATAGCCTCCCTTGCCTAAAGGGAGGTGGCAGCCGTAGGCTGACGGAGGGATTGTCAAACACGGATGAGGTGCCCTCCATCCCCCACCGAAAAAAATATTTTTAAAAATTTTTCAAAACTTCTACGAAAAACAAGTTCCACATCCGTTATATTGATGTAAAGACGCCGGGAGGGTTTTTCTTTCTTTTTTACTACCTCCTCTGAAACAATATAAGATGTCCTTTCTCTTTCTTCCTTTCTTTTTCCCCTCTCGGCATTTTTTCAAAACTGAATATCGCTTATTCCCAAAGAGCCGGAGTTCTCTTTCACCCCCTTTCATATTTACCTCTTTCTAACCCCCATCCTTTCATTTACTGTCATTTTGAACTCCTTTAAAATAATTTATGGTTACATTCCTCCGGCTCATTGTTTGCTTATTCCTAAAGAGCCGGAGCACCCCCTTTCTAATTTAGTTTGGATTTGCTATTACTAATTTTCATTTGTGTTCCTTTCTCATCTCCGGCTCATATGTTTGTTTATCTCCTCCAATGTTGTTTACATAACGAAAACGGCAGGGCGACCAAATCGGTCGCCCTGCCGTTTTCCTTTTCCCCATTCAGCCTTCCCCTTGAGGGTAGTGAAGCGAAGCGGAATGTCGGTTTGGTAGTGAATGACAGTTCGGTGAACTGTCAGAGCCAAACCGTGACCGAGCCGCAGCGAGACAGGTGGCATCGCAGATGACGGATGAGGTGTCCTCCGTCTCTCCTAGCCTCCCCTTATTGTAAGGGGAGGTGGTGCGTAGCACCGGAGGGGATATTCAGCCTTCTCCCCTTGGGGAGAATGACGGATGAGGTGTAACAGTCTCAAAAAAAGGGCGTAAGGTATATTACCTTACGCCCTTTTATTTACTTAAAATAATGATGCAAGAGAGGGTTTCTGCTCGTCAAGAGTAACCTTAACGACCATATCCTTGTCCTGACGCTCGATTTTGAAATCAACGGTATCCCCTGCTTTATGCTCCTGAATAACGTCAACCGCCTCCTGGGGAGTATCAATTTCCTTACCGTCAATCTCCTCGATTCTGTCACCACTTAAAAGGCCAGCCGCTTCCGCCGCACTGCCACGTGTAACCGCAGAGATATATACGCCCTCGTCACCTAAACGGTAGAGATAAGCGGTACGCTCGTCAATATAAGTCACCTCAATACCCGCCTCGGCACGGCCGGTAACGTAACCGTTGGCAATAAGTTCATCAATAACCGTCTTTGCGGTGTCAATGGGAATGGCAAAGCCGAGACCTTCAATACCGCTGCCGGAAGATTTCGCGTTGATAACACCCACAAGGCGTCCCTTACCGTCGAAAAGACCGCCACCGGAGTTACCGGGATTGACGGACGCATCGGTCTGCAGGAGTCTCATAACCTGCTTTTCAACCTGAACCTCACGGTCAAGAGCACTAACAATACCCTCGGTAACCGTACCGCCAAGTTCACCCAACGGATTACCGATAGCAAGTACCGGCTGACCTACAACAAGGTCTGCAGAGGTTCCGTAAGCCGCGGGAACAAGACCGCTGACTTCGATTTTAATTACCGCAAGGTCGGTCTTTGCATCGTAGCCGACAATGGTAGCAGGGTATTCTTTACCGTTACGGGTACGCACGGTGATTTTAGATGCACCCTCAATAACGTGGTGATTGGTAACGATGTAGCCATCCTCTTTGATGATAACGCCGCTACCCGCACCGTTTGTAACGTAGTCGCCCATAAAGGTAGAACGTGACACAACCTCGGTTGTAATCTCAACAACGCTTTCAAGGCCAACCGCCGCAACCGCCGCCGCATTGAAGGATGAACTATCCGCCGCCGCAAGTTGCTCCGAGGTGATGTTGGTAGTAGGAACCTGAACGTCGTTTCGGTTGTTAAATATACGACTTGCAAAAAATCCTCCCGCAAAGCCTAAAAAAGCAGAAAGCAGTACGGTGCAAACAAGTGCCACCGCAATCAAACCTTTTTTACCGGATGACTTTCTGTGTTCGGTAAAAACAGGTGTCGACTTGGGCGTGTAGTCATCACGAACCCAATTATACATAGGCGGCTTGTCAGCGGCAGGCTCATTCGCCGTGTTAAACTCAGGATTATCCGCAGACTCGGTAGCCTCACTAGCCGCAGCCTCTTCCGCAGTCTCATTTACTGCGTCCTCCGCAAATTCACCCTGTATGTTCTCTGTATTTTCGTTTTCAAAATTGTTGTTTTCAAACATATAATCATCTCCTTTGATTATATTATACCTTATTGTTATGACAAAACAATGACTTTAATGTAAATAATCTGTAAATTTATAAGAAATATGTAGGCAGAAGCCGAAACTAAATACCTATAGGCTTATCCGTGTACATTTCTTCTCGATATTCAAGTTTTTCATCTATGCCAAGTTCCGGTGCTACAAAGGAAATTACTTGATTGGTAAATGCCTCTGTTCCTGCAGGTGTATAATAATGAACTGCATCAGAATGAACATCTTCCGAAAGTGTTACAGAAAGAGCATATAAATCATTAACCTTAAACCCATATTTTTCTACAATCTTTACAGCAACTTCATTATATTTTTCGATTTCTTCATTATAGCGTTTGAAATTCTTGTCCATTTTCTCCGAAAGTACTTTGGTTGATGTTGCAAAAATCACTGTGGCATTTGGACAAATCTTTTTAATTCTAACACATATTCGTTCTATGTAATAAGCATATACATCTATGGGTGTATGAGGCTCCTCTTCGAACAATCTTAAGCAATCCCAAAGTCCTGCATTCCAATGAACAACATCTATATCCTCCCCCTTTATATCTTTTAAATATTCATGAAAATATCTTAAAACATACGCGGCAAAGCGACAATTCTCATCAGGGAAAATAACATTCACTTTTCCCTCTAAAGTCTTTTTTACGGATTTATCATATCCCATACGAATAGAATCGCCTATAAGTAACAAATTTTTCATTTTTTCAATTCTCCTTATATTTTTTGATATAAATCAAAAGCCAACGTAAATTTTGACAATATTTTATTTCTTCAGCAAATCCCAATGATGAATTTCTTTGTATCGGGTTTTATATCTATTATAACTATATTATTGTTCAATATCTACCAAAGCAATAATTTCTTCCTTTTCACATGCTTCAAATATTTCCGAACGCAAAGATAGTGCCAACTTGAAATGCTTATCTGAATCATTGTAATCTTCATCTGCAATTTCTTCTTTGCTGAAAACACCAACTATACCCCCCAACAAGAGAAGCACATGTCCATCATCCATATGAAACGTAGTGAAATCCGGATGCTGGCAAAAAACTTGTTCCATTTTTTCCTTTGCTTCGCAGCAGGCATTATCAGTTCCTTGTGCAACGTCATTTTTCTTCAACACAATAAATACATTGTTGGAAATCATAGCGAAATCTCCCCAACCATTTAAGTACTTATCACTTCGTTTGATTCCTTCTAATTCCTCTTCTGTTAATTTTCTTCCCATTTCTATGATCTTCATAAATTCTTCCTCCTTGAATTTTA
>JAFYOI010000060.1 GCA_017560255.1 Clostridia bacterium
AAGCCTCCCTTGCCTAAAGGGAGGGGGACCACCGCAGGTGGTGGAGGGATTGTCAAATACGGATGAGGGGTAAAACAAAAAAGGACGAGCAGATGCCCGTCCTTTTTATATTTAATTAGATGTTTTTTTACCGTTTACGTATAACTGGTCGGTGGTTTTTCCATTGGCATCGATATAAACGCCAGCTCCGTGACGATCTCCGTTTTTCCAAGCACCAACGTATTTACTGCCGTTTTTACCGAAAAAGGTGCCTACGCCATTACGTCATTTAAGAAACCACACTCATAAACGTCGCCGTTTGCGTAGGTATACTTACCCTTGCCGGTTAGTTTGCCGTCAACAAAGTCACCCTCGTAAATCACGCCATTTGTGTAGGTCATTTTACCCTTGCCGTTGGGTTTACCGTCAAAAAAATCACCCTCATAAACGTCGCCATTTGTGTAGGTCATTTTACCCTTGCCGGTTCGTTTACCGTCAACAAAGTCGCCTTCGTAAACTCCGCCGTCAGACCAGGTATATTTACCCTTGCCGTGCCATATACCGTCAACAAAGTCGCCTTCGTAAACTCCGCCGTCAGACCAGGTATATTTACCCTTGCCGTGCCATATGCCGTCAAAAAAATCACCCTCATAAACGTCGCCGTCAGACCACACCATTTTGCCTTTGCCGTTGGGTTTACCGTCCTTGACTTCTCCTTCGTACACATTGCCGTTTGGGTACTCGATTTTTCGGATGGTTGGGGAATGCTTTTTTACGCCGTTATAAAATTCCACATCTTCAATGCGTCCGTCGGCATAAATCATTCTGCCCTTGCCGTGGAAATTGCCATTTAAGAAATCACCCTCATAAACGTCGCCGTTTTTGTAGGTGTATTTACCCTTGCCGGTTCGTTTGCCGTCAACAAAGTCACCCTCGTAAATACTGCCATTTGTGTAGGTCATTTTACCCTTGCCGTAGAAATTGCCATTTAAGAAATCACCCTCATAAACGTCGCCATTTGTGTAGGTGGATTTACCCTTGCCGGTTCTTTTGCTGTCAATAAAGTCGCCTTCGTACATATCGCCGTTGGCCCAGGTATACTTACCCTTGCCGGTTCGTTTGTCGTCAACAAAGTCGCCTTCGTACATGTCGCCGCTCTCCCAGGTATATTTACCCTTGCCGCATCTTTTGCCGTCAACAAAATCACCCTCATAAACGTCGCCGTTTTTGTAGATGTATTTACCCTTGCCGTGGGGGAGTCCATTCTTGGTCTCACCTTCATAAACGTCTCCGATATCATACACAATTTTTTCAACTGCAGCGGAAGAAACACTTGTGTTGCCACTTGAAGAGATTCTTGCCTTTTTCACAAGTTCATCAACGCAAGTGCTTGCCGACGGGTGCTTAAAAGCCTCAACGCACTGGAGTGCGATAACGTCCTCCCACCACATTCTGTAACGGGTAGGAACGTCCGGCTCCTTTATCTCATCTAATAGTATAATATATATGGCCTTGCGAGAGTATTTTTTTGCAATGTTATATTCTTTTTTGACGTAGGAATCATCTTTGTTTAGCAGTTGCTTGGAAATAAACATAATAACCGCTTCGCAATCGTCAATTCTATCCGCAATCTGCTTTTCCCATTTTTCACCAACCTCAAGACCGTCGTCGTACCAGAGGTTTAAATTGCGGCGGGAAAGTTCCTTTGCATAAGGGGAAACCCTTGCCTCATCCTCCGAGTTATAACTTATAAAATAATAAGGCTTGTCGGTTGTAGTTGCAACACCTAAATACCTAGCCATAAAAACACTCCCAAACTGACATATATTATCTAATTTTACCACATCCTGTCAAAATTGTAAACCCCACCCCGCCGCGTAGGTGAGGGGCTCGCTTCTCCCGTTTTGCCTTCTCCCCTTGGGGTAGTGAAGCGAAGCGGAATATCGGTTTGGTAGTGAATGACAGTTCGGTGAACTGTCAGAGCCAAACCCATCCTAAGCCGCAGCGAGACAGGTGTCACCGAAGGTGACGGATGAGGTGTAAAACAAAAAAGGACGGGCATCTGCCTGTCCTTTTTATATCTTATAAAACTTTTCCTAAAAATGCCTTTAAGCGGTCGCTTTTGGGGTTTGCGAACAACTCCTCCGGAGTTCCTTGCTCCGCAATAACGCCCTCGTCCATAAAGAGAACACGGGTTGCAACCTCACGGGCAAAGCCCATTTCGTGGGTAACGACAACCATTGTCATACCCTCGTCGGCAAGTTCACGCATAATCTCAAGAACCTCGCCAACCATTTCAGGATCAAGTGCCGAAGTGGGCTCGTCAAAGAGCATCACGTCGGGGTTCATGGCAAGAGCACGTGCGATTGCAATACGCTGTTGCTGACCGCCGGAGAGTTGAACCGGATAAGCATCCGCCTTTTCGGGCAGTCCTACACGCTCTAAGAGTTGAAGTGCCTTCTTTTCCGCCTCTTCCTCGGTCATGAGTTTAAGTTTCACGGGAGCGAGTTTAATGTTCTCTTTAACCGTCATATTGGGGAAAAGGTTAAACTGTTGGAACACCATACCCATCTTCTGACGGAGTTTGTTTATGTCATTCTTCGAGTCGCAAATATTCGTACCCTCGAAGAAAATCTCACCGTCGGTCGGCTGTTCTAAGAGATTTAAACAACGGAGAAAAGTGGACTTACCACTACCGGACGCACCGATAATAACCACCTTCTCGCCCTTTTTGATGTGCTCGTCAATACCGCAAAGCACCTCATGGTCGCCGAACGCCTTTTTAAGACCTTTAACGTTTATCACTTGCACGCAACCTCCTCTCCAAAATACCAAGGAGTTTGGTAAGAATAATAACAAGAACGAGATAAATTATCGCAAGACTGACGTAGGGGATGGTTGCGGTATAAGTCTTACTAACGATAACCTGAGCCGCCTTTGTAACGTCCTGCAATGCAATGACGGTAACAAGGGAGGTCTCCTTTAAAAGAGCGATAAGTTCGTTACCCAGAGCAGGAAGAATGTTCTTAAACGCCTGGGGAATGATGATGTAGGTCATAGTCTGACGGTAGTTAAGACCGAGGGAACGACCTGCTTCCATCTGCCCGGCATTTATGGACATAATACCCGAACGAGCGATCTCCGCAACGTATGCACCGGAGTTGATACCAAGGGTAATAATCGCACACATAACGGTCTCCACCTCACCTTTAGGCACCATAACAACGAAGCCCATAATGAGAAGTTGAACCATAAGGGGAGTACCGCGAAGCACGGTAACGTAAATTTTACAAATGGAGTTAAAAAACCGCAAAATGATGTTGGGTTTCCCGCGGGAAGAATCGTGAGTAGAGCGAACAATCGCCACAATCATACCGATAATAACGCCCAGGATAAGAGCACCGATGGTAACGGTGAATGTCATGGTAAGACCGTCGGTAAAAAACTGCCAACGATTCTCATAAATGAAAACCTGAAAGAATTGGAAGCAAAGACGCTGGAGCGATTCGGGCAGAGCAACCACCCAATCCGGAGCCATTTCGCCAATCCATTTTGCAAATGTAAGAATACTCATTTGCATCTGCCACCTTTCGTAAGAAAAAAGGGGACGAAACCGTCCCCTTTAAGAGTTCTGTTTGCTAAAAATTATTCAGCCTTGATGTACTTTCCGATGATAGCATCGATAGTGCCGTCAGCCTTGAGTTCGGAAAGAGCCTTGTTGAAGTTATCAAGTAACTCGGTGCTTTCCTTACCGAATGCAGCAGCGTACTCTTCGGTGATGTACTCGGTGCCAAGAATCTTTAAACCTTCGTTAGCGGTAACGAAAGCCTTAGCCGGCTCGTTGTCGATAACAACGCAGTCAACCTGACCGTTGAGGAGTGCCTGAACAGCGAGAGCACCGTTGTCATAACGGGAAACAGCATCTTCGCCGTAGTCACCTGCACAGTAGATGTCACCGGTAGTACCGGACTGAACACCGATCTTCTTGCCTACTAAATCGTCGATAGAAGCGATTGCACTATCCTCGGTAACGATAACAACCTGAATACCGGTTGCATAAGAGTCGGAGAAGTTAACAGACTCCTTACGCTCCTCGGTAACGGTCATACCTGCGAGAACAACGTCAACCGCACCGCTGGAAACAGCAGTGATAAGGGACTCGAAAGCCATATCCTTGATTTCGAGTTTCATGCCCATCTTTTTAGCAACGGCAGCAGCAATTTCTGCGTCGATACCGATGATATTGTTATTTTCGTCAACCATTTCATAGGGGGGGAACGCAGCGTTGGTACCCATGGTAAGAACGTTCTCAGAAGTCTCACCGCAACCTACGAATGCAAGTGCCATAACAAGGACAAGTGCGAGTGCTAAAAATCTTTTCATTTTAATATACCTCCAAAAATTTATTCATAGAGTAAGCATAATTATACATATATAATATATGTTTGTCAAGGGTAAATTGTTGACACCGCAAATCCGTTGTGCTACGATTAAGGCAAATATAACACACAAGGAGTGTATTCAAGTGAAAAAATTATCAGTATTCTTAGTAGTGGCAATGCTTTTGTCATTGTGTGCAACCGCATTTGCAGCCCAGGATTTGCCGGATTATTCCGACATGGGCAAGATTGTGAATCTGTATAACAGAACCTTCCCTGATGACGTTTCATCCTTCGTTTCAGCACCATTTAACGTTGTAAACGGATACATCGTGCCCGACGGAATGCAAAACGGTTATAACGTGCTCCGTGAGGGCGGAACTTTTAAACTGTCAAACGTTGCAAAAAGTGATAAGTATTACCTCTACGTAGGCCTTCTCCCGTTCTATCCCAGAAACGACGGCACGTACAGCAATTGCAAAGATCCGGAACTTGACGATTACTTCTATGGTGAATCCTACTATTATACAGTAGACGGCGTCTTTGGAGAGGCACTCGGCGAGGCTATAGACGACGATAACGTAAGAAAAATCCGTCGTGGCGAAACCATTGAATTTACTCTCCCCGAAAAGGTTATGCTGGGTGATGAGGAGTATACCTTCGGCGACGACGTAATGTGGGTAATCACCGTAAGCACCGTCCACGGCACCTATGTAACTCCGGATTACGACGGATTCTCCGAGCAGCAGTTCGTTCCCACCGTTGAGGATGATTACGGCGTGATAAACTATTGGTTTGTAAAGGAAGACGACGCAAAGGTTGACGAAGCACTCACCGCAGCGGGTATCAGCAAACGATTTATCGACGTAAAGGTTGCGGATTATTACAACGCACCCATCGAGTGGGCGATTGAAAAGGAAATCACAAACGGAACAAGTGCAAATACCTTCAGTCCGAGCAGTACCTGTACACAGGCACAGATTCTTAC
This sequence comes from Clostridia bacterium, assembly GCA_017560255.1. Classification (GTDB taxonomy): domain Bacteria; phylum Bacillota; class Clostridia; order Oscillospirales; family Acutalibacteraceae; genus RGIG7273. Next base: position 5,347 of record JAFYOI010000060.1, read on the forward strand.
CTTCTTGTGGCGTGCAAACGGTTGCCCCACAGCAAAAAGCACACCCGATTGGGTAGACGGAAATCAGTATTATGCAGGAGCATTTGCCTGGGCGATGGAAAATGGCGTTATAAGTGGAAAACTTGATCCCAATGCACCCTGCACAAGAATTGATACGGTAAGATATATGTATAAACTTGAAAAGGATGCAAAGGCAGATGCAACCCTTGCTGAGAGTATGACCGACGTAGCGGCGGCTGATAAGGAAATCGTCGCATGGGCGATTGAAAAGGGAGTAACAAACGGAACAAGTGCAACTACCTTCAGTCCGAGCAGTACTTGCACAAGAGGACAGATTGTAACCTTCCTCTACCGTGCATACGCAAAATAAATAAAAAAGCCCGCAAAATAAATAAAAAGCCGTTGGCATTCCCCAACGGCTTTTTTGCACCCCAAAGCCTTCTCCCCTAAGCCCTCCTTGCCTAAAGGAGGGGGGACCGTCGTAGACGGTGGGAGGATTCCGAAGGTGTCACGTAGGTGACGGATGAGGTGGAAAACCGACGAATGAGGGGCAGTCACAACCCCGAACGCACACATTAAATAAAAAGACTCCTCTCTGCCGTAAACAGAGAGGAGTCTTATCAATTAATCCTTTTTAAGTGCCGATTCAAGACAAGGCATACAATACATTGCGTCCCCGTCAATAAAGCAGTTGCAGTTGCCGCATCGTGCGGAATGTATGACGCAACAATGTGTCGCACCGCTTGTCGCAACGTAGGAGTTGCAGCCGTCCACCATACACGTGCTGTAGTATGAACCGTAAATATTGGTGAAAGAATCTTCGGGTTTCTTGCAATTTTCACACTTGCCGTCGAAATTTATATACAAATAACAATTTTCGCAATGTCCGGAATGACCTGCACATTTTTCCGTGTAACCGCTGTATGCGATGTAGTTTTCGCAGTACTCATCAGAGCAGATCTGGTCAACCTTACCGCCGTCCTTGTGTGAGAAGTAACTCTTTAAAATGTCGTAATATTCGCTGGTGCAGGTAGTGCATTCCTCGTTGCTCTTGTAATAAGTGCCGCAAGTCTCGCAACGTGCAGAGGTTATTTCACTGCGAGGCAGGTAAATCATAGGAACAACGCCGATATCGTTAGCGGTAGCGATGGCGGTGCTGCTTGTGTTGGGCTCTATAAGTATTCGTGCCTGACTTCCGTCCGGGGAAGTCCATATGCATATGTTGTTGCCGTTTTTTCTCGGATTCTTTGCGGCGGCAATCGGGGAGAGTGTGAGGAAATCATGCCCTGTATTTGTCAGGTTTACCTTTGTGGGTACGCTGTTGACCTTTACCTCCTTGAGCAAGGTTTTTTCCTTGTCGGTGAATGCGGTGTTATAAAACTCGCTGTTTAAAAATGCGAACAAGTCAGTTTCTGTGAAGTTGCCGAAGGCGTTGGATACGTGAAGGGGTAGTACATCCAAAATGCTGACGCAAGTAATGTTTCTTGCGACGAAATCAGTATTGTTGTGTCGCATGTACCACTTAAGCGGCTCTTTGCCGTTTGCGGTATTGCCGTCTAATTCATATGAGCCGATATAGAGGAAATCGTCCTTGATTGCATAGGCGGGAGCCATGCCCAAAGCCTTAGCAAGATACTCATCGCTATCCTTATAGCCCTTGATGTTTCTAAGTTTGATAATCGTGCCGAGAGCATCACCGGAAAGACCTTGGTTTACGTGTTCGACCGCTTCCGTGTACAGTTTCTCGGAAACCTTTTCCGCACATTCCACCTTCTTGTCAGCTACGTCTTTGTATGTAGTATCCTTGCTGAAAAGATTGAAAAAGGCGATGGCTTTTTCATATTCGCCCTTTTCCATATAGTCC
>JAFYOI010000061.1 GCA_017560255.1 Clostridia bacterium
GTTTCCGTTTAGACATTGAAACTCTTTTTCATACTCAAAAATCGGATATTCGGACACCATTTTACATTCCGTGATTTTTCCTTTTTTACAATAAATATCAAACCACGGCAAGCAATTTTCAATGTTGTCATCAAATTCCTCAACCATTGCTTTTTTCTCAAATTCAGTGCCTATATTGCTTGTGTGCATTTTGGCAATTTTTTCTGCTTTGTCCTTATCAAGCGTTGCGGCAATAATATGATAGTCAGAATATTCGCCCTTTGTTACAATGTAAATAATCATTCTTTATCACCACCCAACTTATACTTCTTGATATAACAGGTTTCGCCCCACCTGTTTTTCACAGGAACGGTTTCGCTCTCAATGTCATAACCGAGCCGCCGCATATCCGAAATACGGCTTGCAAGTCGCATAACACCGAGATCGCGCAGGGCTTCCAACTGCGTAATGCCGCCGAACTCCTGCATATAGTCCAAAATCCGCGTATTCTGCGTGGGCTTGTGGTCAACTCCGCTCTCTGCCTTTTCCTCAACCTTTTCCTCAACCTTTTGCAGATAGCGCAAGTCGTAATTGTAACCGCCGCAACCTTTGGAAAGGAAACAACCTCTGCGTGTCCCGCTACCAAAGATTTCAGTAATTGTTCCGACCATTCCCACAAAGTCGCTCATTCCGTCAACCCACTCCCCGTAGTAATTGTCTTCTTTCGACCCGTCCAAAATCCTCACTTTGTCGCCAACTTTGAGTTCAACTTTCTTTTCCATTTCGTTCTTCCTTTCGTTTTTAATGAATGAGGGGAGATATGTTTCCAAGCACTCTCTCCAATTCTTCTCTCTCTTTGAGTTCTTCTTCCGGCAATGGATATGTTTCGTGATAATGCGCAGAAAGCCATAACCGATTGTCCCACACCATACCGACCAATTCCTGCTTGACCTCTGCAATAGTCGGAGCAAACGTACTTTTTTCAATAAGTCTTTTCACCGCCATTTCAACATATTTCACGGGAACGTTAGAAAATCTCAACGCCCACTCTTTTGCCGTGTCCACGATCTTGTTTTCGTCAGCACCCCTAAAACTCGCCGGGTATGCGCTCTTTATCATTGATAGTATTAAAACGCCATCATTTACTGTCATTCAAATCCTCTCCCATCTCAATTCTTTTCATCAAACTCGCAAAAGGATCATCTTCGGATTTCTTTTCTTCGCCGCGCTTTTTTCCTTTATACGAGCAGTAACTCACCCACTTGCTTCCCTCGTCGGTGAAACTTGAAATACCATCTTTCCGCGTCAAAAAGTCTTTTAGTGACCATTCATAAGTGAAAAAATATTGCTCATCGGATAGTAATTGAGAGTACCGATCAATGTAGGTTTTGATTTCGTCGGCAGAATAAATCTTTAATGCAGATTTAATTGCTTTTTCCATATCTGATTTTAACTCTCTATGCTTTATAATATTCTTACTATTCCAATAATTATAAATATCATTTACAATTTCATTTATATTTTCATTTTCATTTTCACTATGGTTTTCGTATGCTTTCGCATATGGTTTTTCTATGGTTTCGTTTTCAATAACCATATGGTTTTCGTATGGTTTTTCTGTGGTTTCTTTTCTCGGTCTGCCGCCCTTACTTCCATTCTCTGAACGGCTCTTTGAATAATCTTCGCGCTTTTCAATCACGCCTTCAAGTTTCCTGTTGTAGTAGCAACCGTTTTCGTCAATTTGAAAGTTCACCAACACATCTTCGCTAACCTCTCCAACAGACAACTCAATCACCTTTTTCGTGAGATGACCTTTTTGGTGTTGCAAGCATAAGAGCGTGATATATTGCCCTCTCTCCAACATCGTAAGATTACTGCACCCGATCAAAAAGTCGGACGAGTATAAAAGGAACGCCGGGTCTTTACACATTTTATTTTGCCTCCGCTTTATAAACATATTCAAAAGTATCATCAATACATTTTTGTGGATTATTATATACTTGGCTACCTGTAAATCTTATAACATCATATCCTGCAAGTTTCAGCGCGTTTTCTCTCTCGTAGTCATAATTCATCTGCTCTTTGCTACTATGAAATTCTTTCCCGTCAAGTTCTATAATAAGTGGCCTTTTTAGATGCTTTAACTTAAATCTACCCTTAATACGATCTGTCCTTGAATAAACCACAAAATCTGCGATATATTCTTTTTTCCCAACTCTTATATGCTCTTGAACTTCAAAGTCCATATATTGTGGATTTGTCAAAGCATAGTTTATCATATACTGCGCATAAAAAATTTGTTCAATAGGAGAAAGCCCTTCGCCAAAATTAGAAAAACTAAAAGCATTAAAAAACAAATAATCGCAATCTTCTTTAATAAAGTCAATCAAAATTTCCTGCGCCCGGTAGCACAATCCCAAAAAACAATCCAACTCTTTACTCATCGTTTCTCCTTAAAATTAAAACCCTTTCAAGTAAACCGAGGTCGCAGTTCGGAATACAAGAAAGGGCAGGTTGCGTATTCAGTTTAGCCGATTATGTATCGACTGCGACTCAATACACAACCTTTGTACCCTCATTGTACCACAGTTTTTTGCGTTTGTCAAGGGGTTTGTGAAACTTTTTTATCCGGCACGGCAATTTCGCACTCGTCTGCTTTTGCAATCGTCACGGATTGATTTTTCACAAGTTCCAAAGATGAAATAAAATCACCGTACACGTCCACGCAAACTCTCCACGCCTGTGCATATCCGTAGACAATATCGACACCTGACTTTTTGTCGTGATGAATTATCAGGCATTTAGAGATGAGTGCTTTTTTGATCTCGTCGTTTGTCATCTGTTAAAATGGCATATCGTCAACGGGTGACAAATCATCAAGACTTATTGCAATATTGCCATCTTGCGCTTGCTCCTGCCGCGTTTGCAGTAACTCATACGAATATACGGCGAAATTTGGCACTTTATTGTAACATTGATTTCCGTCCCTATCCAAATATGCGTTGGTAACGTCAACCTCTTTCAAGCGGATTTTTTGCCCTTTGAGGGGGCGTTGCTTAAATGCGTTGCCGTAAAAGTTCACGCGACCCGAAAAAGAAAGCGAATAACGTGCAGGATTGCTGTCCTTGATTTTCTTTGAGATGAGGATTTGCGCGCGGGTAAAATATTCGTGTTCCTCAACGCTATTGATATATGCTATTGCATCGGTCTTAAACCCCATAATAAATCTCCTTTTTGTTTTTCAAGATTTCCTTGATTTGCTTTTCTCCAACGAAAATGATTTTGTGCGGGTTGTAGTATGTCATAATTTCAACGGCGTACTTGCGATCTTCGCGCCGCGCGTTTGAAATGTTTTCTACTCGACCCATATAAATTGAGCCAAATTCATCTTCAACCACAACTCGGTCGTCCTTTTTCGGTTTCATCGTTTCTCCTTTCAAAAGCCGGATAATGTTCTCCCCCGTGTTCTCTTTGTCGCAAAAGTAAAACTCAACGCCGTATGACCGCTTGACGGTTTCAATCATTTCAAGCAGATACCGCCCCGTGATTTTTGAGTGCTTGGATCGCCACTTCACAAGATCAGATAAAGAGTTCACTTCTTCCTCAACGAGAACAATGAGTTTTATGCCATCAGCAAGGCACTTTTTATACTTGCGGTTGAACGCCATTTTGTCACGGTAAAGGTCGTTTGCTATCTCCGCAATGTCCTTTTTTGTGTCAATGCTGATTTTGCCGTTTGGGAACATATAGTCACCGACATTCAACACCATAGGCACTATCTCAATATTATTATCTCGACAGTACCTATGGACGTTTTCGTGTTTTCCGCGTTTTTGGCGCACATCTTCGATAAGTGTCATTGATTGCTACTGATTTCCTCGTCCAAAATATCGGACAGATTGTTGCGCTCTTTCTTCTCGGTATATCCGTACACATCACGCATTTCATCGGCCATAGGTAAGCCCATCAAAACATCGGGGCAATGCACTCTTGCAAAGAACGCTCCGGCTCTGTACATCATCATCATCTGGGGCATTGAAGTCCATTTACTTCCATTTTTTGTAAGCCAGCCCTCTTTGCGCGCCATACCGATTGTGACCGCATCGCTCGCGTATTCCTTGCCGTTGTCAAGCCGACGAGCGTGTGCTACGCAACCGTAACTGTCAGTTCCGGCTTCACCGACAAAGGTAAATTCAAGCGGCGTAAATCTACCGCACCCATTGATAAGTGCAATGCACATCTGCCCGCTCCAACTCGGCTTGCCCTGCACAACATAGAGGTTCTGCATAACGGTAAGGGGTTGCATACCCGTTCTGTTTGCGATGTCAAGGGCAATAAGGCAGTTTTCGGGCTTTTTGAATGTCTGCGGGACAATATCGGTGCTTGCCAAAAACTTCGCGGATTTCCACGCCTTTTCAAGCATATCGCCGTCGTTCCAAATCGTGGGGATAGAGTTGCCTACTTGCGTGGTCGGCAGATTTTCTCTTGTCTGCTCAACCTGTTTGACTTCTTCGTTCACGGTTTCAACTTCTTTCTGTTCCATTTCGTTCATTGCTATTCTCCTGTACTATTGTTTTTTTGACAAAATAGTCGTATTTTGTTTTGTTTTTGGACTGCATTTGCTCAATGGCGGTTTCTAAATTATCTGTAACAAGGACAATCTCGTTAGCGGATATTTTTGACACTTCCCATACCGTCATTCGCCGCCGACCTCTTTCAGCATCCAAGCGGGCAACGTGAGATTGTTAATGATACCGCTTTTTCCGTTCAAGCCCCACCATTCTCCCGTTGTCTTGCACTCGTGATAAGTGCCGATATAATCACGAAACAGGGCTTCTCCGCGTTGCAACACATATTCGTCCGCTTGCGTGATGTTGATTAAAAACGGTGGCTTTTTTTCGGTGGCGATGAAAATAAACTCTATATTCTCCATCGAGATATTCAGCACCTTGCTTGCATTGTTTGAGTACATATATGCTTGAAGATCGTAATGATATTTCACCACGTCTTTGCAAAAATCGTCCGGCAATGCAGAACGGCAACTTTTTAGGTCGGTTATAACCAATTTGTCTCCAACCATTCTGTAACAGTCGGGGCGCGTTTTGATGCACTCTTGCGTAAGGTCGTCTACGGCGTACATTGACTTTTCGTGTTCGCCTTTCAAGAGTGCGGCAGAGTATTTGTTTGAGAAAACGCTATCACGCATTGCGGAAATTGTGTCGAACTGTTCCTGCGTGATAATTTGACGATCTCCTGCTTCTTGAATGAAAGCGTCATAAACCTCTCGCCCGGCTTTTGTTCTTCTGTCAACGCCCATAGGCAAAACCGCATACTCTTTGTCAAAGTCGTCGGGTTCAAGAACGAGTTTGTGAAACGCACTCCCGACAATCAAATCCTCTGTCGGCTCTGACGGGTTGTCCTCTGCCCACTTAAAGTATGCGGGGCAAACGGAAAACAGAGAAAGCCGCGATTTTGAGATTGCTTCGGTATAGCCGTGGTATTCTTTGTTGCTTTCTGTGACAATGCCGCTTTTCATTTCGCAATTTCTTCCTGTGTGATTTCGGGTTGAGAGGGCGTTTCGCTTTTGTCGCTTTTCTCGACAAGCAAGCCGTACTTTTTCAGCGTTTCTCTCAAAATATCCCAACCGTCCTCTCGGTATACAAAAGACGAAATGGAATTGTCCGAGATGTGATTTTCTGCGCACTTCACAAAGATGCCCAACGCGCCGATGAGTTCCTGCACGACCCTTTCAGCGTCACGCGCCCAATCTTCCAACCCCTTGTTGTCCTCTTTCAGTTTCTTGTTCTCGTCTTTGAGTTCGCCGTATTCTTGGATAAAAAATTCTTCAATGGTCATATCAATCGTCCTCTTCGTCAACTTCGTAAATTTCGCCGTCCGCTATAAGTTGCTCAATCAAGCAATCGCGGCACAAGTCTTTTCTTCCATAGCGGTAAATTTGCTCTTGGTCTTGACCGACTTGGCAATCGTCGCAATATCTCACGGGATAGTCTTTGTTTCTTCCGCAACCGTGGCAACCGTCTGCGCAACACACGCAGTCATTTTCCCATCTTACCCCCATTTTAGGTTTCCTCTCTTTCTTCGTAAACAAGGTTGATCTCAACGCTTTTCGTTCCGTGATTGAAATAGGTGTTGATTGCGACAATATCCTCTTTCTTGACATCGTAATCGTTCAAGAACTCGGCAAGTTTCTCGTGCGCATATCTCCCAATCTCATCGTCCCAAAAGTTAATAACTCTGAACATTATGTCCCTCGCTTTCAAAAAAGTTCTTCTTCGTGGTCGTGTTCCATTTGCCACATAATCGCAACGGCAATCATCTTTTGCTTCCCACCGTAGGTGTCAACAAGAGATTTTAGAAATGCCATTAGTTCGTGCGGCTTACCGAAAAATGCCATAAAATCACACCTTTTCCTTATAGTTTGCAATCAGAGTAGAAATGAACGCGCTCATCGAAATGCCAAGATTTTCAGCCGCTTTCTTTGCCTTTTCATAAATCTTGCTATCCATAGAGATATTTACAACCTTTCTCATAATATACCCCCTTTCTTATTGTTATAATAAAACAGCATTTTTTGATTTCACATACCCCCAAAGTCGTCAATAAATAGCAACTGCGTGTGTTTCGTTTTGATGTGCCGGATATTGTGAAAGTTGTTCCTTTTCAAAACCTCGATTGCCTTGCTAACAATCTCGCTGTCGTAATTGTAACGCAAAAACCCACCGCCATCGGGATAATAGACCGGCGAAAAAACTGACTTCTTCACTTTTCGCTCGTTCCCGTTTTGGCAAGTTTCCGTCACTTCAAAAATCATCTCTGTGTAGTATTTCATTTTTTCTTCCTTTCCCTTTTCTTTTCGGATTTCGTTTCTCTGCCTTCGCACGGCATAGTTCGCGTTGTTTCACCGCACACCTTAAAGTAAATGCAGTTTTGACAGGGGTGTTTAACTGTTTTCATTTTCTTGCTCCTCTTCGTGCATTTTTGCACCACATTGTGGACAATATTTCGTTTCAACGAAACCTCTACTTCTATCTCCATTATATCCGCAATTATGACAAATGCTAAACTCGTAAACTCGCTCCCAAAACGAGTGAATAACAGGTGCAAACCCGTTCTCATACAAATTTTCTGCCATACGGTACGCATCACACATACCCCGTTTGAAATCGCATTTACAACATTCCTCTACCGTGTGTGCCTGTGGGTTGCGATGACAGCCGAGTACTGCCATTCTTGCAATCGCTTCTTCCTTCTTACTCATTTTTTCTCCTTTCCGGGTCTGCGCCCTGTGTGTATAATTGTACCACAACTTGCGCATAATGTCAATAGGTTTTCAACACAAATTGCGAAAAATCATAACCAAAAATCTTGCATCGTAATTGTGCAAAACAAACAAAAAGAGCCGCAGATACTTCCACGGCTCTCCTGTGCTTATTGGATTAGGACATTCTTTCGATCATCTGACGGATTTCTTGACGGGTATGCTCATCGGGAGCGTCGTGCATCAATTCTTCCATTCTTTCAATCAGATCGGCTTTACCGTCCTCGTAGGAATATCTGCCCATACCACGGGAATAGCGGCCACGGGCATCGCGCTTTCTTGCGTAAGACATACCGTCCATATAGCGGTCGCCACGATAGGGCATACTACGATAAGAATGACGGTACATTTCTTCTTCCTCATCTTCTTCACACATTTCAATCAGTTTGCCAATGTTCTTGGCGGCGTGAGCGATAGTGTCAACTTTGGCGAGTTCGGAAACAGGAAAGTCTTTCATTTTCCCATACTTTTCCAATTCTTCGCACAGCATTTTTTTGAGTTCGTACAGTTCGTGCATTGCAATTCTCCTTTCATCAAGCGATACGGGTAATCGTCAAGTTCGCGTTCTGCACTTGGATAGCGGGCGCAGGGGTCACGGTCGGGTCGGTTGTCGCAGGAACTGCATCTACCGACAACGAGAAGCAACAACAACGCGGTACTTTAATGATAGCGGTACTCGTCACATTGCCATATTCCCCAACTGCCGCAGGAGTGAAAATCGCCCTGCTCGTCAGCCGGGGTTCACCGTCAACCACAAGGGCTACGGCTATCGGCGTTACTTCACCGCCTTCGGGAATGGCGATATTGCCGTTAAAAGTCACTTGATATTGTGCGAAACAGTTGCAGGTGTTGTTCACGGACGCGCCGCGCAGAATAAAATTCCCGGTGTTGCCCTCGTGGTAAATATATCCACGGGTGCAGGGAATAGATGTGTCGAACAGGATAGGCGCGTTGAGCGCTACTTCCTGTAAGTCGTTTTTCAGAAATTCACAAGCCATAATTTTGTTTTTTTGTTTTAACTGGTATACTTATTGCATCTTCAAAAGACCATCCAAGCCGATATAATCTGCTGTGAACGCGCTTATAATTCAAATTTAATTCTTCACACCATTGCATTAGAGTTTTAATTTCTCCATTGTATTCAATTTTTTTACAAAATGCTCTGTTGTTTGCTTGAACTTTACAATCTACCCACCTGCAATTTTCGGGTGAATAACCGAGTCCATTGTTTGTTCTGTCTATCGTTAGACCTTCTTTGTATCCGTTTGAGATAGACCAATTATAAAAACTTAAAAAATCGTTTTTCCATTTCTCACAAACACTTATTCCTCGTGCGCCGTAATATTTATAAGCGTTGCTATTTTCGTCATAACACCTTACAAGCATACCGCGCCATATATAATACAGTTTTGTCCCCGACAAATGGTGTGTATCGTGCTTTTTATGCAAAAGGCATCCGCAACTTTTTACACCGCCAAATTTTAGATTGTTTCCAGATACGATTGCTTTACCGCCACAATCGCAAACACAGTTCCAATATGGTGTTCCGTTAGAACGACTTTCGGCTCGGCTAATTACAGTCAATAAAGCAAATTTTTTACCAGTTAAATCCTTGAATTTCGACATATAGACAAAACCCTCCACCTGTTGATATAGACTTTATTATATTCTAACACATTTTGGAGAATTTGTCTATACTTTACACAAAAATTCTTGGTGCTCCTCCTTCTTAAAAACTGTTCCCGTTGCAAGCGCACCCGTTGTTGCAAGTGAAAATCGGGGTGCGACCGTACACAGGGGTAGTACCGACAGGGCAAGTGTCAAGTCTGTTGTAAATCGAATCAACGATCATACCCGTCTGCGCAACCTGCGATGCCTGTCCGCGAGCATAGAGGACTTCCTGACGGAGTTGTGCGATTTCGTCATTCTTCGCGTCGATCTTGTCTTGGCACAGTTGGTCTTTGATGGACTGAACGCCAGCCGTCACAGCATTGAGAATGGACTGCGTGTTAGCGGTGCTGTTCGATCTCGTGGCACACGCCTCGGTAGCAAGGGTATAGCGAGTGTCGGCAATGCCGCTATTCACGCTATTGAAGCCCTGCGCGGTCGCGGTCTGCTCCGCAAAAGAACGGTTCAGACTTGCGATCTCGTTGGAGTACATCTGCGCCGACATATCGTGGCAACAGTTGCAAAGTTGTGCGGAAAGTGCGGAAATGCCGTCTTTGACAGAGGTCACGTTGTCGTTGAGAGCAGAGAACTGAAATCCGCTATTGGTGTTGGCGTTAATGCCCTGCTGACCGTTGAGAAGCCACGGGAAGTCGTAGCCAAGCATAGCGTTGCCATAGCCGCCGTAACCACCGCCGAAGCCCCAACCGCCGTTTCCGGCAAGCAGAAGCAGAAGGACAATCCAACCCCAATCGCCGCCGAAGCCGCCAAAACCGCCGTTACCCGCACCATAAGCAGGGGCAACAGGCATATACATAGAATCGTTAGTAAGCATAGTTTTTTCTCCTTTTTTGTAAAATATATTTATTCAAACTGCTCTCGCGCGCCGAACAGAAAGAATACCGTGAAAAAATATCAAATTGTATGTTGACAAATCACAGAATGTGTGATATAATTAAAAATGCCCGGTGAAGTATAGGGACTGACTTCCTTTCTTCTCCATCGCGCCGTGCTGATTGCAGTCAGCACGGCGCACTTCTTTTTTATCTCTTAAACTGCAATGCCATTTGTCTTGCCCTGTTGTATTGCTCTTGCGAAACCTGCCCGCTATTCATAAGATACTGTGCGATAGCGTTAGGGTCGTTGATATTGTCGGGGACATTGTAGCCCGCTCTTTTCAAGAATTGCACAGGATTTTGCCGCAGTTGTTGTAACATTTGTATAGGGTTTTGCCTTTGAGCGTTTGGCATTGGCATTTGATTATTCATCATCATCTTCCACTTCCTCTATGCGCTTTTTTGCACGAGTTTCGCGCAGTTTAGCAACCTTGCCTTTGAGAGAGCCAAATTCTGCCCGCAGTTGCTCAAATTCCTCTTTGGTGGCATACTCGGTAGGCGTTTCTTCTTCGTGCGAAATAGAGCCGTTTTTTTCGGTCACAGCACTATCCTCTTTTACGAGCCGATATTTCTCAAACACGGGTTGGTCAAACTGCGAGAACCCCATCGTTTTCACATAGCAATAAGGCGAGTTTTCGTCTTTGAACGTGATTGAATTGCCGGGTGCGACAGGATATGCCCGCGCGTCCTGCTCCGATTGAACAACCACAAAGCCGTTTTGCGTGATCTGCTGACTTTGTTGTGTTTGCGCAGAGGCGGGTTGCGGTTGAATGGGCGGCATAGGTTGAATGTTCTGTTGTGCATACGGGTTGTAGTAGTACGGTTGCTGATAGTAAAGTGGTCTGTTCATAGTTTTTAATCCTTTCTATACCAGTAATAAATCGGTATCTCATTTGAACTGTCCCAACTGTCAAGAAGTAATCCGTCTTTTACGGTTGCCGTGTGACCGCCAAATCCCAACACATAAACTCCGTGCGGGTGGTCGTAGGCAAAATCTGCCGCAGTATAGCAGTCGGGGCAAGTGTTCGGTATTGTAGCACGATAAAAACCGTGTTCTCTTAAAACCGCACCCCACACGCTATCGCTTGACGGCATATCTCCCATCAAATATCCATTGAGTGCGATTTTGGCATAAGCCGTTTCCCAATCCAAATCAAGAGCGGCGGCAACCGCACGAACAGCACAATCTTGCACCATTCTTCCAACGGGATTGGGGTTGTATTTAATCCACATACTCTCGCGTGTCATCGTAATTCAAAAACTCCGCTAATGTTACATATTTCAGTAGTCCGTTGACGTCGCCTTTTTGTTCAAACCTTTTGCAAATATCATAGGCGCGATAAGGGCAAATACCCGCAGTTATCAATCTCACAAGACAATCGTCAAAAAAGTTTTTGTTATTGCCCATTCGTTTCACCGCCTTTCATTAAAATTCTACAAATAAAAAGTGCCGCCCGCAATCACACGGACGGCTATAATAAAATACAGTTTTGAAACCTTTTCGCGGTTAAAAAACTATATGTACGAACTTCAATAATCTTTTCTGCCCCTTGTACACAATCCTCTTTACATTTTGCGTTGACATATCAAATTCTTCGGCAAGTGCTTCATAAGTTTTTCCGTCAAGCAAGCGGCGTTTCAGCACCTTTCGATCTCGCTCGTCAAAAATGTATTGCTCAATCATCGTTTCCCAATCATCTCTTGACAAATCGTAATTATAAAGCATACAACGCCCCCCGGATTTGATTTTCATTCATATTATAGACATAGAAATAGAGATTGTACACCCACAAAAGATATACAATCTCATATTTTCTTATTCAGTTTTTGCTTTAATCGGTGTTTTCGCACGGTTATCGACTTTTCGTCAATGCACAGAATGTCTGCTAACTCGCTATGCTTTGTTTTCTTAATGAAGAACTCGATGGCGAGTTTTTTGTTTTCTTCCGACAAATGTATCTCGTCACAGCGAGAAATAAGTTCCGCTTGCGTACAAGTATCGACATTAAACGGCTTGTTTCTTTGCCGGATTAGGTCGTCATAGTCCTTGTATTTATATGCGAGGTAATCAATTATTAAACCGAAAGCGACACAAGACAAAATGCTCACGCCCTTATTCGGCATAAAAGTTATCGCAATCGCAAAAATCAAGCAACTAATGAAAATGCACCACCAAAACGATTGTGAGTGATAGGTCTTGCCAAAAGCATAACGCAAAGTCACAAAACTTATAAACAAAGCAACCGTTTCAATGTACTTGCCCGTCAACACGGCAAACACCGCTATATCTGCGAACACGATGCCGTAAGTTGACACTTGAAACAAGCGGAACTTAACTCGCCAATTCATTTACGCTTTAACTTCGTCCATTTTGGATTTGATAAGAGCGATAGTTTCATCAACCTGTGCGATCTCATCAGCGTCTTTCAGCGTTTCTTTGAACGCTTCCAGTTGAGCGATTTTCTCGCTGAAAAACAGGAAACCCCATTTACCCATAACCTTTCTCCTTTCTATAATTTAATACATATAGGTAGTAAAGAACCACCATAATGTAATAATCAATCAGTAACACGAAAGTGACAAGTGTGCTGTCGTCCGTGAATTTTATTCCTATATTCCGCGTAACCAAAGATATTGCTTGAAATAGGAAAATGAAAATATATCCGATAATGCCATAAAACCAAGTTTTCTTAATGGTCTTACGCACACCGTTTTCTCTGTTTCTGAAAAAATTGAACGCAATCGGGATAGCGATAAAGGCAACTATCTCGACTATGATCTTGACAATGTTAGATATGAATTGCATAGACCACACGAAAGAAAAGCAAATCACGTTTGAAATCATTTCGTAAGTCTTTGGAATGGGCAAAAGTGAGCAAGCGGCCATAATCCAATTTGCGGATATGATATATACAAGCCAACTCATTCCATAAAGCAGGAACATATTGTTGTCTATCTTTTCGCAAAGTCGGGTGAAATGCTCGTTGTTTACCGCGATCTCAAACCAATTACCGCCAAGCAGTTTGATTATTAAACACGCAACGAGCATCACCCAACAAAGTATGATAGCCCTTTTGATAGGTTTCATTACTTCACTTTGTCCCAAAAATCCTTGATAGCGTCCTTGTCGTTTTTGTCGATTTTACTGTCCTCGACAACCTTGTCCATAAGGTCTTTTACTGCCTTGCCCTCGTCTGTGGTTTCATACGGGTTGTTCGACTTGCGGCCGGAAATCACAACATAAGCGCGATCCCACGCACCGAACAGGGCAATTCCCGAAGAACCGTTGATAATGCCCTGCACGACAGAAAACGCGCCGCCGTTGAGCATTACGCCGTAAAGGTACTCAAAAAGCATACCAAGACCGAAAGGAATGAGATAGATCACGGTGTTGATTGCTTTTCTCGTTCTTTCATCGCTGATTTTTCTCGTGAACGGTTTTACACACGCCCATTTGATACCCTGCGTAAGCCCGAAGATGACAAACGCAATTACGGTATAGATGATAGTGTCATTGTGCAAAAGTTCCTGCATTGCTATCACCCCTCGTTGCCGATGAACTCTTTGAGGTGCTTAATGGCGTTGTCTGCCTCTGCGTTGATAGCGGCGGTTTCGGTAGCAATAGCACTTTCCAAAAACTCTTGCTTTCTCTTGTTTGCCGCCTCGGTCATTTCGCGCGCCTCGGTTTCATAAGCGCGTTGAAGTTGTGCGATGTTCGCATTGTGCTTTTCTTGCAGTTCCGCAAGTGCCTCACGAAGCCGGGTGTCAATGTCGGCGTTGAAAGGTGCGACTTTCTCACGCATAACATTCTGCCGCACCACTTCCATATTGCGCGCACGGTCTGCCTCAATCTGACGGATAGCGTTTTCGTAGATTTCCTTAATCATCATTTCGCTCCCCCTCAATAGACTGCGGCGTTGTCTGCCGGATTGCTTACGGTTTCGGTGGTCGGCTCTACGGCCTCGTTTGCGGCTTCTGCTTCCAACTCGGCTTCGGCAATCAGATCATCAACGACCTGAATTTTCGCCTGAACGAGCAGGAGTTCTTTTTCGTACTTTTCTTTGTACTCTTTGAGTTTTTCGATGGACATAACGCTCCCCCTTAAATAAAATTTTTTAGTTTTGAGTTATAATGCCAAATCTTATGAACAACCACTTAAACACAAGAACAATGATAATAATTGCTCCAATGATAAGCGTTGCAATGACAATCCACTTTGCAGACTTCGTTACCGCGCCGAGTTTCGCTACAACGGCATCAACGCTGTCTGCGATAATGTTGACAAAACTGATCGGCAATCCTATGAGAATTAGGAAAATCAGTTGGAAAATCGACAACGTGGTGAACAGAATGTTTTGCATTTTGCTTGGAAGCGGCTTTTTTATCCCTGCGTAAGCCGCCACACCGCTATTTACACCGTAATCGGCTTGCTGTAATGCAATATCCGCTTTCTTGCTCTCCGCTTGCTCGTTTTTCAGTTCTGCGGAAGCGTGGTGCAATAGTTCTTCTTTCTTGCTATCGGTAATGCTCTTTACAAGCAACTCGTCCTCAACGGCTTTCTGTGTTGCAACCGCACCAACAATCTTTTTTGCCTTTGCATTGTAGTCTTCATCGGTGAACGGCTCTGCCGGAGCATTTTCAAGCGGCTTTTTTTCAACGAGTTGCTGTGCCTTTTCGTTGATAACTCGTTCCATATCGTCCATTATTCTTGCACCTCTGCGGGTTCTTCAATTTCCCCTATGGGTTCTTCGGGCGGTTCGGGTTCTTCGGGTTCTTCGGGCTTGTCAACTTCTTCGTAGGTAAACCGAGAGTACGGCTTACCCGTTTCCTCGTCATATCCCTCAATCACATCAACAACGGACTGCCCATAAACGATGCCTGTTTCCGCTTGCTTCAAGACCTTGCTTTCGTCGTCTGTGAAAGTTTCGCAAAGAAGAATTGTA
>JAFYOI010000010.1 GCA_017560255.1 Clostridia bacterium
AAATTGTGCACGGTTAACCGTGGGGATACGCTTGTGTGTTGCGGGATCTTCAACGTACTCGATACCGTAGCGGCAGAGGACGAGAGACCAATATGCCTCTGCATCTGTTGCGTCCTCATTTAATATCTGCTCATAGATAGCCATCGCTTTGTCAAATTCGTTATTGCGACGGAAATGGTTTGCACGGTCGTAGAGATTTGCTCGTCTGTCATCGTCGAGTTTAGGTAAAGTCTGTTGTGTGCCGCAGTAGTCGCAGGTGATTACCGTTTCACCTGATGAAATATCAATTGCACCGCCGCACATTTTACATTTAAAAACCGCCATTATGTAATCCTCCTGTGTAGATTATATATATTTATTAGTATAGACCTTTTTGCGTTTTATTGCAAGGGGGAGTTGTGACACCTCATCCGACACCTTCTACTCGATGGGAAGGCTATTGGGGAAAACGAAAAACCTCCGATGGAATCGGAGGTTTTGTGGTTTTTTATTCAAATAAGTTCCAATCTGAAATGTCGTATTGCCCCTGTTCACTAACATATGTAGCAACAATCGTACCGTCGGATTTAAGCCCTACCGTGTAGTAATAGCCTGCGGATATAGCCACAATGTCCCTCCAATCGGAAACATTGCACGCGCCGTTAAAGTTACTTCCCGTAGCAACAACGGTGCCGTTAGATTTGAGGCCGACGGTATGATCGTAGCCTGCGGATACGGCGACAATATCACGCCAATCTGAAACATTGCACTGACCTTCTTCGTTATTTCCCGTAGCAACAACGGTGCCGTCGCGTTTAAGCCCTACCGTGTGGAAACCTCCGGTATCAACGGCGACAATATCATGCCAATCTCTTACATTGCACTGACCTTCTACATTACGACCGACAGCAACAACCGTATCGTCAGACTTAAGTCCTGCCGTATGCTGACGTCCTGCAGAAATGTTGACGATATCCTTCCAACTTGAAACATCGCACCGACCATCATCGTTACAACCCGTAGCAACAACCGTACGGTCGGATTTAAGCCCTACCGTGTGGATATTACCTGCGGATACGGCGACAATATCACGCCAATCTGAAACATTGCACTGGCCGTATTTGTTATCACCTGTGGCAACAACCGTACCGTCGGATTTAAGCCCTACCGTGTGGCGATAGCCTGCGGATACGGCGACAATATCATGCCATGTGTAGAACTCATTGGAATCATTAGTAGCAACTACGGTACCGTCAGTTTTGAGACCGACCGTGTAGCCATAGCCTCCGGCAAGCATGGGGGTCTTGCTGAAAAACTTTGAAAGTGCTTTGAGGCTGTCTTCATTTCCGCTTTCTGCATATAACTTAACAGCCTCGGAAGTTTTACCTTCCTCCATAAGTTTAGTTGCCTCGTTATATTTCATATTGGAGATGATGTTGCTTATAACAATGGCTGCAATGATGGCAACGGCAACTATACTTGCGACGATAATTGCGATTTTCTTCGTTTTTTCACGTTTGATTTCCGCCTGACGTTCCTGCTCTAAACGTTCTGCTTCTTCTTTTGCTTTGATTTCTTCAATTTTACGCTCACATTCCTCAGCAAGTTTTGCAGCGTCTTTGTAATCGGGAATGGTGCGGAAAGTGCTTGCCGCCTTTTTAAAGTCACTATCGTTTTTTGCACTACGCATAACGGTAACCGTTTCGGTATAAATACCTTCAAGTCGCTTGTTTTCAATACGGGTTTTAATAAACTCAATGGCTTCGGTAAGTTCTGCTTTAAGGGCATCGTCGCCGAAACGCATTGCTTTTTTGTAATTGTCCTTATTGTCGAAAGGCATT